>NZ_JBVIRO010000027.1:17975-91097 GCF_055575975.1 Amycolatopsis sp. NPDC033938
TTTTGGTTCTTTGTTGGTGGGGGGGGGCGGGGGGCGGGGGGGGGGGGGGGGGGGTGGGGGTTGTGGGGGTTTGGGGTTTACCCCCTTAACGCCCACACACGACCAACCGGACCGGCTCGCCATCCCGGCCCTACGGTTTCGGAAGTTTCTGGATGAGCACTCCGGCGAAGTTCTTCGCCTTCTCGCAGGCCAGTTCGGCGTTCGTCTCCGCGCCGCTGGTGCCGACGGTCAGTTCGACGTTCTCCCCGACCCGGTCATTGATCGACCGATGCAGCCAGATCAGCGAGCAGGTGGAGCGGGCGGCGCCGTCGTCCGACCTCGCCAGATACACCTTGGTACCGCCGATATCCAGGGTGGCGGTGGTCGCGTAAGCCGAGTACGTCGCCTCCGTCGGCGGGGCTCCCCGCCCGAAGCTCAACCGGACACTGCCCGTCGCGTCGTACCGGCATTCGTGCAGATGCTCGCGGACGGTCTCCACCACCGGGCCGATGAGCCGGTCCACGGTCGCGGGGCCGACCAGCGCGCACGGGTCCAGCGGCGCCAGCGTGCCCGCCGCGAGATCGTGCTCGTGACCACCGGCCCGGATCCGCTTGACCGCGTCGGCGAGGGCCGCCTTGGCCACCGAGCAAGCCTCGTCCTTTGTGGACAACGAGTCCGCGCGGGCGGTGAGATTGGTGTGCAGCAGCCCGGTGACGGGGACCGCCACCTCACACGAGCTACCGGACCCTTTGACGGCCAGAGGAAGCCCCTCCAGTTCGCCGCCCGCTTCGGCTTGGAAGAGGTCGCCGGCGATCCGCAGGTCCAGCCACTTGCCGGCGGACGAGGAATACGTGCACCAATCGAACTGGGTGCCGTTCTTCGTGCTCAGCTTGCCGAAACCGGGTATCTCGCGGCCTTCGAGCACCTTGCACAGGTCCACCTTGCGCAGGTTGTCCGGGCCGAGCGGATCCGGGTTGACCGGGGTGGCGACGGGCTCGTCCGGCGGCGGTGACGCACTCGGTGCCGCGACGGCGGGAGGCGGATCGTCCTTGTTCAGCGAAACCGCGGCGACGACGCCACCGGCAAGCAGCACGACGGCGGCCGCGGCGGCCCCCGCGTAGAGGCCACGACGGGACCGCTTCGGTGGGGGCGGGTTCAGCAACCGTCGGACTTCGGCCTGCTGCCTCTCGATGAGGTGTGGCACCACCGGCGGCCAGGGACTGGTCGTCGGCGGGATCGGGCCCAGTCGCTCCAGCACCCAGGCGGGGGACGGCCGGTCCGCCGGGTTCTTCGCCAGGCACGGCTCGGCGAGCTGCCGGACTTCCGGGGCGAGCCGACGCAGATCGGGCTGGACGTGCACGACGTTGTAGAGCGTGTGCGGCGTGGACGTACCCGTGAACGGGCTGGTCCCGCTCGCGGCCATGACGAGCAGGGCGCCGAACGCGAACATGTCGCTCGCCGGGGTCAGTGGCTTGCCTTCGGCCTGCTCCGGCGACATGAACCCGGGCGAGCCGATGACCGCGCCGGTGTGCGTGAGCTCCGAGTCGCCCTCGGCGGCGCGGGCGATGCCGAAGTCGATCACCCGGGGGCCGTCACCGGTGAGGATGACGTTGCTCGGCTTCAGATCCCGGTGGATCAGCCCGGCGCGGTGGATGTCGCCGAGCGCCAGCGCGAGCCCCGCGGCGAGATACCGGATCGACGTCGGCGGCAGCGGACCGCCGGCGGCGACCGCTTCGGCCAGCGACGGCCCCGGTACGAACACCGAGGCCAGCCACGGTGTCGGCGCGTGCGGATCCGCGTCCATCACCGGAGCGGTGTACGCGCCGGACACCAGGCGCGACGTGGCGACCTCGCGGCGGAACCGTTCGCGGAAGCCGGGATCGTGCGCGAAACCCGGATGGACCTGCTTGATCGCGACCAGCCGTCCGTCGGCGGAGACGCCGAGCAGCACCCGGCCCATCCCGCCTTCCCCGAGCGCGGCGAACACCCGGTAACGCCCCACGCCGGTGGGTTCGCCGGTGTTCAACGGCTTCACGAAAGGCCCCCTTGTCCGGGGCGATGGTACAAAACCACCGGTAAGTGTCACTCAGCGCGTCGGTCCACCCGGCCGAAGTCCTTCAGTCGGAGGCTGTTGGACACCACGAGCACGGACGACAGCGACATCGCCGCCCCGGCGATCAGCGGGTTCAGCAGTCCCAGCGCGGCCAGCGGGATCGCGGCGACGTTGTAGCCGAACGCCCAGGCCAGGTTTCCCCGGATGACGCGCAGAGTGCGGTCGGCGAGCCGGATGGCGTCGGGGACCACCCGCAGGTCTTCGCGGACCAGCACGATGTCGGCCGAACGCAGCGCGATGTCGCTGCCCTGTGCCATCGCCATCCCGAGATCCGCGGTGGCCAGCGCCGGACCGTCGTTGATCCCGTCGCCGACCATCGCCACCCGCGCGCCTCCCGCCCGCAGTTCGTCGATGACCTCGGCCTTCTCCGCGGGCAGGACCCCGGCGCGGACGTCGGAGATGCCGACCTCGTCCGCGACCGCGCGGGCGGTGGCCTCGTTGTCACCGGTGAGCAGGACGGTCCGCAGACCGAGCGCGTGCAGGGCGTCGACAGCGGCCCGCGCCGACGGCTTGACGACGTCGCGGATCACCAGCCGCCCCGCGATCCGGCCGTCCACCGCGACCAGGATCGCCGTCGCTCCGTCCCCTTCGGCGGCCGCGAACTCGTCCGGGACGCCGATCCCCCGCTCGGCCAGCAACCGCGTGTTGCCGACGAGGACTTCGTGCTCCTCGACCTCGCCCCGCGCACCGAGTCCCGGCAGCGCGCCGAACCGCTCCACCGGCGGCAGATCGGGAAGTTCGGCCAGTGCGGCGGTGACGACGGCGGCCGCGATGGCGTGCTCCGAACCGGCCTCCACCGCGCCGGCGAACCGCAGCACCTCCGCCGTGGTGAACCCGTCCGCGGGACGGCAGGCGAGCACGGTCATCTTTCCGGTGGTGACGGTGCCGGTCTTGTCCAGCACCACGGTGTCCACCGAACGGCCGGCTTCGAGCGCGTCGGGGCCCTTGATGAGAATGCCCAGCTGGGCGCCGCGGCCGACCCCCGCCATGAGCGCCGTCGGCGTCGCCAGCCCGAGCGCGCACGGACAGGCGATGATGAGGACGGCGACGGCCGCCGCGAAACCGTCGCGAGCGGATGCGCCGCTGAGCAGCCACCCCGTCAGCGTCAGCGCGGCCACGCCGAGCACCACGGGGACGAAGACCGCGCAGATCCGGTCGACCAGTCGTTGCACGGCGGCCTTCCTGGCCTGCGCGCGTTCGGCCAGCGCGGTCATCTGCGCCAGCTGGGTGTGCGCGCCGACCGCGGTCGCCCGCACCACCAGCCTGCCGTCCCGGTTCACCGAGGCCCCGACGACCCGGTCACCCGCACCGGCCTCCGCGGGCACGGGCTCGCCGGTCACCGCGCTGACGTCCACTGTAGACAGTCCACTCTCGACGACGCCGTCCGCGGCGATCGACTCCCCCGGTTTCACCACGAACAGGTCTCCGGTGACCAGCTCGCCGATCGGGACCATCCGCTCGGCTCCGTCACGCAGTACCCGGACGTCCTTGGCCGCCAAGGCGTCCAGTGCCGCGAGCAGCCCGGCCGCGCTCCGCCGCGACCGGCTTTCGAAGTACCGGCCCGCCAGCAGGAAGGTGGTCACCCCGGCGGCGACGTCGAGGTAGATCGCGTCCGCGCCCGCCGCCGTGGGACCGAAGCCGATCCAGTAGCCGGGTTCGGCGCCGCCGTCGAAGGCCGACCAAGCGGACCACGCGAACGAAGCGAGGACACCGAGCGAAACCAGAGTGTCCATACTGGACGAACGGTGCCGGAGGTTCCGCAGCGTGGCGCGATGGAACGGCAGCGCGGACCAGAACACCACCGGAACGGCCAGAACCAGGCAGAGCAGTTCCCAGCCGGGGAACTGCAGCCGCGGCACCAGCGCCAGGGTGATCGACAGATTCCCCAGCGGGATCGCCAGGAGGGCGGCCACGACCAGCCGCCGGCGCAGATCGCGGACCCGCGCGAAGCCGGTGTCCGGATCCTCTTCGCCGCGGAGCTCCGCCGTGTAGCCCGCTTTGCGGACCCGTTCGATCAGGACGTCCTCGGCCAGCGCCTCGGGCACCTGCACGGTGGCACGTTCGGTCGCGTAGTTCACCGACGCGCGGACGCCGTCCAGTTTGTTCAGTGTGCGTTCCACCCGCGCCGAGCAGGCGGCGCAGGTCATCCCCGACACGGTCAGTTTCACCGTGCGGACGGCGGCCTCCGGCGCGGAAATCGTCATTTCGTGGCACTCCCAGGGATTCACCAGTGGTTCCGGTGGTGGTGGAACAGGTGTCCCGAGAGGTGACGCGAAGCAGATTACCGCCGCCGGGAACCGGGCCCGCCGTCGGCCCGACTACTGCGGTGGTGGTGGAAACAGGTGTCCTGGGTCAGGGCGTGCGCGGGGTCAGCACGAGATCGAACGTGTTGCCCTCGCCTTGGACGAACGTGCTCAGGTACGGGGTGAACGCACCGCAGCCGGTCAACGGCGCGAGCGCGTAGCCGCCGGTGAGCGCGCCGCCGCCCGCCATCGTGAAACCGTCCCCGGTACGCAGTTCCGCCGTCGACGGGCTCGACGTCCGGCAGCCGGGGCCGCTGCTGACAGGCATGCCGAGGAGGGTGACGAGCGGCAGCACGGTGATGAACCGCGGCCGGGCGACGAAGCCCGTTCCGGTGAGGTCGCCGCCTTGCGGTCCGTCGGCGACGAACTCGAGATCGGCCATGCCCGGCACGAAACCGAACAGCCGGAAGTCGGTGTGCGCCTTGTCGAACACCGGAGCGCCGGAGAAGACCGTGGTCGAGGTGGCGCTCAGGTCGAACGCGCCGGTCAGCGGCGCGGTGGCGCCCAGTGCCTTGACCGCCGTCTTCCCGGTGACGGCGTAGTGGCGTCCCGCG
The DNA here is from genome assembly GCF_055575975.1 of Amycolatopsis sp. NPDC033938. NCBI lineage: Bacteria > Bacillati > Actinomycetota > Actinomycetes > Pseudonocardiales > Pseudonocardiaceae > Amycolatopsis > Amycolatopsis sp. NPDC033938. The sequence goes on from NZ_JBVIRO010000027.1 coordinate 22,925, forward strand.
GGGGTTCCGCCGAGGTCGAAGGAGAGCAAGACCGCGTCCTGCCCGGGGTCGAGTGTGCAGTCCGAGGTGAACGAACCGATCCCGGTGAAGGAGCCATCGGCCTTCTTCGGGGTCAACCGGGTGGTGAAGTCACCGATGGTGAGCGTGGTCTTGCCCGGCTTCGCCAGCGTCACCGTGGGAACGGAACCCGTCGCCACCGTGCTGAACGAGCCGGACGGCGGGAGGTCGGTCTTGGCGACGTTCAGCGGGATGCGCACCGGGAGCGGGTTCGCGTCACCGTTGACAAGCGTGACGCCCGCCGCCGCGGTGCCTTCGACGGTGGCGGCGCCGACGAGGTTGAGGCCACGCGCCGCCTTGTCCGGCACGGTGACCGTGATGGTCAGGCCGGAGGTGGTGAGCGTGCCACCGGGCGCCGTCGGGACTTCGAAGTCGGCCTTGATCACCGCGTCGAGCTTCTGCAGCCCGATCAGCGGGAACGGACAGGTGAACGACAGCTTCTTCTCGACCGGTGTGCCCGCCGCCGCGCTGTGGACCGCCACGAACACCAGGCAACAGGCGGTGAGCAGGACGATGAGGCCCGACGCGAGCAGCATCCGGACGTTGATGCGAAAGGGCATGGTCGCCTTCCCTGTGACGGCACGGCACCGGCCCCGCCGCGGGAGGCGACGGGGCCGGCTTGCCTGGTTACTTCTTGGTGAGGTTCAGATCGAGCGTGTTGCCGTCGCTCTTGGCGAACATGCTGATCATGTCGTTGAACGAACCGCAGTTCTGCAGCGCCGACAGCGAGTAGGTGCCGGTCAGCTTCCCGCCCTTGAGCAGGTCGAAGTCCGGTCCGGTGGTCATCTCGCTGGTGGACGGGCTGACCGTGCCGCACTTCGGGTCACTGCTGATCGGGATCCCGAAGACCTGCACGCTCGGCAGGAACACGTTGAACTTGATGTGCGCCTTGAAACCGGTGCCGACGAGCTCACCGGTCTGCTTGCCGACCTGCTCGACCTTGATCTCCGAACGGCCGTCGACGAACCCGAACAGCTTGAACTGGGTGGACGACGGGTCGAGCTTCAGGTCGCCGGTGAAGGTCTTCGAAGCGAGATCCACGTCCGCGTCGAAGCCGCCGTTGATCGGCGCCGTGCTGCCGAGCGCCTTCAGCGAGGTCTGGCCCTTGATGCCGAAGGCGTACTTGATCCCGCCACCACCGGGGGTGGTGGTAGCCGGCGGGGTCGTCGTGGAGCTCGGCGGCGGGGTGGTGCTGGACGGCGGCGGGGTGGTGGTGGTCGTCCCGGTGGGGGTCGGACCGTCACCGATCTTGATCGTGGCCAGCGTGTTGTTCTGGCCCGGATCCTGCGTGCACGGCGCGTCGATCGTGCCGTCCGGGGTGATCCCGGTGACCGAACCGTCGGCCTTGCGCGGGGTGACCTTCAACTGCAGGTCGCCCACGGTGATCTTCGCCTCGCCGGGCTGGTTGAAGGTCAGCGAAGGCGTCTTGCCCGCCGCGTTGACCGTCATCTCGCCCGAGGTGGGGATGTTCTGCTTGGCGATGTCGTTGGGCACCTTGACCGGGAGGTTGAGTCCCGGCGCCGCCACGGTCGCCGCCGCGATGGCCTGACCTTCCAGCGTGGTCGCGCCGATCAGGTTCAGCCCGCTGACCGTGTCCGCGTTGATCGTGGAGACGGCCTTGATGTCGAACGTGCCGGTCGGCTGCCCGGTCTTGACCGAAAGCGGCAGATCGGTGTTGATCACCACCTTCAGCGACTGGGAACCCACGAGCGGGAAATTGCAGTGGTAGTTGAGCGGGAGCGAAATCGGGTCGGCGGCACTGGACTGTGCCCCGACCACGAGTACCGCGGTGGCAAGCCCCACGGCACCGGCCGCGGCGGCGGCGACCGCCTTCTTGGTTCCTCTACGGTGACTCACGATCGTCCTTCCGTGGTATCAACGATGATACGAAACGGCGTACAATTCCCCAGAGCAATGAATATCGGCCCGAGAGAATTCTCCGGGTAGCGACGATGTCTGACGGATCGCAACCGAACAGTAAACTAACGACGCTTCCACACCGCTATCAAGGGCTTCCCCGGAAAAGTTGACGCGTCGCCGGTAAATTGTCACCCTGGCACGGTGCGCCCGTCCGGTTCCTAGTAGCGGCACATGGGTTTCCCCAGCACAGAGCCACTTGAGGCGGTCGCGAGAACTGCTGACGCGGGTGACAATCGCACCGGACGAAACTATCTCACGCATGCCAATCAGCGCTTTCCCTGCTTCTCTCGCCCGGTGCCCTGCTTGCCTGACGGAATCATTCGTGAGTAACCTCGCGGTTCAGCAAGCCGGTCACCGCAGACTGCGCGGATTCCCGCTCCTCGTGCCGCGGCCGGCCCTCTTTCGCCGAATTCGACGGGGAAACCATGAAGAGAATGCGCCGCACGGCAGCGAGAATCGCTTTCGCCACCGTCTCCGTGACCGCCTCGGCGGTCCTGCTGAGCGCCTGCGGGTCCGACGATCCCGCCGACGCCGGCCGTCACGCCGACCCCGCCGCGCTCGCCTGGGCGGACAAGGTGTGCTCCGGAGTCGCGGCAGGCTCGGCGAAGCTGTCCCAGCCGCCCGCGTTCGACCCCGACAACCCGCAGGGGGCGAAAACCGCCATGGTGGGCTTCCTGAACTCGCTCACCGTGGCGCTCGACGACATGGCGGGCGGGATCCGCAACGCCGGTGTGCCGCCGGTCCCGGATGGACAGTCCGCCGTGGACAAGGCGACCACCACGCTGGACGAGACCAAGTCGAAGGTGACGGCCACCCTGGCGAAGATGCGGGATGCGAAGGTCACCGACAAGGCCAGCCTGGAAAAGGTCGTCGCCGACGCCGACACCACGATGAGCGGGTTGAGCGAGCCGGAGGGCCCGATCAAGCATCTGCGCGCCAACTCGGAACTGAACCTCGCCTTCACCGAATCCTCGACCTGCCGCCAGGTCTACGGCATGTCGTGAGTGATCCCCGACCCGCGCTCTCTGGAGGCCCGGCCGTGCCGATCTCGTTCCCCCGCCCCTCCCGCCGGACGCTCGCCGCCGCGCTGGCGATCGTCCTGTCCGCCGGTGTGCTGACCGCGCTGAGCGTGACGCCGGCGAACTCCGCCGCCACCGCGGCGTCCGACGACTCGTTCTACACCCCGCCGTCCCCGCTCCCGGCGGGCAAGCCGGGTGACATCATCCGCTCACGCGTCTCCAAAGCGGGACCGCGTAAGGATTCCGTCAACGCGTGGCAGGTGATGTACCTGTCCACCGACGCCCTCGGGCGGCCGGACGCGGTGACCGGGACGGTGCTGGTGCCGAAGAACGCCGATCCGGCGAAGGCACCGATCGTCTCTTTCGCCGCGGGCACCCACGGCCCGGCGTTCGACTGCACGCCGTCGAAGATGATCGACATCGGCGCGTTCTACGAACAGTCCGGTCTCGACGACCTGCTCGACGCCGGGTACGCCGTCGCGCTCACCGACTACGAGGGCTACCGCCAGGATCCGAAGACGACCTACGTGGTCGGGCGTTCGGAAGGCCCCGCGGTGATCGACGCGGTCCGCGCCGCGCAACGCCTGCCGGAGGCGAAACTGTCCGCCGACGCGAAGGTGCTCTTCCGTGGGTACTCGCAGGGTGGCGGGGCCGCGGCCTGGGCAGCCGAACTGCAGCCGACCTACGCCCCGGAGGTGAACCTCGCCGGCGTCGCCGCCGGTGGTGTCCCCGCCGACCTCGTCCAGGTCACCCTGCAGCTCGACGGGAAGTTCGGCTTCGGCGTCTTCGCCTACGCCCTCGTCGGCCTGGACAACGCCTACCCCGAGCTGAAACTGGATTCGTTCCTCAGCGACAACGGCCGCGCGAAACTGGCGGAGATGCAGAAGAGCGCGTGCACGTTCGAACTGCTCACCACCTACGCGAACCAGAAGATCGCCGACTACACGACCAGCGCGGGCTACGTGCGGCCGGAATGGGTCAAGCGGCTCAACGAGAACAAGCTCGGCGGCACCCCGATCAAGGCCCCGCTGTTCCTCTATCACGCCACCGGCGACCAGCTCGTGCAGTTCGCGCAGGCCGACGCACTGCACAAGACCTACTGCGCCGCCGGGGTCAAGACGACCTGGAAGACCTTCGACACCGACCACATCACGGCGGTCTACACCGGTAACGCGGACGTGCTCGCCTTCCTCAAGGACCGGGTCGCGGGCATCCCGGCGACGTCGAACTGCTGAGCCCGCGGTGCTCAGAACCGCCCCTGAGTCCTTTGTGGACGAAGCGGCGCCCGGCGGTGCGCGGAAGCGGCGCGAGCTGCTTCGTTTCGCCACCGTCGGGCTCGCCGCGTTCGGCCTCACCCTGGGGACGAACTACGGGCTGAAACTCACCGTCCTGCACACCAAACCGGTCACGGCGCTGGCCATCGCGACCGTCGTCGCGACGGCCTTCGCCTACCTGCTCTCGCGGCGGTGGGCGTTCCAAACCCGCGGCGGCAGGCCTCGCCTGCACGAGGCGGCGTTGTTCTTCGCCGTCAACGCGATCGCCGTGGCGATCAACCTGTGCCCGCCGCTGATCTCGCGGTACGTCCTGCGGCTGGAAGTCCCCGAAGTCGGCCTTCTGGCACAGGAGATCGCCGACTTCGTCAGCGGGATGCTGATCGGCACCGCGGCGGGTTCGGCGTTCCGCTGGTGGGGCTACCGCCGCTGGGTGTTCCCGGTGGCGGACGCCTGACCCGCGGGGTGGTGTGTGGATCGTGAGGCGATGCGCCCCCTTCATCAACGAGCCACCGCCACCCAAGGGACCCTGTCAGCCAACTCTGTGTCCGATCAGGCCTGCATGTGCGGTTTCGAGTTGGGGTCGTGAGTGCTGATTAGGGTTAGAACCCCACTTGGCACTCACGACCCCCTCGGGTACCACGCCCGGTCAGACGTCGGCCGGACGCAACCGTTCCGCGCGCAACGCCAGCTCGATCCGCAGCCGCTGATCCGGGTCGTCCAGCCGCTCGCCGAACAACTCCGTGAGCCGCCGCAGGCGAGCCCGCACCGTCTGCGGGTGCACGGCCAGCTGCCGGGCGATCTCGGGCGCGCTCCCCCGCGTCTGCACCTGCGTGAGCAGGGTCGCCGCCAGCTCGTCGTGCTGCCTCGGCGCCAGCCCCGACAACGGTTCCAGCGCCTCTCCGGCCAGCCTGTCCAGCAGGAACTCGTCGGCGAGCAACAGCAACGTGGTGATGTGCTCCTCGCACCACAGCACCGGGCCCACCGTGGTGATCATCCCCCGCTGGGCCAGTTCGGAGGCACGGCGGGCGATCCGGAACGACTCGCCCGCCTGCGCCACCGGGACGGACACCCCGACCGTGGCCGACCAGCCGGAAGGCAGTTCCCGCAGACCGCCGAGATCGGCTTCGGGGCAGGCCACCAGCGCACCGGGCGCGTCCGAGACGAGGTCGGCGGGCACCGCCGAAGGCAGCAGAACCGAGGGGAACGCGGGCGCTCCGGGCGCGGCGGTGAAGACGACCGCGGTGATCCGGACCGGGATCCGCCAGCCGATCGCGACGGCGAGCGCGCCGACGTCGGCCTGGGTGTACCCCGCGCCGCCGGTCAGCAGCCGGAACAGCCTGGCCCGCTGCTCGGCGGGTCCGGTGGCCTCGGCCTGTGCCGCGTTGTAGCCCTCGGTCAGCGCCATCGTCACTTCGACGACGTCGCCGAACAAGCATTCCGCCGCGCCGTAGAGGACGTCGCCGGACAGCCGCAACTGGCGGCCGGCCGTGACGATCGAACGCCACAGCACCCGGCTCGAGACCCGGAACGCCGCCTGCGCGGCCTCACGGCTGAGCCCTTGCCGGAACGCGAGCCTGCCCTGTTCGCGAAAGTCCGCCAAGAGGTCGTTCTGCAGCAGTTCGGGGACGCCGACCCGGTCGATGGCGCGTTCGACGCTGCGCCGGGTCAGCTCGACGGCCGCGGCACGGGCGTCGCTGTCGCTGAAAACTTCGGCGCATTCGGCGATTTCGGCCGCCACGGCGTCGACGCAGTGCCCGGCGATCGCCGGGATCCGCGGCCGGACGGCGTCGCCGAGTTCCCTCGGCAGGCGTGCCCACAACGAACCAACGGGCTGCCAGCTCACGTGTTTCTTCCCCCGCTCGGAAGTTTGCCGACGATTCCGGGCACCCATTCCCTTTCGTCCGCGCGCCACCGGCGCACTCGAATGCACGGAGCGTAGGACCGGCGCCACATCCGTGTCAAAAGCCGCCACACCGAAACGCCGTCCGTGGGACGGGCGCGACTTTCCGTTGACAATTCAACGTCACATTCGTGGTACACGTCGCCTGCCGACCGAGTAGAAACACTCCCGGCACCGTTCCCGTCGATCCGACGCGGTCGTGCAAAGGGATTCACGTTTCCCGTCGCCCCGGTTCGCCGAAAGCAAAGGGGGTCTTCGTGGTCGAGTACCGCAGTTTCCGCATGCTGGCGACGTTGCCGCGTTCGCTCGGCGAAGAACTGCGTCCGTATACCGGTCACGCCGCGGCCGCGATGATCAAGGAGGTGCAGCGGTCGGTCGCCGTGTACGCACGGCCGTTGCGCGGCGTCTTCGGCCGCGTCCTGGTCGTTTCCTGCGAACGGGCGGTGCGGCACTACGTCGACTGCATCGGCGATCCGATGGTCCCGCACGACCGCTGGATCGACTTCTACCGCCTGCGCGGGCGGAGCGAGTTCACCGAAGGCCGCGGCCTGGAACCGTTGCACGACAGCGCGACGATCGGCGCCCGTGCGGCATGGCGCGCGATGCGGCCCATCGTGCGCGGGCTCGGTGTCGGTCCCGACATCGTCGCGCTCGCGGCGGAGTCCGTGTTCGTCTACGTCGACGAACTCTGCGCCACGACGATCGAGGGTTACCAGGAGGCCGAAGCCAAGGCCGCGGGCGCCGCCCCGCTCCGGCGCCGTCGTCTGCTCGAACTGATCGCGCAGGCACCGGAAGGGTCCGCGTCCAGTATCGCGAGCCTGGCGAACGGGGCCGGGTGGCGGGTCCCGCGAACCGCGGCCATGGTCGCGCTCCAGCGCGCTCCGGGCGCCGGCGAATTCCCCGCCCACCTCCTGGACGAAGACGTGCTGCGCGACCTCGACACCGCCGAGCCGTACCTGCTCACCGCGGATCCCGACACCGATCTCGCGTCGCTGCACGGCGCGCTCGACGGCTGGCGTGTGGCGATCTCTCCCGTCGTACCACTCACCGACGCCCCGGCCGCCCTGCGCACCGCACGCCGCGCGTTACTGCTGACCAGCGAAGACGCTCCCGGGCCGATCATCTGGTGCCGGGATCATCTCGCCACGCTGTGGCTGCTCGCCGAGGATTTCCTCGGCGCCGAACTGGCCAAGCAGAGTCTCGACCCGTTCACGTCGCTGAGCGAGAAGCAGCAGGAGCGGCTCGGCGAAACCCTGTTGGCGTGGCTGGAGACCCGCGGCGGGGCACCGGAGATCGCGCACCGGCTGGGCGTGCATCCGCAGACCGTGCGGAACCGCTTGCGGCAACTGGAAGAACTGTTCGGCGACCGGCTCAAGGACGCCGACGACCGGCTGGGCATGCAACTCGCGCTGCGCGCCCAGCGGCTCATGCGCGCCCACCGCCGCGACGAAGGTGGACCAGGGAGCTGACCCGCCGGACCCGCCGTTCCGGTGGCCGTACGGTGGGAAGCACCCAGCGCAAACCGCGGCGGGCGCGTTTCACCCTCGGCTGGTCCAGGTGGAAGTCCGCCCGGCAGGCCATCAGTGAACGGCCGCCGATCCGGCACGGGGCATCGTCGCATCCATGCTTTTCTCCGTGGTTACGGGTGTTTACGGATGCTTTCCTGAATACCGGTGTGGTCGGAAAATGTCGATGCTCGAATGTTCCGGTCGGCCGGTTTTAGCATCCGACTCGGGGTCCGCGCCGACATTCTTGTCACCCTGGACGCAATAGCCGGACGTGTCCAGCGACACGCTGACGAACCCGGCATTCCTCACGTTATTTTGACGCCTGACAACGGAAAGGCGGGACATGACCCTCGAAGCGCGCACACTGACCCTGCACGGGCAGGAAATCCGGCTGCGGGAATACCTGCCGTCCACAACGGACGAGGAAGGCGAGCCGCTCGTGCTGCTGCACGGGATCTCGGGAAGCGGACAGACCTGGGTCCCCTTGCTCGACCACTTCGAGCGGACCGGATTCGGCCGCCGGGTCCTCGTCCCCGATCTTCCCGGCCACGGTGATTCCGGGGCACCCCGGGCCGACTACGGCCTCGGCGCGATGGCCAGCGTGGTCCGTGACGTCCTCGCCCTCACCGGGAATCGTCGCGCGACCATCGCCGGGCACTCCCTCGGCGGCGGGATCGCGATGCAGTTCGCCTACCAGTTCCCGGAGATGTGCGCCCGGCTGGTGCTCGTGGGCAGCGCCGGACTCGGCCCCCAGGTGACCGCGGTGCTGCGCGCGACCGCTCTGCCGGGCGCCAAGGCCACCCTCTCCGCCGCCGTCAACCCGGCCACCGTCGCGATCGCCCGCGGCATCGCCGCCGCCTGCCGCGGTCTCGGCGGGAAACTCGCTCCGGAGACGCGGGAGCTGACAAGGCATCTTTCGTCACTGTCCGACACCGGACGGCGGCGCGCGTTCCTCTTCATCGCCCGCAGCCTGATCGATCTCCGCGGCCAGCGCGCCAGTGCCGTCGACAAGCTTTATCTCGCCGAGCAGGTGCCGACGCTGGTCGTCTGGGGCGCGCACGACCCGCTCATCCCGGTCGAACACGGCCGAAAGACGGCCGAACTGCTGCCGGGTAGCCGCTTGACGGTGTTCGAAAATGCGAAACACTTTCCACATGTAGCCGACCCGGCCCGGTTCGGCGCGGAGCTCGAACGCTTCCTCGACGAGACGGAACCCGCCCGGCTGACCCTCGAAGAGGTCGTCGCGGTCCTCGTTCAGGCGAGCGAGGCGGCGAACGGGGTCGAAAACCGCGCGGCGACCCCGCGGGAGGCCCCGGAAAAGTTGTCACCTGGGCCCCATCTCAGGCGCGCCTAAATGTCACCCTCCGCCGGATCGGACCACCCGTTCGGGTGTAGTCCATCCAGGTGGCCGATCCGGGCCCCGCCAGCCGTTGACACTCCTCACGGCCGGATTTTATGTTGCGTGAGCCACAAAATCTGGATCGGCTTCACCGTTGAAGAGGCTGATTTTGTTGCTAACAAGGATAAAAACATGACCGACTTGGATACCGGGTTCTCGCGGCACGATCTGCGGACCGCACGGCCTGACCCCGACGTGCGTCATCCCGCCACCCCGCACCGCCAGCCACCGGGTCCGGTCCAGCGACCGCGCGCCTTCACGCCGGCACCGAGAACCCCTGTGGAGAACCGACCTGTGCGCAGCACCGGTGCGAATGGACTGTGGGCGTCACTGCCGAGGGAACTGGGCGAGCGGTTCCGGCCGCGCGCCGACCCCTTGGCCCGAGCCATCCTTCAGGAGGTACAGCGAGCCGTCCCCGAATACGCGCAGCCACTGGAAGGCGCGTTCGGACAGACCATCACGCAGGGTATCCGGCAGGCCATCCTGCACTGCCTCGACACCATCGGTCAGGGGACGGCCTCACTCGACAAGTGGTCGGCGGTCTTCCGTCACCTCGGGAAGGTCGAGTTCAAGGAAGGCCGCAGTCTCGACTGCCTGCAGACGGCCTACCGCGTCGGCGGTCGCGTCGCCTGGCGGCACGTTTCGGAATTCGGGCAGGCGATCGGAGCGGACGCCGATCTCCTCTGCACCGCGGCCGAAGCGATTTTCGCTTACGTGGACGAGATTTCCGCACTGTCCATCGAGGGCTACACGGCCGCGCAGGAGCGGGCCGCCGGCACCAGGGCCAGACGCAGGCGCAGGCTGCTCGAACTCATGCTCTCCGATCCGCCCTCCTCACCGCAGTCGATCGCGTCCCACGCCGCCAACGCCCAGTGGGCGCTGCCCGCCGAGGTCACGGTCGTCGCGCTCGAACGCCGGAACGGCCCTCTCGACACCGACAGCGCGGACTTGGACGCCGACGTCCTGGTCGACTTCGAGGGCCCCAAGCCCTGTCTGGTCACCGGCGACCCCGACAAACACCTGAAGGATCTCGCCGAACGGCTTCCCGGCTGGCGGGCGGTGATCGGACCTGCCGTGCGGCTCACCGAAGCGCCGCGTTCCCTGCTGTGGGCCCGCCGTACGCTGCGGCTGGTCCAGCGCGGGGTCCTGCCGGACAATCCGGTCACCTGGTACAGCGATCACCTGTCGACCCTGTGGCTGCTCGCCGACGAGTTCCTGGTCCGTGAGCTCTGCACGCGCAGCCTCGCCCCGTTCAACGACCTGACGCCGAAGCAGCGGGCGCGGCTCGGGGAGACGTTGCTGATCTGGTTGCAGTCCCGGGGCAGCGCTCCCGAGATCGCGAAGAAACTCAAGGTCCACCCCCAGACCGTGCGGTACCGCATGCACCAGCTCATCGATCTCTTCGGCGACCGGTTGAACAACGCCGACGACCGGCTCGACATGGAGATCGCCCTGCGTGCGGAGGCCTTACTCGCCGAGGACTGATCAGCGTTTCCCACTCACAACGAGGTGACGAGGTGACCCGACCGCAGGATGGTCGCAGCGGGGTCGAGGCGACGTACGGCCCGCTCCTCACGCCCGCTCGGCCGGGTGGGTCGAGCGGGCGTCCGGTCCAGCTCTGGGCCCTGCTGCCGAGAGAGCTGGCGACGGTGTTCCGTCCGGTGCTTGCCGACGTGGCCGGGGAGGTGGTCCGCGAGATCCAGCGGACCATCCCCGACTACGCGCGGCCGCTGGACGGCGCGTTCGGGAAAGCGCTCAAGACCGGCGTCCAGATGGCGTTCCTGCAGTTCCTGGAGCGGATCGGGAACCCGGAAGCGCCGTCGGAAGACCGCCGGAGCGTGTTCCTGAGCCTGGGCGTCCAGGAGTTCCACCAGGGCCGCAACGTCGACGTCCTCCAGGCCGCGTACCGGGTCGGGGCCAGGGTGACCTGGCGACGGGTGGCCGAAGCGGGTCGGCGCACGGGTGTGCCTTCGGCGACGCTGTGCCTGCTCGCGGAAGCCATCTTCGCCTACATCGACGAACTCTCGGCGCTGTCGGTCGAGGGGCACGCGGAGGCGCGCGAGAAGGCCGCCGGCGCGCTGGAGCGTCGGCGGCACCGGTTGATGGAGCTCCTGCTCACCGAACCGCCGTCACCGCCCGACGTCGTCAAACACGCGGCCGACCTCGCGCGCTGGCAGTTGCCCGAGCTCCTCGTCGCCGTCGCCCTCGACCAGCCGTCGGAAGAAGTTCCGGCGGCTGCTTCGAGCGCGCTGGCGGACTTCGAGAGCAGTTCGCCCTGTCTGTTGCTTCCCGCTCCGGAACCGGACGAACGGGAACGATTCGCCGAATCCCTGGCAGGATGGCGAGCCGCGATCGGCCCCGCCGTCCCCCCGGCCTTCGCCGCACGCTCCCTGCGGGCCGCACGAGAGGCACTGCGGCTCGTCGAGTCGGGCGCGCTCGCCGACGAGCCCGTGACGTGGTGCGTCGACCACCTTTCGCGACTGTGGCTGCTCAAGGAACCGTTTCTGGCCGCCGAGCTGGTGCGGGAGCGGCTCGGGCCGCTGGCCGGGCTGACCGGGAAGCAGCACACGCGGCTGGCCGGGACCTTGCTGGCGTGGCTGGAGACCTGCGGGAACGTCCGCGAGGTGGCGGAACGGCTCGCGGTCCATCCGCAGACGGTGCGGTCACGCGCGCAGGAACTGGAGGCGCTGTTCGCCGACGGCCTGCGGGATCCGGAGCGGCGGTTCGAGATGATCCTGGCCCTGCGGGCGATCCCCTCCTGAAGCTACTCCTCACCCGACTCCGCGAAGGACGCTTTCCCCACATCGCACGCAGCGAAGGGCCCCTTCCCCGCGTCGCATGCGGCGAAGGACGCTTTCCGCTCCTGGAGCCACCGTGACCGCGGGCGTGGTCGTGCGTGGCGACCCGGGCGAGGTCGCGAGCGCCACGCTTGAGACGTTGATCGTCTCAGGTGAGGCGCTTGGGACACCGTGACGACCCGGCTGACCAGCGAGGCCCGCTCACGCGGAGTCGTGAGCGGTAATGACGGTTCTGGCCAAGGGTGTTTCAGGTACCTACGGCGGGTGGGTCCGGTGACGGCCGGGCCGTGAAGGACTCCTTGAGGGACCCAGAGTCCCTCAAAGTTCCCCTCACCCGCCCCGGACGACCATCACGAGCCTCAGCAGCACCACCAGTCACAACGGCTGCGCGTGAAGGACCCCTTCCCTCGGCTCAGCCGAGGAAACTCGACCTTCACACCTTCCCCAGTACATAATGGCCTCCTTCCTTGCGCCTAGCGCAAGGAAGGAGGCCATCATTACCACTCACGAGCACCCGGCGCACCCTCGCGTTTAGTCCTCTAAATGCGAGGGTGGGTCAGGCGGCGGCGAGGGCGGTCACTCGCCACTTCCCGTCGGAGCGTTCCGCGGTGACGCTCAGCTGGGCCGCACCCGTGCTCCGCTGTCCGTCGCCGCGCACGCCGGTCTGGTCGAGGAACACCAGCAGCGACGCCCGGTCGCCGTCGAGCACCTTGACACCCGACACCACCGGAGTCGAGGTCACGACCAGTTTCTGCGCCACGGCGAGATTCCGGACCTGGGCGAACAACTGGTCGTACTGCCCCAGCGCCGGGCCGGTCAGCACCTCTTTCGCTGCCTGTTCGCTTTTGGCCGGATCGTCGTAGCGGTAGGAAAAGACCGTGCCGAGTGCCTTGCCGACCTGGTCGCTCACCTCGGCGGTCGTGGCGACGTCGGTCAGCGCGGTGTTGTGGGTCAGCACCGCGGTGGCGTCCCGCGCCTCGATCGCGAACCACCCCGCGAGGCCCGCCATCACCAGCGCGACCGCGCCGAACACCACCGGAAGACGACGGCGCCGCACAGGCTCGGCGACCGCATCGGCGGAGTCAGGCTCAAGAACCTCATCGGTGGGTTCTGGCTCGGGAGCCTCGATGACACTCGTCCGGGCGCTCCCACCCATTTTCCCGGCCACCTTCACCGCGCGCCGTACCGGTTTGACGGTTCGTTTCGTCGACATCGCGTCCTCCGTCAGGGCTTTCCGGTGTCGGTCACCGGCACCTGGCCGAGCGACGTGACGCGCCACCCGTCCGGCGTCCGGTTCAGGCCGGCGCGGAACCGGTTGTGCTTGGTCACTGCTTCACCGCCGTCGGGCCGGACCTCGAGTTCGACCGACGCGATCACCTCGGCGGTCCCGCCGCCACTGTCCACTTCGGTCACCGCGGCGTCGACGACCCTGCCGGTGGTGACGGTCTTCGCCTGGCCGATCCGGGCCAGCCCGCCTTCCCGGTCCCGCGCCAGCTCGTCGTGCAAGGCGCCACCGGAGAGGTTCAGCCAGTTCTGGTAACCCTGATCGGCCTGCCGATAGTCCAAAGTGGTCAGTGCGGCGACCGCCTGCCTGCCCGCCTGCAACGCGTCCTCCCGGACCGTGGCCCGCGCGACGCCGTCGTCCCGGCTCGCGTCCCACCAGGAGTAGCCGAACCAGACGGCGAGTGCCGTGGCGACCACGGCGAGAACGGCGGCGAGTCTGGTCATGGGCTTCACCTTCCCGGCACGTTCTGCGAGCCACGCACGTTCGTCGGATTGCCCTTCGGCAAGGCACAGCGCGCGGCGGTGTTCAAGGGACGGGCCGAAGTGTCGAGTCCGTCGCGGTAGCCGGTGTTGTAGCCGGTCACGCACGGCGGCGGGTCGAAGAAGGTCAGCGAAAGGCCGACGTGCGCACCGTCCGGCCCCATGATCGCGTGTCCGGCCGCGACCGCTTTCGGCGCGGTGACCAGCAGTTGCTCGATGCCGTCCTGCCGTGATTCCAGCACGTCCGCGGTGGTCAGCAGATTCGCCAGCAGGACGCCGAGACTCGGCCCGGTCTCCCGCAGCACGGAACTGACCTCGTTCGCCGCCGCCGGGACGGCCGGGATCAGCCGGCGCAGATCCCCGTCGGAACTCTTCAGCGTCTCGGCGAGCAGTTTCGCGTTCGCGCCGAACGAGCGGATCGCGTCCGCCTGCGAGACCTGCGTGTCGAGCACGGTCTGCGCGTCGGTCACGAACCTGGTCAGCGGGCCGACGTGGGCGCTCGCCTCCTGGACGAACTCGATACCCCGCCCGACGAGCTGATCCAGCGCCGGCCCCGCGTCGGACGTCGCGTTGTACAGCTCGTCGACCACGGTCCGCAGCGCGGGCTGCGGCACCGAATTGGCGAACGAGTCCACACTGGACAGGACCACGTCCACCGGCAGCGGGATCTTCGTATCCGCCTCGGAGATCACCGAGCCGTCCCGCAACGTGGCGCCGTCACCGCGACGAGGCCGCAGGTCGACGTACTGCTCGCCGACGGCGGATCGGTTGGCGACGACCGCTTCGGTGTCCGCGGGCACTTCCGGGCCGCCCGGATCGATGTCGAGATCCACCTCCATCCCGGAGGCGGTCAGCCGCAGTTCGCCGACCCGGCCGATCGGCACGCCCCGGTAGGTGACCTCGGCGTTGCCGAAGATGCCGCCGCCGGTGGCGAACCGCGCTTTGACGGTGTAGCCGCGGTCGAGTACCAGCTTGTCCAGCCCCGCGTACGTCGCGCCGACATAGGCGACGCCGAGGACCGCGATGACCACGAAGACCACCAGCTGGGCGCGGACGAACCTGGTCAGCATCAGCGGCCACCACTGTTCTTGAAGGTCAGGAACGTGTTCAGGTAATCACCGCGGAGTGCGTCGAGCGCGGCGTCGGGGAACGGGAAGGTGAAGATCATCTCCATCGCCTTCGGCAGTTTGTCCCCCGACTCGGCCAGCTTCCGCAGCATCGGTTCGAGCGCCTTGAGATCCGCGACGAGGTCGTCCTTGCTGCGGTTCACCGTGTCGACCGCGACCGAGGTGAGCCCGTCCAGCGATTTCAGCATCCCGACCAGTGCCTGACGCTGCTGGTTCAGCACCTCGATGCCGGGGGTGAGCCCGTTCAGCGTCGCCTTGATCTCCTCGGTGTTCGAGTTCAGCGTCGCCGCGAGTTTGTTGACGCTCTCGATGGCGCGGGTGATCTCCGCCTTGTGCTCGTCGAGACCGCGCACGAACGTGTCCAAATTGGACAACAGGCTGCGGGCCGCGCTCTCCTTGCCGCCGAGCGCGTCGTTGAGTTCGCGGGTGATGTTCTGTACCTGCGCGACGCCTCCACCATTGAGCAGCAAGGAAAGCGCGCCGAAGACCTCCTCGATCTCCGGGGTCAGCGACGAACGCGCGAGCGGGATCACCGCGCCGTCGACCAGCCGCCCGCTCGGGGTCCCGTCGTCCGGCGGCGCGAGCTCGACGAACTTCTCGCCGAGAATGCTCGCCTGCCTCAGCCGCGCGACGGCGTTGGCAGGCAGGTTGACGTCCCCGCTGAGCAGCAGCCCGACCACCGCGCTGCGCCCGTCGGGCGCCAGCTCGACCGTCCGCACCTGGCCGACCGGGACGTCGTTCACCTTCACGCCGGACTGGGGAACGAGATCCAGCACGTTGGTGAAACTCGCCGTGACGTGGATCGGATGCTCGCCGAGCGCGGCGCCACCCGGCAGCGGGATATCGTAGACGTCGACACCGCTGCCGCAGCCGGTGGCGGCCAGCGTGACGACCAGTACGGCGGCGCAGGTGAGCCGGGACTTCATTTCGCCCCCGAGAATTCGGTGAGGTTCCCTCGGCCGTCGAGTGTCCCGGCGCCCTGGTTGTACGCGCCGAGCACGTTCGCCAGCGCGTTCGGGGCGGCGTCGAGCGCCTCGCCCAGCGAAGCCTTCTGCTGGCTGAGCACCTTGGTGATCTCGGCCAGTTTGTCCACATCGGACTTGACCTTGCCGCGGTTGTCCTTGATGAAACCCTGGACGACGCTGAGCGCCTCGGTGAGTTCGGTCATCGCTCCGGAGAACTGGTCCCGCTGATCGGCGAGGATCTTGCTGATCGAGGAGATCTGCTGGATCGCCTGTTTCACCTGGCCGTCGTTCGACGCGAGCATCGCGGTGAACTTGCTGATGTTGTCGACGGAATCGAACAGATCCTTCTTCGAGTCACTCGCCGTACGGGCGAATTCACCGAGGTTCTTGATCGCCTCGCCGAGTTTGCCGCCGTTGCCGTCGAGGTAGGCGGCGGCGTGGGTCAGTACGTCACTGACCGCGCCGTCCTTGTTGGCGCCCTTAGGCCCCAGCGCGGTCATCAGCTGGTTGAGGCTGCCGAGGAGTTCGTCGACCTCGACCGGGGTCACGGTGCGTTCGCGGGGGATCTTGGCGTCGGCACCCAGCTCCGGCCCGCCCACGTACACCGGGGTGAGCTGCACGTACCGGTCGGCGACCAGGCTCGGCGTGATCACCACGGCGCCGACGTCGGCGGGCAGTTTGACGTCCGGCCGGACGGACATGGTCACCTCGACGTTCGTCCCCTTCGGCTCGACCTTGGTCACCGAACCGATCGCGACCCCGAGCACCCGCACCTCGGAGTTCGGGTACACCCCGACCGTCGCGGTGAAGTATCCGGTCAGGACGCGGTCGGCCTGGCGGGTCAGCAGCGGCCAGGCCGCCGTCACGAGCAGCCCGGCGACGACGGCGAGCGCGAGCCGCCGTGACCAGGCCCGCCGACGGGCCTGTCCCCCGAGATCGGCCAGCGTGAAGTGGCGCCCCATCAGCGTCCCCCGTTCCTCGAAGGCAGGCAGCTGCCCGGTGTACCGCCGGTCGGGACGAGCCCGCAGATGTAGGTGTCGATCCAGCGGCCGTTGCCGACCGCGTTGCCGAGCAGCCGGTAGAACGGCCCGGCCAGCCGCAGGCTTTCACTGAGCTTGTCCTGGTTGCGCTGCAGCACGGTGGCGACGCGATCGAGCTGGTCGAGCGCGGGCCCCAGTGTCTTCTGGTTGTCCGCGACGAGCCCCTTGAGCTGCACCGACAGGTTCTTCACCCCGCTGAACAGCTTCGCGATCGCGTCCTTGCGCGCGTTCAGTTCCGTGAGCAGTGTGTTGCCGTCGCGGATGAGCGCCTCGATCTGCTGTGTGCGGCCGCCGAGGGTCTGGGACACCTTGTTCGTGTTCTGGAACAGTTTCACCAGTTCCTCGTCGCGGGAGGCGAGTGTCTTGGACAGCGCGGTAATGCCGTCGAAGGCCGTCCGGACGTCCTGAGGTGTGGAGGCGCCGAGTGTTTCCGACAGCGTCCCGAACGCTTTCGCCAGCTGGTCGGTGTCGATCGCGCCGACGGTGTTCGCGAGATCGTTGAACACCGTGGTGACGTCGTAGGGCGAACTGGTGCGCTGCACCGGGATCGGTTCGTCCGGATCGAGTTCCGCGTTGCCGACCGGGTCGATGACCAGGTTCTTCTGTCCCAGCAACGTCTTGATCTTGATCGCGGCGGTG
This sequence comes from Amycolatopsis sp. NPDC033938, assembly GCF_055575975.1. NCBI lineage: Bacteria > Bacillati > Actinomycetota > Actinomycetes > Pseudonocardiales > Pseudonocardiaceae > Amycolatopsis > Amycolatopsis sp. NPDC033938. Next base: position 40,335 of record NZ_JBVIRO010000027.1, read on the forward strand.
GTGCGGTTGCCGATCCAGGTGTCCTTGACCCGGAACAGGACCTTGACGCGTCCGCCTTCGAGGAGGACGTCGGAGACCTCACCGACCTTCACGCCGGCCACCCGGACCTCGTCGTTGCGTTTGAGCCCGGCGGCTTCGGTGAACTCCGCCGCGTACGTGGTGCCGCCGCCGACCAGCGGGAGGTCGTCGGAGAAGAAGGTCGCCGAGCCCGCCACGGCCATCAGCAACGCCGTGATGGCCCCGACGACGATCGGGTTGCGGCTGCGGAAGGGTTTGATCCTCGGTGCTTTCACCGGCACCGTCCCTGGGTCAGCGGGATGCCGACCGGCGGGCCGCCCGGGGCGGGCCGCGCGTCGGATTTGACCGAGCACAGGTAGAAGTTGAACCACGAACCGTAGGAGACCATCGCGCCCATGCGGTCCAGCTTCTTCGGGAGGTTCGCCAGGAACTGCTCGAACACCGGGGTGTTGTCGGCCAGGTTCTTCGACAGGTCACCGAGGGTGGTGATACTCGCCTTCAGCGGCGCGCGGCCGTCCTGGAGCAGGCCCGCGGTGGCCGTGGTGAGTTCCCCGAGCCCGCCGATCGCCTGCCCGATGGGCTTCGCGTCCGTGGCGAGTCCGGAGACCAGCTGGGCGGTGACGTCGACGAGTTTGTCGAACTGGTCGCCCTGTGAGTTGAGCGTGTCGAGCACGGTGTTGAGGTTCCCGACCACCTGGCCGATCACCTCGTCCTTGCCCGCCAAGGTTTTCGTGAGCGACCCGGTGTGCTCGATCAGGCTGTCGATGGTGCTCCCCTCGCCCTGCAGTACCTGGACGATCTCGAACGACAACTGGTTCACGTCGTTCGGTGACAGCGCCTGGAACAGCGGTTTGAACCCGTTGAACAACGCCGTCAGGTCCAGCGCCGGACGCGTCCGCTCCGGCGGGATCAGCGCCCCTTGTTCGAGCACGGGCGGGCCGTCGGGGCCGGGGTCGATCGAGATGTACCGCTGACCGACGAGGTTGCGGTACCGGATGGTGACCGTGGCGCCCGCGCTGAGGCGGCGTTTGCTCTCGATCGAGAACCGCACGTCCGCCAGGCGGCGTTCGACCACGCCGACGGACTCCACCTGGCCGATGCGGACCCCCGACATCCGGACCTCGTCACCGGGGTTGACCGACGTCGCGTCCGTGAACCTGGCCGTGTAGCCGACCGTCGTGCCGACGCTGGAGTTCGCGATGGTGATGGCCAGGACGCCGGTCGCCACCGCGGTGATGACGAAGAAGATCAGACCCTTGATCGCCGGGCCCGCGACACTCCTCATCGGACGGTCACCTCCGTTCCGCGCAACGCCGGGCCCACGAGCACGCTGCTCCAGTCCGGGACCTCGGCCGGCTTCATCCCGAGCGACGGCGCCAGTATCTCGGCGACCAGCCCTCGCTCCCCCTTCGAATTTGCCGGGCCGAGGTCCCCATCGGCGGCGAACGACACCGCCGCCGAAGATCCACCCCCGCCGTAACACCGCGGCCCGCCCTTCTGGTCGAACCGCGGATCGTCCCGGCCCGGCACGTACTTGTCCCTCGGCTCGTGAACGGACAGCGTCACGTGCAACCCCGGCTCCCCGGTTCCCTTGCCCAAGGCCTTCTCCATCACCGGCTTGAGCCTGTTCACCGCGTCGAAGAGACAGGGGAACTCGGGCGAGTACCGCGAGAGCAGTTCCAGCGTCGGCCTGCTCTTCACGCTGACGCCGATGATGTTCTCCTTGTTCTGCACCAGGAACTTGTTCAGATCGCCGCTCGCGGTGGTGACGCTGGTGTACAGCTTGTCGAGGTCCGCGCGAGTGTCCACAATGGTCTTCGCCGTCGTGGAGAGATCCGAGAGCGCCTTGAGGATGTCCGGCGCGGCCCCGGTGTAGAGGTCGGCCACGTCGGCGGCACGGCTGACGTCGGCCTTGAACCGCGGCATCAGCGGGTTCACCTGGCCGAGGAGGTCGTTGAGCTGGACGACGCTGTCCCCCAACGACTTCCCGCGATTGTCGAGCGCGAGCGAGATGGCGCCGAGTGAACTGTTGAGCTTCTGCGGCTGCACCGCGCGCAACAGGGGCAGCAGATCGCCGAGCACCCGTTCCAGCTCGATCGCGTTGGCCGAGTGGTCCTGGGTGATGACGTCGCCGTCCCGCAGCGAGCCACCCGCGGGCCGATCGGGCAGGACGAGGTTGACGTAGCGCTCGCCGAACACCGTCTTCGGCAGCAGGCGGGCCGAAACGTTCCTCGGCAGCTGATCGATTTTCGCCGGGTCGATGGCGAGGTCGATCTCGGCGCCGTCCGCACTGCCCCGGACCGCCCGGACCTCGCCGAACGGCACACCGCGGACCTTCACCTCGGCGGGCGGGGCCAGCTGGTTGCCGACCCGGTCGGTCTTGAGCGTGACCAGTTCCGCGCGGTCGAAGTCCTTGTTGAAGATGGCGACGGCCAGCCAGCCGAGCAGTACCAGGATGACGAGGAAGATCACCCCGGCGAACTGCGTCCGTGCCCGCGTGCTCATCCGGACACCTTCACCGTCGTGGTCGCGCCCCAGATCGCCAGGCTGAGGAACAGGTCCAGCACGCTGATCAGCACGATCGACGTCCGCACCGCGCGGCCGACGGCGACCCCGACCCCGGCCGGTCCGCCCGCGGCGCGGTAGCCGTAGAAGCAGTGCGTGAGGATGACGCCGACACTGAACACCAGTACCTTGCCGAACGACCACAGGACGTCTTCAGGCGGCAAGAACAGGGAAAAGTAGTGATCGTAGGTCCCGCCGGACTGTCCGAAGAAGACGACCGTCGTCACCCGCGAGCCGAGGTAGGAGATCAGCAGGCCGATCACGTAGAGCGGGATGATCGCGATGAACCCGGCCACGATCCGGGTGGTGACCAGGTACGGCATGCTGCGAACGGCCATCACTTCGAGCGCGTCGATCTCTTCGGAGATCCTCATGGCGCCCAGTTGCGCGGTGAAGCCGGCGCCGACCGTCGCGGACAACGCGAGCCCCGCCGACAGCGGTGCGATCTCCCTGGTGTTGAAGTACGCGGTGAGGAAACCGGTCATCGCGGAGATGTTGATCTGGTTGAGCGCGCTGAAACCCTGTAGCCCCACCGTGATCCCGGTGAACACGCACAGGCCGACCATCACGCCGACGGTGCCGCCGATCACGGCCAGCGCTCCGCTGCCGAAGGTCACCTCCGCGAGCAGGCGCACCACTTCGCGGAAGTAGCGGGTGACGGCCATCGGGATCGCCGCGAGCGCGCGGATGTAGAACAGCAGCTGGTCGCCCAGCTCGAAAAGACTGTTGCCGGGACGTTTGAACGCCTCGCGGGCCCGTTCGGGGACGCTGGTCACGGGATCAGGTTCCCTTCGCGGGGACGAGCTGCAGGTACAGCGCGGTCAGGACGGTGTTGACGAAGAACAGGAGCAGGAACGTGATCACCACCGACTGGTTGACGACGTCGCCGACGCCTTTGGGGCCACCTCTGGGGTTCAGCCCCCGGTAAGCCGCGACGACACCAGCGAGGAAACCGAAGATGAACGCCTTGATCGAGCTGATGACGAGGTCGGGCAGCTGGGCCAGCGCGTTGAAGCTGGCGAGGTACGCCCCCGGTGTCCCGCCCTGCACGATGACATTGAAGAAGTAGCCGCCGAGCACACCGACGACACTGACCAGACCGTTGAGCAGGACCGAAACCCCGATGGCTGCCTGCACCCGCGGGACGATGAGCCGGTGGATCGGCGAGACGCCGAGCACCTCCATCGCGTCGATCTCCTCGCGGATGGAGCGGGCGCCGAGATCCGCGCAGATCGCCGAACCGCCGGCACCGGCGATGATCAGCGTCGTCACGATCGGGCTGGCCTGCTGCACCACGGCGAGGACGCTCGCGGCGCCGTTGAACTGCTGCGCGCCGATCTGGCTGGTGAGCGAGCCGAGCTGCAGCGAGATGACCGCGCCGAACGGGATCGACACGAGGATCGCCGGCGTGATCGACACACTGGCGATGAACCAGAACTGCTGGATGAACTCGCGCACCTGCACGGGACGGCGGAACATCGCGAGGACGACATCGAGGCCCATGGCGCACATGCGGCCGAATTCGCGCAACCCGGCGGCGGCCTTCTCCGGGGCGCGGGCGAGCAGGGTGACGGGATTGGTCATCGTCAGGCTCCGCATCCGTTGGGCGGCGGCCCGGAACCCACACAGCGCAGCCGGAGATTGGTCACCAGGGTGTTGCCCGGCCCGGACACCAGGCCGGTGAGCAGCGGGCTCAGGTCCTCGCGCACGCCACAGCCGGTGAACGCCGGGGTGGCGAAGGTGCTGGTGGCCTTGACCGGCGGGGCGGGAAACCCGAGCGGCATGAGTGCCTTGATGTTCACCACGGCGGACTGCGCCGTCCGGCAGTTCGGGCCGACGTCGAGGACCTTGCCGTCCACTTTGACGTCGGACAGTTTGATGAACACCTTCGACGTGACGTCGGAATCACCGCACAGGTTCGTGCCGACGGCCTTGCAGTTGGTCGTGGCGCCGGTCCGCACCTCGACGGTGCCGGTGGCGTCGCCGTCCGGGACGAGTTCGACCGTGCCGGTGGCGGGCATGAACCGGAAGGAGACGAAATAGCTCGACGTCACCGGGATCGCGAGCTTGCCCGTGATCGGGACCTTGCCGGACAGGCCGAGCAGCGCGCCGTCGAACCGGCCCTGCGGGAACGTGATGTCCGAACCGAGTTTCGCGACGTGGCTCGTCGTGGGCTGCTGCTCGTCGCCGACGTAGAAACCGAACTTCAGCCCGGCCTGCGCGGCGGACGGCGCCTGTTCCGGCTCGGCCTGTTGCTGTGTTCGCGCCGGGTCGGCGGAGGCGGAAGCCAGTGAAAGCGCCCCCAGCCCCAGCACCGCCGGGAGCAGGAAGGCGCGCAGAACGCGCCCGGTCAGCACTGACATTCGGGCTTCCTCACTTCTGTTATTCCGGCCGAGCGGCCAACTTGTGCAGCACGCTACTGGCGGAAGATCAGGGAAACAAGCAATGGCAGGCGGCACCCGGAAAAAGGGGCCGGATTTGTCAAGGGGGTAACTGTTTTGGGTTTGGCCTCGTGAGTGGTAATGACGGTTCCAACCGGCATTACCACTCACGAGGCCGGTGGGCTCACTTCTTGGTGAGGTTCACCTCCAGGCTGTTCCCGTCGCCCGAAACCATGGCGCTGATCATCGGGGAGAGCAGACCGCAGCCGCGGAACAGCGGCAGCTTGTACTCCGCCGTCAGCTTGCCGCCCCTCATCGGGTTGAAGCCGTGCGCGGAAACCAACGGGATGTCAGCGGGCTGGGCCGTCTTGCACGTCGAGCTCGCCATGATCGGGAATCCGAACAACCGCACCGTGAGCAGTTTGACTTCGGCCTTCGCGGCGGCCTTGACCGCTCCGGCGTTGACGGTCCCCGTCAGGTCGCCGACCTGGTTGATCTTCACCGTCGCCGAGGCCGGGAAGAACCCGAGAAAGCGGAACTGCACCGAGGAAGGCGGCAGCGACAGCTGTCCGGTGAACTTGCCCGACTGGGCGTTCAGCTTCGCGGTGAACTCACCGGGCCCCAGCGGCAGTTTGGCGTTCAGGCCCGCGATGGTCGTCTTGCCCTTGACGCCGTAGGTGATCTGCGTGTCGCCCGGCGGCTGGGTCGTGGTCGGCACGGTGGTCGGGCTCGTCGGCTGCGTCGTCGGGGTCGGTTGCGTGGTCGGAGTCGGTTCCGTCGTCGAGGTCGGCTGGGTGGTCGGCGTCGGCTGGGTTGTCGAAGTCGGCGTCGGCTCAGTGGTCGGAGTGGGTTCCGTCGTCGAGGTCGGCTGCGTGGTCGAAGTCGGCGTGGGCTGAGTCGTCGGGGTCGGCTGCGTGGTCGGAGTCGGTTCCGTCGTCGAGGTCGGCTGAGTCGTCGGCTGGGTGGTCGAAGTCGGCGTCGGCTCGGTAGTCGGGGTCGGCTCCGTCGTGGACGTCGGCTGGCTGGTCGGCGTCGGCTGCGTCGTCGAAGTCGGCGTCGGCTCAGTGGTCGGCGTCGGCTCCGTCGTCGGCGTCGGCTGAGTGGTCGGCGTCGGCTCGGTGGTGGGCGTCGTCGGTGTGGTCGGCGTCGTCGTGCCACCGCCGGCGGGCTTGATCTCGAACGTCCCCAGCTGCTGGTTCTGTCCCGGCTGGACGACGCAGTCCGAGGTGAACGTGCCGAGGTCGGTCGGCTGTCCCTGCGCGTTCTTCGGGGTCATGGTGGTACTGAAGTTCCCGACCGTGACCGAAGCGGTGCCAGGGCTGGGGAACGTGACCGCGGGGGCCTTACCGCTCGTCTTGACATGGAAATCGCCGGACGCCGGCACCGGTGTGACCGGGATGGTCAGCGGCAGGCCGAGGTTCAGCGTCTTGTCGACCGGATATTTCAGCACCGCGGCGGCCTTGGCGCTGCCCTCGACGGTGGTGGCACCAACGAGGGCGAGTCCCGCGGTCGCGTCCGCCGGAACGGTGACGTCGACGTCGAACGTGATCGGAGTGGACGTCTTCCCGGCCACGGCGTCGTCCGGCAGGACGGTGTCGATCTTCACGACCAGGGTCTGGTCGCCGATCAACGGGAACGGGCAGGTGTACTTCAGCGTCAGCGACGCGGGCGCCGCCTCGCTCAAGCCGGCGCCGACGACGCCCAGGGTGGCCGCGACGGCGGCCACCGTACCGGCGGCCAAGGCTTGCACGGATCTTTTCGACTTCAGTGGGAACTTCACAACGGTCACTCCCGGGAATCGGAGAAATTGCGTGACACGACTGAAACAGCCACGTCACGGAAGCGGTAAATTACCTGTGCGCTTCGTCACCGGCAAGAAACCCGTATGCGGAACCCTTTCTTTGTCACTCCGGTCAGGCCGGGACCCGAATGGACTGGCATCGCGACCCGCCGGATCCCGTTTTTGTCACCCGGGTCATCAGGCGGCAGCCGAGAATTGTCACGCGTCAATTCTTGTGACGCGCCTGCGAGGCACCGGGACCGGAATTGTCACGCGCGTCCGGAGTCCGCGCCCGTTCATTGCGGCCGTGCCGGATATCTCGGTAGGTTCGGCGGACGTGACCCCAGGGAGTGGCGATGGAGCAGGCTGCCATCGAGGTGACCGGCCTCGCCAAGCGGTACGGTGAGGTGACGGCCCTCGCCGGTGTCAGCCTTCGCGTGGGCAGGGGCACCGTACTCGCCGTGCTCGGCCACAACGGTGCCGGGAAGACGACGCTGATCGACATTCTCAGCACCCGCGTCGAACCGAGCGGCGGCAGCGCCAAGGTGTGCGGTTTCGACGTCGTCCGCGCCGGGCATCACGTCCGGCGGCGGATCGGCGTCACCGGCCAGTTCGCCGCCGTCGACGACGCGCTGTCCGGTCGCGGCAATCTCGAACTCGTCGCCAGGCTGCTGGGCGCGAACCGGCGTCAAGCCAGGGCGCGGGCGGCCGAACTGCTCGCCATGTTCGGCCTCGACGACGCAGCCGACCGTCCCGCGCGGACGTACTCCGGTGGGATGCGCCGCCGGCTCGATCTGGCGGCGGGACTCGTCGGCTCCCCTGAAGTCCTCTTCCTCGACGAACCGACCACCGGCCTCGATCCGCTCAGCCGGGCGGGTCTTTGGGACGGCGTCGAACGCCTCGCCGCCAGGGGCACCACCGTCGTGCTCACCACGCAGTATCTCGAGGAGGCCGACCGGTTGGCCGATCACGTCGTCGTGCTGGGACTGGGCCATGTCACGGTTTCCGGTCGGCCGTCCGAGCTTAAGGCCCGCCTCGGCGACCGGACCGCGACCCTGACCTTCGGCACCGATCTCGCCGCCCGCCGGGCATTGTCCGCGCTGCACAGGCTCGGCATGCGCTGCACGCCTTCCGCGTCCGGGCTGGTCGTGAGCGTCGCCCTGTCCGGCCCCGCCGACATCACCGTGCTGGTCCGCGCGCTCGACGCGGCGGGCGCGCCGATGAAGGACCTCACCGTCGCCGAACCGACACTCGACGACGTCTACCTTTCCCTGCACCGGAATCCGGCGGTCCCGTCATGACCGAGGCACGGCACCGCGCGTCCTCGCCATTGATCCTGAGCGATCCGGCCACTTGGCCGCCCAGCACCTTCGCCACCCAGGTCCGCGTCCTCGCCGGACGTTCCCTGAGGACCGCGTTCGGCGACCGGCGGCTGGTGTTCTTCGGTCTGCTGCAACCGATCGTGCTGCTTCTGCTGTTCAGCCAGGTCTTCAACGGCGTCAGCACGCTGCCCGGTGTCGCGGCTTATCAGGGCTACGTGAACTTCTTGGTCCCTGCCACGCTGGTGAACATCGCGATGACGACGGCGATGAGTTCAGGCGCAGGTCTGCTCGCGGAGATCTACAGCGGTTTCACCGGACGTCTTCGCTGCCTGCCCATCACCCTGTCTTCGGTGCTGGTGGCCCGCACGATCTCCGACTCGGCCCGGCTCGCGGTGCAGTTGCTCGTGACCGCGCTCGCGAGTGTGGTACTGCTCGGTTTCCGGCCCACCGGCGGCGTTTTCGGGATCACCGCGGCACTTCTGCTCACCCTGGTGGTCGGCTGGTGCCTCAGCTGGATCTTCGTCGCCATCACCACCTGGCTGCGCAAAGCCGAAACCCTGCAGATGGCGTCCTTTGTGGTCATGTTCCCGCTGATGTTCTCCTCCAGCGCCTACATGCCGCTCGACACCATGCCCACCTGGCTGCGCGTGGTATCCGCGATCAACCCGCTCACCTACGCGATCGACGCGACGAGGGCGCTCGCGCTGGGACGTCCGTCGGGCTGGTCGATCCCGGTGTCACTCGGGATCGCCGCGGTGGCGGCACTGGCAGGCGGCTGGATCGCGGCACGGACCTTCCGGTCACCTCGGGAGACTCCGCCGCGGTGACGTCGTCGGTCCAGTGGGTCACCGCAGGCTTCAAGTGAGGAAGTCCGTGAAGGCCTCCTTCCCCACTCTCAAGGTCAGGGTTCCGGAAGAGTCGCATAAGTGCTGGTCGGCTGCACCTCTAGAGCGGGACAAGACGAACGCGTCGTGGTGGACACGGCGGGAGCGGGCCCACGCAAGGGGCCTCACCCGGGTCCGGACTGTCCATAAGGGACACTTTCCGAGACAAAAATGCCCGATTTGGGCATCTTGCACGGTTTCGCGAGGGGGTCGTGAGTGGCGTTTCGTGTTCTAGCCCGAATCGCCACTCACGACCCGGGCCGAGTGGGTGGTTTCGCGTGGCTGGATGGATGGCGCGTGTGATCAGACGGAGGACACGTGTGACTGGATGGATGACACGCGGGAGCGGCAGGTTTCGACACGTGTGCTCTCCGTTCACTCACGCGTGCCCTCCGTCGGATCACGCGTGTCGCCCGAGGGTAGGTACCTAAGACACCAGTGGCCCTCACCCGAATCGCCACTCACGCCATTCCTGCGAAACCTCACCTGTAGCCCCGCGGTGTCCAGAATCAGGCCTGCCCTACCTCGGCTCTCCGTTGATCAAGCTCTACCTCGACTTTGCCAGGACCCTGACGCTCAAGGTAGGGAAGGAGGCCTTCACGACGTGGGCCTGGACTGGCGGCGAAAAGCGTTAGCCCTCACCCTCAACCGTCGCGTCGCCGGTACGGGGCTCACGACCACCTCGGACCAGCGGCACCGAAAGCGCCTAAAGCACCGACTCCAGGTGGTCCACCGCGGTCACCACTCCCCCGGCCGCCGCGAACGAAGCCCGCACCCGCGCGGCCGCCGCGGCGTAGGCGGGCTCGGTCAGCACTTCGTCGATCGTGCGGCGGATGTCCGGCGCCTTCACGCGGTCGAAGCGCAGGCGCAACCCCGCCCCGACGGCCTCGACCTGCTGGGCCAGCATCGACTGATCGTCCCGGATCGGCGCGATCACCAGCGGCAGCCCGGACGCGAGACTTTCGCTGACGGTGTTGTGCCCGCCGTGGCAGATCACCGCCGCCGCCTTCCGCACCACCTCCGCCTGCGGGATCCGCTTGGCCAGCAGCACTTCGTCGCTGAACAGTTCACCGGTGGGATCGACGACCAGGCCTTGGACCTCGGGCATCGCGGCGAGGGCGCCGACGCATTCGGACAGGAAGCGGCGGCCGAGGGCGGCGTTGGCGGTGCCGAGGGTGGCGAGGACGAGCGGACGGCCGTCGAGCCGGTCCCACGAGAAGCCCACCGGAGGCGCGGGAGCCAGCGCCGGGCCGACGAAGCGGACCGTGTCCGCCTCGGCGATCGGTCCCGTCAGCGTCACGGTGGTGAACGCGAGTACGAGGTCCGGTGAAAAACGCAGGTCACCACACGACACCCGGTGCCGCGTCCGGAGGCCGTCCTGCAACCCGTCGACCCAGGCGGCGACCTTCGGCAGGGCACGCAGCGGATCGCCGAGTTCGGTCGACGTCGACGCCGAGGTCACCCACGGCACGGCACGGCGGCTCGCCACCAGGGCGCCCGCGAAGGCCTGCTGATCGGCGATCACGACGTCGGGCCGGAAATCGGCCACCGCCTTCTCGACGCCGGGGACCATCGCGTCGGCGAGCGGGACCAGGTACTGCTCCCACAGGAACTTCAGCGCCGCGAAGCCACGCAGACCCTCGGGACGACGTTCGACGGCGAACTCCAGCGCGTCCCCGGCCGCGTACACCCGGCCCGCCCGGCTCAGCTCGGACGTCGTGGGTTCCGGACCGCACCAGGCGACCTCGTGGCCGCGGCGCAGGAGTTCGGCCGCCACCGCGCGCAGCGGCGCCACATGCCCGGTCAGTGGCGGGACGACCAGCAGGAACCGGCTCATCCGTGCGGCCTCCCGTGCCGGGCGATCCAGTTCAGCAGCAGCTCTCGCACCTCCCGGTGCTGCTCGACGAGCACCGAATGCCCCTGGCCCTCGAACACGTGCAGCTCGCCTCGGGGCAACAAGGAGGTCAGCGCGGTGAGATCGTCGGCCTGATAGCCGTGACTGCCCAAAATGGACAGTACGGGGCAGTCGATCGCCGCCACCTGGTCCATGGTCAGCAACGGGCCGAGCGGGACCTCCTCGGCCATCGTCGTGGACATGATCCGCTCGGCCGCCATCCTGGCCAGCCGCCGGTGATGGGCGCTGTAGTTGGCCTCGATCCAGTCGAAACTCTCCTCGACCTTGAGGAATCGCACCGTGTGCTCGAGGATCTGCGCCATCTTTCCCGCCCACAGCTCGGTCGCGGGCTCCGACTCGATGCACACGATGCTGCGCACCCGATCCGGTTTCGCCACCGCGTAGCTGTAGGCCAGTGTGCCGCCGAAACTGTTGCCCACCAAGTGAACCGGCCGATCGAGGTCGAGCTGCGACAGCAGATCGTCGAGGTCGGCGATGAAATCCGCGATCGTGTACCCGCGCTCGGGACGTTCGGTCTTGCCGTGGCCGCGCAGGTCGTAGCTGACCACGTCCACCCCGGCGGCGGCGACCGGCGGGGCCAGCGTCAGGTAGAAGCTCGCCAGGCTGTCGGTGCCCATGCCGTGCAGGAACACCACGGTCTCCGTGCCCCCGCCGGGGACGAGGTGCACGTTCGTGCGCAGACCGTTGACGGTCATCGTCGGCACCGCGTCAGCCCCGTTCGCCGAGGCGGGCGGCCACGTAGTCCGCGATGTCGCCGACCCGCAGTCCGATCACGTCGTCGAGATCCTTCTCCGCCAGGAACTCCGCGAGGTTGACGTCCGCGCCGAAGAACTCGGCGAGGATGCTCGCGAACGTCACCAGGTCGATGCTCTCCAGCTGGAGATCCTCGTGGAAGGTGGTCTCCGGGGTGATCTCGATGCCGAGGACGTCGGTGTCCCCGACCAGTTCCTTCAGCAATTCGGCCACGGTGCCGAAGACGGAAACCGGGCTCTGCTGTTCGATCGTCATGCTCTGCTCCTGTTCTTACCCGCGGTTCCAGGCCACCACGTGCCCCGGTATCCCAGCGAACTCCACCCCGGTGCCGATCTCCTCGCCCAGCCCGGTCAGCTCGCCCTCGGCACGGACCGCGATCCGGGGCGGCGGCCCCGACGCTTCCCGCACGAGGGCGACCGCGAGGTCCCCGGACTTCGCGAGAGCGACGGCCACGGCGAACTCCGGCAACGTCCTGCCGTGCTGTCCGGTCACCGTGGTCCCGTCCGCGCTCACGCGGATCTCCGCCGGGTAAACCCCTTCGACACCGTCCTCGGCGAGCCGCGCGCGGACCGCGTCCTTGATCGCGATCCGTTCCAGCAGCCAGCCACGCTGCCGTCGGGGCGCGCAGGCGGCGAACTCGGCGCGTTCCTCCGCACCGAGGTAGATGCCGGCGTAGATGTCGCGTGCGGCTGGGCTCGGCCACCGATCGGTCACGAGCGTCCAGGCGCCGTGGTGGTCCTCGGAAAGCCGGTGCCGGTCCGGGAAGGCGTAGACCCGGTGAGCGGGCCGGTCACACGGGAAACGGATGTCCCGCCACTGCTCGATCCGCGCCAGCACGGTGCCACCGGACACCAGTTCGGCGTCCATCTCCAGCACCTCCGGCCTCGGCAGCCGCACCCGGACCACGCACCGCAGCGAGGTGCCCGGCGCCGGTTCGGGTCCGTACCAGGTGATCCGGCCCATCGACGTCGGGAACGCCAGCAGCGCGTCCGCCTTCGTGGCCATCAGCCAGCAGCCCAGCAGCTGGCCGACGTTGTCCAGCAGCGCACCGGGCGCCGACGGCACGACGAGGTCGCCGCGGATATGCCGTTCCCCGAGCCCGATCAGCCGGACGAGGCCTTGATAGGAGGGACCGTGGAACATTTCGCGGCGCGAGTAGATCTCGGCGGCGCTCAGCGGAGGCGCGGTTTCCGGACCCGGCAAGGGAGACGGCCGGGGCGCCGTGGGATACCGCTCCGCGAGGTGGACGTCCATACTGGCGTGCGGTCCGATTTGGACGCTGATCCGGTCGCCCTCACGCGTCATCGACAACGGCACGCGCCGTGCCGGGGCTGCGATCAGCCAGCGCGAGAAGGCCGCGTTGCTCACACCGGTCGCGATCGTTCCCGGCCAGGCCCGTTCAGCCGCCCGGCAAGCCATGTCGACCAGCGTCGTCGCGGGAACGGTCGGCCGGAAGTCCGCCTCCTCCGGCCATCCGTCGCGCTGACGGAAGAACCGGTGGTCCACCAGATACGGCATCGTGGCCACCGATACGTCCACAGTGGACTGTACGGTGCCCCGCTCTTCCCGCCGCCTCGCCGCGTTGACGACGCTCGCCGCCGCCTGCCTGGTCTCGGCGAGCAGCGCGGTGAACTCCGCGACGATCGCCTCCGGCACACCGTCGGCCGGCTCGGGGACCTCACCGGCGCCTTCGAACATGCCCTTGACGTCGTCGGCGACCGAGAGCAACTTGCCCGCGGTGTCGATCCGGGTCCGGCGTGGCTCCAGCACGTCGAACGCGGGCCGTCCACCCTCCACCCAGACCGCGGTGGCGACCCGGCGCAGCTGGGCGAGGCCCGGCCGGGTGCCGGACGACGCCGCGACGACCAGATGCGGGCGTTCTCCCAGCGTGTCCGACACGAACGAGCCGACCTGACCGGCGCCCGCCTGCACGAACACGCGGGCGCCGTCGGCATAAAGCGCGTCGACGAGCTCACGGAACCGGACCTTGCGCACCAGATGGGCCAGGTACAGCTCACGGACCTCCACCGGATCCGCGGGATAGGGCCGCGCGGTCGTCGCCGACCAGACCGGGACCCGCGGCGCCTTCAGGTCCAGTTCCGCCGCGAGGCGGGTGAACGGTCCGAGCCGGGACCGCATCAGCGGGGTGTGGAACCCGGATCGGAAGGGCAGTGTCCTGGCCACGACGCCGTGCTGCGTGCACAGTTTGGCGAGCCGGTCCGCGGCAGCCGGATCGCCGCAGACGATCGTCTGCCGCGGCGCGTTCTCGTGCGAGATCATCAGTTCCGGCTCGGCTCCGAGCAGGGCGGCCGCCCGGTCCGCGGAACAGCCGAGTACCAGGAATTCGGCGTCGGGCAGGGTGAAACCGTGCGGCCAGTACCGGTTCAGCATGTCCTTTGTGGACTGGACGGGGTACATCCCGGCTGCCTGCATCGCGGTCCACTCGCCGACACTGTGCCCGGCGAGCGCGTCCGGGCTGATGGCGAGCCGCCGCAACGCGGTGTCCAGCAACAACCCGACCTGCGAAACACTCGACGCGCGGGCCAGCACACTCGTCGTCGACCACTCCGGTCGCTCCAGGCCGAAATGCCGGGCGACGTCGGCGCACCGTGGTTCCGCGTCGGCCTCCAGCCCCGGGTAGACGAACACGGTCTTCGCGCCGTCCTGTTCCAGCAACGGTGCGGTGGTGCACCAGATGTCGTTGGGTCCGTGCCAGGACTTGCCCTCGGCCGCGACCTTCGCGAGCACCTTCCGCGCGACTTCCAGCCGCTTTTCGGTGGGTCCGACGATCCCGACGCGGCAAGGGCCCTCGCCTCCGGATCGCGGATCCGGCCGGTCGAGCAGGGCACGCAGTTCGGCCGGGGTGGACGCCGCGAGCAGCAGGACCCGCTCGGGCTCCTCGGTCACTTTCGCCCGGCGCGGCCGCGCGGGTGCCGGGTCGGCCTCCTCCAGCACCACGTGTGCGTTGACGCCGCCGAAACCGAAGGCGTTGACCGCCGCCCGGCGTGGCACGTCGCCGGTGAACCACCGCTCTGCCCTGGTCAAGGTGCGGAACCGGGTCTTGTCCAGCAGCGGGCTCGGATCGGCGCAGTTCAAGGTCGGCGGCAGGACGGCGTGGTGCAGCGCGAGCGCGGCCTTGACCAGCCCGGCGGCCCCGGCGGTCGGCATGGTGTGCCCGATCATCGCCTTGACCGCCCCGATCGCGGCGCGGGGTCCCTCCGGCGGGCCGAACACCTCGGCGAGGGTGGCCAGTTCGGCCGCGTCCCCGGCCGGAGTCGCGGTACCGTGCGCCTCCAGCAGCCCGAGCGCGCCGGGCGCGGTGGGATCGAGACCCGCCGAGGCCCACGCCCGGCGCAACGCCAGGATCTGGCCCGCGACGGCCGGGCTGAGCAGGCTCGCGGCTTTGCCGTCGCTCGACGTGCCGGAACCACGCAGCACCGCGTAGACCCGGTCGCCGTCGCGGCGCGCGTCGTAGAACCGTTTCAGCACGACGATCGCGGTGCCCTCACCGATCAGCAGGCCGTCCGCGTCGCGAGAGAACGGGCTGATCCGCTGACTCGGGGACAGCGCGCCGAGCTGGGTGAACATCGACCAGAGCGTGTCGTCGTGGCAGTGGTGCACCCCGCCGGCCAGCACGACGTCGCACCGGCGCCGGGCGAGTTCGCCGATCGCCTGGTCCACGGCCAGCAGCGACGAGGCGCAGGCGGCGTCCACCGTGTACGCGGGGCCGCCGAAGTCCAGCCGGTTGGCCACCCGCGACGCGGCGAGGTTCGGCACCAGCCCGATCGCGGTGTCGGGACGGAACTCACCGAGCGGTTCCAGCAACGCGTCACGGAGCCTGTCGAGCATCTCCGGACTCGTCGACGGAAGGAGTTCCCGCACCGCGCCGGTGATCTGCCGGACCGACCGTACCCGCTGGTCGAACCGCTGCAGGCCGGGCGAGAGGTAGCCGCCCCTGCCGAGGATCACGCCAACGCGTTCGAGGTCACCCAGCCGCCGCAGACCACCGGCGTCGTCGACGGCGGAAGCGGCGACGGCCAGCGCGACCAGCTGGTCGGGCTCCATCCCGGCGAGCGAACTGGGCGCGATACCGAGCGACGTCGCGTCGAATTCGAGGCTGTCCGCGACGAACCCGCCGCGTCGCCCGTAGGTGCGGTCGGGCGTGCGGCCGTCACGAGCGTGAAAACTCGGATCCCAGCGGTGCGGCGGGATCTCGGTGATCGCGTCGGTCCCGGAAACGATGTTCTGCCAGTACTCGTCCACAGTGGACGCGCCGGGGAGGAAGACGCCCATCCCGACGATCGCGACCGGCTCCTGGTTCACCACGGCTTGATTCACCACAGTGACGCCGTGTACAGCACTGACCGGACGTCGGCCGGGCCGTAGGCCAGCTCGCGCAGGAGCGCGGCGGTGCCTTCGTCCGGATCGATCAACGCGACCTCCCGGCGTTCGTATTCACGCGCGAGTTCCGGCGACACCATGCCCGCGTGGTCGTCCGAGGGAGCCCACGGTCCCCAGTGGACGGTCAGCGCCCGGCAGCCGGTGCGCTCCGCCCACTGCTCGCCGAGGGTCTCCAGCGCGTCGTTGGCCGCCGCGTAGTCGGTCTGACCGCGGTTGCCGAGAACCGCGGCGATACTGCCGAAGAACGTGACGAATCCGGGCCGCACGCCGAAGTGCTCCAGTGCGTCGAGCAACGCGCGCGCACCGTCCACTTTGGTCCCGTAGACCGTGCGGAAGGAGTGCTCGTCCTTGTCCGCCATGAGCTTGTCGTCGATCACCCCGGCCGCGTGGACGACGCCGTCGATGCGGCCGTAGCGCGTGTGCAGATCCTTGACCACCTGCCGGACGGCGGTGGCGTCACGGACGTCCAGCGATCGGTAGGCCGCGGTAGCACCGGCCGCGCCGATCTGGTCGAGTGTCCTGGCGATCTCGCGCTGGGCCAGCAAGGTGCGCACCCGGCGTTCGATGTCGGCCACCGAGCCGCCACGCGCGGCCAATGCCGAACGCATTCCCTGCGCGTCACCTGGCAGGTCCTCGTCACCGGGTTCCGCGGGCCACGGCGTGCGCCCGGCCAATTCGATCCGGCAGCCGCTGGCCGCCAGCGCGACCGCCGCCCGCGCGGTGATCCCGCGAGCGCCGCCGATCATGAGCAGCACCGAGTCAGCGCCGAGCCCGAGTGCCTTGGTCTCCCCGCCGTCCGGGCCCGCGCCCGCGTAGGCGATCGAGCCGAGGGAACCCGCCGACGGTTCGAAAGCGGCGCGACCGGCGGTGTCGTACCGCACGGCGGCCGGGCCCTCGGCGATCACCTCCTCCAGCACTATCCGCGCGAGGTCCACTGTGGACTCCAGTTCGACCAGTCTGGTCGGCTCGGTGCGTTCCCTCGCCGCGGCGCGGACCAGGCCGCGCAGTCCGGCGGTGTGCCCCGCCCCCGGGCGGGCCACCACGACCACCGCGCCGCTGGCTTCCTTGAGCAGCCCGAATACCTGCGCGACCGGTTCCTCGGCGTCCGACAACGGGTTCAGCACGATGACGACGTCGGCGGCGTCCCGCTCCCCCGCCGTCGCGCCGGCCTCGGTGAACACCGCGCGGACCGATTCGGCCAGCTCCTCCTGTCCGGGTTCGAAGCTCACCGCGATCGTCTTGCCGACGACCTTGGTGAGATCGGGTGCGCCGAGCGGGGCGGGCACCCTGCTCAGCAGGTACCGGCCGGGCGCGCGGCCCACCGGGGACTCGGCGGGTGCCGGGGGCACGGTGACCGGCGCCGAAGGTTCGAGCCACTTCCGCAGCCGCGCGGCCAGCGCGCTCGCCGTCCGGTCGCGGCTGAGCTGGTCCTGGGCGTCGTCGTGCACCCGTCCGGAGAGGCCGAGCTTCGCCAGCAGCGAGCCCGCGATTTCGGTGCGTTTGATGGAGTCGATGGAAAGATCCGCTTCGAGGTCGAGATCGGCGTCGATCATCTCGGCCGGATAGCCGGTGCGTTCACTGATCGCGCCGATCACGGTGGCGAGGACGTCCGTGACAGCGGCCTCGGCGAGGGGCTCCGGCTCCTCCGCGGGCGCGGCCACGACCGGTGCTTCGACCGGCGGGAGCAGGACCGGAGCGACCGGAGCCGACACCGGCGTCGCGGGAAGCGGCGCGGTGCCGAGGTACCCCAGCATCACGTCCCGTTGCGCCGCCAGCATCTCGCGGCTGGTGCGGAGGAATTCGACGACGGCCTGGTCACGACCGGGCGCGGGCTGGTTCATGGTCGTCCTCGGGATTCGTCGGGCGGGCACGAGCCCATGGGCGGGGACCTCGCCGCCGGGCGCGCGGACGGTCTGGCCGTCCACGGTCCAAGCGGGCGTGGGAAGCGGTCCGACGCGGACGCGGCCGCGGAAGAGCCGCTCGGTGCGGACATCGACGCCGGTGAGCGCCAGCCGGGCGAGCGCGGTGAGGAACCCGCGCAGACCGGGGCCGCCGGGATCACACGCGACCACGGTATGCGGCCGGTCGCCGAGGATCTCCTTGACGAGCCGGGAAAGCACCTGTCCAGGGCCGGCCTCGACGAACGTGCGCGCACCCGCGGCGTACATGTCCTCGATCAGCTCGACGAACCGCACCGGCGCCCCGATCTGGGCGGCCAGTTCGGTACGCACCTTTCCGGGCGCGTACGGTCCGGCGGTGCGGTTCGACCACACCGGCGAGGCGGGGTCGCCGATCTCGGCGTTGTCGAGGTCGACGGCGAACACGTCACTCGCCCCGGCCACCAGCGGGCTGTGGAAGGCACAGGCGACGGGAATCCGTTTGGCCGCGATCCCACGCTCCCGCAGTTCGCGGACCGCGTCTTCGACCGCCGCTGTCGGTCCGGAAAGGACGGTCTGCGCGGGAGCGTTGTGGTTGGCCAGCACGACATCGGCCCGATCGAGGACGGTGGCCAGTTCTTCACGGGACGCCTTCACCGCGGCCATCGCCCCGGGATCGGCGCCGGCGACTTCGGCGATCGAGCGGGCCCTTGCCCGGCTGAGCGCCACCAGGGTCGGGGTGTCGAAGGCACCGGCGACCGACAACGCGGCCAGCTCACCGTAGCTGTGCCCGGCCAGCAGATCCGGCTGGACGCCGAGGTCGGCGAGCAGACGGCAGACGGCCGATTCGACGAGCCCGAGCGCGGGCTGCGCGACACGCGTGTCCTTGAGCGCCTCGTCCTGCGCCGCCCGGGTCTCCTCGCCGAACGCGCGAGGCGGGAACGTGGTCGCGGCGACGTCGGGCGCGAGCCGCAGGACGTCGGCCAGCTCGGGGAAGTGCACGAACAGCTCCGCCAGCATGCCGGTCCGCTGGCTGCCCTGTCCGGGGAACAGGAACGCGACCGCGCCGGATTCGGTGCCGTCGGCGGTGAGCCCGCCCCTGCCCTCGGCGGCCTCCCGCAGGTCCGCGAGGTCGCTCGCGACGACCGCGAGCCGCACCGGCCCGGAGTCGTTTCGCTCGGCGGCGAGCGCGGCGATCTCCCGCAGAGGACGACCTTCGTTCGCCGCCAGCAGGTCGCGCAGCGCGGCCCTGGCATCGTCCACATCGGATCCCCGGAGCAGGACCAGTTCCGCGTCCCAGTCTCGCGGCCCGTGCCGCCGGTCGGGCGGGACGCCCGGGGCCGCCAGCACCGCGTGGAAATTGGTCCCACCGAATCCGAACGCGCTCACTCCGGCGAACTCGCGGCCGCGCGGAACCGGCGACGGCCGGGCGCCGGTGGAGAAGGTGAAGGGACTGCTCTTGGCGTCCCAGGCGGGGTTCGGCCTGCTCAGATGCAGGGTGGGCGGCACGATCTCGTGCCACAGCGCCAGCGCCGCCTTCATCAGTCCCGCCAGCCCCGCGGCGCATTTCGTGTGCCCGATCTGGCTCTTCACCGAACCCAGCGCGCACGCGCCCGGTCCGGCACCGGCGTCGAGGAAGAACTCGGTGAGCGTGGTCAGTTCGGTGGCGTCGCCGACGACCGTCCCGGTGCCGTGCGCCTCCACCAGCGAAACGTCGGCCGGAGAGACCCCGGCGTCGCGGTATGCCCGTTCCAGCGCCCGGCGCTGCCCCTCGGGACGGGGCGCGGTGAGGCCGAGGGCCTTCCCGTCGCTGGCCGCGCCGACGCCCTTGACCACGGCGTAGACCCGGTCGCCGTCGCGTTCGGCGTCGGCCCGCCGCTTGAGCACGAGGCAAGCGACGCCCTCGCCGAGTGCGATCCCGTCTGCCGCCGCGTCGAACGGACGGCAGCGTCCCGTCGGCGACAACGCGCCCGCCGAGGTGAACATGAGGTAGTCGTTGATGCCGTTGTGCAGGTCGACCGCGCCGCACAGGACCATCTCGCTGGTGCCCGCCCGCAGTTCCTTCACCGCGAGGTCCAGCGCCGCCAGCGAAGATCCGCACGCGGCGTCCACGGTGTAGTTGGTGCCGCCGAGGTCGAGCCGGTTGGCGATCCGGCCGGAGATGACATTGGCGAGCGTGCCGGGGAACGAGTCTTCGGTCAGCTCCGGCAACTGCGTGAGCAGTTCCTCCGGGACCTCTTCGAGATAGCTCGGCAACAGCGCGCGCAGGACTCCGGCGTTCGCCAGGTCTCCCCCGGCTTCGGCGCCGAAGATGACGCTGGTGCGCTCGCGGTCGAAACCGCCGTCGCCGTAGCCCGCGTCTTCGAGGGCGCGCCGCGCCGTCCGCAGGGACACCAGCTGCGCCGGGTCGATGCTGCCCATCGACGTCGGGGGGATGCCGTAGGAAAGCGGGTCGAAGTCCACCGGCGGCAGGAAGCCGCCCCACTTCGACGTCGACTGACCAGCGTAGACCTCCTTGTCCCAGCGCTGATCCGGCACCTCGGTGACGGCGTCCGCGCCGCGCAGGATGGTGGACCAGAACGCCGGGAGATCGGGCGCGCCGGGGAACACACACGCCATGCCGACGATGGCGACGTCACCGTCCACAACGGACTCCTCGACGGGTGTGCCGGTGGCGAGCAGTTCCGCCGCGCCTTCGGTGACTTCACGGTGGAGGGCGGCGATGTCGGTGCGTTGTTCCCGCAGGACCGTGACCTGGCCCGCCATGTACATCCCCTCGGCGAGCTGACCGAGGGTGTCGACATCGACCAGCGCATCGCCTTCACGCCGGATCCCCTTGCTCGCGATCCGCAGCCGTCCGGTGTTCAGCTCCTCAAGCCGTTGCCATGCCTCCTGCGGCGGGACGCCGTCCGCGCGGAGCCCGGCCTTCAGCGCGGCGAACTCCTCGGTGTACGGGCTGGGCAGGCAGCGGGTGAGATGTCCGGGCGCGGTCTCCAGGGTGACCGTGGACGCGGCGTCGAGCACCCGGTCCTGGAAGACCCCGGTGATGGCGCCGTGCGTGACGGCTTCCTCGGTGAACAGGTACGCGGTGCCCATCAGGACGCCGACGCCGTCTTTCAAGGGTTCCGCCATCGCGGCGACCATGGCGGCGGACCTGGCGTCGTGGATCCCGCCCGCGAACAGCACTTCGACGTCGTCGGCGCCGTGTTCGCGCAGGACGTCCAGCTGCTGCTCCCACAGCACGAAACTCGACCGCGGGCCGACATGCCCGCCGCATTCGGCGCCCTCGAAAACGAACCTGCGGACCCCCGCGTCGAGGAACTGCTTCAGCAGGATCGGCGACGGCACGTGGAGGAAGGTCGCGATCCCCTCGGCTTCCAAGGCCTTGGCCTGCGCGGGTTTCCCGCCCGCGATCAGCACGCAGCGCGGGCGCGCGGCCCGGATCGCGGCGAGCTGTTCGGTGCGCAGGGCCTCCGGGACGAAGCCGAGGATGCCCGCTCCCCACGGCCGTTCACCGAGCGCCTCGGCGGTGCGGCCGAGCAGTTCGGTGGTCTTGGCGCCGTTCGCGGTCGCCACCGCGACGAACGGGAACCCGTCATGGGCGGCGACGGCGGCGGCGAAACCGGGCTGGTCGCTCACCCGCGTCATCGGCCCCTGCACGACCGGGAGGCGAGTCCCCAGCGTCCGGCAGAGTCGGGCGCCCTGCTCCGCGGGGTTCGCCGAGGGTGGCACGGCGAGCGAACGCACGACCGAGCGGACAGCGCTTTCCGCGTCCTCGAACCGGTTCGCGAACAGTGTCGCGAGCCCGTCGTCGGCCCTGGCCAGTTCGATCCGGGCCGCCGCGGGCACGTCGGCCTCCGGGAACAGGCCGAGTCCATCGAGCACCACCCCGGCCGCGCCACCGGCGATCGCGGCCACCGCCGTCCGCGCTCCGATGCCGCCGAACGCCCATACCGGGACGTTTTCGCCGAACCGCTCCAGCAGGCGCTGCAGCAGGACGAACGTGGTGAGATCCGAGCCGCCGGCCTCGGCGCCCTTGGCGACCAGACCGGAGGCGCCGGCGTCGAGCATCCGGACGGCCTGCTCGACGCCGGTCACCTCGGCCAGTACGGGAACCTCGGCCCGGCCCTGCCAAACCGCCCCTTCGGCGAGCAGGACGAGCCCCGCGCCGCTTTCCCGCACCTCTTCCGGCCGCACGCGGCGGCCCGCCGGGATCCGGACCCCGAACGGAAAGCCTCTGTCCACTATGGACCCGGTCGGGCCGAGGTCCAGGATGCCGAGCCCGCCACCCCTGGCGACGGCGGCCGCCAGCCCCGGATCCGGCCGACCGAGCGGGTTGACGCCGAGTACCCGCGTGCGCGCCGTCGCATGACTCACCGGCGGACCTCCTGTTCGGCTTGGCTGGGTCGAACCTCGCCGGGTTCGGCGATCTTCAGCGGGATTCCCAAGAAATAACCTACTTGCCGCAGAGAGCGCAATACTCTCCTAAGAGAAGTCGAAAAACAAGGGATCGCATGCTAAAGTCCGGCGCCGGAAACAAATAAGTCGACATGGTCACAGCAGGCCGCTGACCTGCACTTTTATCACCTCGACTCCAGGTTTCGGCGCCGCATTGCTCACCGGCATTACAAAACAGAAGAATTGTCATCGCCAGCAGAACGAATAACCATGGAGCGCATGTGGAAGTGACAGGACGAGTCGTCGTGCTGACCGGCGCGGCACACGGTATCGGCGCCGCCATGGCCCGGCGGTTCGCCGCCGAAGGCGCCGCCGGAGTGGTGGTCTCCGACCTCGACCTCGACGCGGCCGAGAAGGTCGTCGCCGGGATCACCGCCTCGGGCGGTGCCGCGATCGCCCGTCATGCCGACGCGGCGTCCAAAGAGGACTTGAAGATGCTGGTGAACGAAGCGCGCACGGCGTTCGGTCCGGTGGACCTGTTCTGCTCCAACGCCGGCGCCGCGTTCGGGACGGGCGTGCACGCCGCCGACGAGCAGTGGTCCCGGTCGTGGGCGATCAACGTCATGCAGCATGTGCACGCGGCACAGGTCGCGCTGCCCGCGATGCTGAGCCGGGGTCAGGGATACCTGCTGATCACGGCTTCGGGAGCGGGTCTGCTCGGCACCCCCGGCGACGCGCCGTACTCGGTGACCAAACACGCGGCCGTGGGCCTCGCCGAATGGCTGGCCATCACCTACCGGCCGCGTGGCGTGCGGGTCAGCGCGCTGTGCCCGCTCGGGGTGCGGACCGCGTTGCTGGAGCCGGGGATCGCCGCCGGTCATCCCGCCGCGCTGGCGATCGCCGCCGCGGCGCCGCTGCTGGAACCGGAGGACGTCGCGGAGTCCGTCGTGCATGGTCTGGCGTCGGAGGAATTCCTGATCCTGCCGCATGAATCGGTGCGGGAGACCTACGCGCGCAAGGCCGCGGGTCTCGACGAATGGATCGACCGCACCATCCTCGAAACCGGCGCGCTGAAGAGGTGACCATGGACTACCGCAGGCTCGGCGCGAGCGGGCTGTCCGTCAGTGAGCTCTCCTACGGCAACTGGCTCACCCATCCCGACGGCGCGGAGTGCGTCGAGGCCGCGCTGGACGCGGGCGTCACGACGTTCCACACCGCCGCGGCCTGGGACGGCGGCGCCGCCGAAGAGAACCTCGCCGCCGCACTGGCCCCCGCCCGCCGCGACGATCTCGTCCTGTGCACCGGCGTGTTCTGGCCGGAGGGCCCTGGCGTGAACGACGCCGGCCTCAGCCGCAAACACCTGACCAGATCGCTGCACGGTTCACTCCGGCGGCTGAGCACCGACTACATCGACGTCTACCAGTTGCTGCGGTTCGACTACCGCACCCCACTGGAGGAGACGTTCCTCGCGCTGTCGGATCTGGTGCGGCAGGGCAAGATCCTCTACGCGGGCACCGCGGAATGGACGGCCGAACAGTTACTGGAGGCCAAGCCCATCGCCGACCGGCTCGGCGTCCCGCTCATCGCCAACCAGCCGCACTACTCGATGCTCTGGCGGGTCGCCGAGGCACAGGTGATGCCGGTGTGCGAACGCGCGGGCATCGGCCAGTTCGCGTCGGTCCCGCTCGCACAGGGCGTGCTGACCGGCAAATACCGGCCCGGCGAGATCCCGCCGGACTCACGGGCCGCGAAGTCGCCTGAGGCCCGGCCGCTGCTTCTGCCGGACCTGATCGACCGCGTCGGCATGCTGCGCGGTGTCGCCGACGAGGCCGGGCTGACCATGGCACAACTGGCGATCGCGTGGACGTTGCAGCACAACACCGTCGCCTCGGTGGTGACCGGGGCGAGCAGTGCCGCGCAGGTGACCGAGAACGCGAAGGCGTCCGGAGTGGTGCTGGAACTGGACGTGCTGACCCAGATCGATCAGCTGCTGGGGAGCTTCGTGCAGACGGATCCGCGGCTGACCTGGTCACCACCCGCGACCAGGTAGGCCAGCCGGGTCGCGAGTGGCGGCCTGGCCGTGAAGGCCCCCTTCCCCAGTACATGATGGCCCCCTTCCTTGCGTCTAGCGCAAGGAAGGGGGCCATCATGTACTTCACCGCGAGCAAAGAGCACCGGAAGCGCCGGATGTCCTGCGGTCAAGGAATCGGGACGTTGAGTGTCCTGATTCCTTCACCGTCGCGGGGCTGCACGCACCGGTGACGGAGCTTGATCAACGGAGGATTGGGACACTCAACCCCAGCTGACCACCGATCACGCGCTGCACGATATTGTGGAAAACAAGCTCCTTAACTGCCTGAATTTCGAAAATGGGAGGCATCATGGCCAGGTTGAAGCTCGGCATCTTGTTCGGCGGTTCGGGCGAGGAGCACCTCGTCTCCGTCAAGTCGGCGCGTGAGGTGGCCAAGAGCCTCGATACGGCCAAGTACGAACCGTTCTGGATCGGCATCACCCGCGACGGCGCGTGGAAGCTCTGCGACGGCCCGGATGGGGACTGGGAAAGCGGCGACTGCCGCCCGGTCGTGGTGTCGCCGGACCGGAGCACCCGCGGCTTGCTGGTGTTGGACGAGGGTAAGTACGACTCGATCGGCCTGGATGTCGTGCTGCCCGTGCTGCATGGCAAGTTCGGTGAAGACGGCGCGATGCAAGGCCTGCTGGAACTTTCTGGCATCCCTATGTCGGCTGCGATATCCCGAGTTCCGCAGTGTGTATGGACAAATCGCTGACCTACACCGTGGTCAGCAACGCCGGAATCGCCACCCCGAAATTCTGGATCGTCAACTCCGACGCGGATGTCGACCCCGACCAGCTCAACTACCCCGTTTTTGTGAAGCCGGCCCGGTCCGGTTCCGCCTTCGGGATCAGCAAGGTGTCCAGCAAGGAAGAACTGTCCGCAGCGCTGACCGCTGCCCGGGAATACGACGCGAAGGTGCTGATCGAGGAAGCAGTGGTCGGCAGCGAGGTCGGTAGCTCCATCCTGGGTAATGGTTCGGAGTTGCTGATCGGCGAGCTGGACCGGGTGGTGCTCACGCACGGATTCTTCAAGATTCACCAGGAAGCCTCGCCGGAAACCGGCTCCGAGAACTCCTCGTTCATTTGCCCCGCCGATATCTCCGACGAGTCGCGCGATCTGGTGAAGGAAACCGCGAAGGCCATTTACCGCGCGCTGGGCTGCCGCGGTCTGGCTCGGGTGGACCTGTTCGTCAAGGAAGACGGCAGCGTAGTGCTCAACGAGGTGAACACCCTGCCGGGGTTGACCTCCTACAGCCGTTACCCGCGGATGATGAAGGCCGCCGGCTTCTCGCTGACCGAGGTGATCGATCGGCTGGTGTCGTTGGCGCTGGCCGACAAGTGACCATGCACGAGAATTTCACCTTCGTTGACGAGCTGGTCACGGGAATTCGCTGGGACGCTCAGCTCAAAGTCCCTGATCTTCCGTTGATCAAGACAAATCCTCCACACCCGACCGCTGCAGGCACTACCCCGCGACCAGCGTGAGCGCCTCCGACAGTCCAGCCACCTCACCATCCGACGCCGCCCAAGCGACGTACCCGTCCGGCCGCATCACGAAGTCGGGACCGGCGTCCGACTCGACGACCCGGACCCGATCGGCGCGGCCGTTCACGACATCGCGGATCCGAGCGGAGCCCACCAGAAGCGGACGGCCTTCCCGCTCCACCACCGGCAGCGGGGCGAAGCGGCCGACGAGCGGATGGGCGGAGTCCGGCGCGTAGTCGATGTCGGTCCCGTTGCCCATCGCGATGAAATGCCGTTTGGCCGCCGGGATCTCCAAGGTCTCCGCCAGTACCTCGCGGAGCGCGGCCACCTGCGGGCCGGGACGCATCAGGGCGACCTGGGCCCGGGTGTTGCGCAGCACGCGCTCACCGACGGGATGCCGTTCCGCGGTGTAAGTGTCCAATAAGGACTCCGGCGCCGCTCCCCGGACGACCAGACCCAGTTTCCAGCCGAGGTTCATCGCGTCCTGGAGGCCGAGGTTCAAGCCCTGGCCGCCGATCGGCGAATGCACATGCGCGGCGTCGCCCGCCAGGAGCACTCGTCCCTGCCGGTAGGTGGCCGCTTGACGTGTGTTGTCACTGAAGCGGATTCCGCCGTCCAGCCTGGCGATCTTCACGTCGATTCCGCTGACACGGCTGATGCTCGCCCGCATCTCCTCCACCGTCAATGGCGCGTCGCGATCCCCCGGCCCGCCCTCGAACTCCATGGTGGTGATCTCGCCCGGGACCAGCGAAAGGTTCACCATCCCGCCGGGGCCGTGCATGGCCGACTTCACCGCGCCAGGATCGGCGAGTTCGACCGAAGCGACCCGCCCGGTCATCGTCGCGTCCGTACCGGGGAACGCGATCCCGGACCGCTTCCGCACGACACTGCGGCCGCCGTCGCAACCCACCAGGTACGCGGCCCGCTCGGAACGGCCATCGGCGAGCACGGCCCGGACCGCCGATTCTTCCTGGACGACGTCGACGACGTCACTGCCTGGACGGACACGGACCCCGAGCCCCGTCGCCCACTCGGCGAGGATCCGTTCCAGCACATGCTGTTTGAGAATGAACCCACCGGCCGCCCCCGGCGCGACCTCGTCCTCGACGAGCGGCAGACCGGCGAAATGCCCCCTGGCACGATTGCCCTTCATCTGGCGCGAAAGCCCGCGGACGGCTTGGAACATCTCGGCCTGCGCCGCCGAGAACGCCTCGGTCAGGCCGCGCATCCGCAAGGACTGCGAGGTCCGGCCGTTGAGACCACGCAACCCGAAACTCCGATTCCGGCGGACGGACCCGTCAGCCGCCTCCAGTACGAGCGGGTCCGCTCCCGCCAGCCGAAGCTCACCGGCCAGCAGCAGGCCGACCGGTCCCCCGCCCACGATGATCACGTCGTTCACGACACCCCCGTATTTACAGCGTAAATGTACACTGTAAATATGATAGATACACCGTAAACCTGTCAAGCGAGAGGCGCCGAGATGACGCGAAGAGAACCGTTGAACCGGGAGAAGGTCCTGGACGCGGCGCTCGCCTTGGCCGCCGAAGAGGGCCTCAAAGGACTCTCGATGCGCAAGCTCGCCAAGACACTCGGCGTCGAAGCGATGGCGCTGTACAACCACGTCCGGAACAAGACCGACATCCTCGACGGCATCGCGGAACGCGTCTACAGCGGGATCGAACGGGCCGACCCCGCCGCACCATGGCCGGACCGGGTACGGGTCACCGTGCTCAACCTCTACCGCGCGCTCGCCCGGCATCCGGTCGTGCCGATGGCGCTGGTCACCGACGAGGCCACGCCGAACTCGCTGCGCGCCCTGCAACCGATCGAGGATCTCGTCGGCGCGCTGTACGAAGCCGGTTTCGACGACGACGGGGTCCGCCAGACGCTCGGCGCCCTGAACAGCCTCGTGTTCGGTTCCCTGCTACTGACGACCGCCGGCTTCGCCACGGAACGACGCGGCGAAGCCGAACAGGAGCAGATGGACCACTATCTCCGGCGGATCGACCCGGCGGTCCTGCCGAACTTCAGCCGCGCGCTGCCAGCGCTCGCGACCGTCGATCCGGAGCGCGACTTCGCCAGGGCCTTGGACATCCTGATCGACGGCCTCACTTCGGCCGCAGCATCGGGACCAGGAACCGCCTAGCCACTTCACGGACCTGTTCGTCGTCGTCGAGATCGATGACATGACTCGGGGTGACCAGGAAGGAGGCGGAGACCCGGGTCATCAGTTCGGCGACGAGTTCGACATCGACGTCTTCCGAGACGTTGCCGGCGTGCTGCTCGCGGCGGAGCTGCCCCGCGACGAACCGCTGCACCGCCGCCAGGGTGTGCCCGCCGTCGCTGACCATCGACGGGACGAGCACGTCGGGCTCGACGGTCATCAGCCCGCCGATCAGCGGGTTGTGCCGGATCGCCCGCAGTGCGCTGGCGAAACCGAGCACGACCCGGTCCGCGGCCGATTCGGCGTGCTGGATGTCGAGCAGGAACTGGTCGAAGTAGCGCCGGAACTCGCGGCGTACCACCTGCTCGACCAAAGCGTCCTTGGTGGCGAAGCGGCGGTAGGCGGTGATCCGGGAGACACCGGCCCGGCGGGCGACGTCCTCCATCGTGGACCGCCGGATCCCCATCCGGCAGAACTGGTCGTAGGCGGCGTCGAGGAGCCGGAGCGCGATCTCGTCGCCTTCCTCGGCGCGTTCGAGCGCGTCGGTGAGCGCGCGCTCCAGCAAAGAATCCGGGTCTGGCGTCTTCGCGATGATTGTGCTCTCCTTGAGATACGCGGTTGCACACTTTGTATCACAGTATCAATCCGCAGGTCCGGGACTCAAGGAGGAGTACTGGCGCATGACCGAACTCAATCGACGCAAGATGCTGATCGTCAGTGGCGGAGCGACTCTGCTGGGGGCCATGGGGCTGGCTCAGCCCGCCTGGGCGTGGAGTCCGAGCGGTTCGGTGGCCGGAACGGGGGCGGGCACCGATCCGAAATGGGTGTGGGACGCCGAAGCGGATCCGGTGGTCGCCGCGGTCCTCGACCGGGGGCAGGTGGCACAGGTCAACCAGGCGCTGCGAACCTGGACCAGGAACGACCAGCCGACGCCGTCCGGGCTACCGCCGGAGCTGCGGGAGTTCGTCGAGCACGCACGAGCGCTGCCCTCGTGGGCCGATCAGTCCAAATTGGACAAGGCGGCGGATTTCATGAAGGTCAGCGGGCGGTTCGTCAACCTGCTGAACGGCCTCGGCGGCGGGATGCTGAGCACCGCCATCCCGAACGAGGCAAGGGCGGTCTACTACTCCAAGGGCGGCGCGGACATGAAGGACCGCGTCGCGAAGACGGCCAAGCTCGGCTACGACGTCGGTTCGCTCAACGCCTACCGGCCAGACGGCCAGATGATCGTCTCCGCGGTGAAGACCCGCCTGGTGCACGCCGCCGTCCGGCATCTGCTGCCGCAATCCCCGCACTGGCAGCAGGGAATCCCGATCAGCCAGAACGACATGCTGGTCACCTGGCACACCCTGCCGACCTACACGATGCGCAAGCTGACCGAGTGGCGCGTCGCGGTCTCCCCCGCGCATTCCGCCGCCTACCTGCACAGCTGGCAGGTGACCGGCCACATGCTGGGGATCAGCGACGAGTACCTGCCCTCGACATGGGACGCGGCGTACGCGCAATCCACGCAGGTGCTTGACCCGGCGATGGGACCGACCCGCGAGGGCGTCGAACTCACCGACATCCTCCTCGACATGCTCGCCGAGCAGACCAGTCCCGGCGGCGCCGACCGGCCGATGGTCAACGCGCTGGCGCGGTACATCGTCGGCGACCGGGTCTCCGAGTGGAACGGGATCCCGCGCGAACCGGTCTGGGATCCGCTGATCGGCACCGCGTTCCGGGCGCTGGTGGCGTTCCACGAGAAGCTCATCCCGCTGCCGCTGGTGCCACCGGTCGCCTGGGTGCTGGACGAGGCGATCCGGCAGTACATCCGGCTGTGGCTCTCGGGAGGCAGGCCGGTGCACATCGAGATCCCCGACATGAACCGCCCTTCCTGATCAGCCGGTGGCAGGCAGCAGGTTGAGCCGGTGGGCCGCCGTCGCGGCCTGGACCCGACCGGAAACGTCCAATTTGGACAAGATGTTCGAGACGTGGGTGCTGACGGTCTTCGCGGAAATGTAGAGCTCGACGGCGATCTGGCGGTTGGTCCGTCCTTCGGCGAGCAGTCGCAGCACCTCGATTTCCCGCCCGGTGAGGCCATGGCGGTCGAGCGCGGACTCTTCGGGTTCGGCCAAGGAGACACGAAGGGCCGTCGCCAACCGGGCGATCTCGGCGCTCAACGGGACGGCGCCGAGCCGGTCGGCGTGCGCGGCGGCGCGGCGGAGACGAGTGGCCGCGTCGTCGTGGGCGCCGGTCTCGATGGCGGCTGTCGCCGCCGCCAGCAATCCCCGTGCCTCGGGGTAGGGCTCCCCCAGCTCCGCCCAGGCCGCGGCGGCCCGATCCCAGGCGGCCTGTCCGGGATCGGTGAGCGCGAGGAAGGTGAGCCGGTGCGCCTCTTGCACCGGGCCGATCGTCGGGACCGTGTCGGCCAACGACCGCAACCGGGGACGGAATTCGGGCAGGTGGGCTCCGGCCACCAGCACCGGCCACAGATACCGTGGGCTCTCCTCGATGTCCGGCAAGGTCAACGTTTCGGTCACCAGCGCGGCGGCCTCGGCGTGCCGGTGCCCAGCCAGTTTCAGGTCGATGTTCAGCCGGGCGAGCGGCAGCAGGTCTTGCGTATCGGGATAGCCGCGGGTGAACACCTCGCGTGCGTACGCGGACGCTGTCTCCGCTCCGGCGAGATCCCCTCTGGCCAGCCGGATCGTGCCGTGCAGGACCAGCAGATAGGCGTCGAGGCCGGGGATCGGCGGGTGACCGAGCGCGTTTTCGATCGTCTCGGCGGCTTCGTCCCAGTCGCCGACGGCGATCAACGCTTCGGCGAGGTTCGCCGCGTGGATCGGGCCCGCCGTCCGCACCAGACCGGCCGCCGTGCACACGGCGAGACCGGACCGGGCCACCGTCGCCGCCGCCGCGTGCCTCCCTTCGCCTTGCAGTACATCGGCTTCGCGGCGCAAGACGTGCAGGAGTGCGACGTCGTCGGCGTGTTTTCGCGCGGTCGTGCCCGCTTCTCGCAGCTTCGGCAATTGCGTGTCGAGATCGCCTGTTCTGGCGTGGGAGTAGGCCAGGTCGGCCGTCGCCATCACCTCGGCGCGGACATCGCCGAAGCGCCGGGCGGCGGTGATCGCCGCCTCGGCGACCAGCCGCCCCTCGGCCTCGCACGGCACTGTCAGCAGACGACGGGAAAGGGTCGCCAGTGCCGTCGCCGCCGTCGGATCCGTTTCGGGGATCAGTGCGGCGGCGGCACGCAGGTCCTCGAGTCCGCCGGGCTGTCCGAGCGCGTGCCGCAGCTCTCCCCGGCACATCAGCAACCGGCCCGCCCCGCCCGGCTCGGCCGTGGCGTCGATCTCGGCGAGCAGGGGCTCGAGGAAGGCGAGGGCGCGGGTCACGTCGCCTGCCGAGGTGGCCGCGTCCACCGCCATGCCGAGCACGTCACGGCGTCCGGCACCGACCTGGTCTTCCGCGGTGGGCACGAGCCTCCACAGCCGCAGTACTTCGGTGAGCAAGTGCAGCTGCTCGGCATAAGCCAGTGACCGCCCGGCCGCCGCTGCGGCGCGCCAAGCCGCGGTCAGCGCTCTGGCGGGATGTTTGTCGGCGACCGCCGCCCAGTGGACGGCGAGCTGCGCGCCCGCCTTTCCCGGCAACGCGAGCGACGGATCACGTTCGAGGGCTTCGGCGTAACGCACATGCAGCCGGGCGCGCTCCGCGGGGAGCAGATCGTCCTGGACGACCTCGCGGACCAACGCGTGCCGGAACCGGTAGCCCTCGCCGCTCACCCCGATCAGGTTCGCCGCGACGGCGGGGCGCAGCGCGGCCGTCAGCGCCGTCTCGTCGAGCCCGGTGACCGTCGCGAGCAGCTCATGTCCGATGTGGACAGTGCAGACCGACGCCGCGCGCACGACCTCTTGACTCGGCGCGGGCAAGCGTGTCAGCGGGGCGATCAGCAGCTGAAGGATCGACTGCGGCACTACGGGACCACGCTGATCACGACAACTCAGCAAAGCCTCGACGAACAGCGGATTGCCCTCGCTCCGCGCGAAGACCTCGTCGCCGAGATCGACATCCGGCTCGTGACCGAGCAACTCACGCAGCTGCGCTGTCACCCCTCGCCTGGACAGCGGGTGGAGGTCGAGCCTCCGGACCCAGCCGATCCTGGCCAGCTCCGACGGCAACAGCCGCCCGTGGTGAGTGCGGTCGAGATCGGTCCGGTAAGTGAGCAGGATGAGCACGGCAGGCACCGCCCGCTGGTTCCCGACGAGGAACAGGAGCAGTTCCCGGGTCGACCGGTCCGCCCAATGGACGTCCTCGACCAGCAGCACCGTGGGCCCCTCCTCGGCCAGGGACTGCACCAGGGACAGCAGCTGTTCGAACAGGCGTGCCTTGGCCAGCTCCGTGTCCCCGGCGGGTGGTGATCCCAGCACGGGCAGCAGCCGTCCGAGTTCGCCCGCCACGCCGCCGGGCAGCCGCTGGAGAACCCCGGCGACACCGATCTCACCGACCAGGTCACGCAGCATCGAGGTGAACGGCGCGAAGGGGAGACCGTTCTCTCCGAGGTCGAGGCAACCGCCGGACAGCACTCGCGCCGCGTCGCCGAGCGTCGCCGCGAACTCGCCGACCAGGCTCGACTTCCCCACTCCCGCGTCGGCGGCGATCAGGACGGTGGCCGGCGCGCCCGCGCCTGCCTGGTCGAAGGCGGCACGCAGCCCAGCCAGTTCCCGATCCCGTTCCACGAGCGCCATGGGCCGAAGTCTAAGGACCCGAATAGGTCACCTGCCCGATGCCGGACCGCGTCCGGGCACCGCAGGCTGGCGCCATGATCGGCGACTCCCTGGACAGGACGACCTCACCACGGGTGAGCAGGCAGCTGGTGATGCTGCTGATAGCCGCCTTCGGCGCGCTCAGCGGGTTCTACCTGCTGGTGTCGGTGGTCCCGGTGTACACGGCGGAATCGGGCGGCGGCGGACTCGGCGCCGGGCTCGCCACCGGCGCGATGATGCTGTCCACGGTGCTGACCGAACTGGCCGTGCCGCGACTGCTGGCCCGGCTCGGCTACCGCGCCGTGTTCGCTCTCGGCCTGGTTCTGCTCGGCGTGCCCGCACTCGTGTTGATCGCGTCGCCCGCCACCGCGCTGGTGCTGGCGGTCAGCCTGGTGCGTGGCGCCGGGCTCGGGATCGTGGTCGTCATCGGGAGCGCGCTCGCCGCGGAGCTGGCCCCGGCCCGGCGCCGCGCCGAAGGGCTCGCGCTCTACGGCGTCGTGGTCGGGGTGCCCGCGGTCGTGGGACTGCCGGCCGGGATCTGGCTCAGCGAGCGGTTCGGGTTCACGGCGGTGTTCATCGCCGCCGCCGTGGTGGCGCTGGTGCCGCTGGCCGTCGTGTCGGCGCTGCCGTCGAAACCAGGCGACGCGACACCGGCGCATTCGATGCTGGGGGCCTTTCGAGTCCGCGGGCTCGCCCGGCCGACGGTGGCCTTCACCGCGATCACGTTCGGCGCGGGGGTGTTCGCGACTTTCCTCCCGCTGGCGGTGCCTGCCGAAGCACGCGGTACGGCGGCCATCGCGCTCCTCGTGCAGTCACTGACCATGTCGGCCGCCCGCTTCGCCGCCGGCCGGTTCGGGGACCGGCACGGCTCCGGGCGGCTGTTCGTTCCGTCCGTGCTCGTCTCGGCCGTCGGCGCGGCGTTGCTGCTGTCGACGGACAGTTCGCTCGCGATCGTCGCCGGGATGGCGTTGTTCGGTGCCGGATTCGGCGCGGCGCAGAACGTGACGCTGGCACTGATGATCGAGCGGGTCGACGCCGCCGAATACGGTCGCACGAGCGCGCTGTGGAACCTGGCCTACGACGCGGGATTCGGCATCGGCGCGGTCGCTTTCGGGCTGCTGACCGGACCGTTCGGCTACCTGACCGGGTTCGCGTTCACCGCCGCCGTGCTGCTCGCCGCGCTCGTCCCCGCGATACTCGACCGGAAGGAAGACAGGTCATGATCCATGTCGACAAGGCGCTGTCGACGGCGCGTGCCGCGCTCGACGCACTGGTGCGGGTCCCGTCGGTGAGCGCGGGATCCACCGACGACGTGCGACGCAGCGCCGAACTGACGGCCACACTGTTCCGCGACGCGGGTATGCCGGAGGTCGAAATCCTCGACGACATCCCGGGCGGCCTGCCCGCGGTACTGGCCAGATATCCGGCACCACCCGGGCAGCCGACCGTCCTGCTGTACGCCCACCACGACGTCCAGCCCGCCGGTAACCTCGCGCAGTGGAACAGCCGGCCGTTCGAGCCGACCGAGCGCGACGGACGGCTGTTCGGCAGGGGCACAGCCGACGACAAGTCCGGTATCGCGGCCCACCTCGCCGCGGTGCTCGCGCACGAGGGCAAGCCCCCGGTCGG
This sequence comes from Amycolatopsis sp. NPDC033938, assembly GCF_055575975.1. NCBI lineage: Bacteria > Bacillati > Actinomycetota > Actinomycetes > Pseudonocardiales > Pseudonocardiaceae > Amycolatopsis > Amycolatopsis sp. NPDC033938. The sequence goes on from NZ_JBVIRO010000027.1 coordinate 74,719, forward strand.
CGTCACCGTGCTCGTCGAGGGAGAGGAGGAGATCTCTTCGCCGACACTCGGCGCCCTGCTCACCCGGTACCGCGACCGGCTCGCCGCCGACGTGATCGTACTCGCCGACTCGGAGAACCTGGAGCGCGGCACACCGGCGTTCACCACTTCCCTGCGCGGCACGGCCGCGTGCGTCGTCGAACTGCGCACGCTGGAGACCGGTGTGCACTCGGGTGGCTTCGGTGGCCCGGCACCCGACGCGCTCAGCGCGTTGTGCAGGCTGCTCGCCACCTTGCACGACGAACACGGTGACGTCGCCGTGGCAGGCCTCAAGACCGGATCCGTTCCCGAATACGGCTATCCGGTGCCGAGGTATCGCGCCGAGGCGGGTGTGCTCGACGGTGTCGAGCTACACGGCACGGGCTCCATCGCGGAGCGGCTGTGGGCCAAACCGGCGGTGGGTGTCCTCGCCATCGACGCGCCCCCTGTCGCGGACGCGTCGAACACCCTCATCCCGGTGGCCAAGGCCAAGGTCGGACTGCGGGTGGCCCCAGGCGACGACGCGGTCCGCGCCGCCGCGGCGCTCGCCGAGCACCTGACCACGTACACCCCGTGGGGCGCGCGGGTGTCGGTTTCGGTCACGGAGATCGCACAACCCCACCACGTCGACACCTCCCATCCCGCCTACGCGGCGGCCGGACGCGCCTACCGCGCGGCCTACGGCGAGGACGCGGTCCACATCGGCAGCGGAGGCAGCATCCCGTTCGTCGCGGAATTCGCCGCCGCGTTCCCCGCCGCCGCGATCCTGATCACCAGCGCGGGCGCGGACACGGACTCGAACCCGCACGGCGCCGACGAAAGCGTGCACCTCACGGAGTTCGGACGAGCTTGCCATGCGGAAGCCCTGCTGCTCACCGAACTCAGCCGCTCCCCTCGTGAGTGGCAATAACGTTTCTAGAGGTATGGCAACCGTGGGGGTGTCCGTGGGGGCCGTGAAGGCCTCCTTCCCTACTCTCAAGGTAGGGAAGGAGGCCTTCACGACGCGGATCTGGACCGGTCAGCGAAAGTCGATTCTGTTGAGGGGTCAGGCGAAGTTATCGTGGCCGACACCACTGCTGCTCATGCCGCGACCCCAGCGTCGAAGCCTGATGTCCTGAAGGCTCCCTTCGAGACCTTCAACGTCCCAAAGGGAGCCTTCAGGCCACACCACGTTTTCCTTACCCCTCAATAACCGTCATCACCACTCACGAGACTTTCAGTTCAGACTCGAACAAGGCCTCGCGTCGGGATCTTGAGCCCCCTTCGGCACCCACCGCACGTTCGCGAACGAAGCGGAGAACTGCCCCTCGGTGTACACCAGGAACGGCGTGTTGACGTTCTCCAGATCCAACCCGTTCGCGAAGCACGACACCGGGATCTTCACCGTCAACTTCGGCGCGCCCGCCAGGTCGGTGAACAGCTTGGTCGCGTTGACCTCGGAGAAGCACGGGTAGACGCAGTGCATGCTGAGCACCGTCCGGCCTGCCGGTGCCTGATGCACGATGGTGTCGAACTCCAGCGCCGCGTCGGCGTTGAGGTAACCGCGCAGATCGTTGGTACCGGCCGGGTTCTGGAAGTAGAGCTGGGCGGGGCCGGTGCCGGTCCAGGTCGACTTGAGGCCGTCCTGCTGGACGTTCACATCGGATTGAACGACCGCGATCTCGGCGTGCGAAGCGGTGCCGTCCGGGCCGATCTCGGTGCCGCCCCAGTTCTGCGCGGAACCGATGAAACCCTTGTACGGTGCGACATCCGTCCGGTTGAACAGCTCGAGGTCCTCGGTCGCGGTCCCGCCGCCACCGGTCGAACCGCACGTCACCGGCCCGGCCGTCTCGTCGAGTTGCCCGATGGTGACCCGCTGCCCGGTCTTGAGGCCGTAGCCGAGTTTGAACAGCGGATCGTACTCGGGCGAACCGGCGTTCAGTGGTGTCTGGCAGGCGCTCTTCGGCCAGGAGTACGGCAGGGTGCCCTTGAAGCCGCCCTTGACGAGGACATCGGCGACTCCGCCGCCCTCGGTACCGGGCAGCCAGGCCGCCACGAACGCGTCCGAGCGGTTGATCTCCTTGTTCATGTACAGCGGGCGGCCGCCGACGTAGACCGTGACGACGGGAGCGCCTTTGCCACGGACCTTGTCCAGAACGGCCAGGTCCTCGGGGTAGAGCTTCGCGGCTTCGAGCGTTTTGCGGGTCAGGTCGCCGACGCCCTCCGCGTACGGGGTCTCACCGATGACGGCGATGACGGCGTCGTAGCCCTTCGGGTCGGTGTCGCCCTTCTCGTCGAAGGTGACGTTGACGTCGCCCAACTGCTGCTTGAGCCCGGCGAGGATCGAGGTGGCGTTCGGGAAGTCGGCGTTGGTGTTGCCGGTCCCCTGCCAGCTCAGCGTCCAGCCGCCGGTCTGGTTCTGGATGCTGTCCGCGCTCTTGCCGACCACCAGGACCTTCGACTTCGGCTTCAGCGGCAGCACGTCGCCGTTGTTCTTCAACAGCGTCTGCGACGAGCGGACCGCGTCGCGCGCCAGCCAGGTCTCCATCAGCGCTTCGTCGGAGTTGGCGTAGGAACGCTCGGACGGCTTCTGCGACTCGTACAGCCCGGAGCGCAGCTTGACGCGCAGGATACGGGTCACCGCGTCGTCGATCCGCGAGAGCGGGATCTGACCGCCGTTCACCTGCGCGACGGTGTTGGCGATGAACGCCTTCCAGTCGTGCGGGACCATCACGATGTCGATACCGGCGTTGATCGCCTGCGGGCACGACGCGTTGGTGCAGCCGGGGACCTGGCCGATGCCGTTCCAGTCGGACACGACGAGGCCGTCGAAGCCCATCTTGCCCTTCAGGATCTGGTTCAGCGCCTTGTCGCTGCCGTGCAGCTTGCCCTCGTTGATCCCGAGTTCGGCGTTGGTCCAGCTGTTGAACGACACCATCACGGTCTGGGTGCCCGCCGCGAGCGCGCCGTAGTAGCCCTGTCCGTGGACATTGATCATCTCGGCTTCGGAGGACGGGTTGACCCCCTGGTCCTGCCCCTTGAGGGTGCCGCCGTCACCGATGAAGTGCTTGGCGGTGCCGATCACGCCGTTGTAGCCGATGCGCTTGGACGATCCGTCCTGGAGACCGTTGATCGCCTCGTAGCCGTACGCCCGGGTGATCCGCGGATCCTCGGAGAACCCTTCGTAGGTCCGGCCCCAGCGGTCGTCCTTGACGACGGCCAGCGTCGGCGCGAACGCCCAGTCCTGGCCGGTGGCGCGGATCTGCCGGGCCGTCGCCGCGGAGATGTCGCGCACCAGGCACGGGTCGTGCGCCGCGCCGAGACCGATGTTGTGCGGGAAGACGGTGGCGCCGTAGACGTTGTTGTTGCCGTGCACGGCGTCGATGCCCCAGATCACCGGGGTCCGGGTCCGGCTGCTCTTGGCGGCGTCCCAGTAGGCGTCGGCGAGCTTCAGCCAGTCCTGCTGGGAGGCGTGCTTGTCCTGGTTCGGCCACGAACCGCCACCGTTGAGTACCGAGCCGATGGAGTACTGGCGGACCTCGTCGGGGGTGATGGCGGCGATCTCGGGCTGGGTCATCTGCCCGACCTTCTCCTCGAGGGTCATCCCCTTGAGGAGCTGGGCGATCCGCTGCTCGTCACCGGCCTTGCCCTTGAACCGGCTCTCGACCTTCGGCCAGTCGGCGAGCGTCGGGAGACTCTTCTCGATCCGGGCGCAGCCGTCCCGGTCGAGCGCGGGTTTCCCGATCATGGGCTGGTCGGCCGCCCCCGCCGACGGCGCGGCCGCCACGGCCCCGCCGAGCAGGGCGAGGCTCATCAAGGCGACGAGCGGACTTCGGCGCGCACGAGAACGTCTTGCCATGGTCTGTCCATTCTGCGGGAGGCGGGGACCGGCCGATCTTCACCGGAGGCGGACTGGCCCGTCAAGGGTTTCGGACCCGTACCGCGGTTGTTATTTTTTGTCATAAAATAAGACTTGACATGTCACCCGGCCACGCGGCGCCGATCGCGCCGTTTGACCGCGTACGGCAGGAAGAACAGGTACAGACCGCTGAACATCAGCAGGAAGAGCGGCGGCAGCGGAGTGTAGAGCACCCAGCCGGCAGGATCGCCCATCGCCACGACGACGAAGCAGACGATGACGGTCGCGACGAAAACGAGGGACGTCCAGCGGTGGAACGTCCGGATCCGCTTGTTCACGGGAACCTCCTGAAGTCGGTTTGCCTGTGGCGAAGACGCTAGGGATCCGGCGGGGGCCGGCGCTTCTCGATTCCTGATCGGTCCGCTTGACCTCTACATTGCTGGAGCTTTTACCTTCGCGGAAGACGAAGGGAATCGAGCATGACCGTCTTGGTGACAGGAGCCACCGGAAACACGGGCCGCCACGTGGTGGCCGAACTGCTCCGGCGCGGGGAACGCGTCCGGGCACTTACCAGGAATCCCGCCGGAGCCCGGCTTCCGGCGGGCGTCGAAGTGGTGGAAGGCACGCACACCGCGCCGGAAACGCTGGCCGGAGCCTTCGACGGCGTCACGCGGTTGCACATCACCGCGACGGCCGGGCTCGCCGAGGTCGGCGCCGACCTGGTGAAGTGCGCCGTGGACGCGGGCGTGCGCCGGATGACCATGGTGTGGGGCGGCTACGTCGGTCCTACGGAACAGGCGATGGCCGAGTCCGGGGTGGAATGGACGCGCCTGGAGCCTCAGGAATTCATGTCCAACACGCTGACCTGGATCGACGCGATCCGCGCCGACGGCGTGGTCCGCGAGCCGTACGATTTCCCCAGCGCGCTCGTGCACGAGGCCGACATCGCCGCCGTCGCGGTTACCGCGCTGGTCGAAGACGGCCATTCTGGTCAGGCCTACAACCTGACCGGCCCGGAAGTGCTGACCCCGCGTCAGCGGGTCGCGATCCTCGCGAAGACCCTCGGCAAGGAAATCACGTTCGCCGAATTGCCCCACCAGGCGGCCATCGACCGGCTGACGGCCACCGGAGTCTCCCGCGAAGACGCCGAGTACGTCATCGCCTGGTATGCCGACCCGCCCGCGGAGGCGAGCACTGTGGACGACACGGTCGAGAAGGTGACCGGCCGCCGGCCCCGTACGTTCGCCCAGTGGGTCGCGGAACACCCCGACCGGTTCTGAACTCACGCCGGAAGCGGTCCGACCGCCTTCACGATCTCCAGCACCGGAGCGGTGTGCAGGGTGCGAATCGCACGCTGCGCGCCGAGCCGGCGGGTGAGGTAGTGGTGCAGCGCGGCGGGGTCGGGACACAACGCCTGCGCGATCAGATTGGTCGGCCCGGTCGTGGCGGCGACCACCGCCAGCTCCTCGTGGGTGGCCAGGGTCGTCGCGACCTCGTCCAGATCCGCCGGTGCGATCGCCATCCACAGGAACGCCTGGGTGGTCACGCCGTACAGGGCCGCGTTGATCTCGACGTCGAAGAAGAGCGCACCGCTCGCGCGAAGATCGTCCAGGCGGCGGGTCACGGTCGACGGCGCCAGGCCGGTCGCGACGGCGAGCTGCGTGACGCTCATCCGGCCGTCGTGACGGAGCACGTCGATCAGGGCGTGGTCCACCGGGGTCAGCGGACCGTGATCGACAGCGGTTTCCTTGGGGCGTAACGCTTCTCGCTGCTCCTCGGTCAGTGCGGCCAACCGTCCGTGCCAAGCCGTCGGGCCGCCGAGATAGGTGTGCAGCATGAGATGGGCGGACACCGCCGTGACGGTGGCGGTGCGCGGGATGTCGTGCAGCAGCATCGCACTCGGCGAATCCCTCGGCGTCTGCGCGATCGCGACGATTTCCGTGCCGCCCGAGGTCAGTTTGACCCAGGACGTGTCCGACCGCTTCGCCAGCGAACGGGCGAGCGTCCGCGCCGTGGCCGGCTGGGCGGTGAGCCGCACGATCCACTGCGTCAGGCCTGCCTTGCCGGGATCGGGCAGACCCACCACCCGCAACCCCGCTTCGGAGCGAAGCCGTTGGTAGCGGCGCGCGACGGTCTGCGTGGACACGCCGAGCACGGCGCCGACACGGCTGAACGGCGCCCGGCCATCCAGGTGGAGCGCATGGATCAAACCGCGGTCGATCTCGTCAAGCATGGAAGATTTCATCCATTCGGCGCCGGATTCGTGGAACGAAGCCCATCGTCGCCCGACCATCGCGGTCATGCAAGAGACAAAAACCAGCCCGGCTCCGCTCGCCATCCTGCTCGCGGCCGAGGCGATGAACGTGCTGGACGCGACGATCACCCAGGTTGCCGGTCCGGCGATCCACGCCGACCTCGGCGGTCCCGCGTCCACCATCCAGTGGTTCGGCGCCGCGTACACCCTCCCGTTCGCGGTACTCCTGATCGCGGGCGGCAGGCTCGGCGACATCTTCGGCCGCCGCCGGATCTTCCTGTCCGGCGTCGCCGCGTTCGCCTTCGCGTCACTCTGCTGCGCACTCGCGCCGGACACCGCCGTGCTGATCGGCGCGCGGGCGGTGCAGGGTGCGGCGGCGGCCTTGGTGATCCCGCAGACCATCGGGTTGATCAAAACGCTCTACACCGGCCCGGCGCTGGCCGCGGCACTCGGCTGGAACGGGCCGGTGGTCGGCCTTTCGGCGGTGAGCGGGCCGCTGCTCGGTGCCGCGTTGACGGAGCTGTCGACCTGGCGGGCGGCTTTCCTGGTGAACGTGCCGATCTCGATCGCGGTGCTCGCGGCGGGCAGACTGTTGCCGGAAGACCGTTCCGCGCAAGGGATCCGCTTGGACCTGCAGGGCACGGCCCTCGCCTCGCTCGGTACCGCGCTGATGGTCTATCCGCTGATCGACCAGTGGAACTGGGCACTGTTCTCCGGCGGCGTCGCCGTCCTGGTGGTGTTCGGGTTCCATCAGCGGGCGCGGCGGCATCCGCTGGTCGAGCCGAGCCTGTTCGGCCACCACGGCTTCCCGGCGGCGCTGGTGACGTCGACGTTGTTCTTCGCGGTGATGAACGGGCTGATGCTCGTGGTCGTCCTGCATCAGCAACTCGACGAAGGCCGGAGTGTGCTGGCGTCCGGCCTGACCTTGCTGCCGTGGTCGGGCGGGCTGGCACTGTCGTCGTGGGCGGCGGGCCGGTGGCTCGTCCCCCGCCACGGGTCGCGCGTCGCGTTCGCCGGTCTGACGTCGCTGCTCGCCGGAATCCTGCTGGCGATGACGGGTCCGCTGCCTCTCGCGCTCGGCGTCGGCGGCCTCGGACTGGGGCTGTTCACAGTTCCGTTCTTCACGACGGCGTTGTCCCGGGTCCGTCCACATGAGACCGGTTCGGCGGCGGGACTGCTGAACGCGGTGCAGCAACTGGGCGCGACGCTCGGCGTCGCCGTCCTCGGCACCGTCTTCCTGCAGGGACGCTCACTGATGTGGACGTTCTCACTGGCGGGGGCGCTGGTGCTGACGACCATGGCGACCACCGCGCTGATGTACCGGCCCAGGAAACGGCCTAGCCTTCAGCGGCCTTGAACCACGCGCCGATCCCGGCGAGCGCGCCCGGACCGTAGTCGCCCCGGACGTCTTCGGCCAGGTCCGCGATGGAGACCGCGCGCAACGCGGCCCGCCACTGCGTTTCGGCTCCTGCCATCGCGCGGCTGATGGCGCACGGCGCCGTGCACGCTTCGGGCGGCGTCGCCATCGGCCCGCGTTGCCGGATCTCGGTGCAGACGAAGGCGGGACCGGGCCCGTCGATGGCCTCGACGACGTCGAGCACCGTGATCTCCGAAGGCGGCCTGGTGAGGACGTAGCCACCGGACTTCCCCTGCACCGACCGGATCAGGCCGGCCCGCGAAAGAGCCTGAAGCTGCTTCGCGAGATAGCTCGGGGAGACGTCGTGCAGCTGCGCCAGACGCGCGGCCGGCGCGGGTTCGTCGACCGACGTCAGCACGACACAGCAGTGCAGCGCCCATTCGACCCCGCCGGACATCTTCACCCGGATGACTCTAACCCGCCCCTTGACTCGGACACAATATGTCTGAGTATTATCTCGGACATGAGGTGTCCGAGTTAGCGGGCATCTGTCGACGAAGGGCACTGGGTCATGAAATTCGCGATCATCGGCGGCACCGGACTGATCGGCTCACAGGTCGTGCGGAACCTGAACGAAGCAGGGCACGAGGCGGTCCCGCATTCGCCGTCCACCGGGGTCGACCTGCTCACGGGACAGGGGCTGGACGCCGCGCTCGACGGCGCCGACGTGGTCGTCAACCTCACGAACTCCCCGACCTTCGACGAGGCCTCCCCCGCGTTCTTCCGGACGTCGATGGACAACCTCGTTGCCGCGACGAAGAAGGCGGGCACCGGGCATTTCGTGATCTTGTCGATCGTCGGCGTCGACCAGGTTCCCGAACTCGACTACTACCAGGCCAAGACGCTGCAGGAAGACATCCTCAAGGGCAGCGGGGTCCCCTACTCGATCGTCCGCGCCACCCAGTTCATGGAGTTCGTCGACGCGGTGCTGTCCTGGACCGCCGACGAGAACACGGTCCGGCTGCCCAGCACACCGATCCAGCCGATCGCCGCGGCGGACGTCGCCGCCGCCGTTTCCGAGGTCGCGGCCGGAAAGCCGCTGAACGGGACCCTCGACGTGGGCGGTCCTGACGTCTACCCGCTGGACGAACTGGGCCGGATCACCTTGTCCGCCCAGGGAGACACCCGTCCGGTGACCACCGATGAGACGGCGGGAATGTTCTCCGCCGTCCGCGGCGACGTGCTCACCACCAAGGACGGCGCCCGCATCGCCGCGACCCGCTACCTCGACTGGCTCAAGTAAGCGCACAGCGCGTGAAGGCCCCCTTCCTCGGCTGAGCCGAGGGAAGGGGGCCTTCACGCGCGTCGGGGCGACCAGAGCGGCGGTCAGCTCGACAGCAGCGCCGGAGCGGCGAGACGGCTGGCGTTCGCCGCTTCGTCATCCGGCTGGGCCTGCGCGGAACGCTCCGCCTCGACCCGGGCGAGGTAATTGGTGACCTCGCGCTCCTGCCGGTGCGAGTCCCAGCCCAGCAGCGGCGCCATCAGCGCGGCCACCACCGGCGCCGCCGTCACACCGCGATCGCGTTCCTCGATCGAGATCCGCGTACGGCGCGTCAGGACGTCCTCCAGGTGCAAGGCGCCCTCGTGCGAGACCGCGTAGACGACCTCCGCTTTCAGGTATTCCGTCGTTCCCGGGATCGGCTCGCCCAGTTCCGGACGCTCCGACATCGACTCCAGGATGTCCTCCACCGCGGTGCCATAGCGCTGCAGCAGGTGCTCGATCCGGTTCAGCGGCAACCCCGAGCGCTGGGCGAGCGTGTGCCGCGCGCCCCACAGCTCGTGGTAACCCGTCGCGCCCACGATCGGCAGACGCTCGGTCCACGACGACGGCGCCGGGCGGCCGAGATCCTCCACCGCGACGTCGACCGCGTCCGCGGCCATCACCCGGTACGTCGTGTACTTGCCGCCCGCCACGATCACCAAGCCGGGCACCGGATGCGCGACGGCGTGCTCCCGCGACAGCTTCGTCGTCGAGGTCGCCTTCGCGGCCAGCAGCGGCCGAAGCCCGGCGTAGACGCCTTCGATGTCGTCGGCGGTGATCGGCGTGCGCAGTACGGCGTTGACGTGGTCGAGCACGTAGTCCACGTCGGCCTGGCTGGCCGCCGGGTGCTCCCGGTCGAGGTCCCATTCGGTGTCGGTGGTGCCGACGATCCAGTGCCGTCCCCACGGGATGACGAACAGGACGCTCTTCTCGGTCCGCAGGATCAACCCGGTGTCCAGGTCGATCTTCTCGCGCGGCACCACCAGGTGGATGCCCTTCGACGCGCGCACGGTGAACGGCGCCGGGATACCCGCCGCCTCGGCCATGTCGTCGCTCCAGACGCCGGTGGCCGCGACGACCGTCTTCGCCCGGACCTCGATCTCCGCACCGCTCTCGCGGTCGACGACCTTCGCGCCGACGACGCGCTCACCCTCTCGGATCAGGGAGGTCACTCGCGCCCGGGTGAGCACCGAAGCGCCTTGTTCGGCCGCCGTCCGCGCGATCATCATCGTGTGGCGGGCGTCGTCGACCTGGGCGTCGTAGTACTGGATCGCGCCGATCAGGGCGTCTTCGGCCAGTCCGGGCGCCACCTTCGCCGCGCCGCGTTTGGACAGATGCCGGTGGCGCGGCAGCGCGCGAGCCCCGCCGAGGGTGTCGTAGAGCGTGACACCCGCGCCGATGTAGCCGCGTTCCCAGACGCGGTGCTTGAGCGGCACCAGGAACTTCACCGGCCGGACCAGATGCGGCGCCAGCGTCTGCAGCAGCAGACTCCGCTCCTTCAGCGCCTCACGGACCAGTTTGAAGTCCAGGTTCTCCAGGTAACGCAGCCCGCCGTGGATCAGCTTGCTGGACCGGCTGGACGTCCCGGCGGCGAAGTCGCGAGCCTCGACGAGCGCGACGGAGAGCCCGCGCGACGCCGCGTCGAGCGCGACGCCGGCACCGGTCACTCCCCCGCCGACGACCAGGACTTCGACCTCTTCGCGGGCGAGCTTGCGCAACGTCTCCGCGCGGTAGACCGGGGAAAGCGGTACGGGTGTCACAGTGTTTCTCCTCGTCTTCATCGGGCTCACTCGACCTCGACCCAGTCGAGGGTGCGGCCGACGGCCTTCTGCCAGCCCGCGTAGCCCTCGGCGCGCTGCTCGTCCGTCCACGACGGAGTCCAGCGCTTGTCCTCGTTCCAGTTCTGCTCCAGCTCGTCGGTGGACTTCCAGAACCCGACGGCCAGACCGGCCGCGTAGGCGGCCCCGAGCGCGGTGGTCTCGGCGACGACCGGCTTCGACACCGGCACGCCGAGGATGTCGGCCTGCAGCTGCATGCAGAGTTCGTTCGCGGTCACGCCACCGTCCACCCGCAGCACGTCGAGCGTGACGCCCGAGTCGTTCTGCATGGCCTCGACGACGTCGCGGGTCTGGTAGCAGATCGCTTCGAGCGTCGCGCGCGCCAGATGCGCGTTGGTGGTCGCCCTGGTGAGCCCGACGATCGCGCCGCGCGCGTCCGAACGCCAGTAGGGCGCGAAAAGCCCGGAGAACGCGGGGACGAAGTAGACGCCGCCGTTGTCCTCGACCTGGCGGGCGAGGCTCTCACTCTGCGACGCGCCGCTGATGATGCCCAGCTGGTCGCGCAGCCACTGCACGGCGGAACCGGTGACGGCGATGGAGCCTTCCAGCGCGTACACCGGCTTCTCGTCGCCGAACTGGTAGGCCAGCGTCGTCAGCAGGCCGTGCTTCGACCGCACGACCTCGTGTCCGGTGTTGAGCAGCAGGAAATTGCCGGTGCCGTAAGTGTTCTTGGCCTCGCCGGGGCGGAAGCACACCTGGCCGACGGTCGCCGCCTGCTGGTCACCGAGCACACCGGTGATGGCGACCTCGCCGCCGAGCGGGCCGTCCGCGCGGGTGACGCCGAAGCGGCCGTTGTTCGACGACGGCGCGATGGACGGCAGCATCTGCTTGGGGATGTCGAAGAACGACAGCAGTTCGTCGTCCCAGTCCAGGGTTTCTAGGTCCATCAGCATCGTGCGCGACGCGTTGGTCGGGTCGGTCACGTGCACACCGCCGTCGGGCCCGCCGGTGAGGTTCCAGATCAGCCAGGTGTCGGTGGTACCGAAGAGCGCGTCGCCCTTTTCGGCGTCTTCGCGGACGCCGTCGACGTTCTCCAGGATCCACTGCAGCTTGCCGCCGGAGAAGTACGTCGCGGGCGGCAGCCCGGCCTTGCGCCGGATGACGTCGCCCTTGCCGGACCGGTCCAGCGCCGACGCGATCCGGTCGGTGCGGGTGTCCTGCCACACGATGGCGTTGCAGTACGGGCGGCCGGTGCGGCGGTTCCACACGACGGTGGTCTCGCGCTGGTTGGTGATGCCGAGCGCAGCGAGGTCGGCCGTGGTCAGGTTCGCCTTGTTGAGCGCGGTGGCGATGACCGACCGGGTCCGCTCCCAGATCTCGGTCGGATCGTGTTCGACCCAGCCCGGCTTCGGCAGGATCTGCTCGTGTTCGAGCTGGTGGCGGGCGATCTCGTTGCCACCGTGGTCGAAGATCATGAATCGCGTGCTGGTGGTGCCCTGGTCGACGGCGCCGATGTAGTCAGGCATCTCTGTCTCTCCTTTGAGGACGGCTCAGGCGGCGGGCTCGAGATCCTTGGCGGGCAAGGCTTCCGGAGCGGGATCGGCGGGCAGGTAGCGCTCGATGAAGAACTTGTAGATCGCGCCGCCGATGACCGCGCCGATGACCGGGGCCACGATCGGGATCCACCAGTACGGATAGCCGTATTGGTCGGTGAACGCCGTGTCGTACCCGGTGAGCCAGGACATCAGCCGCGGGCCGAAGTCACGGGCGGGGTTGATCGCGTAACCGGCGTTGGTGCCCCAGGCCATGCCGATCGCGACGACCAGGAAACCGACGACGACCGGGGCGAGGTTCGCGGCGGGCGCGGTGTTGCGGAGGTCGGTGATGGCGAAGATCACGAGCGCGAGGATCGCCGTTCCGATGATCTGGTCGCGGAAAGCGCCCCAGTCACCCACCGGAAGGGTTCCGTTACCCGGAAGGGTGGAAAAGACACCCTGGGTCTTGATCGTCAGGCCGGGGTCCGCGGCGTTGAGCACCTCGGTGTAGTTCCAGCGCACGATCAGCGCGGCGAGGAACGCGCCGGCGGTCTGCGCCAAGGCGTACGGGGCGACCTTGCGCCACGAGAAGCCCTTGAACACCGCGAGCGCCACGGTGATGGCCGGATTCAGATGCGCGCCGCTGATCCGCGAAGCGACATAGATACCGAGCGTGACACCGATGCCCCACGCCCACGCGATGCTGTCGTGATCCCCGATGCCCGCGGCGACGACTTGAGCCACCACCCCGCAGCCGAACAGGATGAGGATCATCGTCCCGACGAACTCCGCCGCCAGTTCGCCCGCGAGTCCGCGAGCCTTGAGGTTTCGCACCATTGCTTCCTCCACAAAGGACACCGTTGCCCTGATGAGGCCGAAGTTAAGTTCGCGGAAACCCGGGGTCAACGGACACCGGTCGGCATTGTCGAACGTCCGAAGACGATGTTCGACATTGTCGAATCAGCGCCGGTCGGGCTACGGTGTGGCCGTGCCCGGTCCGATCCAGTCCATCGAGCGCGCCGCCGCGATCCTGCGGTTGCTGGCGCGCGGTTCCGGCCGTCTCGGGGTCGGTGAGATCGCCGATTCCCTCGAACTCGCCAAGGGAACGGCGCACGGCATCTTGCGCACCCTGCAAGGAGTCGGCTTTGTCGAACAGGACCGCGACACCGGGAAATACCAACTGGGTGCGGCGCTGTTGCATCTGGGCACGAGCTACCTCGACGTCAACGAACTCCGGTCCCGTGCGATCAACTGGGCCGACGCGCTCGCCGCACGCAGCGGCGAGGCCGTCCGGATCGGCGCGCCGCTGGAGGGCCGGGTCCTGGTGGTGCACCACGTGTTCCGGCCCGATGACAGTCTGCAAACCCTCGACGTCGGCACGCTTCTCCCGTTGCACGCGACCGCGCTCGGCAAGGTCCTGCTGGCCTACGACACCGGTCTCGTGGCATCGTTGCGCACCGGCGAACCGGAGGCCTACACCCGCCGGACCCTGGTCACCCAGACCGCGATCAAACGCGCCTGCGGCAAGGTACGCGAAGCGGGCTGGGCGAGCGAGAACGGCGAAATGATCACCGGCGAGGCCGGGATCGCGGCCCCGATCCGCGGCCACGGCGGCATCGTGGTCGGCGCGATCGGGGTGTCCGGCGCGACGGAACGGATCTGTGAAGCCGACGGCAGCCCGATCCCGCGGCTGCTCGGACACGTGCGCGACGCGGCACGGGCGGTCTCGCGCGATCTCGGCGCGTCCCGATGGTGATGGAGGTGTTCGCGTGGTCCAGCGCTATGTGATGTCGATCGACCAGGGCACCACCTCGACGCGGTGCATCCTGTTCGACGCGCGCGGACGGCTGGTGTCGGTCGCGCAGCGCGAGCACCAGCAGCACTTCCCCCGCCCGGGCTGGGTGGAACACGACGCGACGGAGATCTGGCGCAACGTCGGGCGGATCGTGCCGCAGGCGCTGGCCGACGCCGGCGCCGAAGCCGGGCAGGTGGTCGGTCTCGGCATCGCGAACCAGCGGGAGACCACCGTGCTGTGGGACCGGCACACCGGCAACCCGGTCGGCCGCGCGATCGTCTGGCAGGACACCCGCACCGACGCGATGCTCGAACAACTCGCCCGCGAGCCGGGTGCCGACCGCGTCCGGCAACTGTGCGGGCTGCCGCTGGCGACGTACTTCTCCGCACCCCGCATCCGGTGGCTGCTGGACAGGACGCCCGGCCTGCGGGAACGCGCCGAACGCGGCGATGTCCTGTTCGGCACGGTCGAGAGCTGGCTGATCTGGAACCTGACCGGTGGGGCGGGCGGCGGCGTCCACGTCACCGACGTCACCAACGCCTCCCGCACCATGCTGATGAACCTGCGGACGCTGTCGTGGGACGACGAACTGCTGGAGTTCTTCGACGTCCCCCGCGCGATGCTGCCGGAGATCCGGCCGTCGACAGAGGTGTACGGGACGACCTCGCGGGTGGTGCCCGGGATCCGGATCGCCGCGGCGCTCGGTGACCAGCAAGCGGCCTTGTTCGGGCAGACCTGCTTCGCGCCCGGCGAGGCGAAGTGCACCTACGGGACGGGTAGTTTCCTGCTGCTCAACACCGGTCCGACCCCGGTGCTGTCGGACCACGGCATGTTGACGACAGTCGGCTTCAAGATCGGCGACGAGCCCGCCGTGTACGCGCTGGAAGGCTCGATAGCGGTCACCGGTTCGCTGGTGCAGTGGTTCCGCGACGGACTGGAACTGATCGGCAGCGCGCCCGAGATCGAGACACTGGCCCGTACGGTCGAGGACAACGGCGGCTGCTACATCGTGCCCGCGTTCTCCGGTCTCTTCGCGCCGCACTGGCACAGCGAGGCGCGCGGCGTGATCGCCGGACTGACGTCGTACATCACCAAGGGCCACCTGGCCAGGGCCGTGCTGGAGGCGACTGGCTGGCAGACACGCGAGGTCGTCGACGCGATGAACGCCGATTCCGGGCTCGCGCTGTCCACGCTCAAAGTGGACGGCGGGATGACCGCGGACAACCTGCTGATGCAGTTCGTCGCCGACGTCCTCGACGTGCCGGTGGTCCGCCCGATGGTCGCCGAGACGGTGTCACTCGGCGCGGCGTACGCGGCCGGGTTGTCGGTCGGGTACTGGCCGGATCTGGAGGGCCTGCGCCGGAACTGGCACCGCGCCGGGCAGTGGCTGCCGTCGATGAACCCCACCCGCCGCGACAGCGAATACGCGCACTGGCGGCAGGCCGTGGAACTGACCTTCGGCTGGATGCGGCCGGGGCCGACGGCCGCACCCCCGGGTTCCGACCTGGTCGAGGTCGTCCTGGCCGACCACCGCCGGATCGAGCAGCTGTTCCGGGACCTCCGCAACGACGAGGCCGACCGTCCAGCGCTGGTCGCGGAACTGTCGGCGTTGCTGGTCGCCCACGTCACCGCGACGGAACGGATCGTCCGTCCCGATATGACGGAGAGCGGTCTCGCCTCCGAATTGCTGGCCGTGCTGGAAGCCACCGACTCCGAGAAAGCCTTGGTGACGCTGGAGAATTCGGTCGCCGCGCATATCCGTTCCGAGGAACGCGGACTGCTGAACGAACTCCGGCGCACGATGTCCACTTCGGACCGGACCGGCCTCGGACGGGCTTTCGTCGCGGAACGGCAACGGCAACTGGACCTCGACTGCGGTTCGGCCGCACACGTCCGCGACCAAGGGGCGCGGCTGCGGCTGTAGCCGTTGACGTTCCCGGGCGGCGTGCTAGCCTGTCGCCCATGCAGCGCTTCGCTCGACTCGTACTCAAGCGCGCCGGCTGAAACCAGGTCGCCGGCGCGCAGTCCGGCGACCCCTCGATACGGGGCATCTTCCCGGGACCTGGCCCTTCTGGCCTTTCCGTTCCCGTTCCTGGAGATCCACGATGTCCGTCGTCTCGTTTCACGTTCCCGCCCCTCGTTCCGCGCTGATGGTCCGCCGCCGGATCGCCACCTACTTCGTCGGCGGCGTCGAACAGATTCCCGACCTGGTCGCCGCACTCGGCTGCCTCGTCCACAACCTGTCCGTCGACGTGCGCGACGGCGTCCGGGAAAGCACGATGACCTGCGCCGTCCTGATCGCGGAGGACGAGGTCGAAGCGTTGCTGGAGGGGCTGCGCGGCCTGCCTTCGGTGGTCTCCTCCGAACTGCTCTGACCTCCCCGGTCGTGTCGGGCGGATTGGGGGTACAGACGCGAACAGACCATCCGCCCACCCCCCCCCCCGCCCCCCCGCCGCGCCCCCACACACCGCCCCCCCAGGCCC
>NZ_JBVIRO010000027.1:91107-101070 GCF_055575975.1 Amycolatopsis sp. NPDC033938
GGCGTGGACGGTAGCGGGTTGGCAACTCTCAAGGCCATTCCCGGCCCCGGTGGTGTTTGGGTTTGGTTTTTTAAACCCAATGCCCCTCAGACGACCCACCCCGCCAACTCCTCACCGGCAGCCGCAAGTCAAGAGGCCCCTATGACCGACGTCACTTGCACGGTTCCATGCAGCCGGACCCGAAGACACTCGCAACTCTTGACTTAGTTAGGAAGCCTTCCTAACTTCAAAACATGTCTGAGACTCCCCTAAACCGCAGGTCTCAAGCCTATCGTCGACTAAGCCTCGCCGAGAAACACGACAACTTCGTCAACCGGTACTCGCGGCGGACCCTGTTCCGAGTGGGCGCGGTGGGCGGCGCCGCCCTCGCCGGCGGTGTCCTGCTGCCCGGCGCCGCCGCGGCCTCCCCCGGCCCGACCGTCCTGCTGAACGCCGAGAGAACCGCCGGTTCGGCGCTGCGGCCGTTCGGCAGGCACATCGCCTATGGGGCGGACCCGTCCCAGCAGGTCGTCGTCTCCTGGCAGGTGCCCGCGGCGGTGACCGCGCCGTTCGTCCGGATCGGCACGGTTCCCGGCGACTTCAGCCCGCCCATCGCGGCCGAGGTCCGCGCACTGACCAGCCAGATGTCCTGGCAGCACCCGGTCGAGGAGGTGCCGCCGAACAGTCCCAAATCGATCACCCAGTACTACCTTCACGCCCGGATCGACCGCCTGCTGCCCAACACCACGTACTACTACGTCGTCGGTCACGAGGGTTACGACCCCGCCGCCAGACTCGGCGAGATGGCGAGTTTCCGCACCGCGCCCGCGCCGGGCGGCGACGGCACGTTCACCTTCACCGCGTTCGGCGACCAGGGCGTCGGGTACAACGCCGTCGCGACCAGCAGCCTGATCGCGGGCCTCGACCCGGCCTTCCACCTCGCCATGGGTGACCTGAGCTACGCGCTCGAGGGCGAAGGCGGGCATCCGGAGGAAGACCAGTACGACGCGCGGTTGTGGGACTCCTTCTTCGTGCAGAACGAACCCGTCACGGCGGGGATCCCGTGGATGATGGCGCTCGGCAACCACGAGATGGAGGGCTGGTACTCGGCCGACGGTTACGGTGGCGTGCGTGCCCGGTTCACCATGCCGGACAACGCGTGGACGGGCTCCACGTGCATCTATTCGTGGCGCTACCAGAACGTCGGGATGATCAGCCTCGACGGCAACGACGTCTGCTACAACAGCCCGTCGAATCTGGACTACACCAAGGGAAAACAGCTCAAGTGGCTCGGGAAGACACTCGCCGCCTTCCGCGCCGACCCGACGATCGACTTCATCGTCGTCTACTGCCACCAGTGCACGTACTCCACCTGCCATTCCAACGGCGCCGAACTCGGCGCGCAGACGGACTGGGCGCCGCTGTTCGACAAGTACCAGGTGGACCTGGTGCTCAACGGGCACAACCACATCTACGAACGCACCGACCCGATCCGCGCCGGCAAGGCCGTCAAGAAGGTGCCCTCACGCGGGACCACCAACCCGGTCAAGGACGGCACCACCTACATCACCGCGGGCGGCGGTGGCGGCAGCGTCTCGGAGTTCCCCGCGCCCGACACCTATCTGGGCCACGAGACCAGCAACGACTCCCCCGTGCCGATGAAGTACTCGGAACGGGACGGGCACAGCCTGACGAAGAAGGTCACCTGGTCCCGCGTCCGCTTCCGCGGCTACAGCCTGGTCGCGGTCGACGTCATCGCGGGCACGGGCACCACCGGGCCCAAAATGGACGTCCGGGCGATCAGCGCGGACGGCACCCTGGTCGACCAGATCATCGTGCAGCGCACCTAGAGTACGACCTGATCGAGGCGGCGGCTCATCCCGGCCGCCGCCTCCCTGGTTCCTCCTCGGGAAAACCGGCAGCGTTCTCGACCGTCGTTCTGAAAGCGCTTACAAGAAGTTCGGCGAGGCAGGCCCGCGGGGCCGCGGAACCGGACCCTGTCTGAGTTCTCAGCGCGGCCAGCTGCTCGTCGGCCAGCGGTGCGGCCCGGTCGAGGAACTGCCCGAGGAACCGCAGTGCCGCGACCGGCGGCACCCCGGTCCCGATCAGGTCGGCGACAGCACGTCGCACGGAGGGGCGCACGACGGCGGGCCTCCCGTCGTCGTCCCGGCCCAGCACCCCGTGCCGCTCCAGGCAACGGGCGAGCGAAGGCTGGTCGCGGACGACGCCGTCCACCGCGGCGCCCAGCCGGTCGGCGCCGCCGTCCACTGTGGCCGGTCCCAGCATCGCGGCGATGGAGACCAGGTTGAAGCCCTGTTTCTGCAGTGTCGTGATGCGTCGGAGCCGCCGCAGATGAACAGGCCCGTAATAGGCGGATCTGCCGTGGCGGACCGGCGGTGGCAACAGCCCTCTCGTCTGATGCGCCCGGATATTGCGCGCGGACATGCCGACGATCGCGGAAAGTTCTTCGATCGTGTATCCGGCCGGTCTCGGCGAAAAGGGCTCCACGCCCACCAGCTTAGCCAATGGTCAGATGGGTAGCCCACGAAGCCGGTGCGATGACGACAGCACTGTCAACCGGCTGAATTGCCGGGTGACGATAAGTCCATCGGTTCACCACGCCGGACACAAGCCCCACGGGGAGGCTTGCATCTTTTCGTGCCAAGGAATGCCGGTTTTGAGGCGTTCTACACCATCCGACTACTCCAGTCAGGCGATCTTGATGGGCCAGGGAGTTTCCTGCCGTTTAAATGCAGCTGAGACATCAGATGTCTTACTCTGTCGACGCCCGCGGAGCGCCGCTGAACCCGATGGTTGGTCGTCAAAGTTTCAACCTTTTCCCAGGAGGTTTCATGTTCTGGAAACGGATCGCGGTCGCGGCCGTGGCCGCGACCGGTTTGGCCACGGGGCTGATGGTGTCGCATCAGGACACCACCGCCGCGATCGAACCCGCGGCCGCGAAGGTGCCCGCGTTCGACCACATCGTTCTCGTGATGTTCGAGAACAAGGACTACAAGGAGATCAACGGCAGCTCCAAGGCACCGTACTTCAACAAGCTCGCCGCGCAGGGCGCCAAGTTCACCAAGGCGTACGGGACGACACACCCGAGCCAGCCGAACTACATCGCCCAGTTCGCGGGTTCGACGCACGGTGTCGACAGCAACAAATGCCAGGATCTGGGGAACAAGGAGAACATCGCCTCCCAGCTGGCCGGGATCGGCAAGACGTTCACCGGATACGCGGAAAGCATGCCCTCCGACGGCTACACCGGCTGCACGAAGGGCAAATACGCGCGAAAGCACAACAGCTGGGTCAGCTTCAGCAACGTCCCGGCTTCGGCGAACAAACGGTTCTCGTCGTTCCCGAGCGACTTCACGAAGCTTCCCCACGTGGCTTTCGTGACCCCGGACCTGTGCAGCGACATGCACGACTGCGCGGTCGACACCGGCGACAAATGGCTGAAGAACAACCTCGACGCCTATGCCCAGTGGGCGAAGACGCACAACAGTCTCCTGATCGTCAATTTCGACGAGGACAGCGGGACTTCGGTGAACCAGATCTTCACCACTTTCGTCGGCGCCCACGTGAAGCCGGGCAGTTACAGCGAATCCATCAACCACTACTCGATCCTCCGCACGATGGAGGCGTCGTTCGGCCTGCCGGGCATCGCCAACGCGGCGAACAAGTCGCCGATCACGAGCGTGTGGCAGTAATCGGGTGAACCCGCGGGCGTGTCCACTGTGGACGCGCCCGCGGGCGGGGAAAGGTGGTCCAACGCGTGTACCTGTCCACGATCGGCCGCCGGGAGCATCCCGGCGGCGTGTCCAAGAAGTCGTTCGCCCTGCTGGGCGGGAACGTCTTCGCCTTGGGCACCGTCAGCCTGGTCACGGACGTCTCGTCGGAGATGGTGACGGCCGTGCTGCCGGTGTACCTGGTACTGGGGCTGCACCTCGGCCCCGCGGCGTACGGGGTGGTGGACGGCCTCTACACCGGCGCCACCGCGTTGCTGCGCCTGGTCGGCGGCTACGTCGCGGACCGGGTACGGCGGCGCAAGACGGTCGCCGGGCTGGGCTACGCGATGTCGGCGGTGGCGAAACTGGGGCTGGTGGCGGCGGGGTCGTCGGCGGCGGCCATCGGCGTGGTACTGACCGCGGACCGCACCGGCAAAGGCCTGCGGACCGCGCCCCGCGACGCGCTGATCACGTTGTCGGCGCCCGAACACCTGCTGGGCCGCGCGTTCGGGGTGCACCGGGCGATGGACAGTGTCGGCGCGTTCCTCGGCCCGCTCGTCGCGGTCGCGGTACTGGCGGTGGTAGGTTCGTCCACCGGGGTCGAGGGATTCGACGCCGTCTTCGTGACCAGCTTCTGCATCGCCGCCTGCGGAGTGCTGCTCCTGGCGTTGTTCGTCCGCGATCATCGGGCGCCCAAACCGCCGTCGGGCACGGTGTCGTTGCGGGCGGCGGCCGGGCTCCTGCGGGCCGCCGGGGTGCGACGGCTGCTGATCGCCGCCTGCGTACTCGGTCTCGCCACCATCGGCGACGGCTTCGTTTACCTCGTGCTGCAGGACAAGGAGGACATCGCCACCGGCTGGTTCCCGCTGCTCGCGGTGGGGACCAACCTGGGTTACCTGCTGCTGGCCGCCCCGCTCGGCGCGCTGGCCGACCGGATCGGCAGGCTGCCGGTGATGCTCGCCGGTTACGGGGCGTTGGTCGCGGTCTACCTGCTGCTGCTCAGCCCGCTGACCGGATGGGCGCTGTTCGCGCTCACCCTCGGCCTGTACGGCGTGTTCTACGCGGCGACCGACGGCGTGCTGATGGCGCTGGCCGGGCCGTTGCTGCCCGAGGCGCTGCGCACCACCGGGATCGCGATCGTGCAGAGCGGGCAGGCGCTCGCCTACTTCGTCTCGTCCGTCCTTTTCGGACTTTCATGGCAGTTCTGGGGTGCGCCCACGGCGATCGCGATCGCCGCCGGGACGGTGCTCGTCGCCGTCGCCGCCACCTTCGTTCTCTTGGCTCCCCGCAGGAAGGCACGACCGTGAACACCCGCACCCGCGTCCTGATCGCCGTCGCCGGAGTACTCACGCTGGCCGCGGCCGCCGTGATCTACGTCGGGGTGGCGGGAGCGCGCAATCAGGACACCGCGTCGGCGGGCACCAGCGGTGCCGTCACCCTCGACGGGCAGCGGTTGCTGTTCCGCAGCACCGCCGACGCCGACCGCGGTCACGTGTCCAGTGTCCCGGCGGCCGATCCGGGCGGCGCGCGGGCGGTCTCGGACGTGAGCTGCAGCCGCGTCTACGCGGCGGGCGGGACCGGGATCTGCCTGCGCCCGGAGGCCGGGCTGACCACCTACCAGCTCGCCGTGCTCGACAACCGTCTCGCCGTCACACAGGAGATCCCGTTGGTGGGGTTGCCCAAC
Organism: Amycolatopsis sp. NPDC033938; assembly: GCF_055575975.1. Lineage (NCBI taxonomy): Bacteria > Bacillati > Actinomycetota > Actinomycetes > Pseudonocardiales > Pseudonocardiaceae > Amycolatopsis > Amycolatopsis sp. NPDC033938. The sequence continues at coordinate 96,502 of NZ_JBVIRO010000027.1, forward strand.
CGGGCGCGCGTCTCGCCCGACGGACGGCGTCTCGCGTGGACCGTGTTCGTCACCGGCGACTCCTACAACGGCGGCCGGTTCTCCACCCGCGCCGGCACCCTCGACCTCACCACCGACAACGTCGAAGGCACGCTCGAGGACTTCGCCGTGACCGTGGACGGCAAGCCGTACAAGGCGGCCGACTTCAACTTCTGGGGTGTCACCTTCGCCAGGCAGCCGAACCGGTTCTACGCCACCATGTCCACCGGCCCGCACCGCTACCTCGTCGAAGGCGATTCCGCCGCCCGCACGATCCGGACGCTGCGGGACAACGTCGAATGCCCGTCGCTGTCCCCCGACGAGACCCGCATCGCCTACAAGGCCGTCATCGACGGCGATCCCGCCAAGGGCTGGCGGGTCTCGGTGCTCGACCTCGCGAGCGGCAGGGTGACACCGCTGGCCGAGACCCGGAACGTCGACGACCAGCCCGCCTGGCTCGACGACCGCACCGTCGCCTACGCCCTCCCCCGCACGCAAGGACATTCCGACGTCTGGGCCGTGTCCGCCGACGGCTCGGGGACGCCGCGGCTGCTCATCCCGGACGCCGAATCGCCCGCCGCGCTGCCATAGTCAGGAGCAAGGCGAAGGTGCGTGCCCGGGCGCGATGGTGCCTTGGTGACGTGACACCGCACTCGCGTGCCTGAAGCCAGATCTCGCGTGTCCAAGCACGCGAGTTACGCCTTCGCTCTGCCCGCCACCCCGGCAGCCCCCGATCACGCCAGGTTGGCCTACCGGTGCGGTCGGGTGGGGAGGATTCCGGCCGTTGATCAAGGGCGAGCCGAGGTAGGGCAGGCCTGATTCTGGACACCGCGGGGCTACAGGTGCGGTTTCGCAGGAATGTCGTGAGTGGCGATTCGGGTGAGGGCCACTTGTGTCTTAGGTACCTACCTCGGGCGACACGCGTGATCCGACGGAGAGCACGCGTGAGTGAACGGAGAACACACGTGTCGAAACCTGCCCCTCCCGCGTGTCATCCATCCAGTCACACGTGTCCTCCGTCTGATCACACGCGCCATCCATCCAGCCACGCGAAACCGTGCAAGATGCCCAAATCGGGCATTTTTGTCTCGAAAAGTGTCCCTTATGGACAGTCCGGACCCGGGTGAGGCCCCTTGTGTGGGCCCGCTCCCGCCGTGTCCACCACGACGCGTTCGTCTTGTCCCCCTATAGAGGTGCAGCCGACCAGCACTTATGCGACTCTGCCGGAACCCTGACGCTCAAGGGAGGGAAGGGGGCCTTCACGGACCTTCGTGATCTCCAGCTCATAGGATCGACTCCGCCATGATCACGAACTTCCTGCTCGACCACTCCGCCCTCGTGCCGGTGGCGATCCTGCTGGTCGCGCTCGTCTGCGCCGTCCTGGGTCACCTGTTCGCGGGCAGACCGCGGATCCTGTGGGCCCTCTTCGGGGTGTCGCTGATACCGGTCTTCGCGCTGACGCTGGTGCCCACCGCGCACACGATCGACGAGATCCTCTGCACGGTCCAGTTCTCCCTGCCCACCCTCGGCACGGTGGAGCTCCTGGCCAACGTCGTCCTGTTCCTGCCTCCGGTGTACTTCGCCACGCTGGCGACCAAGCGACCGCTGACCATGCTCGCGGCGGGTTCGGGGCTGTCCGCCGTGATCGAGGCACTGCAGGCGTTCATCCCCGCCATCGGCCGCGCCTGCGACACCAACGACTGGCTGATGAACACCATCGGCGCGGTCTTGGGCACGCTCCTGGCGCTCGGCACGGCGTGGCTGGTGAAGCGCCGTGCTCAGTCCGGCAGTTCGATGGGCGCGATGTCGTCGTAGACGTCGCCCGGTCCCGGATTCGCCGGATCCGTCTCGCCGCCGAAATGGTGCAGCACGCCCCACACCGCGTTGAGCGCCGTCTGCACCGCGCCTTCCGCCCAGCCCGCCGTCCACGAAACGTCGTCACCGGCCAGGAAGAGACCGCGATGACGCTCCTCCAGCCTGTCCTGCATGAATTGCGTGAACAGCCGGTGCTGGTAGCGGTAGTGGCCGGGCAGGTTGGCCTTGAACGCGCCCATGAAATGCGGTTCGGCCTCCCAGGACACCGTCACCGGGTCACCGATGATGTGCCGCCGGACGTCGACGCCGGGGTAGATCTCCCGCAGGGACTGCAACATCACCTCGACCCGTTCGGAGACCGAAAGCGGCAGCCACTTCAGCGAATCGTCGGCCCACGTGTAGGACAGGCAGATCACCGCGGGCGAGTCCGGATCGTCGCCGAGCAGGTAGGTGCCGCGCGGCATGCGGTCGGTGAGCGTCATGCTCATCGTGTCGCGGCCGGTCCCGGGATCCTTGTCCAGCCAGAACGGCCGGTCCACCGGGACGAAGACCTTCGAGGACTCCATGTAGTGCGTGCGCTCGATCGCCGTCCAGTGGTCGATCGGGAACAGCGCCTCGTCGCATTCGATCTTCGACAGCAGCATCCAGCTCTGCGCGGTGAACACCGCCGCGGGATAGGTGCGGATCCGGCCCTCGGTGTCGGTCACGGTGATGTTGTTCGGCGCGGTGCGGTGCAGCCGGGCGACGCCGGGGTTCGGGCTTCCGCCGTGCAGCGTGCGCAAACTCGTCCCGGCGGGCCAGAACGCGAGGTCCTCCGGCGCGTGTTCCCACAGCCGCAGGGGAAGCTGCCTGCTCCCGCCGGTGATGCTGCGGTGCTCGTCGTCCGCACCGGTGTAGACGACCCGCAGGATCTCCAGGATGGAGTTCGGGAAGTCGGTGTCCCAGCCACCGGTGCCGAAGCCGACCTGCCCGAAGATCTCGCGGTCACGGAACGAGGCGAACGCGGGCGAGTCGCAGAGAAAACCGTAGAACGTCTGGTTGTCCAGGCGCGGTACGAGTTCGTTCCACAGCCGCTTGATCGTCTTCGTGTCGCGGTCGCGGATGGCGGTCTGCATCTCGGCGAACGTGGCCTGCTCGTTCAGCGTGCTGTCCCAGGCGGCCGCGACCTTGCCGAAGACCGCGGGGAGTTCGTCCGCGGTGCGGGCGTAGTGGCTCTCCCCCTTGAGGTCGACGACGGTGCTCGGCGTTCCCGGCGCCAGCGGGTTCGGGAACGGTGTCGTCTCCAGGCCGACCTTGTCGATGTAGTGGAAGAGCGCGGTGGACGCTGGCGGGAAGCGCATCGCGCCCATCTCCGCGACGACGTCTTCCGGGCAGCCGGGGAAGTTCACGGTGCGCAGGCGGCCGCCGATCTCGGCGATCTCGTAGACGACCGGGCGCAGGCCCAGTTTCATCAGTTCGTAGGCGGTGACGATGCCCGAGAGCCCGCCGCCGATCACCGCGACCTCGGTGCCGTGCCGCTCGGCCGGGAGCGTGCCCAGCCCGGCCGGATGGGCGAGGAAATCGTCGTAGGCGAACGGGAAATCGGGGCCGAACATGGTGATCGGCCGTCCCGTGGTTTCGTCGTGGTGGATCGCGGTCGGGAGGGCGGAGGTCATGCGGAAAGTCCTCGGTACAGCTCGGGCCGTCGGTCGGCCAGGTGGGTGTTCTCTTCGCGTGACGCGAGGAGCGCGTCACGGGTGACTTCGGCGCTGATCAGCTCGGCGCCGCCGCCCGCCCGAGCGAGCACTTCGCCGGTCGGGGCGACGACGCAGGAGCGTCCGCAGTAGGTCAGTTCCTGTTCGGTGTCGCAGCGGTTCGCGTAGGCGACGAACAGCTGGCTTTCGTAGGCCCGCGCGGGTATCAGCGTGTCGGCGACCAGCTCGTACGGGCTCATCAGCGCGGTCGGCACCACGAGCAGTTCGGTCCCGGCCAGCGCGTGCGCCCGCACCAGTTCGGGGAATTCGACGTCGTAGCAGATCAGCAGCCCGACCAGGACGCCGTCGAGATCGGCCTGCACGACCGCCTCGGTGCCCGGCGCGAACCACGACCGGTCGATGTCGCCGAACAGATGTGTCTTGCGATAGTTCGCCAGGCGCCGTCCGGTCGCGTCGATCAGCTGGACGCTGTTGTGGACGTGGCCGCCGTCGGACTCGGGATATCCGTAGGCGAGCGCGACGCCGGTTTCCCTCGCCAGCGTGGACATGCGGGCCGAGGTGGGGCCGTCAGCCGGTTCGGCGAGTTCATGGGAACGGGCGCCGATGTGGTAGCCGGTGGTGATCATTTCGGCGGCGATCACGAGATCTGCCCCGGACGCCGCGACCGCACCGGGCAGTTCGACGTAGGGGCCTTGGTGGACGGCGACCTTCATACCGGCGACGATATCCGCCGTTTCACTGCGTCGATAAGGCCAGATCGTTGCGTATACCTCTCATTGAGCATCGCTTTACTGCACACCTGTGCAATTCTGTGGCGATCTGTTGCGTGGATCACCGCTTGCTCGCCCCGCTGCAGCACATGAAGGCCCCCTTCCTTGCGCCAGGCGCAGGGCTACAGGTGCGGTTTCGGAGGAATGGCGTGAGTGGCGATTCGGGTGAGGGCCACTTGTGTCTTAGGTACCTACCATCGGGCGACACGCGTGATCCGACGGAGAGCACGCGTGAGTGAACGGAGAACACACGTGTCGAAACCTGCCGCTCC
>NZ_JBVIRO010000028.1:0-74549 GCF_055575975.1 Amycolatopsis sp. NPDC033938
CGCGGGGGTGTCGTGTGTGGATAATAGGGTTAGAACCCTCATTGCCACTCACGACCCCCGCCCACAACCGCACATATAGGCATCAACCGGATGTCTAGTCGCTAGGCGGTGTCCCTTGTGGACACTCAGTATCGGTCGACACTCGCAGCCAGTCCGGAACAGCTGAGCTACGCCACATTTTGATGTAGCCCGCTAAATGCGGGGCCGGTCAGGCGGTGGCGGCGGCCTCGGGGACGACGGCCGGGCGAGGGGCTCGCGGGGCCGGGCGACGCATCGTGAGCGCGGCCAGCACGCCCAGCAGGAGGACGGCCGCCGGCAGCAGCAAGGTCACCCGCGCCGCGTCCGTAAGTCCATTGTGGACGGCCCCGAGAGCGAGCCGCTGAGCCTGCTCCGCCACATCGGCGGGAAGCCCGGGAATGGCCGCCTGCCCCGAAGAGCCGAACTCGCCGGTCGATTCCGCGGCCTTCGCGATGCCTTCCGCGAACGGGGCACGGTAGGGCTCCGGCAACGCTGTCGCGGCCGAAGCCGCCTCGTCGGCGATCGACACGCTGATCCGCGCCTGCAGCAGCACGCCGACGGCGGCACTGCCGAGTACGCCGCCGACCTGGCGGGCGGTGTTGAAGATGCCCGACGCGGTCCCGGTGAGCCGCGGTTCCACCGAACTCATCGCCAGGTTGCCCATGGGGGCGAAGATGAACCCGATCCCGGCACCCGCCACCAGCAGCGCCGGGGTGAGCGCCCACGCGTTCGCGTCGGCGTGGGCGAGCAGGGCGACGAGCGCCATTCCCGCGGCGAGCGCGCTGAGGCCGATGACGAGCAGGATCTTGCCGTTGACCTTGTCCGACGCCTTGCCGACGAACGGGCCGATCAGCCCCGCCAGCAACGACATCGGCGCGAACAGCAGACCGGTCATCGTCGGGGATTCGCCGAGCACGGCCTGGAGGTAGATCACCAGCGGCAGGAACATGCCCGTCATCGCGAAACCGACGGTGACCGAGGTCAGGGTGCCCGCCGAGAAGTTGCGGTTGGCGAAGACGGTCAGCGGCAACAACGGTTCCTTGCGATTGAAGCGTTGCCACACCACGAAAGCGATCAGCAGGGCGACGCCGGCGCCGATGATCTCGAACACGGTGATCGGCCCGAACGCGCGCCCCCAGTCGTACTGCTGTCCATTTTGGACGCCGTACACCAGGCAGAACAGGCCGGCGCCGGAGAGCAGGATGCCCGGCACGTCGAACGAATGCGAGTGCTTCGGCTGCCAGTCCGGCACCTTGAGCAGCGCCAGTGCGAGCGCGACCACGCCGATCGGCAGGTTGACGAAGAAGATCCATTCCCAGCCGAGGTGGTCGACGAGCACGCCGCCGAGCAACGGTCCGGTGATCGCCGCGATCCCGGCGACACCGCTCCAGAGTCCCATGGCCGGTCCGCGTTTCGACGGCGGGAACAGGTGGCTGATGAACGCCAGGGTCTGCGGCGTCATCAAAGCGGCCCCGAGCCCCTGCACCGCGCGGGCGGCGATGAGCATCTCGACCGAGCCGGAGAGGCCGCACCACAGCGAGGCCAGCGTGAACACCACGAGGCCCACCGCGTAGACCCGCTTCGGACCGAAGCGGTCGCCGAGGCGGCTGGCGAACAACATCGGTACGGCGTAGGCCAGCAGGTAGACGCTGATCACCCAGACGATGGCGTTCAGCCCGGCGCCGAGTTCGCGCAGCATCGCGGGAATCGCGGTCGAAACGATCGTGGTGTCCAGCAGGATCATGAAGAAACCCAGGCACAGCGCGGAAAGCGCCGCCCAGGGATTAGCTTGTCGCGCGTTCATCGGGTTCGTCCTCGGTGACCAGGTTCAGATGTGGGGTGCAGTGGCCCTGGAACCGGATGCGGCCGGATTCCAGGTCTTCGATGAGTTTCTGGGTCCACTCGAGCTCGAAGGCGCGGTGCGCGGTCGTGTAGGACCAGTCGAGCCAGTAGACCTCTGGAAGGTGCTTCTCGTTGACCAGGCTGTCGAGTACGACCTGGTCCGACGCGGTGGCCGCCTGCAGTTGAAGCACGCGGTTCTTGAGCTGGGCCACCGAGACCTCCGGGCCGAGTTCGTCGATGACGGCGAGTCCGCTGAGGAACTCGGGATACTCCTCGGCCGGGGTGCTGAGCATGCCCTTGGCCCGGTCGACGAACTCGTCGAGGCCGGCTTCGGTCATCGTGTAAACGGTCCGCTCGGGCCGTTTCCCGTCCCGCTGTGTTTCGACGACCTCGATAAAACCGTTCTGTACCAAGCGATCCACGGTGTGGTAGAGCGATCCGGCCTTCACCTTGACGCGCCTGCTGACGTAGCGGTCCCGCATCAGCTGCGCCATTTCGTACGGATGCATGGGCCGCTCGTGGAGGAGTTCCAGCACCGCGATGGCGAGCGGGGTGAGCTTCGCGGCCATGACTGATCCTCTCGGAAGATTCCGTACTGATTATTCCGAGTGGACTATATGGCATGAACCGCTCGATACTCAAGGAGCCTTCGCGTACGAAGATCGCCGACGCGTACAGCGTGCGCAAGCGAAGGCGAGGCACGCTCCAGGGGCGGGGAAGTGCAGGACGAACGCCGTGGTCTGGGGCGTTGTCAGGTCAAGCTGGACCGCTGCGCCTAGTTCAAGCGTCTCGGCCCGATTTCGCGGTCGAGGAAGCGGTGGTACTCGATGGCCGCCACCGAGTTCTCCAGCTGTTCGAACGTGGGCGCGGGGAGCGCGCCGTTGAAGACGATCGTCAGGCTCTTGCGCGGGATGTTGATGACGTACGGATCGACGCCGAGTTCTTCGCAGTGCTCGCGCAGCACGGCCGTCCAGTGATCCAGGTCCTCGTCTTCACCGAGATGCTCCCATCGCGCGACGATCCAGTTGCCGTTGATCAGCTGACCCGCCATCTCCCGCGGATCGTGGACCATGTACGGCTCGGCGATGTCGTTCATCGGTCCAAGTGCTCGATGAGCGCGGCGAAGGATTCGGCCGGGACCACCAGGATCGGCCGGATCTCGTCCGGCAGGGCCCCTTGTTTGGTGTCCCGGATGCCGACCAGGCCGGGCAGCCCGCCGACTTCGACGCAGGCGTTCTCCTCCCAGTGCGTGTAGGTCGACTTGTGCCAGCCGGTCATGCGTTCGTGCCAGTTGGTCATCGGAGTGCCTTTCCCCAGTGACTGTTTCGGCAAGTAGACGGGTTGCGCGGAGGCAAAGTTGTCAATTTCGGGTGATCTACCGCCGTGGTTCGGTGAACGGTCCGTGAAGGGCCCCGAAATCGCGCTCAGCGCAGGAAAAGGGACCTTCACCGACAACCGCTTTACAGACGATGCACTCTCGGGGTGCATAAAGCCAAGAGTCCTTGGTCACTGGAGCGGTTCAGTCGGCGAGAGCCCGGTAGTCGGCCGCGATCCGCGCCAGATGCGAGCACGCGACGTCGTCGTAGGTGGCGTAGCGCTCGACTTCGGCGAAGTTCTTCTCGTAGTCGGCGACTTCCCGTTCGTCCGTGACGAGCGCCGTGGCCGTCTGCGTCCCGAGGAGCACCGCGCGCGAGTCGTAGATGTCGAAACCGTGGAGAACGGCGACCGAAACCGGCGTCGTCCACGGGATCACGCCGAGCCGCACCCGCCGGTGGCAGGACAGGTCGATGAGGTGGTCGAGCTGAGCGACCATGGTCGCCGCCCCGCCCATGTTCCAGCGCAGGGCGCCTTCGGTCAGCACGAAGTGGAACTCACGCTTCGATTCGAGGATCCGCTGGCGCTCCAGCCGGGCTTCGATCGTCTGGTCGCGTTCGCCGTCCGGCAGCGAATCGCCGAACAGCGCGGTGATGTAGTCGCGGGTCTGGAGCAGGCCGAACACGATGGTCGGCTGAAAACTCCGGATCCGGGCCGACGCGGTCTCGATCTTGCCGATGCGCTGCTGCATCCGCCACGCGCCCCGTTGCAGCACGACGCGGGCGGAGGACGCCTCCTCGCGCAGGTCGCGGGTGATCGTGACCAAGGCCCGCCGAACCTTCGCCGAGGCGCGATAGGCGTGGCACAGCGCCACGACCTGGTCCTCGGTCGGCATGAACGCGCCGGTTTCGACCCGGGAGACCTTGGACTGGCTGAGGCCGGTGAGTCTCGCCGCCTCGGTGCCGGACAGACCGGCGGCTTTGCGCAGGCGGCGCAACTCGGTGGAGAGGTGGTCCTGGTTCGTCACGCACGGCTTTCTGGGGCGGATCCGGTCGACAGGAAACTGTCACTCTAGTCCGCGGTGACCGGATCCGTGCTCCTCCGATCGCGCGTCAGCGAGGGAGAGCCGAAGCCCGCCAGGCACCCTCGCCGGGGGCGAGCGGGGCGCGCACGAGCGAAGCCTTGTCCGCCCACCACGAGTCCCGTTTCGGTGCCGGTTCCGGTGCTCGCGCACTGGCCGCCGCCACGACGACGGCGGTCAGCGCGGCGAGTTCGGCGTCGCTCGGATTGCCGCGGACGACCCGCAGAAGCGGGGTTTCGGGCGCGCTCACAGCGGGATGTTCCCGTGCTTCTTGGGCGGCAGCGTCTCTCGTTTGCCCTGGAGCAGCGAAAGCGCCTTCGCGATGTGACCGCGGGTGTGCGCGGGCACGATCACCGAATCGACGTAACCGCGCTCGGCCGCCGCGTACGGGTTCAGGAGGGTGTCTTCGTACTCCTGGATGAGTTCGGCCCGCAACGCGTCGACGTCCTTGCCGTCGGCGGCGGCCGCGGCGAGGGTCTTGCGGTGGACGATGTTCGCCGCGCCCTGCGCGCCCATGACCGCGACCTGTGCGGTCGGCCAGGCGAGGTTGACGTCGGCGCCGAGGTGCTTCGACCCCATGACGTCGTACGCGCCGCCGTACGCCTTGCGGGTGATGACGGTGACGAGCGGCACGGTCGCTTCGGCGTAGGCGTAGATCAGCTTCGCGCCGCGCCGGATGATGCCGTTCCATTCCTGGTCGGTGCCGGGCAGGAAGCCGGGGACGTCGACGAAGGTCAGGACCGGGATGTTGAACGCGTCGCAGGTGCGCACGAACCGCGCGGCCTTCTCGGACGCGTCGATGTCGAGGCAGCCGGCGAACTGGGTCGGCTGGTTGGCCACGATGCCGACGCTGCGCCCGTCCACCCGGCCGAAACCGACCAGGATGTTCGGCGCGAACAGCTCGTGCACCTCGAGGAAGTCGCCGTCGTCGACGACACGGTTGATGACCTCGTGCATGTCGTACGGCTGGTTCGGCGAGTCCGGGATGAGCGTGTCGAGTTCGCGGTCGGACTCGGTGACGGCCTCGAAGAACCCGGGCTTCGGAGCGTCCGTCTCGAGATGCGGCGCTTCGGAGAGGTTGTTCGCCGGGAGGTAGGAGAGCAGTTCCTTGACGTAGGCGATCGCGTCCTCGTCGTCGGAACCGAGGTAGTGCGCGTTACCCGAACGGGTGTTGTGCGTACGCCCGCCGCCGAGCTCCTCGAACGAGACCTCTTCACCCGTCACGGTCTTCACGACGTCGGGACCGGTGATGAACATGTGGGAGGTCTTGTCGACCATCACCACGAAGTCGGTCAGCGCGGGGGAGTAGACGTGCCCGCCCGCGTTGGCGCCCATGATCAGCGAGATCTGCGGGATGACGCCGGAGGCCTTGACGTTGCGGTTGAAGATCTCGCCGTACAGCCCGAGCGAGACGACGCCTTCCTGGATCCGCGCGCCGCCGCCCTCGTTGATGCCGATGATCGGGCGGCCGGTCTTGATCGCCAGGTCCATCACCTTGACGATCTTTTCGCCGTACACCTCGCCGAGCGAACCGCCGAAGACGGTGACGTCCTGGCTGAAGACGCACACCGGACGGCCGTCGACGGTGCCGTAGCCGGTGACGACGCCGTCGCCGTAGGGCCGGTTCTTCTCCTGGCCGAAGGCCGTCGAACGGTGCTTCGCCAGCTCGTCGAGTTCGACGAACGATCCTTCGTCCAGCAGCAGATCGATCCGCTCGCGAGCGGTCTTCTTGCCCTTGGCGTGCTGTTTCTCCACCGCCCTCGCGGAACCCGCGTGCACCGCCTCGTCATACCGGCGGTACAGGTCGGCCAGCTTCCCGGCCGTGGTGTGGATGTCCGGTTCGTCCTCGGGCGGCGTCCCGAGCGGCTCCGTCGCACTGCTCATGAAACCGCAGCCTAGCTACTCGACGGTCACTTCGCGTGTGGCGTAGGCAACGTCCGTCGCTAGAGGGAAGCGCGCACCAGCCCCGACTCGTAGGCCGCGATCACCAGCTGCGCCCGGTCCCGTGCGGCGAGTTTGTGCAGGAGGTGGCCGATATGTGTCTTCACCGTCGCCAGTCCGAGGTGCAGTGTCCCGGCGATTTCGTCGTTCGACAGGCCGCGCGCGATCAGGCTCAGTACTTCGCGTTCGCGCGTGGTGATGTTGTCGAGCGCGGCCGAGACGCGCCGTCCCGGTTCGGGCAGCCGCGCGAACTCGGCGATGAGCCTGCGCGTGATCGAAGGCGCGAGCAGTCCTTCGCCTGCCGCGACGACCCGGATCGCGGTCAGCAGCTCGGCGGGCGGGGTGTCCTTCAGCAGGAACCCGCTCGCTCCCGCGCGCAGCGCCGAATAGACGTAGGCGTCGAGGTCGAAAGTCGTCAGCATCAGCACATGGACGCCTTCGCAGGCCGCCGACGCGCAGATCCGCCGGGTCGCTTCGATCCCGTCCAGCTCCGGCATCCGGACGTCCATCAGCACGACGTCGGGTCGTTCCCTCTCGGCCAGTTCCGCCGCCTCCACGCCGTCGCCCGCCTCGCCGACGACTTCGAAATCCGGCGCGCTGTCGACTAGCACGCGGAAACTGCCGCGCAGCAACGCCTGGTCGTCGGCGATCAGCACCCGGATCATCGTGTCCCCACTTCCTTGACGGCGTACGGCAGCCGCGCGAACACCCGGAATCCCCCAGCGGGCAATGGTCCCGCTTCGAAGTCACCACCGTAGACCGCGACGCGTTCACGCATGCCGACCAAGCCGTGCCCGCCGACGGTCGCGGGCGAGCCTTCGCCCCGCCCGTCGTCGACGATCTCGACGCTGATCTCGCCCGGGTCTTCGGTGATCGTGACCCGGCAGGTGGACGGCCCCGCGTGCTTCACGACGTTGGTCACCGCCTCCTGCGTGATGCGGTAGATCGAAAGCGCGACGCCTTCGGGCAGTTCGTCCACCACTTCGCCGGTCAGTTCGACGCGCACCCCGGCCTGCCCGGCGCGTTCGGCGAGGGTCCGGAGATCGGCGAGTTTCGGGGCGGGGCCGAGCGCGGCCTCGGGGGTACCGTCGCCCGAGCGAAGGACGCCGAGCATCCGCCGGAGTTCGACGAGGGTTTCGCGGCTGGTGAGTTCGATGACCCGCAACGCTTCGCGCGCTTCTTCAGGCTGCTCCTCCGCGACGTGGTTCCCCACGGCCGCCTTCACCGCGATCAGGCTCATGCTGTGCGCGACGACGTCGTGCATTTCGCGCGCGATGCGCAGCCGTTCGTCGGAAACCGCCTGATCGGCCTGGGTTTCGGCGAGCTGGGCCAGGTTCGCGCGCCGTTGCCGCGTCATCCAGCCCAGCGCCCACGAGCCCGCCACCCCGCCGCCCGCGAAGGCCGTCGACGCGATCGTGTTCGGCCCGAGCCGCAGGAGCTCGAAGACCATGACGACGACCAGGCCGAGACCCATCGCGGTCAGTGAGCGGGCCCGTGGGTGTTCCAGTGCCACGGTGTACAGGGCGCAAGCGGTGGCCAGGAGCGCGGCCGGGCCCAGCCCATTGCCGGCGAGCAGGGCCGGCACGAGGCTGCCGAGGCCGAGGCCGTAGGCGACCAGGGGCCGGTGGCGCCGCAGCACGATCGCGATCCCGCTGGCGGCGACCGTCGCCCAGGCGAGCCACATCGGGATGGCGATGAGGAAGGTCCAGGTCCTCGCGGCCAGGTTTCCGCCGACGGCCACCACGAGCACCAGCGCGAGGAGTGCGTCGATCGTGTACGCCACCCGCTGGGGGAGCGCCGACGGCTGTTTCATACGGCGAACTTAGCCGGACGAGTGGCGCGTGCGCGTCCGTCCGGTGGCGGTCATCCCCAGGGTGGAGATCAGCTTCCGTAGGCCGCCGCGAAGAACTCCTTCAGCTTTTCGCGCCAGCTTCGCAGCGCCCCGGGCACGACGTCGTCCTGCCCACGCGGGACCGTCTGGGTCACCTCGACCATGGTGCCGTCGAGTGCGGAGTGGGTGAACTCCCAGCGGACGACGCCGCCCCGCGGCAGGGAGAGCTCCAGTAACCGCGGCGGTTCTTCGCGGATGACCGTCCCCGACGCCCTTTCGGGGGCGAGAAGGGGCCAGACCTTGTCGAGCGGTTTCCAGATCAGGTCGCGGCGGAAGCGGATCACCAGCTCGGCGCCGGTTTCGAGGACTTCGCCATCGGCGAGCCCGAATTCCTCGGTGTAGGCCTCGATGAGGCCGGCCCAGTCCTGCGGCGGGTCTTGCTCTTCGCCGTCGAGCAACGCCGCGAGAGCGACGAGGCAGCTGTCCCAACCGGCGGCCGTGCGGCCTGCGGCGATCCGGGCGATGGCGGGTTCGCCCCGGCCGAACGTATGCGTGAACAGCAGACGGCAGCCGTCCTCCTCCGGGCTGATTTCCCAGCGGAGGACGTCGTCGTTCCAGCTGAACGCGAACACGCGCGGCGCGTCGGCTTCGAGGACCTTGCCCGCTGTCGGAGTCTCTTCGCCCTCGAAGGTGAACTCGATGGTGCCGCCTGGCCGCAAGTCCACGGTGACCGCCGCCGGGAACCACCGCGCGAGTTCCGACGGTTCGGTGATGGCCAGCCAGACGCGCTCGGGACTGTGCGCGAGCCGTCGTTCGAGGCGGAGTGCCGGGCGTTCCCCGACGGTTTCCAACCGGGCGCGATCGGTCACGGTTACCTCCTAATGTGCCACCGGGGGAATATAACCGTGAAGGAATACTGGGTCAAACGCCGCGCAGGGCGGTCACCGCGCTCTTCAGTTCGGGGTCGGCGTGGGCCTTGTCGAGAGCCGTCGCCAAGACCTCCTGGTAGGTCGGCTCGGTTTCGGTGTACCGCTTCCTTCCTGTTTTGGTGATGCAGGTGTAGACCCCGCGACGATCGTTCTCGCAGGGGTCGCGTTCGGTCAGGCCGGCGTCTTCGAGGCGGACGACCATCCGGCTCACGGAACTCTGGTTGAGCCCGATCGCCTCGGCGAGTTCCTGCATGCGCAGGACGCCCTTCTCGGTGGCGGCCAGCTTGCCGAGCGCGCGGAACTCGGAGAGGCCGAGTCCGTGACGCCGCTGCAGTGCCTTCGCCAGTTCTTGTTCGATGCGCCCGTGCAGCGCGAGTACGCGGTCCCACACCAGTTCATCGGCCGTCATGACGACCTCCCTCGATTCGCTTGACAACAGTTTACATGCAGTGACAGCATCTGTTTGCACATACATGTACTTTGAAATCACTTCGGAGGGGATCACGATGACCGAGGATCGAAGCTTCCTGTTCCTGCTGGGGAGTGCCCGTGCGGGCGGGAACACGGAGATGCTGGCGAGGCGGGCGGCGAAGGAGCTGCCCCGGAGTGTCAAGCAGCGGTGGATCCGGACGTCCGAGCTGCCGCTGGCGCCGTTCGTCGACCGGAAACACGACGGCGCGGACTTCGTCCCGCCGGCCGGAAACGAGCGATCGTTGTACGACGCGACCATGGCGGCCACGGATCTGGTGATCGCGTCACCGGTCTATTGGTACAGCGTGTCGGCGTCGGTGAAGCTGTACTTCGACCACTGGGCGGCCTGGCTGGACCAACCCGAACTCCGCTTCAAGGAGCAGATGCGCGGTAAGACCCTGTGGGGAGTGAGCGCGCTCGCCGAGCAACCGGAGCAGGCGGAACCGCTGATCGGTACCCTGCGCAAAACCGCCGGATATCTCGGGATGCACTGGGGTGGGCAGCTGCTCGGCAACGGGAGCCGCCCTGGCGACGTCTTGCTGGACGAGGATGCGCTCAAGGCGGCCGAGACCTTCTTCGCGGGGGCTGACCTCGTGCGCGCCTGAGCTTCAGGACGTGTGGACGCCGATTCCGCTCCGGCCGGGAGCGAGGTCGTCGCGCAGGACGAGCTCCTCGTCGTAGTCGCCGCCGTTCTGGGAACGGAACGGGATCGGGTCGCTTGTGGACAGTGTCCGCAAGCGGTCGCGCAGCGCTTCGGCGGCGACGTCGTACTGCTCGGGGCTGACGCGGTCGGCGCCGTGGACGGTCAGCGGCGGAAGGACGGACATTCCCGCGTACCACAGGGTTCCGTGCTGCAACGGGAACAGCAGATCGTTGATCTCGCCGTTCACGCCACGTGGTCCGATCGTGGCTTCCGGTGCGCCCGCGGTCAGCAGGACCATGGCGCGTTTTCCGGCCAGCTTTCCCTCGCCGTAGCGTGCCGTTTTGCCGTCAGGCCGTTGGACGCCGTAGGCGAAACCCTTGACGAAGACGCGGTCGAACCAGCCCTTGAGGATCGCGGGCATTCCGTACCACCACAAGGGAAACTGGATGATCACCGTGTCCGCCCAGGCCAGTTTCTCGTGCTCCGCCCGGATGTCCTCGCTCAGTGCGCCCGAGGCGAAGGCATCCTTCGAGGTCGCGCCGACGATCAGCCGGTCGCTGCCTGCCGCCGAGCCGAAGTCGTCGGCGTCGACGACGGGCTTCCACTTCATCGCGTACAGGTCGGATTCCCGGACGGTCGCGCCCTGTTCGCGGAGGGTGCGCACCCCTTCGTCGCGCAGTGAGCCGCTGAGGGAACGAGGTTCCGGGTGGGCGAAGATCCACAACACGTTCATGTCTTCAAGGTCTCTCGGTCGCCTCAGGGAAGCGAGTGGCCTGATGGCCAACATGTGCAAGAATCGAGCCATGGGCTTTTTCACGCGTCCGGGTCGTCATCGGGTCGCCGTGCTGGTCCGGCACGGCATGCTGGTGATGGAGCTGGGCATCGTCGTCCGGCTGTTCGGCACGGCCAAATCGGCCGACGGCGAGCCGCTGTACGAGGTCGTCACCTGCACGCCGGAGCCCGGGGAGATCCGGACCGACGCCGACGTCACCGTCTCGGTCCCGCGTGGGCCGGAAGTGCTGGCCGAAGCCGACACCGTCGTCATCCCGGCGTCGTCCACCGAGTACGAGCCGTCGGGGCACGACCTCACCGAACCGCTCGCACGTGCCTTGGCACTGATCCGGCCGGACGCCAGAATCGCGTCGATCTGCACGGGCGCCTTCGTGCTCGCCGCCGCCGGACTCCTCGACGGCCGGAAGGCGACCACGCACTGGCGCTCGGCACTGGACTTCCAGGCGACGTTCCCGAAGGTCGACCTCGATCCGAACGTGCTCTACACCGACGACGGCAACGTGCTGACCGCGGCGGGCGTCGCGTCCGGCATCGACCTCTGCCTGCACATGATCCGCTGCGATCACGGTGCCGCGGTCGCGAACGAGGTCGCGCGCGGCACGGTCGTCTCACCTCATCGGGAAGGCGGGCAGGCGCAGTTCATCCGCCGTCCGGTGCCGGAACCGCAGTCCTCGTCGACCTCGGCGGCGCGGGCCTGGGCGCTGGAAAACCTCGATCGGCCGCTGACGCTGCGCGAGCTCGCGGCGAAGGAGTCGATGAGCACACGGACGTTCACGCGGCGTTTTCGGGAAGAGGTCGGGATTTCGGCGTTGCAATGGCTCACCCAGCAGCGGGTCGAACGGGCTCGTCAGCTGCTCGAAGAGACCGACCTGCCGGTGGACCGGATCGCCACCGAGGCGGGTTTCGGCACCGCCGCGTCGCTGCGCCAGCATCTGCAGGCCGCGTTAGGGGTGTCGCCGAGCGCGTACCGGAACACCTTCCGCGAGGCGGTCTAAAAGAGGTAAGGCAAACGGGGCATGGCCGTGAAGGCCTCCTTCCCTGCTCTCAAGGTCAGGGTCCCGGCAAAGTGGAGGTAGGGCAGGCCTGATTCTGGACACCGCGGGGCTACAGGTGCGGTTTCGGAGGAATGGCGTGAGTGGCGATTCGGGTGAGGGCCACTGGTGTCTTAGGTACCTACCATCGGGCGACACGCGTGATCCGACGGAGAGCACGCGACGAAACCTGCCGCTCCCGCGTGTCATCCATCCAGCCACACGTGTCCTCCGTCTGATCACACGCGCCATCCATCCAGCCACGCGAAACCACCCACTCGGCCCGGGTCGTGAGTGGCGATTCGGGCTAGAACACGAAACGCCACTCACGACCGCCTCGCGAAACCGCTCAAGATGCCTGACGCTCAAGGTAGGAAAGGAGGCCTTCGCGGACTTCCTGGCTTTCGCGACATGAGCGAAAGCGGCCACGACAACTTTGCCGCACCCCTCACTAAGAGACGCCTTGAGATGCTGACCAGCTGGTAACTTACCCGGAGATAAGTTCCGGAGGTGGTCAGTGGCGACAGCGAAGGCCCTCAAGTTCGCCGAGCGGGTGCTGTTCGGTGCCGCCGCGATCGGCACGGTGTACTCCGCCAGGACCGGCAACCGGCGGCTGCAACTGGTGACCAAACCGGCCGCGGTCCCCGTGCTCGCCGCTCGCGTCGCGCGGGCGCAAACGCTTGCACCAGGGGAGAAGGGCTTGCTCGTCGCCGCCCTGATCGCGGCCGGGGCGGGTGACCACTTCATGGCCAGATCGCACGAGGATCGCGAACTGATCAAGGGCGCGACCTCGTTCGGCGTGATGCAGGTGCTGTACTCCGCGTTCTTGTGGCGGCGCGGCGCGCGGCCGCGGGTGGCCACGGCGTCACCCCGGCTCGGGGCGTGGGCGGCGGCCGCCGTCGCGATGACGCTCCCGAAGCCGTCCCCAGTGTCTTCAGTGCTCTCGGTCTACGGAGGGCTGCTGAGTACGACGTCGACCCTCGCGGCCGATCCGGCGCTCGCGCCGAAGGCTCGCGTGTCGGGTGGGATGGTCGTCCCGTCGGCTGACCGCCGGACCTGGCTCGCCGCGGGCGCCCTGCTGTTCTCCGCGTCGGATCTGGCGATCCTCATTCGCCGCAACTTCGTCACCAGTGAGCGGGTGCGGGCCAATCTCGAGACGTTCGTGCTGACCTCCTATCTCGCTTCCCAGTGGCTGCTGGTCGAAGGCATGACCGCGGAGCAGTAGAAAGTTAAGTACCTACTTGACTAATACTCGGCGCGGGCAGATAGTTAAGCATGTGCCTAACCAACGGATGGATCAGGTGTTCAAGGCGCTCTCCGATGGAACGCGCCGCGAAATGATCGAGCGCCTCACCCGGGGACCGGCCTCGGTGGGGGAGCTCGCGCAACCGTTGTCGATGTCGCTGCCCGCGGTGATGCAGCACCTTCAGGTGCTCGAAGCCTGTGGGCTGGTCCGCTCGGAGAAGGCAGGGCGTGTCCGCACCTGCCACCTCGAACCGGACGGGCTGCGGATGGCCGAGGACTGGCTCGGCAGGCAGCGCACCGGCTGGGAACACCGGCTCGATCGCCTTGGTGGCTTGCTGAACTCCGATGAAGGGAAGCGATCATGACCGTCAAACACGCCACTTTCACCCTCGAACGCGTCTACCCCGTTCCGCCGGAACGCGTCTTCGCAGCCTGGGCCGATCCCGCCGCGAAAGCGGGCTGGTTCACCGTGCCCGGCGGCGGGCATTCGCTGGACTTCCGCGTCGGCGGCCGCGAAGTCACCACCGGCCCTTCCGACGACGAGAAGCGGATGGTCTTCGACGCGCGCTATGAGGACATCGCCGAGAACGAGCGGATCGTCTACTCGGGGACGCTCTCCGCGAACGACGTTCTGGCGACGGTGTCCGTCACGACGATCCTGCTCGAGGCCGAGGACGAAGGCACCCGGCTGACGTTGATCGAACAGGGCACTTTCCTTGACGGGCACGAAGAGCCGAGCCGGCGGGAAGAGGGGACGGGCACCTGGCTCGACTCACTGGGAAAGGCGTTGTCGGCCTAGTTTTTCCGACAGTATGGGGACATGCTGACCGCTGAGCTGATCGTCGACAGCCATGTCCCCTCGGAACCCGCGCTGTCTCCGGACGGACGCCGGATCGCCTACCAGGTCACGACCGTCACGGCGGGCACCCCGGAAATCTGGCTCGCCGCCGTGGACGGTGGTGAAAAGCCGCGCAAGCTGGCCGAAGGCTCGTCGCCGAAATGGTCACCGGACTCCGCGACGCTCTATTTCCTTCGAGACGGTCGGCTTTACGCCGAGGGCGTGCCGGAGCCGCTGATCGCTTGGGGAAGCGCGATCACCGAGTTCCTTCCGATGCGTGAACGGATCGTGTTCATCGCCGAGGACGAGTCACCGGCCCTGGACCCGTGGGTCTGGAGCGAAAGCCTTCATCCAGCCCGGCTGCGGAGTTTCGATCCGCGGACCGGCGAGGTCAGGACGCTCACCGAAGACCACGTGGTCGACCTCGCCCGCCGCCCCGACGACGGTGCGCTCGCCATCCTCACCTGGTCGACCCCCGAACTCGACCCCGGCGGCCTCGAACCCCGGCTTTCCTCGCTGGACCTGGAAACGGGGGCGTGGCGAGATCTCGGCAAGACCGCGGTCGAAGCCACCAGCCCCGTTTGGTGGCGGGATCACGACGGCTGGCACGTCGCGTATCTCGCGACGCCGGAAATGGTCGGCGGCTTGGCGGTGTTCGATGTTCCGGTGGAAACGGGGGAACACCGGAACCTGACACCGGAATCGACCTGCCCGATCAGGCTCGCGCAGGTCGATTCCGGCGCTCCGCTGGTACTTGTCGCCGACGGTCTCGACACGGCGCTCCACCGGCTCGGATCCGGCGAAGTGTCGTTCTGGCGTGGGCAAGCGGACGCGGTGACCTCGAACGGCGAGATGGTGGCCATCGTGCTGAGCACCGCGTACCGGCCGAAGGATGTCCATTGTGGACCAGTGGGCGGGTCGCTGACGCGAGTGAGCGATACCGCGCCGGAGTTCGCCGTCTTTTCGTGGGGAACGCAGGAACGCTTGTCCTACAAGGCATCCGACGGGCTGGTATTGGACGGCCTGCTGGTCCTTCCGCCGGGAAAGAGCCGAGACGACGGTCCCTTCTCCCTGATAGTGGCGCCACACGGTGGACCGTACGACCGGTACGCGGACCGGTTCATGCTCAACTGGTATCCGTCCGCGCAATGGCTGGCCTTGGCCGGGCACGCCGTCTTCCTGCCGAATCCCCGCGGCGGACAAGGTCATGGACACGCATTCGCCACCGCCGTCGCCGGACGGCTCGGCCAGGAGGAGTGGAGCGATCTCGAGACCGGGATCGACCTCCTCGTCGCCGAGGGGGTGGCCGATCCGGAGCGGCTGGGGATCGTGGGCTGGAGCCACGGCGGTTTCATGACGGCGTGGGCCGTCGGGCAGACCAACCGGTTCAAGGCGGCCTTGATGGGTGCCGGGATCTGTGACTGGGGGATGCTCGCCGCCACCGGCGAACTCGGTCCCCTCGAAGCGGCGCTCGGCGGGAGTTTCGGCTGGGAAGGGGAAGGACCGCACCGGCACGATCAGCACAGCCCGATCTCCCACGCGTCTAAGATCGAGACCCCCGTGCTGATCGTGCACGGCGCGGACGACACGAACGTCCCGTTGTCCCAGGCGGAGTTCTTCCACCGCGCGCTACGCCACTTCGGCGTCGAACACGACCTTGTCGTTTATCCGGGCGAAGGGCACCAAATCCGTGGACGGGAGCATCAGCTGGATCTGCTCCGCCGCACACGCGAGTGGTTCAGCCGCCTGCTTTAGCTCCAGTCGGCCTGCGGCAGCCCGGGAACGTACGTGCCGAAAGTCCACTCGTACCCTTCGAGATCGTCGACGCGGAAGCGATAGTTCCCCCATTCGGTATCCGTCGGCTCCCAGACGGTGGTCGCGCCGGCTTCGATGGCGGAGGCGAAGACGGCGTTCACGGCCTCTTGCGTCGGAAGGCTGATGTAGAGCCCGTGGCCGACGGTCTCGCCCTTGCGTGCCGGGCGGTCGTAGTCCTCCTCCGCGCTGAACACGATGATGCCGACCCCGCCGAGCCGCAGTTCGGCATGCAGAATCAGGCCCTTGTCGTCGGCGTACTCCGTGACGGTCTCGAAACCGAAGGCGCTTTCGAGCCAGCGAAGTGCCTTCGGAGCGTCGCGGTAGGCGAGGTAGGAGTGGAGGGCGGCGGCGCGTTCCGTGGTTTCGGTCATGGGCACAGACTGGCAACCGATGCGGACAGCCGCGGTCCTCGATTCCCGGCGGTTTTCGCGGGCGATTCACCACAGCAGGCGGATGCCGAGCACGGCGATCAGCGTGCTGGAGGCGAGCGCGGTGACCAGCCGTCCACGACGTCCGGTCAACGCCTTGCCGAGGACCGCGCCGCCGCCCGCGAGGAACAGTTGCCAGCTGGCCGAGGCCACGAACGCCGCGACCACGAAGACCACGTGCTCCGCGCCGGTCGCCGCCGCCATGTCCTCGCTGCCGAGCACGAGCGCCGCGAAATAGACCACCGTGGCCGGGTTCAGCAGCGTGATCCCGAGCAGACTCACGAAGGCCTTCAGCGGTCCGATCGCCACCGGCTGGGTCACCTCGGATTTCGTGGCGGCGCGGAAATTCCGGATCCCGGTCAGTCCGATGTGGACGGCCAGCCCGAGCAACACCGCCACCGAAAGCCAGCGCAACGGGACGGCGATCGGTTGGATGACCGGGATGAGCCGTCCGCCGCCGAGTACCGCGATGAAGGCGTAGAGGCCGTCGGCTGTCGCGACCCCGAGCGCGGCGTACGCGCCGATCTTGAGTCCTGTCCGGGCCGTCAGCACCACCAGATAGGTCCCGACCGCGCCCACCGGGATGGCGATGCCATAGCCGGCGAGCAGGCCCGCGACGAGCGCGGCGCTCACGGTCGGGCTGGTGTCGGCCTCCGACCGGGACCGGCCTGCTGCTGCACCCGCACCCGTCGGACGACGGAGGGCGAGGACAGGAAGGCGATGGTCGAAGTCATGTGCTGAAGGATGCGAACCCGCGGGCCCGCGCGCAACACATTTACGGACCGGGAAGTCGCGTGAAGGCCCCCTTCCCTCGGCTCAGCCGAGGGAAGGGGGCCTTCACGCGCACAGCCGCTTCGGTCAGACGCGGGTCGTCTGCAGAACGGCGTCCAGATCGCTCAGCAGTCGAGCCTTCGGCCGAGCGCCGACGGTCGTCCACACCGGACCGCCGTCGCGGAAGAGAATCAGCGTCGGCAGGGACATCACCTGGTAATTCCTTGCCGTCAGCGGGTTTTCGTCGGAGTTGAGCTTGCGGATGAGCAGCACGTCGGCGCGCTCGTCGGCGATCTCGGCGAGTACCGGCGCGATCATGTGGCAAGGCGGGCACCACTGCGCCCAGAAGTCCACCAGGACGGGCTTGTCCTGGTCCAGGACGAGTTCTTGGAAGGTTTCATCGGTGACGACGGACAGGGACGACATTTCAGGACTCCTTGTTCTCGGGCATGACGACGCACGGCCCCGGCGGTGTTTTCAACGCGCCCGCCAATTTGGCCAGCAGGCTGTCCCGGACGTCGTTCAGCCTGGCCAGGCAGGCGTCCACCTCGGCGAGTTTGCGTTGGTAGACCTCGATCGAATCGGCGCACGAGTCGCCGGTTTCGTGACCGGCGCGCAGACACTCGACGAACGGCCTGGTGTCTTCGAGGCTCAGCCCGACCGCTTGCAGGGTCAGGATCTCGTTGACCAGGCGGTAGTCGTCTTCGTCGTACTCCCGGTAGCCGTTCGACGCGCGCCGTGCGTCGAGAAGCCCCTGTGACTCATAGAAACGCAGCGCGCGGGTGGTGGTTCCGGTACGCGCGGCGAGTTCGCCGATCCGCATGGTTCCGAGCGTAAACCTTGCCCTTGGCGTCAAGGCAAAGATGAAATCCGGCTGCCCGGTTCCGGTCAGTCGTCGAGATCGACCCGAATGGTGAGGAGCTGGGTGCCGATCGCCTGCACGGCGGCGCTGTTGAGCTTGGGCAGAGCCTTCAGCCGGGCGCGCGGGTCGTCGTCCGGGAGCAGGTGCGCCGTGCCGGTGTGCCACTGGCCTTTGAGCCGGAGCCGGACCCGCGGATCGGCTTGGATGTTGCGGACGTACTGCGACTTCTCGCCGAATTCCGAGACGATCCAGAACTCGCGGCCCACCCGGCGCCCGCCGATCGGTGTCTGCCGGGGCACCCCGGATTTGCGGCCGGTGGTCTCGAGGACCGGCTGGTTCGGCAGCCGTCGGAGAAGCGGGTTGCCCACGTGCCGCTGGAAGGTCGTGGCCACCCGGTGCTTGATCTCGTGAAAGCGCGACATACGGCTCCTGGTGCTCGGAGAAGCGGGCAAGGTCAAGGGTGCCCGACCGCGGTTCGGCGCACCAGCGGCACGCGGTTCGCGTCAGTACGGTCGGCATATGGTGAACGAGTTCGACGTGGACCTGGGGGACGGGACCACCCTGCACGCGTACGACACCGGCGGCACAGGCTCGGCGGTCTTCTGGCACCACGGAACCCCCAACATCGGTGCTCCACCCGTGCCGCTGCTCGCGGCAGCCGAGAAGCTCGGGCTGAGGTGGGTCTCCCACGACCGGCCCGGCTACGGTGGTTCGGCGCCTCGGCCCGGTCGAGATGTCGCGTCGGCGGCGTCGGATGTCGCGAAGGTCGCCGACGTCCTGGAGATCGAGAGCTTCGCGGTCTTCGGGCACTCCGGCGGTGGTCCGCACGCGCTCGCGTGCGCGGCGCTGCTGCCGGACCGGGTCTCGGCGGTGGTCGGTGTCGCGAGTATGGCGCCGTACGGCGTCGAGGGGCTGGACTGGTTCGCGGGCATGGGGGCGGCGGGAGCCGGGTCGCTGACGGCCGCCTTGGCCGGACGAGCGGAAAAGTCGCGATACGAGGCGTCGGCCGAGTACGACGCCGAGATGTTCACCGCGTCGGATCACGCGGCTTTGAAGGGCGATTGGGCCTGGTTCCTCCAGGTCGTCGGTCCCGCTGTCGAGGGCGGCCCGGGTGGGCTGATCGACGACGATCTCGCGTACGTCGCGCCATGGGGATTCCAGCCGTCCGACGTCGAAGCGCCGGTTCTGCTCCTGCACGGTGGCGCGGACCGGATCGCCCCGTTCGCGCACGGGGAGTGGCTCGCTCGGCAGTGCGCCACGGCCGAGCTGCGCAGTTTTCCCGAGGACGGTCACATCTCGGTCCTGCGCCACGGGGAGGCCGCGCTCGAATGGCTGGCCGGTCACCGGAAAGATCGCGCGTCATGAAACGGAAGACGGCGGTGGCTCTCGGCCTTTTCTGCTTGACCGCGTGGGGTGAGTTCGTGCACTGGCGGGCCAGCCGGGCTCTGGCGCACGAACGCCTGCCTGCTCGTACGGAGGCTGTCGTCGTACTCGGGTACCGGAACACCCGCGGCGACCGCGCCAACGCGCTGAACCGCTGGCGGGTCCGAGCGGCACTGCGGTCCATCGATCCCACGATGGACGGCTCGACGCTGGTCTGCTCCGGCGGGAGCGGCGCCGCGTCGGTGTCCGAAGCGGCTCTGCTGGCGAATTACGCGGTGGCCGAATGTGGCTTCACCGGGCAGGTGCGGTTGGAAGACCAGTCGCGAAGCACCTGGCAGAACGTCGAAAACGTGATTCCTTTGCTCGAAAACGTGGACCAGATCAAGATCGTGTCGAATCCCCTGCACGGGCAGAAGGCACGCCTCTACCTGCGTCACCTACGTCCCGATCTCGCCGAACGTCTGGTTCGCGCCGCCGATTACCGGCTCGGGGAGGCCTGGCCGCTCAAACCCTTGTTCGCGCTGTACGGCCTTCGGGACCTCGCGCGCAGTAAGCGGAGCATGACCGGTACCGGGTCGGTCCAGGTGGTCGTGGGTTGGGGTTTGGGGGGTATAGCGTAATTGCGCGGCAGCCCCCGACCCCGCGGGGGGGGTGGTGGGGGGGGGGGGGTGTTTTGGGGGGGGGATTGGGGGCTGAGGTTGGTGGGCTCTGGGCTGCTTGTCATAACCACCCCACCCCACCACCACGACCCACCCGACCCAGTGGCCTTGCTGGCGTGAGGTGCATGATGGCCTCCTTCCTTGCGCTAGGCGCGGGGAAGGGGGCCTTCATGTGCTGGGGAAGGTGTGAAGGTCGAGTTTCCTCGGCTGAGCCGAGGGAAGGGGGCCTTCACTACCTTCAGGGTAGGGAAGGAGGCCTTCACGGACTTTGTGATCGCCTCATGCGGCCCGCGAGCATCAGCAGTCACGCCAGTTGCGCGTGAAGGGGGCCTGCATGCGCAGCCGTTGCGGCGGGTGGTGCTACTGAGGCTCGTGATGGTCGTCCGCGACCGCCGTAGGTACCTAAGACACCCTTGGCCAGAACCCGAATCGCCGCTCACGACCCAGCGCAGCGAAGCCCTAAGCCGCCGGGCGTCCGGCACCGGTGTAGTCGTCGCCCTTCGAGTGATACGTGTGGATTTGGATCGCCTGGCCTTCGGTGGGCGCGTTGATCATCAGGCCGTTCCCGAGGTAGAGCCCGACGTGATGGATCCGCGTGGCCGGATTCCCGTAGAACACGAGATCGCCGAGTTTCGGCTCCTGACCGGCGGGCACCTGCGGCAGCGCCCGGAACTGGCTGTCCGCGGTCCGCGGCAGCCCGACGCCGGCTTCGTCGTAGGACGCCTTCGTCAGCCCGGAGCAGTCGAAGCCCGCCGCGCCCGCTTCCGGCCCGTTGCCGCCCCACACGTACGGGAGGCCCAGTTGGCCGAGGGCGAACCGGGTCGCCTTCACCGCGGGGCTGGCGGCACGCGCCGGGTCGAGCGAAAGGGTCGCGTACAGCTGAGCGTTGCCCAGGACGCGCTGGCGGAACAGCTCGGTCTCGGTGCCTTTGCCACCCTGATAGCCGGCGATCGCCTTCCACCAGCCGCTGCCGCCACCGAGATCGGCTCCGGAAGCGCACAGCGCGCGACCGGCTGCGACCGACGCGGAGTCGGGGTCGCCGAGCGCGGGTTTCGCGATCCCGGGGATCGACGCCCCGTGCTTCTTCCACTGCTGTGCCGACAGGCCCATGGGGTTGTCGCCGCCGCGCCCGTGGTTCGAACTCGCCGCGCCGACCCCCGCCAGGGTGACCCAGGAAAGGTGACAGTTCGGCTGCTCGGCGCGCAACGCCAGCTCGCCGTTCGCGTACCCCATCAGCGACTTCGCCGGGATGTCGAGCGGTCCGGCGAGCTTGGTGGCCCACTCTTCGAGCGGTCGGGCGCCCTTCGGCGTCTCCTGCGCCTTGACCGGCGCGCTGACTTCGAGGACGGAGGGACCCGCGCCGCCGCCGACGGTGGCCGGGTCCTGGTTGGCGGCCGGGACGGGGACCGGCTGGGTCCCGTCGGCGGGCGCCGGGTCGTTGCCGCCCGCGAGCAGCCAGCCCGCCGTCGCGAGCCCCGCGACCAGGGGGAGGGCGACCAGGCTGCGCATCGCCACACCGTGCGCCCACGACTTGTTCTTCGGGCTGGTTTCGGGCGCGCTTTCGGCGGGCTCGGGCTCAGTCACGCCGTCCAGGCTATTGGAGACCACCTCTGCGTAACGAGCGAACGCCTTGCACGTTAGGGGGACTCTCATATTCTGGACAAATGAGTGAGACGGGAGCGCTCGACGCCGAGCGTCTGAGTGCCGCGCTGTCCGGCCGGTACGCCGCGATCCAGGTCGTGGCGAGCACCGGGTCCACCAACGCCGACCTGCGGGAAGCCGCCGCGAAGGGGGCTGAGGACCGCACCGTGCTGATCGCCGAAGAGCAGACGGCCGGTGTCGGCCGCCGCGCCCGGCACTGGTCCTCGCCGAAGGGATCCGGCCTCTACGTCAGTGTCCTGCTGCGTCCGCGCGAGGTTCCGTTCGCCAATCTGGGTTCACTTTCCGTGGTCGCGGGACTCGCGGTGCGGGAGGTCGCCGCGAGCCTGGGCGTCGACGCCGTCCTCAAGTGGCCGAACGACGTCCTGGCCGGTCCGGACCGCGCCAAATGCGCGGGCATCCTGGCCGAGGCCGTCTCCGGTGACGAGACCACCGTGGTCCTCGGCATCGGCCTGAACGTGCTGCCGCTGGGCGAGAACGTCCCGGCCGGGCCCGGCGGTCTCCCGGCGACGTCGCTGTCCGAGCAGGGCGCGAACGAGACCGATCGCACCGAAATCGCCACTCGGCTGCTCACCCGATTCGACGAACTCGAACACCGCTGGCGGCTCGCCGGTGGGTCGCTGGCCGAGGCGGGCCTGCTCACCGACTACCGGCGGCATTGCGCCACGCTGGGCCAGGACGTCGAGGTCCAGCTGCCCGACGGCTCGGCACTGACCGGCCGTGCCGCCGACATCGATCCCGCCGGCCAGCTCCAGGTCGACGTTCCCGGTGGTGAGCGGTACACGGTGTTCGCCGGAGACGTCGTCCACGTGCGGCCCGCCGGGGCCTGACCCGGCGGGTGGCGGCGCGCGGCGATTTGCGG
Source organism: Amycolatopsis sp. NPDC033938 (assembly GCF_055575975.1). Lineage (NCBI taxonomy): Bacteria > Bacillati > Actinomycetota > Actinomycetes > Pseudonocardiales > Pseudonocardiaceae > Amycolatopsis > Amycolatopsis sp. NPDC033938. Next base: position 22,416 of record NZ_JBVIRO010000028.1, read on the forward strand.
CGCCTCCTCTTCCGCCGGGACCGTTCGCCGGTACGGTGAGCTCACCAGCGCCGAACACACTTTGGGAGCGTCCGTCGTGGCCTATCCGGACGATTTGCTCAGCGAAAACGAGCACGTCGTGGTGCACAGTCACCCGCATTTCAAGATGCTGATCTTCCCCTTCCTCGCGCTGATCGTCACGCTCGGCGTGGGTATCTGGCTGGGCATCATGGCGAAGGACGCGACGGCCCCCTGGGACATGATCTCGCTGATCGCCGTCGGCGTCGTCGGGCTCGGTCTCGTCGTGTGGCTGTTCCTGGCGCCGTTCGTCCGCTGGCGCACGACGCACTTCATCGTGACCACGGACCGGCTGATCGCCCGCGAGGGCGTGCTCAAGCGGACCGGGATCGACATCCCGCTGTCGCGGATCAACAGCGTCCAGTTCGAGCACGGGCTGCTGGACCGCGTGTTCGGCTGCGGCACGCTGGTGATCGAGTCCGCGTCGGACGAACCGCTGAAATTCGACGACATCCCCAAGGTCGAGCGGGTGCACACGGTCATCTACCGCGAAGTCAACGACAACCCGTACGACGACTACGCGCCGGGCGCCCCGCAACAGACCGAACCCTTGCCACCGCAGGGGCGTCCGCCGCGCGGAAACCGGCGGCGTTGATGGGCACGCGAGAGCTGGGGCTGCCCGATCGCGTCCCGTCCGCCGCGGCGTTGCCGGAGCGGGTGACGATCTGGGAGGTCGGCCCCCGTGACGGCCTGCAGAACGAGAAGTCGATCGTCCCGGTCGAAGTGAAGATCGAGTTCCTGGACCGGCTCGCCGACGCCGGGCTGACCACGCTCGAAGCGACCAGTTTCGTGAGCCCGAAATGGGTGCCGCAGCTGGCCGACGCCGAGCAGCTCCTGTCGGGGCTCGACCGCCGCGAAGGGGTCCGCTACCCGGTGCTCGTCCCGAACGAGCGCGGACTGGACCGGGCACTGGAGGCCGGTGTCTCGCATATCGCGATCTTCGCCAGCGCCACCGAGACCTTCGCCAAGAAGAACCTCAATTCGACGGTGGACGAGCAGTTCGCGATGTTCGAGCCGGTCGTCAGCCGGGCACGAGCCGAAGGTCTCGATGTGCGCGGCTACGTGTCGATGTGCTTCGGCGACCCGTGGGAGGGCGCCGTCCCGGCCACGCAGGTCGCCGGCGTCGGCAAACGCCTGCTGGACCTCGGGTGTTCGCAGCTTTCGCTCGGGGACACCATCGGCGTCGCCACCGCGGGTCAGGTCGAGGCGCTGATCGGGCAGTTCTCCGACGTCACCGCCCTCGCCGTGCATTTCCACGACACCTACGGGCAGGCGCTCGCGAACACGCTGGCCGCCCTCCGCTGCGGGGTATCCACTGTGGACTCGTCCGCCGGTGGGCTGGGTGGCTGCCCGTACGCCGAATCGGCCACCGGAAACCTCGCGACCGAGGATCTGGTGTGGATGCTCGACGGCCTCGGCGTCGAAACCGGTGTCGATCTCGACGCGCTGGTGTCGACGAGCAAGTGGATGGCCGGGCAGCTGGGCAGGCCGAGTCCGTCCCGGGTGGTCAACGCGCTCGCGGGATGAGGCCGGAAGCCGCCCTCGACGCGCTTCCGGGTATCCGCCGACGAGAACGCCGGTCGGCGATAAGGTCTTGACGCGTCCTGTCCGCTGCCTCCCCCTTGACCGGTGGGATCGATTCCTTGGGGGAGGTGCGGTGACCGATCCGAGCGAGGCCGGAACTGGCCCGATCCGGTTGCCTGTGCAGTACGAAGGCGCCGACGCGCCGACGCCGCCGCAGGGCCTACGGGCTCCGTACGCGCCTTCGCCGTGGCCACCCGCCGTCGCGCCGTTGCGGGTGCCGTTCCCGCCGCCCGCGCCGCCGTTGCCCCCCGCTCCGCCGCCGATGGGTGCCTTGCGGACCGAACGGGAGAGCGTGATCGCGCTGTTCCTGGTGCATATGTTCCCCATCGGGCATCTCCCGGTCGCGATGGCCAAACCCGCGCGCCAGCTGCCGCTGCCCGAGGGCGGCTCCGGTCCGCTGGATCACCCGGAAGCGGGAGTGCTGGACGATCTGGACGCGTTGACGCATGTCAGCGGCGGTTTCCGGCGTTCGCCGACGACTCCGGCCGCCGTACCGCCACCGGCGTTGACGAGGGGCCACGACCCGTGGGGCGGAGAGTCCCCAGAGGACTGGGCGCGCCGGTTCACCGACGAAACCGGGTACTCGTGGCCTCCCGGCGAACTCTTCCCGGAGGGCGGTATCGACCAGCCGACCCCGGTGATGCTCGAGGTCGGTACCCACATCGACCGGTTCGGGGATCAGCACGGCCGGGTGTTCGCCGAGGACGCGACCTTGTATTCGATGCGCTCGTTGCCGCCCGACCGGGTCGCCGCCTATCGGCGTTACCGTGTCGTCCGGCCGTTGCCGGTCTGGCGATCGGTGAACGCCGAATGGTTCGGCCAGCCCGGCGGCGGGGTGCGCTTTCGCGCGGTACTGGGCGCGGATGAACTCGTCACGCTGGGCTTCCTGGCGGACGTCACGGGGGAGGTTCGGTGAACACGGGGACGATCCTGCGGTGGCTGGCCGCGTTGGGCGTGCCGCCCGAAGTGGTCTCGGTCGGCGCGGAGACGGACAACGCCTGGTGTCTCATGCGTGTCGAGGAAGAGGGCGCCGAGCCCGCCTGGGAAGTCTTCTGGCGCGAGCAAGGCGACCGGTACGACTGGGCGCGCTTCACCACCGAACAGGTCGCCTGTCACTACCTTTTCGGCCGCCTGGCCTGGTCGCAGGTCGCGCGCGGCGCGGTCGGCCTGCTGCCCGGCGCGCACTGACCTCGAAGCGCGTGAAGGCCCCCTTCCCTCGGCTCAGCCGAGGGAAGGGGGCCTTCACGCGACATCAGCGTTTCAGGATGGCGAGTACTTCGTCGTGGAGCAGGCCGTTCGTCGACAGGGCCGAGCCGTTGTCGTAGCGCGCCTCGCCGGAGAGGTCGGTGAACCGCCCGCCCGCCTCGGTGATCAGCACCTGGGCGGCGGCGACGTCCCACGGGTTCACGATGCATTCCGCGGTGACGTCGAGCGCGCCCTCGGCGACCAGGCAGTGGTGCCAGAAGTCGCCGAAAGCGCGGCTTTCCCAGCAAGCGTCGACGAGGTCGAGGTACTTCTCCCGTGAGTGGTACTCGACCCACGAGTTCAAGTCCGTTGTGGACAGATAGGCGTCTTCGAGCGAGGCCACCTTCGACACCGACAGGCGCCGTTCGCCGCCGGAGTCGCGCATCCAGGCGCCGTCCCCGGTGGCCGCCCACCAGCGACGGCCGAGCAACGGCGCGCTGATCAGGCCCACCACCGGCATGCCGTCTTCGACCAGCGCGATCAGCGTCGCCCAGACCGGGACGCCGCGCAGGAAGTTCTTGGTCCCGTCGATCGGATCGAGCACCCAGGCCCGGCCGGTCGCGGCCGAACCGCCGCGTTCTTCACCGAGAACGGTGTCGTCCGGACGTTCTGTGGCGAGGATCGCGCGGATGGCGTCTTCGACGGCCGTGTCCGCGTCGGTGACCGGTGTGCGGTCGGGTTTGCGTTCCACGGCCAGGTCCAGCGCGCGGAACCGGTCGGTCGTGATGGCGTCGGCGGCGTCGGCCAGCCGGGTGGCGAGTTCCAGATCATTCTCGTAGCCGGGCACGGTCACGATGCTTTCACGCCGGGCAGCCGTAGAGTTGACCAGGTGAGCATGGTGCTACTCGCCGAGGACGACCCGGCCATCGCCGATCCGCTTTCCCGCGCACTCCAGCGGGAGGGATACGACGTGCGTGTCGTCGGTGACGGGCCCGCCGCCCTCGACGCGACCGAGAGCGACAGGGTCGATCTTCTGGTGCTCGATCTCGGCCTGCCGGGGATGGACGGTCTCGAGGTGTGCCGCCGCCTGCGCGCCAGCGGCACCGAAGTGCCGGTGCTGATGCTCACCGCGCGCACGGACGAGGTCGACTTCGTGGTCGGGCTCGACGCCGGCGCCGACGACTACGTCGCGAAGCCGTTCCGTCTCGCCGAACTGCTGGCCCGCATCCGGGCGCTGCTCCGGCGCCGGGCACCCGAGGTGCTCGAAGCCGGGGGAGTGCGGATGGACCTCGGTGCCCGGATGGTCACCGTGGACCTGCACGAGGTGCAGCTGGCGAACAAGGAGTTCGAGCTGCTGCGGGTCCTGATGAGCCGGGCCGGTCAGGTCGTCAGCCGCGACGAGATCCTCGCCGAGGTGTGGAACGACCTCGAATCGAAGACGTCGAAGACGCTCGACATGCACATGTCGTGGCTCCGGCGGAAACTCGCGATCGCCGCGGACGAGGCGGCCGGACGGATGGGCAAGCCCGGCGGGAACGGTGACGGCGAACGGCGGATCGCCACCGTCCGCGGCGTCGGCTTCCGCTTCAACGCGGAATAGCATGCGCCGCCGCATTCTCCTGGCGATCCTGCTCGCCGTCGCGGTGACCGCGGCGGTGCTGGGCATCCCGCTCGGAATCACCGCCTGGCAGCTGGTCGAGAACCTCAACCGGGAGAACCTCGCGTCCGCGGCGCGCGGGATCGCGGCCACCCTCGACAACGAGATCGCCAACGGCCAGCCGATCGACCTCGACCAGGTCCGGGTGGCCGTCCCGCAGGGCGGACTGCTGACCGTCCGCGCGGAGGGGCAGATCGAGAAGCGCTACGGCTCCGACCCCGGTGGCGACGTGGTTTCCGAAAAGGTGCCGATCGCGCTGCACGGCGAGGTCGAGCTGTCCGTGCCCGCCGGGCCGATGCGCACCCGGCAGACCCAGGTGACCCTGCTCGTGGTGCTGCTGGTCGTCTTGTCGGTGGGCACCGGGACGGTGGTCGCGACCGTGACGGCACGACGGCTCGCGAAACCGCTGAGGCATGTCGCCGATCGCGCGGTCAAACTCGGTGGCGGCGATTTCCGGCCGGATCCGAAACGCTACGGCGTCGGCGAACTCGACATGGTCGCCGAAGCCCTCGACGCGTCCGGCTCGGCGCTGGCGCAGCTCGTCCAGCGAGAACGCCAGCTCGTCGGCGACGTCTCCCACCAGCTGCGGAGCCGGTTGACCGCGTTGCAGCTGCGGCTCGAACCGCTCACCGTCCATCCCGATCAGGACGTCGTCGACGAGGCGAAGGCGGCGCAGGAACAGGCCGACAGGCTGGCCGACGCACTCGACGAACTGCTGGCGGCGGCGCGTGCCGCCAGCGAGGTCGGCGCGGAACCGGTGAATCTGCCGGAAGTGCTGCCCGAGGTTTCCGAGGAATGGCGACAGTTGCTTCGCGCCGAAGGCAGGCATCTGCGGCTTCGCGTCACCGACGGGCTGAGGGCCAGGGCCACTCCTGGCCGGTTGCGTGAGGTCGTCGGTGTCCTGCTGGACAACGCCCTGCGCCACGGGGCGGGAACGGTCACGCTCGCCGCCCGCCGCGGTGACACGGACGGCACGGTGGTGATCGAGGTCGCCGACACCGGCTCCGGGGTGCCCGACGAGCTGGCTCCGCACATCTTCGAACGCGGGTTCTCCGGCGGCGGCTCGACCGGGGTCGGCCTCGCCCTCGCCCGTGCGCTGGTCGAGGCCGACGGCGGGCGGCTGGAACTGTCGAGCAAACAGCCCGTGGTGTTCAGCCTCTTCCTGAAAGTCCCCCGCCCCGGCGATGTGGCCGAAGTGCGTTGGCCCGCTGAGCGGGTCCCTCGGTAAGACCACCCGAAGGACCTCCCGATCGGGCAATGCCGTGGAGGCGCGCCGACTTAACGTCGGGGAGTGCATGCGACGGCGTTCCGCTACCGCCCACCGGTGAATCCGGTGGCCGCGGCGACCGTGGAGATCGGCAAAGTGACGGTCTCCGTGCGGTTGTCCTTCGACGGCGACCTGTACGCCTGCCGCCGTCCGCCCGGTGTGGTGGAGCGGGTGGAGGCCGAAGCCCTGGACCTGCTCTCGAAGGGGCTGTTCGTCAGCGGAATCGACACCCAGGTCGCGACCGTGACCGGAACGGCGGGACACCGGTTCGTCCAGGAGACGGCCGTGTTCCAGCCGACGGACCGCTGGATCTACCGCGGCACGTGCGGGGTCGGCGCCAGCCGGAACGGGCTGACCTTGACCGGGATGCTCGGCTACCGCCTCGAAGTCCGGGCCGGCTGGGCGCGCCGGGCCGGTGAGTGCGGCCCGCCCGCGACCGCCGCCGAATGGTGCGAGTTCTTCGGAGCACAGCTGGCTTCCATCGGCGGAGTGGTCCTGCGGCGGGCGTCGGTGCTCAATCCCGGTACTCCGCCGTGACCGTGACGACGAACCCCGCCCGCGCGGGCAGGCCGAGGCTGACCCACAGTCCGGTGGGATCGGTTGCCCCGAGCGCCAGCCGCATCGGCCGCGCGTCGACCATCAGGAACTCGGTTTCGAGCAGGACCAGCAACGACCGGTCGAGCAGGTCGTGCTCGTGGCGGACCTTGCCCGCCCGCGCGGTGACCAGATACGACAGTTCACACCGCTTCGCCCGCACGGCGCCGTTTCCGGGACCGGCGCCGTGCAGGGCGAAGAGGAACAGGTCGACGCTCGATACCTCCGTCTCCGTCTGCCAGGTGGGTTTCGGCGGATCCAGCCGGACCACCGTCCCCTCCGGCAGATGAGGTGCGATGAGCAGGCACAAGGCCTCGTCGACCTGGGTGATCACGGCGTCAGATCAATCCCTCACGCAGTGCGTAAGCCACCGCGTGCGAACGGTTCCGGAGCTGGAACCGGTTGGTCACGTCGTGCAGGATGCTCTTCACCGTGCGCTGCGAGTAGCAGAGCTGGTCCGCGATCTCCTGCGTCGAGAACCCCGACGCGACCAGCTTGAGCACCTCGGTCTCCCGGTTGCTCATGCCGCCGAAGTGCAGGCCGCGCGGCTGCAGCACCTGACGTTGCAGCCGGGAGACCCGGTGCAGGAGCCTGCCGAGCAGGTCGGGCGGAAGCGCGCCTTCCCCGGCGGCGGCCGCCTTGATCAGCCGGACCAGCATGTCGGCGCCGGCTTCCGAGCGGCGGGCGACCGCGCAGACACCGTGCTCGATGGCGCCGAGGATCTCGTTGTCGTCGACTTCACCCGCGATGAGCACGATGCGGGTGAACCCCTGGTGGTGCAGCGCGGACAGCAGTTGCGTCATCGCCTCGTCGAGGCGGTCGGTGACCAGGAGGGCCACCATGCTCGGGTCGGCGGTCTCCCCGTCCACCAGCCAGACGTCGTCACGGGAGCGCAGCGTCATGCAGACGCCGTTGTGCAGGATCGGATCGGTGGCGCGGACGACCACCGGTGTCCTGTTCGGTTCGAACATGTGATTCCCATTCCCCTCGAGCGGTGCGAGGGCCCCACCCCTCGCACCACTCACCCTGCCGGGTGAGGTGTCCCGGGCGCATGGGACTCCGGTCCCGACATTGCCCGAAAAGCCGCCCTTATCGGGGTTGCCCGGGGGAGGGAGGTCTTCGGCTCGCGAAAGCCCGTGAAGGCCTCCGTCCCTACCTTGATAGTCAGGGTCGCGGCAGGTCGAGATCTTGCAGGTCAGGCGACTTGTTCCTGGCTGTTGAACAAGGATGAGTCGAGGTGGGGCGGGCCTGGTTGTGGATGTCAGCGGGGGGTCGTGAGTGGCGATTCGGGTTAGAACCCTCATCGCCACTCACGACTCCCTCGCGAAACCGTGCAACTTGCCCAAATCGGGCACATTTGTCTCGTGAAGTGTCCCTTGTGGACAGTCGGTCACGGATGGCCGCGCTCCGGGCGCTGGGCGGGCCGCATTTCAAAGCCCGGCTCAGCGATTCAACGGCTCAGCGGCCCAGGCCGGCTTCGCGGGCGCGCACGATCGCTTCGGCGCGGTCCGTGACGTGGAGTTTGCTGAACACGTTGGAAATGTGGTTCCGCACGGTTTTCGGGCTGAGGCACAGGGTGCTGGCGATGGCGGTGTTGCTGTGGCCACCGGCGATGAGCGAGAGGACCTCTCGTTCGCGGACGGTCAGTTCCGGGAACACCGTGTCCGCGCTCGGCTGGGAGTGGTTGAAGAAGCCGAGGACTCGCGTCGCGATATCCGGCCCGAAGATCGCTTCGCGCCTTGCGACCGCGTGAACGGCGCGGATGATTTCGTCGGGTTCGGCGTCTTTCAGCAGATATCCGCGGGCTCCGGCTCGCATCGCGGAGAAAACGGATTCGCTTTCGTCCGCCATCGTCAACATGAGGACGCCGATGTCGGGCTGCTCGGCCACGATGTGCCGGGTCGCTTCGGCGCCGCTGAGGTCGGGCAGGTGCAGGTCCATGACCACGACGTCCGGCGCGAGGGCACTGGCCGCGCTGATCGCGTGTGCCCCGCTCGCGGCCTCGCCGACCACGTCGATCTGTGGTTCGTTGGCGAGCAGTGTGCACACCCCGAATCGGAACAATGGATGGTCGTCGACCACGAGCACGCGAAGGCGTTCGTTCATCCGGCTCTCCCCCTGTCTCCCCGACGCGGCACGCTAACGAGAGGGCCGGTCGCGGACAACGCGTGGTCCGGACAGCGGACCGGCGAGAATCAAACGCCCGATGAGTGTCGCCTATCGCGGCGTTCCGCCCAAGTCATTAACCCTTTCGGCCGAGGCGGGGGAGCAAGGGACCTTTGCTCGCGTTCGTTAGCACACTAACTAACGGGAGCAAAGGTCCCTTGCTCTCTTTCCGCAGGTCAGGCGAAGGCGGCGGCGTGCTCGCGAGCCCAGTCGGCGAACGTCAGCGGCGCCCGGCCGAGGAGTTCGCGGACGGTGCCGAACACGATCTCCTCGTTCCCGGCGGACTGCCGTTTGAGCTCGAAGAGTCCCTCGATCGTCGGAGCGGGCCAGCCGTACCCGAGCATCCGGGCGCGGGCGTCGGCTTCGGGCTCTTCGACGTAGGTCAGCCGCCGTCCGAGGACGTCGCCCAGGATCTCGACCTGCCGCCGCGTCGTGAGGGCCTCGCCGCCGGTGATCGGATACGTCTTGCCCGCGTGCCCGTCGGTGGTCAGCACGGTCGCGGCGACTTCGGCGATGTCGCGGACGTGCACCAGCGCGGACGCCGGATCGCCTTCGGGGACCCGGATGACGCCGTCGCCGCGTACGGCGTGCAGCCAGGCGAACCGGTTGTCCATGAAGGTGCCGGGACGCAGGATCGTCCAGTCCGGCCCCGCCTCGCGCACGGCTTCCTCGGCGGCGGCGTGCACCGAGGAGATCGGGTCCGTCTGTCCGAAATGGACACCGGTGGTGGAGAGCTTGACGAGCCGGTCGACGCCGGTGGCCGCCTTGACCACCGCGCGTTCCTGGGCGAGGCCGTCCGAGCCGTGCCCGGAAGTGAGGATGAAGACGCGATCGACGCCGTCGAGCAGCGCGGGATCGAAGGCGTCGAGATCGCCGGCGGCGACTTCGGCACGCGGATCGAGGCGGGCACGAGCGGGATCACGGGTCAGCGCGCGTACGCGAGCGCCCTTGTCCAGCAGCATGGGAACGAGTTCGCGGCCGATTTTGCCGGTGGAACCGAGAACGAGAATCATCGAAAACTCCTCAGTGGTGGCGCCGCAGCGGGACGCGCGGCAGGAAAAGGGCGGCGGCGAGGCCGATCGCGAGGGCGGGGACCATCACCCAGAACACGCCGTTGAGCGCGGAGGCGTACCCGGCGGGACTGTCGGTGCCGAAAGCGGTCGTGAACACCGCGCCGAAAACGGTCAGCCCGGCCGTGGTGCCGAGAGAACGCAGGAAGCCGACGGTCGCCGAAACGGCGCCGAGGTCGGTACGGGGGACGTTCTGCTGTGCGGCCATGGAGAGCACCTGCATGTTGAGTCCGGCGGCGGAGCCGAACACGACGAGGTAGGAGACGACGAGCGGCAACGGCGTCGACTCGTCCATTGTGGACATCGCGAGGGCGGCGGCGAGGCCGAGTGTCATGCTGAGGATCGGCGCCCAGCGGTAGGCGCCGGTCTTGGCGATGATCCGGCCGGCGACCATCGACGACGCGGCGACCGCGAGCGTCATCGGCAGCAGCAGGAGCCCGGCTTCCGCGGGTCCGGCGCCACCCGCGGTCTGCAGGAAGAGCGCCAGGTAGTTGACCGAACCCAGGAAGACGAACCCGGCCGCGGCACTGGCGAGCACGCTCAGGCTGAACATCCTGGCGCGGAACAGCCGGAGCGGGATGACCGGTTCGGCCGCTCGGCGCTCGATGACCAGGAAGGCGACGAGCAGTACGGCGCCGATCGACGCGGACAGCGGTGTCGCCAGGGTCAGGCCGACGATCGCGCCGGACAGGGCGACGATCCCGGCGAAGTCGAACGGTGCGGTCGTCCGGCGTCGTTCGAGCCGGAGAAAGCGCGCGACGGCGACGAGGGCGACCAGCCCGATCGGCACGTTGACCAGGAAGATCGACCGCCAGCCCGCGAGGTCGGTCAGCACCCCGCCGACGACCGGGCCCGCCAGCGAAGACCCGGCGAAACAGAGCGAGAACCAGGCGAAATAGCGGGCGCCTTCGCGACCGGGGAACAGTTCGCCGATGATCGCGGCGACCGTGACGAACAGGCCGCCGGAGCCGATGCCTTGCAGGACGCGGCCGGCGATCAGCAGCGGCATCGTCGGCGCGAGCGCGCAGGCGAGGGAGCCGAGGACGAACAGTGCGATCGCGGCGAGAACGACGCGTTTACGGCCGAAGAGGTCGCCGAGTTTCCCGTAGACGGGCGCGCTGACGCTGCCGGCCAGCAGGTAGGCGGTGGTGACCCAGGCGAACGACGCGGCGCCGCCGAGTTCACCGACCATGCGCGGCAGGGCGGTCGCGACGACCTGGGCGTCGAGCATCGCCAGGAACACGGCGGCGAAGAGCCCGACGAGGGCAAGGGTGTGGTGGGCGCGCGGAGGCGCGCCGAGAGCGGTGCTCAAGAAAGAGATCCATTCACTGGGAGAAACGAGGGAACGCGAGGGACGCAGAGCGCTGCTTTCGAAAGCAGCCCCTGGATCCCCGCCAAGACGGGAAAAGGCTCAACCGTCATCCGAACCGGATGCGGTCCTCTTCGCGCTTGGCGATCACCTCGAATTCGTCCCGCTCGACCGTACGAACCCGGCCGGCGTCAGCAGTGAAGGAACGTTGACATGGATGACCTTAAACAATCACATGTCGTTTGACAAGTACTTAAGGGAGCGGGATGACGTCTTCGTCCGGCTCGTCGCTGTCACGACGGCGTTTGCCCAGCTCATCCGGGAAGACCCACTTCTTGAAACCCCAGAAGCGGAAGAACATCGCCAGGAGCATGCCGATGATCGACCCACTCGTGAAGTCCGCGAACTCCTGGACGAACCGCGTCACGTGCGGTACTTCGAGATCGAAGATGTACCGGGACGTGTACAGCGGGATCAGGTTGACCACCACGGCGATCCCGCTTATCACGAAGAAGAGCGCCGCCTCGTGATGCCGCTCGCGGCCGCCGCGGGTCCGGAAGGACCATTCGCGGTTGAGGATGTACGAAACGATGGTCGCGACGATGATCGCGATCGCCTTCGCGGTGGTCGGCTTCGACTCCAGCACGCTGAGCTTCAGCAGGTACCAGACGCCGTTGTCGACGAGGAACGTCGTGCCGCCGACGATCCCGAACTTCAGCAGTTCACGGTGCTTGATCAGCACGGATCGGAACGGCTCCGGCGTCCGGGAAAGGACGGATTCGACCACGGTCACCCGGCCAGTCTAATTCGCGCGGGCCATCGAACGGGCTGGTAGGGGCATAGCCGGAGCGTTATATGACGCTTTGGGCGATTCTTCGGGCAGCGGGGGAGCAAGGGACCTTTGCTATCACTCCGCAGGTCAGGCCGCCTTGTCGGCCGGCTCGTCCGGAGTGTGCCGCCCGCCGCCTCGCAGCAGCCGCGGCCGCGCGTCGGCTTCCGGGAACACCCACTTCTTGAACGACCACCAGCGGAACGCCGTGCCGAGCAGCGTCCCGATGACCACGCCGCTGACGAAGTCCGCGATCTCCTGGGTCAGCAACCCGACGTGCGGCTGCTCCAGTCCGAGCACGTACCGCGAAACCAGCTGCGGAAGCGCGTTGAGCCCGAGCGCGATCGCGCTGAGCAGGAAGAAGAGCGCGGCCTCGTGTGCCCGCTCACGCCCGCCCCGGGTGCGAAAGGACCATTCGCGATTCGCCACGTAGGAGAAAATGGTCGCCACCAGGACACCGATGATCAGCGCGGTCACCGGTTTGTCGGTCAGCACGGTGAACTTCAGCCCGTAGGTGATCGTCATCGTGATGACGAAACTCGCACCCCCGACCATGGCGAAACGCAGCAGTTCCCGATGTTTCGCCAGCATGAGGGCACGCTACTAAAAGAGACCCCCGACGATCCCCTCGGGCTCCACGGTCGGCTTCGACTTACCCGGCCGCGGCGGCGCGCTCGTGGTCGTGGGCGGCGGAGCAGGCTCCTGTTTCGCCGGTTCCGAAGGTGTCGCGGACGGCGAAGGCTTCTTCGACGGAGCAGGCCATCCAGGTCGCCCTGGCTTCGTCGTCTCCGACGTCGCCGGAGGTTTCGAAGTGACCGACGGCAGCGAAGGCGGAGTGGTCGGCGGAAGCAGCGCCGAGTCGTCACACCAGTGGTGCCAGCAGCCGAAGTAGACCTCCACCGGCTTCGCCTTCGCGACACCGAGGGTGGCGTTCACCGTCACTGGGAGGTTGTCCGCCGGACGGCCCTTCAAACGGACCCACAGGCTGACCTGACGCCCCGGAGTCAGCGAGCCGCGCGAAGTGCACGACGCGCCTTCGCCGGTCGGCCGGCACGGGATGCCGTACACGCTCCATGAAGTGAGCACCGGGTGGTCGAGGGTGATCGTCACCGGCTTCGTCGACTTGCCCGTGTTCTTCACGCGGACCAGCACCAGCGGGTTCCGGTTCCAGGGGAACGCCGACAGCCCGTCGCTCTCGGCCCGCAGGACGACGTCGTCCGGCGGTTCCGGCGGCTTCGGCGCCGGTGGCACCTTGACCTGCACCTCGATCTTCACCTGGATCTGCGCGCCCGCCGTCACCGACCCCTTCACCACGCTGCCGTCCTTGGCCGTGGCGTCGGCCAGCAGCCGGAAGGTCAGCACCGCGGACTGTCCCGGTTCGAGACCGGTACCGGTCCGGCAGGTCACCGTGCCGGTGCCTCCCGGGCAGCTCACCGCGATCGTGGCGGGCGCCTGTTGCCGGAAGCCGCTCACGCCCACCGCGCCGCCGCCGGCGGCGGGAACGGCTTTCACCCCTTGCGGCAGGGTCAGCGAGACCGCCACGGGTTCGGACTTGGAACCACCGTCGTTGCGCACGGTTATCGGCAGGTTGGCTTCTTCGCCGGGCTTGAGCTGGACACCATCGGCCGGGCCCGACGCGGTCATTTCCGGCGGTGACGGGATCGCCGGCGACGACGGCGGCGGTTGCGGCGCGGGCGGCGGCTGCTGGGCAGGCGGTTGCTGCGCGGGCGGCGGTTGCTGAGCCGGCGGTTGTTGCGCGGGCGGCGGTTGCTGTGCGGGCGGAGGCTGCTGCGCGGGTGCCGCGGCGGGCGGGGGGACGGACGCCGCCGCGGGGATCTCCTGGGTTCCGCCACCGGCGGCGAGTGCCACCGCGACGGCGGCGATGATGGCCGCACTCGATCCGGCCACTCCGGCGAACTGGCGCGGTCCGGCAGCGGCGGCGCCCGCCGCCCCGCCCGAAGTCGAACCCGCGGCGGCGGCCGTCGCGGCCGCGGTGACCGCGCCCGCCTTGCCCGCCCCGGCGGTGGCCAGGTAGCCGAGCGCCGCGCCACCGAGCACGATCGGCGCGATGATCCCGCGCAGACCGCCGTTGATATCGGCCAGTTCCGCGGCCAGCGCGCGGCATTTCTCGCATTCGTCCAGGTGGTTCTCCACCTGGGCCCGTTCTCGTTTGGACAGGCCGTCGCGGGTCCACGCGCCGAGCTTGTCCGCGCTCGCGCGGCAGCGTTCACCGGCGTTCTCGGCCAGGTGGACCTGCAGATACGCCTGCCGGAGGCCTTCACGGGCCCGGTAGGCCAGTGCGGAGACGCCGTTCGCGGTCAGCCCCAGCAGCGGCGCGACCTCGGCGGGGCTCTGTCCCTCGATCTCGGTGTGCCACAGCACCGCCTGCCACCGTTCGGGCAGCCGGGCGAACGCCTTCGCGGCGAGCGTGCGCTCGAGCCCGGCGACGGCGGTGTCGGAGAAGGGGACCGTCAGCGCTTCGCCGACGGCACCGCCGACGTCGGACATGTCCTCGTTCAGGTCGACGCGCTTTTCCTTGCGCGTCTTGTCGTAGGCGGTGTGCCGCAGCGCTGTCAGCAGGTACGCGCGGAACGCCGTTTCGGGGCCTTTGCCGCCACGCAGCGTGTCCAGGACCTTCGCGAAGGCTTCCGAAACGAGGTCGTCGGCTTCCGAACTCGACCGGGCGAGCTGGCGGGCGAGATTGTGCGCCGCGCCGGCGTGACGTTCGTAAAGCGTTCCGTAAGACGCGATCTTCCCGTCACGCACCTCGGCGATCAGCTCGGCGTCACTCTTACCGGAGAGATCGGCGGGAACGATGGACACGGGACTCCTTCAGCTGCTGGTTGGGCGGGTTCTACTCGTCTTGACGCCCGAACAGGCCCAGTGTGACGGACCGGGCGACGTACGTCACCTCGCGGTCCCGCCGATGACCCGGAGGGCGCAACAGCTTCACCCTCGGCGGGTTACCGAAGAGTTCGGAAAGATCCTTGGAAAACGCCGTCACGCCCGCCCCGCACCGGCGTCCCCACCGTGAAGCGATCGCAAGATCGAAAAGATCAGGACGGAAGGGGCGGTGGCCTGTGGACGTACCGGCGACCGGTGCGCCGTCCGGGGGAACCGACGGGCAAGCCGCCTGGAACCGGTTCGAACGAGATCGCTCTCTCCGCGCCCTGCGGGCTCGCTGGCGGACCGCCAGCCTGGCCTCGGGCTGGCGTTTCCCCAGTGACTGGGGCCTCCCCGAGGTCGACGCCGTCTGCGCGGCGGTGATCAAGAACGGCCGGGCGGTCACCGCCGAGGTGGCGGAGACCGCGCTCGCGGGACTGGGCAGGGCACGCGCCGCGGCGGGTGCCGGACTGGCCGAGACGCTCGCGGATCTCGCGGCGTTGCACGCGGTGCTCGCCGACCCGGACGCGGTGGACGGTTTCGTCGCACCGGATGTCGACTCCACCCCGTCCCGGTTACTCCGGGTGACGGCGTTGGCGTGGGCGGACGTCGCGACCGATCAGCTCGTGAACACCGAAGTCACCGAACCGCTCACCGGCTTGCCCACCGCCGCGTACCTGAGGACGCGGTTGAGTGAGCTGTACCGCCAGGCCCGCCGCGACGAGCGGCCGGTCTCGGAGGCGCACACGCTGCTGGTGGTCTCGATGGACTTCAGCTCCGTCGCGGGCTGGCCACGGCTGACCGCGATGATCCTGGTGGCGGACGCGCTGAAGCAGGTGTTCGACGGCGGGGAGAGCGTCGCCTCGCTCGGACCGTCGGTCGCGGGTGCGCTGGTGTCGAAGGACATGAGGCTCGCCTCGTCCGGCGTCGCGCTCCGGCGGGCGCTCAACGAGCGGCTTTCGGTGGACGCGCAGCTACGCGACACCGGCCGTCCGCGGATCTCGGCGGTCCGGCTTCCGCCGTCCTACGACGCGGCCTGCGATCTGCTCACCTCGCTCGCCCGTTCCTGAGGGGTTAGCGCAAGACGTTCTCCAGGTCACGGGCGACCCGGTCGACCAGCGACGACCCGGTTCATGATTTCCTGTTTCCGTGACCCGGACTGTTCCCGCCGATCCGAACGGCGACGTTTCGGCGAGCCGACCGCAGCATCGCCTTTCGTTGCGCAAGTCGCTCGCCCGTTTGTCGGTCCGGCCGAGGTCGATCCTGATCCTCTCGGTGATCCCGCTGGTCGCGATCGGTTTCGGTATCTGGGGCTGGCAGCACGAATGGGTGCTGGGCGTGGACAGCGCGGTGTACCGCGCCGGCGCCGAGACGTTGCTCAACGGCGATCCGCTGTACGACGCCAACACCCTTCCGGTGGAGCCGTGGTGGGCGTTGCTGCCGTTCACCTATCCGCCGACGGCCGCGCTGCTGTTCATCCCGCTCGCGCTGGTTCCGACACAGGTCGCCTGGGGGCTGCTGACCGCCGTCTCGCTGCTCGCGATGGCCCTGTGCGTCCGGATCGCCATCGGCGCGCTGCCGAAGCCGCCTGCCGACGGTCCCCGCTGGTGGGCCTCGCCCGCCCGCTCCACGATCGCGTTCTTCCTGGTCTTCCTCGGCCTCGAACCGGTCTGGCGCACGATCTTCCTCGGTCAGATCAACCTGATCCTGATGGCGCTGGTGATGCTCGACATCCTGGTCATCGGCGCCCGAGGCAGCCGCTGGGGCGGGGTGCTCGTCGGCGTCGCGGCCGCGGTGAAACTCACCCCGATCGTCTTCCTCGGGCATCTGTTCATCACCGGCCGCCGGATGGACGCCGTCCGCGGGCTCGTCACGTTCGTCGTGATGCAGGGCTTGATGTTCCTGATCATCCCGCACGACGCGGCCCGGTACTGGACCTACACCCTGCCCGACACCGGCCGCATCGGCCCGGTGCACTGGGCGGGGAACCAGTCGCTGAACGCGTTGATGAACCGCTTCACCGAACTCGCGCCCTGGGCGTCGAAGGCGGCGATGGGGATCGGCGCGCTGCTCGCGATCCCGGCGATCTGGCTGGTGCTGCGCTTCCACCGCAAGGGCCAGGCGCTCGCGGCGATGCTGGTGACGGCGTTCTGGATCCTGCTGGTCTCGCCGATCTCCTGGACCCATCACTGGGTCTGGGTCGTGCCGCTGGTCGTCCTGCTGGTCTCGCGCCTGCCGCAGACCACGCCCGCCACCGCGTGGAAACGCTGGCTCGGCACCTTCGCGGTGTTCTTCGTCTTCATCAGCTGCGTGCTGCTGATCCTGCCGAACGGCCGCAACGTCGAGCTGCACTGGAAGGTGTGGCAGAACATCCTCGGCAGCGCGTACATCTTCATGCCGCTGGTGCTGGCACTCGCGCTCGCCGGGCGGTGGTGGTACCTGCGCCGGAAGCGGCTCACGGCGGCCGGGCGTGACGCTGCGGGGGACGACGGCGAGCATGCTGAAGTCACGACCGGCGGCTGAGCCCCGGGTCGTCGGGGCCGCGCTGGCGGGTGCGCTCGCCCTGGCGATGCTCGTGGTGGGCATCGTGGCCTGGCTCGGTGAATGGCACCTCGGCGCGGACAGCGCCGTCTACCGCGCCGGCGCGCTCACCCTGCTGAAGGGTGAACCGCTCTACACGCGCGAGGCGCTGACGACACTGCCGCCGTGGGTGCTGTTGCCCTTCACCTACACCCCGGCCGCGGCGCCGCTGTTCCTGCCGCTCGCGATCGTCCCGGCGGGGTTGACCTGGGGTGTGGTCGGCGCGCTCTCCCTGGTCTGCCTCAGCGTCGTGATCTCCGCCGTCGCCCGCGCCTGCGGTGCCCCGATCACCCGGTGGTGGGTCCTGCCGCTGGCCACGGCGGGCGCGCTGGCCCTGGAGCCGGTCTGGAAGACGATCTTCCTCGGGCAGATCAACATCGTCCTGATGGCGCTGATCGTCCTCGACGTCCTGGTGCTTTCGGCGCGTGGTTCGCGGTGGGCCGGGGTGCTGATCGGCATCTCGGCCGCGATCAAGCTGACGCCGTTGATCTTCGTGCCGCATCTGCTGTTCACCGGTCGCTGGAAGGACGCGGTGCGGGCACTAGGCACCTTCGTCGCGCTCGAAGCGGTGATGTTCGCGGTGATCCCCGGCGACGCCTTCCGGTTCTGGACCGAGGCGGCCACCGATCCCAGCCGGGTCGGCTCCGTGCACTGGATCTTCAACCAGTCACTCAACGGGCTGGTGAACCGCGCTTCGGAACTCGCGCCGTGGTCGCTCACGGTGGCCATCGCGATCGCCGCCGTCCTGGCCGTCCCCGCCGTCTGGCTGGTCGTGCGCCTGCACCGCGGCGGTGATCCGGTCGGCGCGCTGCTGGTGACGGCGTTCTACGGGCTGCTGCTCTCGCCGGTGTCCTGGTCACACCACTGGGTGTGGACGGTGCCGCTGCTGGTCCTGCTCGTCGTCCGCCGATCGTGGGTTCCGGCCGCGGGGGTCGCGGTACTGTTCGTGAGCGGCGTGATCATGTTCGTGCCCAACGGCGGGGACACCGAGTTCGGCTGGGGGCTGGGCTGGTCGCTGCTCGGCAACGTCTACGTCCTCGCGGCTGCGACGGCCATCACAGGACTGGCCGTCCGGGAGCTGCGGCGCGGGTCCGCCCAGGTCGCGGCGGTGGCGGCCAAGTAATCTCATCCGCGGCATCGGCTTTTTCGGAGCGGGAGAGTGCGGCAGTAGTGGACAAGCGAACCGGTCTTCCGATCGTCGGCATGGTGGGCGGCGGGCAGCTGGCCAGGATGACCCACCAGGCGGCGATCTCCCTCGGCCAGTCCCTGCGCGTGCTGGCGGCGGGGGAGAACGACTCCGCGGGCCTCGTCGCGGGCGAGGTCGTGCAAGGGCACCACACGGACCTCGAAGCGCTGCGCTCGTTCGCCGCCGGGGTCGACGTGCTGACCTTCGACCACGAGCACGTTCCCGGCGAGCACCTGCTGACGCTCGCGATGGAAGGCGTCACCATCCGGCCCGATCCGGCCGCGCTGTCGATGGCGCAGAACAAACTCGTCATGCGCGAGATGATGGCCGGACTCGAGATCCCCGGCCCCGATTTCGCCGAAGTGTCCTCTGTGGACGACGTGATCTCCTTCGGCGACAAGCACTCCTGGCCTGTCGTGCTCAAAGCGGCGCAGGGCGGCTACGACGGCCGCGGCGTCTGGATGCTCGACACCGCGCAGCACGCGCGCGAAACCGTCCCCGAACTGCTCGACGCCGGAACCCCGTTGCTGGTCGAGGAAAAGGTCGTCATGCGGCGCGAACTCTCCGCGCTGGTGGCCAGGTCCCCGTTCGGACAGGGCGCGGCGTGGCCGGTGGTGGAGACCGTGCAGTCCGGCGGGATCAACACCGAGGTGCTCGCGCCCGCGCCGGGGCTGAGTTCCGAGCGCACGCAGGAGGCGCAGGATCTCGCGCTGCGGATCGCCGCGACGCTGAACGTGACCGGCCTGCTCGCCGTCGAGCTGTTCGAGACCGACGAAGGCCTGCTGGTCAACGAACTCGCCATGCGCCCGCACAACTCGGGACACTGGACGCAGGACGGCTCGAAGACGTCGCAGTTCGAGCAGCATCTGCGTGCCGTGCTCGATTATCCGCTCGGGGTGACCGATCTGATCGCCCCCGCCTGCGTGATGGCGAACGTCCTCGGCGCCCCCGAGGCACCCGAAATGGGACCGGACGAGCGGCTGCATCACCTGTTCGCGCGGTACCCGGACGTCCGCGTTCACCTGTACGGC
Source organism: Amycolatopsis sp. NPDC033938 (assembly GCF_055575975.1). Lineage (NCBI taxonomy): Bacteria > Bacillati > Actinomycetota > Actinomycetes > Pseudonocardiales > Pseudonocardiaceae > Amycolatopsis > Amycolatopsis sp. NPDC033938. Next base: position 41,814 of record NZ_JBVIRO010000028.1, read on the forward strand.
AAGGGAGAACGCCCCGGCCGCAAACTCGGCCACGTCAATTTCGTGGGCGAACGCATGGAGGAGTTGCGCGACCGCGCGCTGCTCTCCGCGCATTGGCTTTCCCACGCCGTCTGGCTCGACGGCTACGAGATTCACTAGGAGTGTGAGCATGGCGCCGCAGGTGGGCGTGATCATGGGCAGCGATTCGGACTGGCCGACGATGGAGGCGGCCGGGCAGGCGCTGGCCGAGTTCGGCGTCGAATACGAGGTCGGTGTCTACTCGGCACACCGCACTCCGCAGCGGATGCTCGACTACGCGACGTCGGCGGCTTCGCGCGGCGTACGCGTGATCATCGCGGGTGCCGGCGGTGCCGCGCACCTGCCGGGCATGGTCGCGTCGGCGACGGTGCTGCCGGTGATCGGCGTGCCGGTGCCGCTGAAGTACCTCGACGGCATGGACTCGCTGCTCTCGATCGTGCAGATGCCGGCCGGGGTCCCGGTCGCGACGGTTTCCGTTGGCGGGGCACGGAACGCGGGCTTGCTCGCGGTGCGGATCCTCGCCGCGTCCGACGAGGGGCTGCAGGCGAAGATGGCCCGGTTCCAGGCCGATCTGGAGCAGCTGGTGCTCGACAAGGACGCGGCCCTGCGCAAACGCGTCGAAGGCTGACCGCGTTTCGTCCTCTGGATGTGGTAGTTCGGCGACGAACTACCTGGTTCGGTGGAACCTCCTTGCGTCTGTAGTCCGTCACAGTAGGGTGTCAGACGGGCACTGCCGGTCAGAATCGCCGGCGGTGGAGGAGGGGGTACGAATGCTTTGCTTGGTGATGCGCTCATGACGGCGCCACGGGATCCGCGAGAGTTCCGGGATCAAGCGCGAGCCATGGAGGCTCGGCTCGACCAGGCCACCCACACCGCACGGTCCGCGGATCACTTGGTCGCCGCGACGGTGACCGGGCGAGGCAGGCTTGTCGATCTGCGGATTTCGGCCGGTGCGCTGGATCGCGCGCACCCGCGACTGCTGGGGAGCAGCATCGTGCAGGCCGTCCACGCCGCGCGGGGCGTCGCGCACTCGGCGGCGGTGCCGGAGCTGGCGGCCTTGGTCGGCAAAGAGCCGACTCCGCACTCCACGCCGGCTGCAGCGGATCAAGGGGTGGAGCGTCCTAGTCGACCGTCATCGGTGAAACCCGCCACGGCAGGTCGGGGAGTTCGGACGCCAAGAGGTGAAGCTCCCTATGAAGAGAGCTTCGACCAGGTCGACTTTCTCTCCGATGAGGACCCCGACGACCAGGGCGGCCACCGGTGAACACCCACGACAGGCTTTACCACCTGGCCAAGGAAATCGATGCCAGGGTCGCCGCGATCGAGCAGGCCGCGGAAAGTGGCCGGACGGCGATGCTGACTTGGCACATCCCAGCGGGGCTCGGCACGATTGTGGTGGACGGTATGGGGTCGTTGGTCTCGGTCGAACTGAACCCCGATGCCCTTGAGACGCAGACGGAGGCGAGTCTGGCCCGGCACGTCCTGCAGGCGATCAATGCCGCGGAAAGCACCGCGCGTACGAGGCGTGACTCGGTGATCGAGGAAGCAGAGAAGGGAAGCCTTCGATGAGTGGCCCGTTCGATCCGCTCGGCTCCAGCGGCTCAGGCTATGAGGTCTACCCCGAATCCCTTCGCAGGGCGACCGAGGATGTCTTTCATGCCGCGGGGCGCCTTCGTGATTTCGCCACTGTCGATATTGAAGGATTGCGGCTCGGGGTCCACGACGTCGGCATGCTCGGCGAGGAAGCGCGCATCATCGAAGCTTTCAACGAGATGATCGCCGACTTACAGGCGAAAAGTAATCGCGGTTTTGATCGCCTGTATAAACTGGGTGACGCCATGGACAAAGCCGCCGACTACTACGACGCACAGGACGAGGAGTACTACAAGCGCCTCCGAGAACTCGAAAAGGACGGTGGATGACCATGGGTGAACTGCCGCCGTATCCGGTCGCCGCAGACCAGAAAATTCGTGATTTCGCCGCGCTTCCGCTTGTCGGCCGTCCTGACATTTTCCGGATGCTCGACGATATCCGGACACGGCTTCTCGGAAACGCCGTAGGAATCCAGGAGATCGCGTTCCGGTTCGCGAGCAACGCCACCATCCAGGAGGCGCACGACGACATCGGCGCCGCCGTCCAGGCGTTGGCGGGAACCTGGACCGGCAGGGCCGCGGACCAGTTCGTCGCCCATGCCGCCAACGTCACCAATGCGCTCAAGTCGGAGCAGGAGGCGGTGGCGGGTATTTCCGGGGTGATGGCCGGAATCGCGAACGAGGTGATCAAGACCTATGGTTCGGCCATCACATTCTTGGGGGAGTGCGCCGGAGAGCTTGCCAAGATTGACTTGAAAGCGCTGGTGGCCGCACTCACCGCTGTCATTCCAGGAGTGAACTTGCTTACCCTCGCCGATGTCATCGATTCGGTTATCGAGGCGCTCGGTGAACTGGTGAAGAAGATCAGCGCGTTGTTCGACGAGGCGATCGAGGCCATCGGAAATTTCACGACCAGCGCTATCGGCCTCCTGCAGATTCGGACGAACTTCGTCGAAGTACCCGATCTTCGAGCAGGTTCCGGACTGGACGAGCAGAAGCAATGGAAGGTTGAGCCGGATGCTGTTCCGGAATAACGTGAGGTCTGCGTCTGTCGTCTTGTTCGCGGTGGTCACGCTGATCGCCGGATGTGGCCTGGGAAAGCCGGACACTTTACTCGAGGAGCGGCCGGCGCCGGCCCAAGTGGGCGGCGAGATAGCGATCACTCCAGTTGTGCGGCCAGTTGATCTTGCGCCTTTTCGAGTGAATCCATGTGGCTCGTTGAAGCGTGAGGACATAGCGGCACTGATCATTGACCCGCCGGAACGGGTCGAACCCCGTCCCGCCCCTTTGGCGCCGACAGGGTGCGCGTGGGTTATCTGGGACGGGCCCAAGTTGCGCGTGCAACTTCCCGCCGGTAAAGAACAAACACTCGCCGAACTGACAGAGCTCACTGAACGTGACCCTGGGCTCTATCCCGGCTGGCGAAAGTTGTCGATCGGCGGATTGCCTGCCGCTCAGTACCATTTGTTCGGCGACATGAAGTCCTGTGGTCTGACGGTCGGCGTATCGGACGAAGCGGCACTCGAATTCCACTACCAGCTCCCTGCTGAATACGATTCTCAGTACTGGGGTACCGACACATGTGCGGCCGCGTTCAAGGCGGCGGAGCTTGTGATCGGTAATCTCCGCGGCCGCTGACCGCCTTCAATTTCGGGGATAGATGATCAGAGGAAGTGGAAGATTGAGTCTGATGCTGTTCCTGAGCGAGCCGCCGGCTGCCGCGCAAGTCGAGCCTGCGATTCCGATCACTCCCGTCGAACGCCCCTTGGAGAGTGCTCGTTTTTCCCGCTTCCCGTGTGGAATATCGAAGACCGACCAGGTTGCCGCGCTTATTGTCGACCCGCCGGAGAAAGTGACAAGGGGCGGCGGTAGGGAGGGTATGCTCGGATGTGCGTGGAGTGATCCAAATAAGCCGATTCTCGGGATATATCACGCCGTAGTCAAGCCGAACAACCTGGCCGAACTGATTGAGGTCAGAAACGACAATCCCCAGCGGTATTCGGGATGGCGTGAGTTGTCCATCGACGGAATACCCCAGGTCGAGTACGTGCCGCAGTGCATCCCCGGGGGCTTGTGACCTGTATCTGGGGATCACCGATACGGAAATGCTGCTTGTCGAGTACGCGGTAAACGGCCCGAGTGGTTCTCAGTATTGGGGAATGATTCGTGCGCCGGGACGCGTAAGGCTGCGGAGTTCTTGATCGCCAATCTGCGGAGAACATGAGCGACTGACCATCGCTCATTCGGCGAGCTGCTTCCGCAGTTCCCGCTTGAGCACCTTCCCGGCGGCGGACACCGGGATCTGGTCGACGAAGTGGATCGCCCGTAGTCGTTTGTACGGCAGCACCCGGGCGCCCACCGCCTCCATGAGCTGCTCCGCCGTGACGTTCTCGTCGTTGCGGACCACGAACGCGACCGGCAGTTCGCCGACCTCGGTGTCCGGTTTGCCGACGACGGCCGCCGCCGCGACGCCGGGCAGGGTGATCAGCAGCTCTTCGAGTTCGCGGGGGAAGACGTTGTAGCCCTTGTACAGCAGCATGTCCTTCTTGCGGTCCACTATGGACAAATAGCCGTCCTCGTCGAGGATGCCGATGTCGCCGGTGTGCAGCCAGCCGTCGACGAGCGCGGCCGCGGTCTCCTCCGGGCGGTTGCGATAGCCGGTCATCACCTGTGGCCCGCGTATGCACACCTCGCCGCGTTCTCCGGCAGGTAAGGGGTCTTCGCCGCCTTCGGCAGGGACGATCTTGATTTCGGTGTCCGGCAACGGCAGCCCGACCGAGCCGACCTTCCGCGTGGCGGAACGGTAGGACGGCGCGATGACCGCGCCCATGGTGACCTCGGTGAGGCCGTAGCCCTCGGTGATGATCACGCCGGGGAACCGGTTCTGCAGGGCGCGGATCATCTCGTGGTTCATCGGAGCCGCGCCGGAGCCGATGGTCAGCACGGACGACAGGTCGGCCGTGTGGAAGGCCGGGCAGGCGAGCAGTGCCGCGAACAGCGCGGGCGCGCCGCCGATGGTGGTGACCCGCAGCATCTCGGCGTCGGCCACGTAGGCGGCCGGGTCGAAACGGTCGTGCAGGACGACAGTGCCGCCGTCGAGCAGCGGGACGTTGAGAGCGGCGATGGTGCCCATCGCGTGGAACCACGGCGTCAGATTGAGTGCGATCCCGGTGCCGATCCGGGACGGCCACTCGTCCGGTTCACCGAGCTGGTCGACGGTCACCTCGCCGGCGTCGTCGAGCGCGGGGACCGCGCCCAGCCGCCAGCAGGAACTCTGCAGGCTGTTGACCACGACGTTCCGGTGCGGCAGGCAGACGCCTTTCGAACGACCGGTCGTGCCGCCGGTGTACGCCAGATGGGCGAGATCGCGATAGATGTCGATCTCCACGTCCGGTCGCTCGTCGGAGTGATCGGCGTAGAACTTCGTGAACTCGACCTCGTCGTCGCCCACTGCTTCGGGCGGGTGAACGACGATGCTCAGCCGTACCGACGTCCGGTCCCGGATAGAAGCGAGCACTCGCGCGACAGGACCGACGGTGACGACCGCGACCGCGCCGGCGTCGGCGAGCTGGGCGGCGAGGTCGTCCGGCGGGAGCAGGGGGTTCGCCGGGCTGAAGGTGGCACCCGCGAGCAGCGTGCCGTAGTACGCGACCGGGTACGCCAGGCAGTTCGGCAGGTGGAGCGCGACGACGTCGCCGCGCTCGATGCCCTCCGCGCGCAGCGCGTTCGCGAACCTGCAGGCCGCGCTGTACGTTTCGGCGAAGGTGAGGCTCTGGTCTCCGTGGGCGAAGGCCGTGCGGGAGCCCCAGCGAGCAGCGGCGCCGGCCAGAATCGAGCCGACCGGGACCTCGGGATAGTCGAGCGACCTGGGAAGCTGAGTGAGCTGCATCACCCGAACGTACGGACTTTGCGGCCAAAGACACAAGCGCTCGCGATGTCGCACAATGTGAACGAGCGCTAACATCGGTCGAACTTCCATTCGCGTTATGAAGAGGTGACGAAGGTGTCTGACGGCCCGGGTCTGTACCAGCTTGCCGAGGAGCACGAAGAGCTGCGGGCCGCGGTCCGTGCCCTGGCTGAGAAGGAGATCGAGCCGTACGCGGCCGAGGTCGACGAGAACGAGCGGTACCCGATCGAGGCGTACAACGCGCTGGTCAAGTCGGGTTTCAACGCCGTCCACATCGCCGAGGCCTACGACGGCCAGGGTGCGGACGCCATCGGCGCCTGCATCGTGATCGAAGAGGTCGCGCGCGTCGACGCGTCGGCGTCGCTCATCCCGGCGGTCAACAAGCTGGGCACCCAGCCGATCATTCTTTCGGCGTCGGAAGACCTCAAGAAGCTGGTGCTGCCGTCGATCGCCTCCGGTGAGACTTCGGCGTCGTACGCCCTTTCGGAGCGCGAAGCCGGCTCGGACACCGCGTCGATGCGCACCCGTGCGAAGCTCGACGGCGACCACTGGGTGCTGAACGGCACCAAGTGCTGGATCACCAACGCGGGTGAATCGTCCTGGTACACCGTGATGGCGGTGACCGACCCCAACGCGGAGAAGAAGGCCAACGGCATCTCCGCGTTCGTCGTGCACAAGGACGACCCCGGCTTCACCGTCGGCTCGAAGGAGCGGAAGCTCGGCATCAAGGGCTCGCCGACCCGCGAGATCCATTTCGAGAACTGCACCATCCCGGCCGACCGCATCATCGGCGAGCCTGGCACCGGCCTGAAGACCGCGCTGCGCACCCTCGACCACACGCGCCCGACCATCGGCGCGCAGGCGCTGGGCATCGCGCAGGGCGCCCTCGACGCGTCGATCGCGTACGTCAAGGAGCGCAAGCAGTTCGGCAAGTCGATCTCGGAGTTCCAGGGCGTCCAGTTCATGCTGGCCGACATGGGCATCAAGATCGAGGCCGCGCGAAACCTCGTCTACGCCTCCGCCGCGGCGACCGAACGCGGCGACAAGCGCGGCGGCTACATGGCCGCGGCCGCGAAGGCGTACGCGTCGGACATCGCGATGTCGGTGACGACGGACGCCGTGCAGCTCTTCGGCGGCGCGGGCTACACGCGCGACTTCCCGGTGGAGCGCATGATGCGCGACGCGAAGATCACGCAGATCTACGAAGGCACCAACCAGATCCAGCGCATGGTCATGGCGCGCGCCCTGCTCAAGGGCTGATTTGATCTTGATCCGGTAGTTCGGGCGGCGCTGGCTGCTCATGATCAGGCCGCCTCCAGGCCGTCATGGGTGCCAGGCCGCCCGAACACCGCGTCGATGGCCTGCCGAGCCCGCTCGTGACTTGGCTGGCAAGTTGTCGTGCGGACTAATTTGCTCATCAGTTACAGCCGCACGGAAGAACAACTCACGCAGCGGACCGGGGCCTAGTCGCGTCCGGGCTTGCGAAAGCGCGGACGGTGTCGGAACACGCCAGTCGTCGCGCCACGCGCGCCCGAATCTGAGTCCATTGACGAGCTTCCTCATGACCTCGTCGTATGAATCAGCGAAGAATAAAGCCAAGGCGAGCACGTAGTACACGACAACCCTCGCCGGCAGTAGACGCTGTCGCTGTTCCAGGCTACCCGTTGAAATGAGAACCTCGTCCACCAGGTCACGATGAAATACCCGCGTCAGAACGCCAATTCCAATTCGGTCGACGATCCGTTCACCTGAGGCCAGAGGCGAATTTCTCATGCAGCCATTAAATCACCATCAAGCATTTCCTCTACTGCGACACGCATCAAATTCAGAGTCAGATACAGGAATCGGCAAACGGTAACTTAACGGCATTGGGGTCGATGTACTCCGGCGACATGGCCGAGGAGAACAGAGCGCGGGATAGCCGTCGCGGGGCCATCAGAGCGTCACGGATGGCCGGAACGTCGTCGTTCTTGTCCACGTCCTCCGTCAGCACAGGTTCGCCGAGGAGGTCTCCCAGGGTCACCCGCAGGCCCCGCGCGACGTCAGCCAGCACGTCCAGGCGCCGGATCTCGCGGTCACCGCGCTCGACCTTGCTCAGCCAGCCCTCAGCGCGACCCGCCAAGTCAGCAAGAACCGCCTCCGACAGACCACGCCGCTGCCGGTAGAAGGCGATACGCATCCCCGATGCTGAGCTGCTCACCCGCACCACCACGCATACCTCCACGTTAACAGCGTAGAGATCGTCTCATCGGCAATGTGTGCGGCATGACTGGAGGCGCACGTGTCCTGGAAGCGGCCTGCCTCGTCACCTATCTGGACGTTGACTTGCCATCCAGATGTGTGTCATAGGTCTCGCAGGAGAAGTGGTCGTGTAGGACCATCGACATCCTTGTTTCTAGTCGAAGCAATGCGCCACTGCGTTTGCGGAAATACACCAACAGTGATTAACAATTGGACGTTAGTCGGAAACTTGAAACATCTAAGTTCGATGCAACGACAAACAAACGTTATTGGTGTAGCGTAGCTGGCCACTTGCAAGCGGCGGGAGGGTGCTTAGTGCCGACCTATAATCTAAATCGACTTGGAAGCAATGAGTTCGAAAAGCTCATACAGGCACTATTGAAAAAGATAATCGGTTCTGGGACAATCACATTTGGTGCCGGGCGGGATGGTGCGAGAGAGGCAACCTACGTAGGAGAGGCGCCTTATCCGTCGGCGTCTAACCGATTCTCGGGAAAGTGGATCTTCCAGGCTAAGTTCCATGATCTTGAGCAGATCGGGCCAGATAAAGCTCGTAAAGAAATTCTTGCGGACTTAGATTCTGAGCTAGATAAGATAGTCAACAAATATGGCTACGATTGCGATAACTACATTCTAGCTACCAATGTTCCCTTAACTGGCGTAGCGCGAGCGGGTACTATTGACGCGATTAACAACAAAATTGCACCGAGATACCTAGACCGCATCAAGAATATTCATGTATGGGGCGCGGATGATATTAGCCGATACCTAGAAAATTATTCGTCAATTCGCACGGCATACCTGCATTTTATTGTCGCCGGTGATGTTCTTCATCAACTCATTCAGCTTCATGATCGAGAATTGGACGAAACAGCTACCACTATCAAGCAGTATGCACAGGTCTTATACATGCGTGATCAAAACGCCCAGCTTGATCAGGCGGGCGATGTGTCAGACGAACCGGTACGAATTCAACAGGTCTTCTTCGATCTGCTAGCTTCTGACCAGTTCGTTGCAAACAGTGCAAGAAATCGAAAAGCGATTGTCGCCCTGGACAGGTTCAGTCGCCAAAATGGCCAAATTTTAGCACGCACTGGTGAGGTTGCTGTATCACCTTTACAGTTGCTGACGACCGACACTCTCGACAGTCTGGTTCTGGTGGGCGGGCCTGGTGAAGGTAAGTCGACTGTGGGACAGTACTTGGCACAGCTTCACAGGGCCGGCATGGTCGGAAAGACAGACGAAATACTGATAGACGATAAGTTCACGCCGCTGGTACCGCGTATTCCCTTTAGGGTTGTTCTTCGAGAGTTTGCTCAATGGCTCGCGCGAACAGATGAGGGCAGCAGTCGCGATACGCCACTATCATTAGATGAGTATATAGTGCAGCACGTAAAGCAGGCAACTTCGCGTGAAATATCTGTTAGAGACTTGCATGGCGTAATTAGAAATAACCCGACACTTCTCATCTTTGACGGTCTCGACGAAGTCAGCGGAGAAGAAATCAGGCGGACTCTTCTTGAGTGTCTGGCTGAATTCACTGAAAAGTGTCGTGAAACGTTAGAGGCAGACGTCCAGATCCTCGCTGCTACGAGACCTACTGGATACTCTAACCAGTTCGACCCGAAGATCTACATGCACCTAAGGCTTGTGCGGCTATCTGCTGAACAGGTGAGGCATTACGTGCGAAGATGGATCGAAGCGCGCGCAATTGAGCCTGGTAAAGCTGATCGACTAATTTCTAACATCGACGAATGCCTCATGGATCCACAGATTAGCTTGCTAACAAATACTCCGCTTCAAGTCACGATTCTCGTGCTCATTATTTCAGCTGGCGGAACGCCGCCGCGGCAACGCGAAGCGCTGTTCAATGAGTACCTCGAGGTGATCTACAAACGCGAGACTGCGAAAGGTAGAAATGTAATCAGTTCGGAGAAGGAAAAGCTTGTCGGTCTACACAAGTATATTGCCTATATCCTGCATGAGCAAGCAACGTATGCTACTGCTGCCGGAGCGGCGCTTGTTCGAAACGACTATGAATTAGAAGTAGTAAGGTATCTTGGTCATTGTGACCCGTTCTCGTCGATCGAACGGATAAGAATGGTCCAGCACGCAATAACGCGGGAAGCTGGAGAGCGCCTGGTTCTGCTTGTTGAGCCCAGATCGGACTTCTTTGGGTTTGAACTTAGATCTATTCAAGAGTTCTTTGCGGCTAGTCACTTGACTGACACATCTACTGACACTGAAATGCGCTATCGGCGCTTTGACGCGATCGCTCGACTCGATCACTGGCGGAACGTTGCCCTATTCTTTGCTGGAAGAGTCGGTAGAAATTACTCCGGCGAGAGCAGTAATATTGTTGATGTTTGCCATAATCTCAACCGGGAAAGACTCTCATCGATTGCTAAGCGCGGGAGCATGCTGGCGCTTGAGCTTGCTGCGGACAGGGCATTTGGTCACAATAGAAGACAGCAACGGAGACTTCTCGAAATAGGCCTCGAAGCCTTCGATGGTAGACTTACCGAACAGCGGGTAGCAATGATAACTGAGCTACTCCAAAAATTGCCGCGCGAAGATATTGAAGATCACGTTAGTCCGCTACTTGAACATAAGATCGAGCTGCTAGACGCAAATCATATTGTCCATATACCACACTTGCTGAAGCACTGCGATATTGACTCGCGACTGCAGGTGATGGCGGTAGGTAAGCTCGCCCGCGGAGATCAAACTTCACGATTTGCGCTACGCGCGATTTTGAGATTGCAGCTTTCGGTGGACGAAACTGGTGTCGGGGTAGCGCAGAAGCTTATCGACATGATTGACGAGTCCGAGGTTGTCGATGCGATCGCCGACCTAGGACCTGAGGGCGTACTGAACGCAGTAGATCGCTTGCTGCTTGATGGAGTTCGCAAGGAAAACTTGTGGAGAATTCTGGCGTTATTGATCCGGCGGTGGGGTTTCACTCCGACAAATATATTGCACTCCCACCGGAGTGGACCGCATAGTTTGGTTGATGCTCCGTGGAGTGAGGACTTGACGAAGCAAATTGTCCACTCCGTGCTTTTGCTGGGCGCTGTTACTCAAGTAGAGCAAGATTACTTCGAGATGAACTACCGGGATTCCGAAAGGGCGCAGATTACCGCTATTCTTGATCAGCTAAGAAAAGAGGTTCCAGAGTATATTATTGACGGCAATATCGAAGAAAAGCTGTCGGAAGTAGCTGGCGATGAAGCGCGTTGCATTCTCGTGCTTCCGTGGCTTTTGCACCTGCTGGTTGGTGTTGTTTCCCGTGTCAGTGCTGAGCGCTGTATGCGCTTTATCGATGAGCACGCCCGGCATGGATGCCTGTCCAAGTTGAGCGGCAGTAGCCATATCTATTGGCGACCCGCTATCAGGCTATTAATGGAAAAGCTGCGCCGTAGTGAAGATCTTGATCACGCAGGTCACTGTGATGTGTTGATACAATTTGCGGGAAATGCTGGGCTTGAGAAATGGACTATGTTCGAACGAGTTATCAATCGACGGATCCTGGAATCAGAGGAAGCGGGTTCGTTGCGTGCATCTAATTTGAATGCACGTAGTATAAGCGCGAACGAGCTGTCCAGCTTTAGCTCAACAGGGAGTCCTGTGTCTGTTCTATGGGAGCTCGCGGATGAGGTGGTAGCTGGTGGGCGGGTAAAAGATCCGACAATATCGGATGAGGATATTGTGAGCTATGGCAACCTTGTCGTTGAAAATTTGAGGCAGCAGAGTCTGCTTCCGGATCGAAGTCGGCGCGTCTTCATGACGTTGATAAATAATCGTTTGCGCGGAAGTGTGGAGATCGAAGAGTTCGTTGTAAGTTCGCTAGTCACGTTAGCTAGGAGCAATTTCAAGGCTGATTCTAATAGTTTCGGCGTGATCTTTGATCTAATGTATAGCTTGTATTATTCGCGACAGGTAACCAATGAGCTGGCCGAAAAGATATTCTATATGCTGTCGTTCTCAAATAGTCCTGGCAATATGTCTATATATGCGTGGAGAACTAAGATGCCGATCGCGGGAATTTTGCGGGATGCATTGACTGTGATCATTGAATCGGAAGATCCACGCGTTGCTGATGGTGCAAGAAAAGTAATCGACGGCGTCTTGTATATTAATCGCATCTGGGTTGGAAATGATCCTGATGTGGGTGATATGTATTCTTTTGCGGGGTTTGGACTACTTCATCGAAATTTCGCAAAAATTGCTGCTAGCGAGCAAGATATTTCAACTGCCTTGCAGGTATTCCTGTTGAGGAGATTTAGTTCAAAGGCTGACTGGGATTGCTTGAAAGACTTAATGGGGCGCGCATCGGAACCTGCGGTTGAACTGTTCTTTAACTCGCTCCGAAACGGGAGGCTTCGGGACCCGAAGAGTCGAGCTAAGTGGATAGATGTGCTGGAATTTTTGGCGCCAGGTACTCTGACCGGTAAGGCGAGTGCTGTGGTAGTAGAGGCTATGTCTGTGCTTTTGGCAGAGGTTGATCAAAGTTTGGCTGAGCACGAGAGAGACCTAGGACTTCCTCTCGTGATAGAAGCATAAGTAGCTGCCGAACTTGGCTCTAAAGGATCAAGGCGCCGCCGTCGGCGGCGCGCACGTCACCACCCGTACGGCGGGCTCCGCCCACGCGACACGGACGGCCTGCCGCTCCGGTCGCGGCGGGCCCGCCGACGAGCGGCACCGCGCAGCGGGCCGCCGACGAAGATCCAGGGTGCACTTTAACTCAATCTCCTGGCTCACTCGATCGACGCGCAGCGGTCATCAGGAGGTCCCTCGCTTCTCAGCGTCCAACACCGGCCCGCCCGCATCAAGGCGGGAAACCGTGCCTTGACGCGATCGATCCGGCGCTAGAGATGGCGGGGCGAGGGAAGCGGAGAGAAGAGGCACGGACAGGTCGGTACCGCTGAAACCTGTCAGAGGTCAGCGGGTAGTGCGCCGTACTCCAGGCAGTCCCCTCGACAGGCGCACGGGGCGCCCGTGGCGAAAGGCGAACCGGTGAGGGTAAGCAGCGAGGTGGGGGAATCTCGCATGCGTGGTGCGCGGTCGGCACCTGCGAATCCCTGCCGAACCCGTGATCGTCGGCTGTCATGCCAAAGTCCCGAAGTGAGCCAGGCCGTCAGACGCCGGGTAGGGCCAAGATCCACCGAGAACTGGCGAGAGACGTTAAGCAGGTCAGAGGCCGTTTTCAGGCAAGATTGCCAGCACAGCCGAAACCGGCCGAGAGATCACCCAGGTCTACGAAAGGCACCAACCAGATCGAGCGCATGGTCATGGCGCACGCCCTGCACAAGGGCTGACGCCCACGTACTTCCGGCGCGGGTCAGCCGAACGAACCGTCACCGCGTTCGGTGAAAGCGGTGCAGCCGTCGTGTTCGAAGCGAACCATCCCGTCGAAAATCGAGTGCGCATTGGCACAGACGCCGTAGTCGTCGCCGAGCCGGCCGTGCAAGGGGACCCACATGGCACATCCGCCACATTGTTCGCCGTGCCAGTCGTCGAGGTAAGGCTCTCCGGGTGCTCCTCGGTTGAGTCGCTCGCGCCAGCGCGCGTGGCAGGTGCGGTTGAATTTCTCGTCGTTGCCCGACCAGGGCTGGTTCGCGTCAGGCACGACCTCAGGTTAGAGGCGTCACTGGGGGTGGGCGATCGGTTAAACAAGTGGATCGAGCCTCGGTGAGATGGTTCACGGAGGGGCGGCGATCAAGCGCGGACCCTGTCACTCTCGAAGGATGTTCTGGTCCGCTCCGGTGTCGTGGACACCGCATGACGAGGCCGAGCTGATCGCCGGTTGGCGGTTGTGGCTCGAGCTCGGGGATCGCACGTGGCCGTCGGCCGCGTGGGACGGGACGGCGGCCGACGTGGTGAGGCCGTTGCGCGAGCTGGTCGCGGCCTGCGACGAGATCGAGACGGGCTACCGCAAGGCGGTGGCCGTGCCGTCCGAGGAGTTCATCCGCATCATCCAATTCCTCGTGTTCACCGCCAGTACGGTGATCGAGTTGTGGGCCGACGACGAGGTCCCGCTCGACGCCGAGCGGATCTCGTTGCTGCACGCGGATCTGGCCGGTTTCGCCGAGCATGCCGAACGGGTGCTCGAGGTGCTGGCGGTCAGCGGGGGCTGGACGGGTCTGGCCGCGGAGCACCGGCGGACGGATCGCTGAGCGATTCCGGCTTCTCGACCCATGCGAACCGCGAGCCCGCCAGGTGCTCGGTCAGCGGGCGAGCCAGCGAGAGCAGGGTCACCGGCGTGTCGTACGGGGCCTCGCCGGGCGCGATCGCGTAGCCGGTTTCGACCACGGATTCCTCCTGCTCGTCGGTCTCGACGTCGTGGCGGATGACGCCGTCGTCGTTCGACCAAGTGCCGCCGAGGGCGCGATGGAACTTCAGGACCAGTTCGCCCGGAGTGGGCGTCGCCCAGGTGAAGCGGGACACCGCGAACTCGGTGCTCCAGCTCGCCCAGTAGAGCCATCCGGTGCCGTCGCCGCGGAACACCAGGTCGACGGACTCGACGCTGCCCGGATGCAAGATTTCATCCGTCCACATGCCGGTCAGGCGTTCGTCTTTCACAGGGGAGATTTTGCCCGCTGTACAGGGGATAACGTGCGCCACCTTCCACGGAGGGCATGCCGCCGTCCGGGTGCGCTTCCTGTCGGATACCTGTCGATCACGCTCCGGAGGTGCCGTCGGAGGTGCCCGGTGCCTTACCGTCGTACGGGTAAGTTGAATATTCACCTATCAGAAAGCTGATACCTGATGTTCGCTCGTTTCAAGGATGTCGCCCTCCTGCTGGGCCGGATCGGGGTCGGCGTGGTGTTCCTCGCTCACGGCCTGCAGAAATGGGATAACGGGATCGACGGCACCGCGAAGTTCTTCGAGCAGACAGGCATCCCGCTGCCGACGCTCGCGGCGATCTTCGCGATCGCGGTGGAGATCGTCGGCGCCATCTTGTTCATCGTCGGTTTCCTGACACCGCTGGTGGGCCTCGGCTTCGTCGTGGTTTCCGTCGGCGCTCTGCTCTCGGTGCACATCGACAACGGCCTGACCGGTCAGGGCGGTTACGAACTGGTGCTCGTCCTGGCGGTCGCCGGGCTCGCGCTCGGTTTCAACGCCGGAAAGCTCTCGCTCGACCATGTGCTCTTCGGGCGCAAGCGTGAGGCGAAGCAGCTTCAGGACGCCTGACCCGCGTGCTATGAAAGGACCTTTCCTTGCCAAATTTGCAAGGAAAGGTCCTTTCATGGCGCTTCAGGAGGGGAGATCCGCGGTCGTCCGCTCGGCTTCGCGCCGAGAAGCGAGTTTGGCCGGATCGGCGTTGCTGACCTGGACCAGATGCGCACCGGCCGCGAGCGGCGTCAGGAATCCCGCGAGGATCCCCTCCGCGCCAGTCCATTCTACAGTGGACAGAACACGGTCGTCCGCGGACAAATTCGCCGAAGAGGCACGGGAACGAGCCTCGGCGAGCACCTCGTCCACAGTGGACGAATCGAGGGCGGGAGTGTCGCCGGGCACGGGGAACAGCGGGCTGAACTGGTCACCCGAAAGCCGGGCTTCGGTCAAGTAGTCCAGCGCCCCGTCCGGCACGGAACCGGCGGGCAGCCCGAGGCCCATCGGGTGCAGCGAGACGACGGCGGTCGCGGACGCGTCGGAAACGCCGTCCGGCGCGATGAACGCCACCCGCGCGCCCGCGGTCTCCGTCACCACCCTCGCGCCGCACCACCAGGCGCCCAGCAGGACGCCGGCGGTCTGCCAATGCGACGGCAGCACCACGGCGACCTCGTCACCCGGCTCGACGTCGAACTCGTCGACCAGCCAGTTCGCCGTTTTGGCCGCCCAGTTCACCGTGGTCGCCACGGACAGCTCGACCCGGCTGCCCTGCTTGTCGTCGTAGTGGGTGATCAGCGGTTTCGCGAGCGACCCGAGCAGGGGCCGCAGCAAGAGATCGGTGAGGCTCACGCCTCAACGCTAGTTCACGCAGGGAACGCTCGATGCGGCGAGCAGGGGAGCCGCTCCCGCGGCCCCGCCGCCACCGCCCCGCCCCACCAGACCGGCGACGAAGGTCCGCACGGCGGCGGGGTCGATCTCGACGATGCTCTGGCCGTCCGCGCTGCGGCCGTTGATGTTCACCACGGGAATGGTCGTGAACGTCAGGTCGCCCGACGCGATGCCCTTCGCCTGCTGAGCGAACTCCAGCAGGTCCAGCCCTTCGTCCAGGACGATCGAGCGGTGCACGACGTCCATCAGGCCGCCCATCGTCGACGGGCTGGTCAGCGTGCCCGCCGAGAGCACCTGGTTGAGCGCCGAGGACAGGAAGGTCTGCTGACGCACGATGCGGTCGAGGTCGCCGCGCGGCAGGTTCTTCCGCTGGCGAACGAAGGACAGCGCCTCGCCGCCGGAGACGACCTGCTCCCCGCGCCGGAAGTTCGCGCCGGAGTCCTTGTCCTCGGTGGCGTGGTTGAGGCAGACCTTGACCCCGCCCAGCGCCTCGGTCAGCAGGTAGAACCCGAGCAGGTTGACCTCGGCGTAGTGGTCGATGCGGATCTGCGTCAGGTCCTGCACGGTCTGGACCAGTGCCTTGCGGCCTTCCTGGTCGGAATCGCGTTCGAGTCTCGCCTGGTCGGACTCGCCGCGGTGCGCGTTCGCGTAGTTCGCCTTCGCGACGCCGTACGCGGAATTGATCTTGTTCTTGCCGCGGCCGGGGATGTCGGTCCAGGTGTCACGGGGAATCGAGACGCCGGAGGGTTTCCCGCCCGTCTTCGGAATGCGCAGGATGATGATGGTGTCGGTGTTGACGCCGGGCTTTTCCTCGGTACGCAGTTCCTTGAGCACCTTCGCCGGCAGCGGATTGCCTTGCGCGTCGGTGCGCGCGTCGCTGCCGACCAGGAGGATGTCGGTCGCGCCGTCGTCGGCGGGCGGCGCGGCGGGATCGTCCGCCTTGCTCAGAGCGTTCGTCGTGGGGACGTTGTTCTGCAACTGGTCTTTCGTGACGTACGCGTAGCCCGTCGTACCGAGGGCGAGCAGCGACACGAGGCCGAGCGCGATCCGGCGGGTGATCCGGCCGGCGCGGCGCAGCGGGCGCTCGGGTACGGCGAGTACGCCGGAGACCGCTTCGTCCTCGGGCGGGGCGGAAGGCTGGGGAAGCGGGTCCCGAGGGTACGGCGTCGGGACGAACCGGGGCTTTTCGTCACTCTCGGTGTCCGAGGCGGTGGCCTCGTCCTGCTTCGGCTCGTCGGTGTCCGATGTGTCCGGACGTTCGCCGATGTCCTTGTCTTCGCTGTCCATCCCAGTTCACCACCCCTCGGGCTGCCCGTTGATCCGATCGTAGGAGAAGGCTAGGTCACCGGGAGGCCGGCCACGCTGAGTACCCGGACATTAATTGACGCAGGGCACATTGCCCGCGACGATCGGAGTGGTGGTCGGCGCCGGAGCGCTGGAGGGCGGCTGAGCCGGCTTCGAAGCGGCCGACGACTTCGGCGGCGCCGTGGTCGCACCGCCGGGGCCGGCGGACGCGCCCTTGAAGTCCTTGCCGAGCAGGACCCGCACCTTGCCGGGGGCGACATCGCGATCCGCCTCGGCCTGCACCGCGGTGCCGAAGACCTGCTTGATCAGGGCGAGCGCCTTCTCGTCGCCCGGCGCGTACCGGATGACCGTGGAGTTGCGCGTGCTGAGCTTGGTGTCGGCCGCGAGTTTGAACCCCTTGCCCTGCAAGAGGTTCCGGGTGTCGGAGGCCAGCGAGGGCGAACCCGACCCGTCGAACAGTTCGACGGTCACCGCTTCCGCGCCCGGCAGGGTGGCCTGTGCCTCGGTGGACGGCGGCTGCCCGTCGGAGGTCAGGCGGTTGATCTCGGCCTGCACCTGCGCCGGGTCCACGCGGAGCACGGCGGCGCCGCCGATGGTCGCGTCGCCCTGGGTCGGGATCGTGTGGAACTCGACGTTGCCGCTGGTCAGGCCGCGCATCTGCGCGGCGAACTCCGGCAGGTCCCAGCCCGCCGACAGTACGACCGACTTCTTCACCGCGTCGATCAGGTTCGCGATCTTCGCCGGGTTGGCCAGGACGTCCGACGAGAGGACCTTGTTCGCCAGCCCGGACAGGAAGGCCTGTTGCCGCGCGATCCGGTCGAGGTCGCCGTTCTGCAGGTCGTACCGCTGGCGGACGAACGCGAGCGCCTGGACGCCTTCCACGGTCTGCCGGCCGGCAGGCAGGTCGACGCCGGACTTCCGTTCCTTGACCGGGCCGTTGAGGCAGACCTCGACACCGCCGATCGCCTTGGTGATCTCGTAGAAGCTCGACAGGTTCACCTCGGCGTACCGGTCGATCATCTTCGGCTTGCCGATGAACTGCTCCAGCGTCGCGATCAGGTTCTTGCGACCGGCGTCCTTGGCCTTGGCGTCGACGTCCTTGAGGTTCGTGTTGCCCTGCTGCTGCAGCGTCTTCGACGTGTCGTTGTAGGCGTACACGTACGCGCTGTTGAGCTTGTGCTTGCCGAAGCCGCCGGTGATCTCGACCCACGAGTCACGGGGGAAGGAGATCGCGGTCGCCTTCTTGCCGTTCTGCGGGATGTGCACCAAGATCATCGTGTCGGTCTGGCGCTCGCCGTCGGCGTTGCCGGCGTGGAGCATGTCGAGGACCTCGCGCGGCAGCGGGTTGCCCTGCGCGTCGGTGCGGCTGTCCTGGCCGACGAGCAGGATGTCGATCGCGCCGTCCAGCGGTTTCGCCGGCGGGTGGCCGTTGTCCTCGAAGAGGTTGGTCGTGGCGAACCCCTGCGAAGGGTCGCCGATGAACTGCCAGCCCCACCAGGTCAGTGCCAGGATCGTGATCGAGACCAGGCTGAACACGACCTTCACCCCTCGACGGGCGAACACCACGACGCCGCCGCCACGGCGCGCCGGAATGGGTGGCCCGGGCCACTCGGTCACGTGCGGTCCTCCACGAATCTCCCCAGGGCACACGTGTGCCTCGGACATAACTCTACTGACCCCTGTGTCAGACGTCCGTAGGCTGGTGAAAGGTTGCCCCGGTCGTGACACACTCGGCTGGTCAGGAAGTCGTGAAGAGAGGGTCGCGGGATGCGGGTGCTGGTCACTGGGGGTGCCGGGTTCATCGGTTCGCATTACGTCCGGCAGGTGCTGACGGGGGAGTATCCAAGCTTGGCCGACGCCGAGGTCGTCGTGCTCGACAAGCTGACCTACGCGGGTAACGAAGCGAATCTGGAGCCGGTGAGCAAGAACCCGCGCTACCGGTTCGAAAAGGGCGACATCTGTGACGCCGCCCTGGTCAGCGAGCTGATGCGGGGGATCGATCTGGTCGTGCATTTCGCCGCCGAGTCCCATGTGGACCGTTCGATCGCCGGTGCGGCCGACTTCGTGCTGACCAACGTGCTCGGCACGCAGACCCTGTTGCAGGGCGCGCTCGAAGCTGAGGTCGGGAAGTTCGTGCACGTGTCCACCGACGAGGTCTACGGCTCCATCGAGGAAGGTTCCTGGAGCGAAGACCACGCGCTGGAGCCGAATTCGCCGTACTCGGCGTCGAAGGCGTCCTCGGATCTGTTGGCGCGTTCCTTCTTCCGTACGCACGGACTGCCCGTCTGTGTCACGAGGTGTTCGAACAACTACGGTCCGTACCAATTCCCGGAGAAGGTCATCCCGCTCTTCGTGACCAACCTGCTCGACGGCAAGAAGGTCCCGCTGTACGGCGACGGGCTCAACGTGCGTGACTGGCTGCACGTGGACGATCACTGTCGCGGCATCCAGTACGTCGCCGACGGCGGCAGGCCGGGCGAGGTCTACAACATCGGCGGTGGCACGGAACTGACCAACCGTGAGCTGACCGAGCGGCTGCTGAGCGCCGTCAGCGCGGAGTGGGAGATGGTCGAGCCGGTCGAGGACCGCAAGGGGCACGACCGCCGGTACTCGGTCGACATCACCAAGATCTCGCAGGAGCTCGGTTACGCGCCCCGCAAGTCCTTTGAGGACGGACTGGCCGAAACCGTCGCCTGGTACGCCGAAAACCGGTCGTGGTGGGAGCCGCTGAAGAACCGTTCGGCACAGGGGAAATGACGGTGCTGAGCCTTCTCGTACCTGGCGGTTCCGGTCAGCTCGGGCAGGACATCGCCGCGTTGGCGCCGGACGCCGCGACGCCGTCGTCGGCGGAGTTGGACGTGCGTGACACCGGCCAGGTCATCGCCGCGGTGACCGCGCTGGCGGACCGGGCCCGCGCGGCCGGGGCGTCGCCGGTGGTGATCAACGCGGCGGCCTACACCGCGGTGGACGCGGCGGAAACCGATGAGGAGCGCGCGTTCGCGGTGAACGCCGACGGTCCCCGGGTGCTCGCCGCGGCGTGCTCGTCGCGCGGGGTGCCGCTCATCCATGTCTCGACGGACTACGTCTTCGCGGGAGACGCGACTTCGCCGTACGAGGCCGATGATCTGCTGGGGCCGCTCAACGCCTACGGCCGGACGAAGGCGGCGGGCGAGGACGCCGTCCTCGGCTCCGGTGCGCGCTCCTGGATCGTCCGTACCTCGTGGGTGTACGGCAAGACCGGGTCGAACTTCGTGAAGACCATGGCGCGCCTGGAAAAGGAGCGCGAATCCCTGTCCGTTGTGGACGATCAGACCGGTTCGCCGACCTGGTCCCGCGATCTCGCGGCCGGCCTGCTGGAGCTGGCGGGCCGGGTGGCCGCCGGGGAAGGGCCGGCGCAGCGGGTGCTGCACTGCACCGGTGGCGGGTCGACGACGTGGTGTGGGTTCGCACGGGCGATCTTCACGGAACTCGGCGCGGATCCGGCGCGGGTGAAGCCTTGTACGACGGCGGAATTCCCGCGGCCGGCGGCTCGGCCGGCGTACGGGGTGCTGTCGAACGCTTCGTGGCGCGAGGCGGGGCTGACGCCGCTTCGGGACTGGACCGAGGCACTCAAGGCCTACTTCGCGTCCTGACCTCGAGCGTCAGTGTTCGGTGCTGGCCTTGCGGTAGGCGGCGACGGTGAGTTCGGCGCACGCGCGCCAGGTGAAGTTCGCGACGTGGGCGCGGCGCGCGGCGGAGGTGGCGACGGCGTGCGGGTCGCTGACGGCGATCCGCAACGCCTCCACGAGCGCGTCGACGTCCTCGTACGGGACCAGGCTCGCGCAGTTCCCGGCGACTTCGCGCAGCGCCGGGATGTCCGTGCACACCACGGGCACGTCCGAGGCCATCGCTTCCAGCACCGGGAGCCCGAAACCCTCGTCGCGCGACGGCAGCACCAAGGCGCTGGCCCCGGCGACGACCGTCCGCAGGTTCACGTCCGAGAGATAGCCGAGATGCCGTGAACGCGAGCCCACCGAGAACGAACCCGGCCCGGCGAACACCAGATCCGGCAGGTCCGGCGCGGCTTCGTGAGCCTGCTGGAGCCAGTGCAGACCCTTGCGCGGCCCGGGTGCGCCGGCGAAGAGCAGGTATTTGTCCGGAAGCCCGAGTTCCCTGCGGCGTTCCTTGTCCGGCGGCCGCGCGGTGAACCAGGCCGGGTTCACCCCGAGCGGCGTGACGACGATCTTGCGGCGGTCAACGTCGAGCCGTTCGGCGATCCGGTCGGCGACGGCGTTGGTCGGCGTACAGATCACGTCGGAGAGCCGGGCGCCGCGGCGGACCAGCTGCGGCAGTTCGTGATCGCTCGGCGCGAGTTCTTCCGGAGCGTCCAAAAAGGCCAGATCATGAATGGTCACCACGCCCGCCGCGCGGAACCGTCCCGGCAGGACGAAGTTCGTGCCGTGCACGACATCCGTCGGTCCGGCGAACAGTTCCACCGGCGGCAGTTGCGAACGGAGCCACGCCTTGCGCAGCAACCGTGCCGCCACCGGCATGCCGCGGGCCCGGACGCCGTGCGGGAGCACGTGCCGCAGCCGTCGCCAGCCGCGCAAGGTGAACGCGACCGCACGGGTGTCCACTTCGGACATCGACGCGAGTTCTTCGGACAGGGCGACCGTGTATCGGCCGATACCGGTCCTGGCACCGAGCAGCGGGGTCCCGTCGAGCAGGACGCGCAAGGGGCGGTCAGCCACGGCCGAGCCTTTGCTTGGCGACCTTGACCACCCGGCCGCCGACGCGCCGCACGAGTTCCTTCGGGCCGCCGTCGGCGAGGTATTCGCGGATCAGGTCGACGTCGCGACGCAGCATTTCCTTGCCCCGTACCGGTTCGGTGACCACGAGGTCCGCCGAGCCGGGCAGCCGGTCGGCCGCGGGGCGCGGGTTCCGGCAGAACTCCACGAGCGGTTTCAGCGCCTCCGGCCAGGCGTAGCGCTGGGCGACGACGGCCATCCGTTCCACGCAGCCCGCCGCGAACTCCTCGTCGTACAACGCCTTCTCCAGCGCGTCGGCCAGCGCGTCCGCGTCCTCGGCCGGGACGACGACGCCGAGCCGTTCCTCGCGGACCAGGTCGGCGAACGAGTCGCCGTCGGTGGTGACGATCGGCAGGCCGGCCCACAGATAGTCCAGCACCCTCGTGCGGAACGCGAACGTCGTCTCGACGTGCTCGTAATGCGTGGTGACGCCGCAGTTCGCGTCCAGCAGCCAGTTCTGGCGCTCCTCGAACGGCACCCAGTGCTGGTTGAAGAACACGTGCTTACCGGTGAGCCCGAGCGTGTCGGACAGCAGCATCGTGCGCGCGCCGATGTCCATTTCGGCGACCTCGGGGTTGGGATGCTTCATCCCGAGGAACACCAGCCGGACGTCGCCGCGGCGCTGCCGCAGTTTCTCGATCGCGCGGACCAGGGTGAGCGGGTCGAACCAGCTGTAGACCCCGCCCGCCCACAGTACGACGTGGTCGGTCTCGCCGATGCCGTCCAAAGTGGACCGCAGACCGGGGCCGGTGCGGACCGGTGCCTGCGGAGACAGGCCGAACGGAACGACCGAGAGCAGCGATTGCGTGGTCGGGTCCGCGTCGTAGAGACGTGGCGAAAGCCTGCCCATCGCGGCGAGGTGCCCGAGCCAGAAATGCCGCTGCCGCTCCGACGCGCACAGGAAGAAGTCGCCGCGTTCCAGCTGTGCGTCGAGGACCTTGGTGACCCCGATGAGATCCTTCGCGCGCTTGTCGTCGGCGACGCCCTTGCCCTGCTCCAGCAGTTCCAGGTGCATCGGGTCGTAGAGATCCGCGACGACGATCTTGTGCGCGTACTGCTTCTTGAGCGCGGGCGCGAGTTCCAGCACGTGACCCTGCAGGACGATGATGTCGGCCCACGCGATCGGGGCCTCCAGCTCACGCCGCGTCGCCGCGCTGACCTGGAACGGCGCGGGCGGGGGGTCGGCGCGCGGGTTGACCGTCACCAGGTGGACGTCGTGTTCGGCGGCCAGCGTCGCGGAGATGTTCCACGCGCGGATCGCCGGACCCGCCATCCGCTCGGTGATCGCGTCCCCGGTGATCACCAGGATCTTGCGGCGCTGTCCGAAAAGCGCGTCGATGCCAAAGGTCTCGACCAGGATCTCGTGCGCGGCGAGGTAGCGCGGCAGTGGATACGCGGGC
The DNA here is from genome assembly GCF_055575975.1 of Amycolatopsis sp. NPDC033938. Taxonomy (NCBI): domain Bacteria; kingdom Bacillati; phylum Actinomycetota; class Actinomycetes; order Pseudonocardiales; family Pseudonocardiaceae; genus Amycolatopsis; species Amycolatopsis sp. NPDC033938. The sequence continues at coordinate 65,068 of NZ_JBVIRO010000028.1, forward strand.
TCCAAGGCCTTGCGCAGCAGGGGAAGCAGATCGGCGTCGGTGCGGACGCGGGCGGCCTGCTCGGCGGCGCGCGACTCGGCCAGCGAAGGCAGCAGTTCGACGAACTGATCGATCGCCAGCACTCCGGCCAGGGTCGTCCGCGGTACCTCGACCGGACCGGTCTCGGCCGGGCCGACGCCCTTGGCGAGGTCGAACTGTGTCGCGTCGAGGTCGCCGCGCGCGGTCGCCCGGCGGACGGCCAGCGCCAGCGCGGCCGGCAGTGCGCGTGCGAGCGTTTCGTCGGAGAGGTTCTTGTACAGCGCGGCCAAAGCGTTGCGCTCCAGCAGGAACGTCTCCCGCCCGGAGTCGGGAGCGTCCACTGTGGACATCGTGGCGTGGTGTTTGTGGTAGGTCAGCGACTCCGGCACGTACCGGACGCGCCAGCCGCGCAGGTTGAGGCGCCAGCCGAGGTCGACGTCCTCGTAGAACATGAAGAACCGCTCGTCGAAGCCGCCGAGTTCGGCGAACACCCCGGCGCGGACGAACATCGCCGAACCGGTGGCGAACAGGACGTCCTTGGCGATCTCGTGGTCGGCGGCCGGGACGTCGGCCAGCGGGCTTCCGGCGTGCCGTTTGTAGCCCATGCCGAACCAGGTCAGGCCCGCGTCGACGAAGTCGGTGCCGGTGCCGTCCCAGTCGAGGACCTTGCTGGCCACCGCGGCGACCGTCGGCTGGGCGCGCAGTTCGGCGACGGCCGCGCGCACCCAGCCCGGTGCCGGGCGGGCGTCGTTGTTGAGGAAGGCGAGGACGGTGCCCGTGGCGTGCTGCGCGCCGAGGTTGCAGCCGCCCGCGAAGCCGGAGTTCACCGGGGACTCGACGAGCTTGACGCCCGGGGCCGCCGCCTTGATCTCGGCGACGTCGGAGCCGCCGGAAGCGTTGTCGACGCAGATGACCTCGAGGTTCGGGTAATCGTGTTCAGCGAGCGCGCGCAGGCAGGTGACGGTGTCGGCGGCTCCGCGATAGTTCACCACGATCACCGAGACGACCGGTTGCGTTTCCCCCTGCGCCAAAGCCGTACTCCCTGCACTCGATTGTCGCAAGCTTAATTGCCCGCCCACGCGTCCCAGACCGCGCCTCGGCCGAGCGCGGCGCGGCGCCCGATGGCCCGTCGCTCGACCAGCGTGCGCGGCAGCCGGATCGCCACGGCGGCCAGCACCCGGCAGCGGAGGCTCAGACGGAAGTTCGGCGCCGTCGGTCTCCCCCGAAGAGGTAAGGCGAGCGTGAGCGCGGCGAACTTCACCAGCTGGCGGACCGCGACCTGGCCCGGCGCACACCGGAGGAGCATGAGCAGCCGATTGCGTTCGTTCCACAGGTGAAACTGGACCGAACCCGGCCGCGTGCTGGCGCCATGCTGGTGGGTGACGTCGGCGTCGGCGCTGACGACGTCCCAGCCCGCCAGCCGCAGCCGCCACGCCGTGTCGGTGTCCTCGTAGTAGCAGAAGTAAGCGGCCGGAACGCCGCCGACGGAGCGGAGCGCCTCGACGTTCAGCACGGCCGCGCCTCCGCAGAAGCCGAAGATCTCGTCAGCGGGTTCGGGCAGGTCGGCGCCGTGGCCGTCGGCGGTCAGCCGGACGCCGGTGGACTGGACGGCCCCGTCGGCGAGCGTCAGCCGGGCACTCGCGGCCGCGGCGAGCGGGGCCTCGGCGAGGGTGTCTTCGCAGGTCGCGAGCCACTCCGGGGCGGGCGCGGCGTCGTCGTTCAGCCAGGCCATCAGCGGAGTGTCCACTTTGTCCAGTGCGGCGGCCATGGCGCCCGCGTAACCGGTGTTGCGCCGCAGCCGGAGCACCTCGGGCTTCGACGGGTGGGCGGCGAGGAGCGCGGCCGTCCCGTCGTCCGAGGCGTTGTCGACGACCAGGGTCCGATGTGGCCGTGACTGCGCGGCGAGCGCGTCGAGGCAGGCGGTGACGTGCGCGGCGCCGCGCCAGGTGACCACGACGACGGTGGTGCTCGGTTCGGCGTCGGTCATGCCAGAGACAATAGAGACCATGCCCGAACTGGTCGTGCTCGCCGAGCAGCTGCTGGCGCCCGTCCCCGGCGGGACCGGCCGCTACACCGGTGAGCTGCTGCGGGCGCTCGCGGAGACCGCGCCGCCGGGCTGGACGGTGTCGAGCGTGGTCGCGCGGCACGCCGATATCGAGGCCGCAGTGGTCGAAGGTGTCGAGGGGCCGCGAGTGCTGCCGATCCCGCCGCGGGCGCTGATCGCCGCCTGGCAGCTGGGCCTGCCCTGGTGGCCCGGCGGCGACGCGGTCCACGCGCCGACGCCGCTCGCACCCGCCCGGGTGCTGAGGGGGCGGACGCTGTCGGTCGCGGTACACGACACCGTGCCCTGGACGCATCCCGAGACGTTGACTCCACGCGGCGTCGCGTGGCACAAGGCGGTGATCGCGCGGGCCGCGCGGCGGGCGACCGCGCTGACCGTGCCCACACGAGCGGTCGCGGACGAGCTCGCCGGGCTGGTGCCGGTTTCGGTGCCGGTGAGCGTGATTCCGCACGGCGTGCGGCCTCCTGCCGCGTTCGCCGAGATCGAGCTGCCCGAGAGGTACGTGCTCGCGATCGGGACGATCGAGCCGCGTAAGGGCATCGACGTGCTGATCGAGGCCACCGGCCGGATCGGAACGCCGTTGGTGCTGGCCGGGCAGCCCGGCTGGGGCGGGATCGACCCGGTGGCGCTGGCGCGTGAGCACGGTGCCGACGTCCGGTTGCTGGGGAAGGTGAGCGACGCGGAACTGGCGTTCGCGTTGCGTGGCGCGTCGGTGCTCGCGATGCCGAGCCGGGCGGAGGGCTTCGGGCTGCCACTGATCGAGGCGATGGCGGCGGGGGTACCGGTGGTGCACTCGGACGTGCCTGCCCTGGTCGAGGTGGCCGGGGGAGCGGGCGTCGTCGTACCTGTCGGCGACGCGCAAGCGCTTGCCAAGGCCCTTGAGGAGGTACTAGGCCATCCGGAGCAGGCTGCTGCACTGCGTGATGGTGGCCTCATCCGTTCGAGTGAGTTCACCTGGCGGCGTGCGGCTACGGCCGTTTGGGGCCTTCACCAGCGCGATCAGTTTCTCGGTTCCTCTCCGCGAGGCTAGTGCGCCGCCGTACCCTGCAAGGGTGACCGATGACCCTCGCGTGCTGATCGACGCGACCGCCGTCCCCGCGGACAGGGGTGGCGTCGGTCGTTACGTGGATTCGCTGGTCGCTGCGCTGGACGCGGACGGCGCGCGGATCACCGTCGTCTGCCAGCCGCGGGACGCGGTGCTCTACGACCGCCTCGCGCCCGGTGCGCGGATCGTGCCCACCTCACCGTCGACTTCGACCAGGACGGCCCGGCTGACCTGGGAACAGGCGACGCTGCCGAGGCTGGTCCGGCGGCTCGCCGCCGACGTCGTCCACTCACCGCACTACACGATGCCTCTGGCCAGTCCGGCCGCTTCGGTGGTGACGCTGCACGACGCGACCTTCTTCACCGACGCGATCCTGCACTCCTCGGTGAAGGCGCGCTTCTTCCGCGCCTGGACCGCGACGGCGCTTCGCCGCGCGACGCTGTGTGTCGTGCCGAGCCTCGCGACGGCGGCCGAACTGGAGCGTGTCGGCCAGGTACGGACGGCCGAGCTGGAGATCATCCACCACGGCGTCGAACCGGACCGGTTCCATCCGCCTTCGCCCGCCGAGATCGAGGCCGCGCGTAAGGCCGTCGGGCTCGGGAAGACGCCGTACGTGGCCTTCCTCGGCGCGCTGGAACCGCGCAAGAACGTGCCGGCGCTGATCCGCGGCTTCGCACACGCTGTCACCGGCAGGCCGAACCCGCCCGCACTGGTGCTGGCCGGGCAGCCGGGCTGGGATTCGCAGGTCGAACGCGCGCTGGACGCCGTGCCGCACCGGCTGCGGGTGATCCGGGCGGGCTATCTGCCGTTCGACACCCTCGCCGGGTTCCTCGGCGGTTCCGAACTGGTCGCGTACCCGAGTCTCGGCGAAGGTTTCGGGCTGCCGGTGCTGGAGGCGATGGCGTGCGGCGCGGCCGTGCTCACGACCCGGCGGCTTTCGCTGCCCGAGGTCGGCGGGGACGCGGTGGCCTATTGCGGGGTCGGTGCCGGAGACGTCGCGGCGGCGATCTCGGAACTGCTCGACGATCCCTCGCGGCGGGCGGAGCTGGCCGAAGCCGCGCTTCGGCGGGCGAAGGAGTTCTCGTGGGCGACGACCGCGGAACGGCACCGGGAGGCCTACGCGAAGGCTTGTCACCGGCATGCGCAGCGGCGGGCGGGCTGAGCTGGGCCGCCCTCCGGCGCCGGTTTCCTCCCGCGCCGAAGCACCAGCCTGCGGCGTCGGAAATCCACAGCAGAGGTTCAGTCGTCGAGTTCAGATGTAGTGCAAGCCGTGTCGAACGGGTGGCCGGAGGCACGTTCGCTGACGGGTGGACAATGGCCGCGTGACTGAGCACCCCAGCTACGGCGACGGGCTCGCCGTCGTGACCGTGACGTACTTCCCCGGCGAAACCCTCGAGAAGTTCCTCGACACACTCGAGAAGGCGACGGACCGGGAAGTCCAGGTCGTCGTCGCCGACAACGCCTCCACGGACGGCGCGCCGGAGAAGGCCGCCCGCCGGGACAACGTCAAGCTGCTCAGCATCGGCGAGAACGTCGGTTACGGGACGGCCGCCAACCGTGGTGTCGCGGAACTCGACGACAGCTACGGCTGGGTCGTCGTGGTGAACCCGGACCTCGAATGGGAGCCCGGTTCGCTCGACGCGCTGCTGGAGGTCGCCGAACGCTGGCCGCGCGGTGGCGCGTTCGGGCCGCTCATCCACGATCTCGACGGCACCGTCTACCCGTCGGCCCGGCTGCTGCCGTCGTTCGGCCGCGGGATCGGGCACGCGGTCTTCGGCAAGATCTGGCCGGGCAATCCGTGGACGCGCCAGTACCGCCAGGAGACCGGTACGCCGGTCGAGCGCACGGCGGGCTGGCTTTCCGGGTCCTGCCAGCTGTTCCGCCGCGAGGCCTTCGACTCGGTCGACGGATTCGACACGCGCTACTTCATGTACTTCGAGGACGTCGACCTCGGCGACCGCTTGGCTCGCGCCGGCTGGCTGAACGTGTATGCCCCTTCGTCCAGCGTCATGCACATCGGCGGCCACTCGACTTCGCAGGCTTCGGAGAAGATGCTGCGCGCGCACCACGACAGTGCGTACCGCTACCTCGCGGACCGTCACCGCGGCCTCCGGTGGAAGCCGGTCATGCTCGCGGTGAAGCTCGGCCTCGCACTGCGGCTCAAGCTGGAGACGCGCAAGAAGTAGGCGTTCCGGTCACCGGAACTCGCGCGACTCGGCTCCCGGGCGTCGTTACCGTCGGTGCATGAACCTCGCCGAACTGGACAGCTGGCTGACCGCGCGCGCCGGTGAAGACCGTTTCTCCGGGGTGGTGCTGATCCGGCGCGGCGACGAGACGCTGTTCGAGCGCGGTTACGGTCTGGCCAGCCGTCGCTGGTCGGTGCCGAACGCGCCGGACTTCCGGTACGACACGGCGTCGGTCACCAAGCTCTTCACCGCCATCGCCGCGCTGCGACTGGCCGACGACGGGCGGCTGGACCTCGACCGCCCGATCGGCGAGATCATCGACCTCACCGGCACGGCGATCGCGCTCGGGGCGACGACGCGGCAACTGCTCACGCATACGTCCGGGATCGCCGACGACGCGGACGAGGAGGCCGGCGAGAGCTACGAGGCGCTGTGGGTCGACAAGCCGGTGTACTCGGTCGTGAACACGCGTGATCATCTGCCGAATTTCGCTTACCGGGCACCGAATTTCGCGCCGGGCGAGGGCTGCCGGTACTGCAACTCGGGGTACGTCCTCGCCGGGCTGGTGATCGAAGAGATCACCGGCAGGCCGTATCGCGATCATGTCCAGGAGGCCGTGCTCGACCGTGCGGGGATGACCGATTCGGGCTTCTTCGACCGGCGTGAGCCGCGGCCGAGGGTCGCCGAGGGCTGGGACCCGATCCTCGACGGCGAGCGCGTCACCGGCTGGAAGCAGAACATCTTCAGCTACCCGCCGATCGGTTCACCCGATGGGGGTGCGTACTGCACCGTCGGCGACCTCGTCCTGTTCCTGCGCGCCATCCGGGAGGAACGGCTTCTCTCCTCGGAGCGCACGAAGGAGTTCCTCACGCCGCAAGTGCGCCACAGCAGTGGTGTCTGGTACGGCTACGGCCTCGAATTCGTCCTGGAGCAGGACGGCTCGGTGTGGAACTACTACAAGGACGGCGGGAACGTCGGCGTCTGCTCGCTCGCGCGGCACTATCCGGGCAAGGGGCTGGACGTCGCGCTGCTGTCCAACGCCACGTACGGCGGGGGCGCGGCGATCAAGGAGATCGACCGGGTGATCCGCGCGTCTTGAGGTGGGCGTCGCGTGCAATGAGCCTTTTTCAGCCTGGGGTTCAGAGGTGCGGGTGGGTTTAGTGGCGGCCGAGCCGTGAAGGACTCCTTGAGGGACTCATGGCCACAGGCCACGAGTAGGTACCTAGGAGAGGGGTCGTTCAAACGACACTTATCACTCACGACCAGCTTCGGGCCCGGTGACTCGGGCGGTGGCTCTGACCGGGAGCGTGTGTCACGGGGCCTGAGTGGCCCGACCTCGCAGGTAGTCGACTCTTTGCGACTGTCTGCACCGCGAACCAGGAAGAAAAGGCGCTATGAAAGGTCCTTTCCTTGCAAAATTTGCGAGGAAAGGACCTTTCATTGCACGCGCGAGGGGGACTAGATGCCGTCCAGCCGCCGCGAAAGGTTGGACCGGCCCGAAGGGTTCTGCTTGACCGTCGGCACCAGGCCGCCGACCTCGTTCTCGACGGTTTCCGGCTCCGGCTGTTCGATCAGCGGGCTCCGCACCGGCGCGGCGGGTGGCCTGCGGGTGAGCGGGGTCGTCGCCTGAGGCAGCGGCCGCGTCGGCTGCGCGCCCTGCTGACGGGGGTACGGCTGCGGCCGCGTCGCGCCCTCGGACCGCACCGGCGGCATGTCCAGCCGCGTTGTCGGCTCCGGCCCCGCCAGCGGATGGTCGTTCTCCGCGATCAGCGAGGCCGGTAGCTGGGTGGTGGTGTCCGGGTCCGACGAACGGTCGATCTCCGCGACCACCGATCGGGGGATCTGCTGGGTGTTCGCGGAGTCCATCGGCGACGTGGCGTTGTCCGGTGTCACGACGAAGGCTCCACGTGCGCTGGCACGTGCGAGCAAGGCGTCCGCCCGAGCACGGGGGTCCATCCCCTAGGCCTCCCGACTGACCTGGGGCCCTCTGGGTTCAGGGCCGACTGTGTGCTGTCTAGGGTAGGCCCTCGGGGCGGCCGCCGTCAGGGTTTCCCGCGGCTTGTCGCCCGGCGGCGCGTGATACAGGAGGAGTTCTCTGTGACGTCTGAGGTCAAGGCCGATGCCGTGGTGCTCGTCGGGGGGAAGGGAACCCGGCTGCGCCCGCTGACCCTCTCGGCGCCCAAACCGATGCTCCCGACGGCGGGAACGCCGTACCTGAGCCACCTCTTCTCGCGGATCCGCGAGGCCGGGATGACCCACGTTGTACTGGGAACTTCGTATCGGGCGGAGGTTTTCGAGGAGTATTTCGGCGACGGGTCGGAGCACGGTCTCGAACTCGAATACGTCGTCGAGGAAGAGCCGCTCGACACCGCCGGCGCCATCCGCAACGTCTACGACCGGCTGCGCGCGGACAACGTGATCGTCTTCAACGGCGACATTCTCTCCGGCGCCGACCTTTCAGAACAGTTGCGGACGCACACGGAGTCAGGCGCGGATGTGACCCTCCATCTGCAGCGCGTCGCCGATCCCAGCCGGTTCGGTTCGGTGCCCACGGACGAGAACGGCCGCGTCACGGCCTTCCTGGAGAAGACGCCGAATCCGCCGACCGACCAGATCAACGCCGGCTGCTACGTCTTCCGCCGCGAGGTGATCGAGTCGATCCCGGCGGGCCGCCGGGTCTCGGTCGAGCGCGAGACCTTTCCCTCCCTGCTCGAGAACGGCGCGCACCTGCACGGTTTCGTGGACTCCTCCTACTGGCTCGACGTCGGCACGCCGGAAGCGTTCGTCCGTGGCAGTTCGGACCTCGTGCGCGGTGTGGCGCCGACATCGGCGCTGCCGGGGCCGACCGGCGACGCGCTGGTGCTGGAAGGGGCCAGCGTCTTCGTGGACGCCGTGCTCCGTGGCGGGTCGACGATCGGCGCGGAAGCGCTGATCGGCAAGGGTGCGATCGTGGACGGGTCGGTCGTCTTCGACGGCGCCGAGGTCGGCGAAGGGGCTGTCGTGGAGCGCTCGGTGCTCGGTGCCGGGGTGAAGGTCGGCGCGGGAGCGGTGCTCCGCGGCGTCGTCATCGGTGACGGAGCCTCGGTGGGCGCGGGCTGTGAGCTGCTCGACGGCGCCCGCGTGTGGCCCGGGGTGACCCTGCCCGAAGGCGGCATTCGCTTCTCGAGCGACGCCTAGCCATGCGGTTCACCCCCGGCTACGAACTCGACCTGGACATGGTGCTGGGTCCGCTGAGCCGTGGGTCACGCTCGCCCAACGTCGTCCGCACCGAGAGCGGCGTCACCTGGCTGGCCGCCAACACCGCGGACGGCGCGGGCACGCTCGCGCTGCTGCGGCGCGCGGACGGCGAGATCGAGGCGGAGGCCTGGGGCCCCGGTGCCGACAGGCTGCTCGACGGCGTCCCGGCGATGCTGGGCGCGCACGACGACGACTCCGAATTCGTGGCGCACCACGACGTCATCGCGTCGGCCCGGCGCCGCAATCCGGGGCTGCGGCTCGGTTCGACCGGCCGGGTGTGGGACGCGCTGGTGCTCGCCGTGCTGGAGCAGAAGGTGACCAGCGCGGAGGCATTGCGGTCTTGGAGCGAACTGTGCCGCTGGTTCGGGGAGCAGGCGCCGGGGCCGGGACCGGCACGGCTGCGGGTGCCGCCGACGCCCGTCGCCATCCGGTCCATTGTGGACTGGAAATGGCATCGCGCCGGGGTGGACCTGAAGAGGCGGACGACGTTGATCAACGCCGCCCGCGTCGCGCCCCGGCTGGAAAAGGCCGTCGAACTGAAGGGTGTCGAAGGCCGGGCCTGGCTGCGGAAGGTCCCCGGCATCGGGGTGTGGACCGCCGCGGAGATCGCGCAGCGTGCCTGGGGCGACCCGGACGCGGTGAGCTTCGGCGACTACAACATCCCGTCGATGGTCGGGCACGCGCTCGTCGGCACGAAACTCGACGACGCCGGGATGTCCGAGGTACTGGCGCCGTACTCGCCGCAGCGGCAGCGCGCGGTGCGCTACCTCTCCACGGCCGGGTTCCGCCGCCCGAGGTTCGGGCCGAAGATCGAACTCCGCGACTATCGCGCCATGTGACTAGGGCGTGTCCTGGGGATCTTCATCGGAGGTGGAGGATGATGCAGGCGAGGATGATCTCGGCGCGGTGATAGGCGGCTCGTTTGGCGAAACGG
>NZ_JBVIRO010000029.1:0-54206 GCF_055575975.1 Amycolatopsis sp. NPDC033938
GGCGCTCGATCTCCGATCCGACCGAGATCGCCTACTACGTCTGCTACGGACCCCGCCGCTCGGGCCTGCTGGACCTGGCCTGGATCGCCGGCACCCGGTGGCGGATCGAGGAATGCTTCCAGCAGGCCAAAACGAGGCCGGGCTGGATCACTACCAGGCCCGGACCTGGCGGGCGCGGTATGCCCACATCACACTCTCGATGCTCGCCCACGCCTGGCTCGCCGTCTCCCGATCCCTTGCCATAAAGGAGGAATCGGCGTCGGCGAACCAGGCATGATCGGATTCACGCTACCGGAGATCCGACGCCTGCTCACCAAACTCATCCCGCGTGTCACCGACACCGCCAAGCACATCTGGCACTGGTCACACTTCCGCCGCCGACGACAACACCAAGCCCGCCTCAGCCACTACAAACGACGCGGCTACCCACTCACCAAACTGCCGTTGCAGTACTAGTCCTCTGAACGCGCCACTCGGAGAAGACACACGGACGGAACACTACGCCAATCAAGCTAGAACACCTGTTCGACCTTTGGTATACTTGGGGTCGTGGCCAGCGAAAACAGTCCTCAGGTGGTGCGCTCCGAGTGGTGGCGTGCCGACACTGCGACGCTGCATGCCCGCAAGCAGGAAATCGAGGTGTTGAAGCGGCAGTTGGAGGCGGAGCAGTACGCGATCCTCGCGGAAATCAATTCCCGCGGTATCCGCGGCTGCTCCGGCCATTCCACGCTGGCGGCGATGATCTTCGAAGACTTCCAGGTCACGGACCAGGAAGCCGGGGCCCGGGCCGACCGGGTCCTGGCGTTGCATCCGGGGCCGTCTATCGGTGGAGATCCTGAGCCGCCGCTGGCGCCGTTGACCGCCGAAGCCGCGGCGGAGGGTGCGATCGGGGGTGCGCAGATCGATGCGATCATCCGCACCCTCACCCGCATCCCCTCCACGGTGTCGGAGGAGGCGGTGCGGGGTGGGGAGAAGATCCTGGTCGATTTGGCCCGGTGTGCGGGGCCGCGGCAGATCGCCCGTGCCGGGCGACGCCTGCTGGACACACTCGATCCCGACGGGAAAGAGCCCCGGAGTGAGGATCCGAAGGACACGCGGCCGGAGTTGCGGTTCGTCAAGCATCGTGACGGCACCCTGGGTCTCAAGGCCCGGTTGGATCTGGAGACGTATGCGCGGTTGAAGTCCGACCTGGATCCGATGGCGAAACCCCACAAGGCCATTGACGGGGTCCGGGACTCCCGTACCCAGGACGAACGCTACGGCGATGCCTTCACCGACTACGTGCGGCTCAAGACCACCAGCCGGAACCTGCCCGGCCAGGCCGGGGAAGCCACCCACATTCTGGTCACCATGTCGTATGAGGACTTGATCCGGGACATCGGTGAGGCGCATCTGGATCTGGTCGGACCGATCAGTGCTACCGATGCGCGGATCTTGGCCTGTGATGCCCGTGTCCGGCCCGGTGTTCTCGGGACCGCGGGCGAACCGCTGGACATCGGCCGGTCGAAACGGACGGTGTCGCTGGCCCAGAAGTACGCGTTGACCCTCCGCGACGACGGTTGCGCGTTTCCCGGCTGCGACATGCCGGTACCCCGCTGCACCGCACACCACATCATCTTCTGGCGAAACCAAAATCGACAATCTCGTGCTGCTCTGCACCAAGCACCACCGGCTCATCCACCACAGCGAATGGAAAGTCCAGATCGCCCAAGACGGACTCCCCGAATTCACCCCACCGGCCAACCCAGACGCAACACCATGCACCTCAGGACATAGACCGACAGGCAGGGACAGACACGGCGCCTCCCGCGGTCGCGAGTGGCGATTCGGGTCAGAACCCGAGACGGACGCTGACGCGCCCGCTCGCTTACAAAACCCGAACACAGGCCCCACACTCCTCGTATCCGCCCGCGCGACGCTCTTCCCATGCTGAAACAGACCATCGCCGCCTGCCTCACCGCCGCCGGCCTCCTCGCCCTCGCCCCGGCCGCCTCGGCCCAGACGAACCCGATCACCCTGAGCCCCGAAGAGTCCCAGCAGCTCTGTGCCGAATGGCTGCCCAAGCTCACCGAGCGCACCGCGAAGCTCACCGACCGCATCAACGGCGGACCCGAGATCCGCGGCTCGGTCGCGAATCTCAAGGCCAGGGCGGAGGACCAGCGCAAGAAGGGACACAACGACACGGCCGACAGGCTCCAGAAGCGGGCCGACAAACGCAGCGGACGGCTGCCCGAACTCGCCGCGGCGAAGCAGAAGCTGGACGCCTTCGCGGGCGCGCATTGCAAGGCGGGCAAGTGAAACGACTCCTGATCCCGGTGCTGGCCGCGTTCGCGCTGTTCGGCGCGGCCGCGTGCACCGACGAGAAGCCGGCTTCGAGCCCGGCGCCGGGCGAACTGAGCGACGTCCAGCGCACCCTCGATGCGATCGACCAGGACATGGCCGGCGATCCGGCCCCGTGACAGGATCGGGCGGTGACGACACAACCGGGACGCGGGCTGGTACTGGTCGTCGAGGACGACCCCGCGATCGCCGAACTCGCCTCGCTGTACCTGCGGCGGGACGGGTTCGGCGTCCAGGTCGAGGCGGACGGCGGCCAGGCACTCGCCACGATCCGGCGGCTCCGGCCGGTCGCGATCGTGCTCGACATCGGACTGTCCGGAATGGACGGTATCGAGATCTGCCGCACGCTGCGCGCGGACGGCGACTGGACGCCGGTGCTGTTCGTCACCGCCCGCGACGACGAACTGGACCGCCTGCTGGGGCTGGAGATCGGCGCGGACGACTACCTGACGAAACCGTTCAGCCCGCGTGAACTCTCCGCCAGGGTCCGGACGGTGCTGCGCCGCGCCGCCGGGGCCGCGCCGCCCGCCGAGACGTACGCGGCCGGGCAGGTCCGTGTCGACGTCACCCAGCGCCGCGTCTGGGCCGCCGACACCGAGATAGCGCTGACGTCGACGGAGTTCGACCTGCTCACGCATCTGGTGCGGCGGCCCGGTCAGGTGTTCAGCCGCGAGCAGCTGCTCAGTTCCGTCTGGGGTTACGCCGCGTCGGCGGGGACACGGACCGTCGACGTCCATATCGCCCAGCTGCGCGGGAAACTGGGCGGTCACAGTCCGATCAGGACGGTCCGGGGCATCGGCTACGCGGCGGACGCCGGATGAGGCGGACCTCGCTCGCGCTGCGGATCACCGTGGTGTGCCTGGCGATCGCCACGGTCGCCGTGGTGGTGGCCGGGCTGGTCGCGGCCCGGCTGATCCGCACGGCCGGGATCGACGTGCTCCGGCAATCGCTGTCGGCGCAGGCCGACGTGGTCGCGAGCCAGCTCGACGACACCGGCATCGGCAACCGGCTCGGCGTGGGCAAGGTCGCGGAAGTCGTGCGGGGCCAGGGGATCGACGTCGTCGTGCGCCGTCCGAACGGGACACTCGACGGCGGCGGGACGGTCGCCGCGAGCGCCGCCGCCAAGGCGGGACTCACCCGCTCGGGTTCGGACACGGTGGTCGTCGATGGACAGCAGTACCTCGTCGAGGTCCGCACGGTCGGCGCGAGAGGGGCCGCGTTCGCGCTCGTCCAGTCCACCAGGACCGGCGAGGCCCAAGGACGGCCGCTGGTGCGGAACATCGTGCTCGCCCTCGGCGCCGGGCTGGCCGTCGCCGCGATCGCGGGTCTCGTGCTGAGCCGGATGCTGTCGCGGCCACTGCGCCGGGCCGCGTCGGTGGCGAACGGGATGCGCTCCGGACGCCGTGACCTGCGTGTTCCGGTGGAAGGGCCGTCCGAGGTCGCGGACGTGGCGAAGTCGGTCAACGAGCTGGCCGACGCGCTCCAGTACAGCGAGGCGCGGCAACGCGAGTTCCTGCTTTCGGTGTCGCACGAGCTGCGGACGCCGCTGACGGCCGTCACCGGATTCGCCGAGGCCATCGGGGACGGCGTCGCCGAGGGCGAGGACGCGCGGCACGCCGGGCAGACCATCCATCGCGAGGCTGTCAGGCTGGAACGCCTGGTCAGCGACCTGCTGGAGCTGGCGAGGCTCGGCGCCGACGAGTTCCGGCTCGATCCCGCACGGCTCGATCTCGCCGCGCTGGTCGACGAATGCGCCGACGTCTGGCGGCTGCGGTGCGCTCGGCAGGACGTCACGCTGCTGGTCGAGCGGCCATCCGGCGAGGTCCCGGTCATCGCCGATCCGCGGCGGCTTCGCCAGGTCGTGGACGGGCTTGCCGAGAACGCCCTGCGCGTGACCCCGGCGGGTGCTCCGATCGTGTTCTCGCTGGTGGCCACCGCGGGCCAGGCGCGACTGGCGGTCCGCGACGGCGGGCCGGGCCTGGCGCCGGAGGACTATCCGGTCGCGTTCGACCGCGGCGTGCTGAACAAGCGGTACCGCGACCGCCGCCCGGTCGGTTCGGGGATCGGGCTCGCGCTGGCCCATGGCCTGGTCACGCGTATGGGCGGGACGCTGACCGCCGGTCCGGCACCCGAGGGCGGAGCCGCGTTCACCGTCGCTTTCCGGCTAGGGTGAGCTCGTGGAGATGTTGCACCTGCGGTATTTCGTGGCCGTCGCCGAGGAACTGAACTTCTCCCAGGCGGCCAGAAAGCTGCACATGGCCGCCTCCCCGCTGAGCCAGCGCATCAAGGACCTCGAACACGAACTCGGCCACAAACTGTTCGACCGCAGCACGCATCACGTCACGCTCACCGCGGCGGGGTCCGCGCTGCTGCCGATCGCCCGCGACGTCCTCGAACAGGTCAACGCGATTCCCTGGCGGCTGCAGGAAGCGGTGAAACCGCGGCGGAGCACCGTGTTCATCGGGATACCCGGTGGCGTGCACCCGGCCCTGCGTGAACGGGTCAAACAACTCGAAGAACGCTGTCACGACCGGTTCGAACTCAAACGCTGGCCCGGGACGACACCCGATCTCGTCGCCGCGGTCCACGAGGGAAAGCTCGCGTTGTCGCTGGTCCGGATGCCGGTGACCGATCCCGCGCTGGAGATGATCCCGGTGCAGGTCGAGCGGCTCGGCGCGGTCGTGCCCGCCGGCCGGTTCGCCGGACGGGAAACGGTGAACATCGCCGAACTGAGTGACCTGTCCTACATTCCGTCCGCATCGGAAAGCATTCCCGCCTATTCCGAGGACATGGATCGCAAATTGTCGAACGCGGGTATCAAGAAAAGGCTCAAGGTCGACGGCGCCGAATATTCGGGCATCTCCGAATTGGTGGCGAACGGATCGTCGTTTTCGATCACGATGCTCGATCCGGCCAGCCCGATGCATCTGTTCCTCGTCGACGGCGCCACCATCCTGCCGTTCGCGGATTTCCAGCCCCAGCTGGAGACCGCCCTGGCGTGGCGCCGGGACCGCGCCGAGGAAGGCGACCTCGCCGAACTCGTCGCCGGGGTCCGCGAGATCTTCGCCGAACCGCTTTCGACATAACCCGCAATCCGGACAAAAGAATGGTATGACCACTCCGGTCATACCATTCTTCTTTTCTTGATCATTCCCTTTACCGCTATTCACGCCTAACTTCGGTTGTAGAGCGAACAACGGCGAAGGGAAGCAAAATGACACACACCGCCACCGGCCCGCTGGACGGCGTTCGCGTGATCGACCTCTCGACGGTGGTCATGGGCCCGTACGCGGCGCAGATCCTCGGCGACCTCGGCGCCGACGTCATCAAGATCGAGTCGCCCGCCGACACCGTGCGGGTGGGCAAGTTCCGGACGACGCCGGGCATGACGGCGCTCAACCTGAACGTCAACCGCAACAAGCGCAGCGTCGCCCTCAACCTGAAGGACGAGGAGCAGCGCGAGCAGGCGCTCAAGCTGATCGACACCGCCGACGTGCTGATCACGAACATGCGCCCGGGTGCGCTGAGCAGGCTCGGCATGAATTACGCCGACGTCGCCGCGCGGAACCCCCGGCTCGTCTACGCCCACGCCCAAGGCTTCCGCAGCGACTCCGACCGCGCGGGCAACGCCGCCTACGACGAGACCGTGCAGGCCGCTTCCGGCCTGGTCGACGTCGCGAACCGCGCGCTGGGCAAGCCGGTCTACCTGCCGACCATCATCGGCGACAAGGTCTCCTCCCTGACCATCGCCTACACCGTCCTCGCGGCGCTGCTGCACCGCGACAAGACCGGCGAGGGCCAGCGGATCGAGATCCCGATGACCGACACGCTGATCGCGTTCAACCTCGTCGAGCACCTGGCCGGGCACTCGTTCGAGCCTGCGGAGGGCTCGACCGGTTTCGGCCCGTCGTTGAACCCCGGGCACAAGGCCGTGCACACCAAGGACGGCATGGCCTGCGTGATCCCCTACAACCCGCAGAACTTCCGCGACTTCTTCCACGCCGCCGGGCGGCCGGAACTGGCCGAGGACCCGCGAGTCAACGGTGACGCGATCGACGGCGCCGACCACGAGGCATTGGCCGAGCTGATCGCCGAGTGCGCCCCGGCGCTGACCACCGAAGAGTGGACCGAGGTCTGCGCGAAGCACAGCATCCCGATGGCCCCGGTGCTGGAACTGGACACCGCGCAGGACGACGAATACGTCCGCGACGGCCACCTGCTCGACGTCGTCGAGCACCCGAGCGAGGGCTCGATCCGCACCATCGGCATCCCGGTGAAGTTCTCCCGGACCCCCGGTTCCGTCCGGCGCCTGGCTCCCCTGCCGGGCCAGGACACCGAAGACGTCCTGCGCGAACTCACCACGGTGAACTGAGGAAAGACCATGAGCAGCAACGAAGTAAGGACCGAACGGATCGGCGGCACCCTGCTGATCACGATCGACCGGCCACAAGCGCGCAACGCGGTCAACGCCGCCGTCGCGGCCGGGCTCGCCGAAGCACTCGACCTCCTGGAAACCGATCCCGGTCTGCGGGCCGGGGTCCTGACCGGCGCGGACGGCTCGTTCAGTGCCGGAATGGACCTCAAGGCGGCGCTGAAGGGCGAATCGCCCGAGATCCCCGGCCGTGGTTTCGGCGGGCTGACCGAAACCGAACTGTCGAAGCCCCTGATCGCGGCCGTCGAAGGCTGGGCCATGGGCGGCGGCTTCGAACTGGCGCTGGCCTGCGACCTGATCGTCGCCGCCGAAGACGCGAAGTTCGGCTTGCCCGAGGTGAAGCGCGGGCTGATCGCCGCCGGTGGCGGGGTGATCCGGCTGCCGAAGCGGATCCCGCACCACCTGGCGATGGAGTTCCTGCTCACCGGCGAGCCGATCAGCGCCCAGCGCGCCGGACGGCTGGGCCTGGCGAACCGGGTCGTCCCCAGCGGCGAGGCCGCCGCGGTCGCCCTGCAGCTCGCCGAACAGGTGGCCGCCAACGCCCCGCTGGCGCTGGCACTGGTCAAGAAGATCGTCCGCGCCGCCGACGGCGTCCCGGACGCGCAAGCGTTTGCCACCCAGCGCGCGGAGCTGCCGGCGCTGATGAAGTCGGCCGACGTCCGCGAGGGCATGCAGGCCTTCGCCGAGCGCCGCGCTCCACAGTGGACTGGTGAGTGAGATGCAGCAACAAGAAGTTCTCCAGCACGTGACGACCCCGCTCACGAATCCGGCGTACGCGCCGGTGGTGCCCCGGTTCACCGACCGCGAGTACCTGAACATCGTCTACCGCACCGACGCGGACGCCCTGCGCGCCGTCGTCCCGGAGCCCTTGGAAATCGACGAGCCACTGGTGCGGTTCGAGGTGATGAAGATGGGCGACGTCAGCGGATATGGGCCCTACACCGAGTCCGGGCAGGCGATCCCGGTGAGTTTCGAAGGCGAGCGTGGCGAGTACCTGCACGCGATGTACCTCGACAACTTCCCGGCCACCGCGTCCGGCCGCGAGATCAGCGCCTACCCGAAGACCATCGGTTCGCCGAAGCTCTTCGCCGAGGACGGCGCGCTCGTCGGGACACTCGACTACGGCAGCCAGCGGGTCGCGACCGCGACCATGGGCTACAAGCACCACCGGCTGGACGTCAGCGAGGCCGAAGCACAGATCACCGTGCCGACGTTCATGCTCAAGATCATCCCGGACTACGACGGTTCGCCGCGGGTCTTCGAACTGGTCCGCACCGAGATCACCGACGTGGTGGTCAAGGAAGCGTGGACCGGCCCCGCACGGCTGCAGCTGTTCCAGCACGTCCTGGCCCCGCTGGCCGATCTCCCGGTGCTGGAGGTCGTTTCGGCGAGCCACATCCTCACCGACCTGACACTCGCCCCGGTCAAGCCGGTCTTCGACTACCTGAAGGGAGCACGGTCATGACTTTCCGGACAGCCGCGGTGATCGGCGCGGGCACGATCGGCCTGTCGTGGACGGCGTTGTTCGCCGCGCACGACATGGAGGTCTGGGTCTCGGACCCGCGGCCGGACCTCGCCGACGCCGTCGCCGACGCACTGGAGACGTTCGCCCCGCATCTCGGCCGGGACGTCGCCGACCTCGCCCCTCGCGTCCACCTCGCCACCGATGTCGCGGAAGCCGTCCGGCACGCGGATGTGGTGCAGGAGAACGGGCCCGAGAACGTCGAGTTCAAACAAGAGCTGTTCGCGACCCTGGTCCGCGAGGCACCGTCACACGCGCTGCTGCTCAGCTCGTCGTCGGCGATCCCTTCGACGGCCTTCGCGGCGGACCTCGACGACGCCTCCCGTGTCCTGATCGGGCACCCGTTCAACCCTCCGCACCTGATCCCGCTGGTCGAGGTCGTCCCCGGTGAGCGCACCAGCACCGAGTCGGTGGACCGCGCCGTCGAGTTCTACCGGTTCGTCGGCCGCACCCCGGTGGTGGAACGCAAGGAGATCCCCGGCTTCGTCGGCAACCGGCTGCAGAACGCGCTGAGCCGCGAAGCGATCTACCTGGTGGAACAGGGCGTCGTGTCACCGTCCGAATTGGACACCGTGATGACGAACTCGCTCGGCATCCGCTGGTCGACCGTCGGGCCGTTCCTCGGCTCGCATCTGGGCGGCGGCCCCGGCGGCTACCGGCACATGGCCGAGCACATCGGCAAGTCGATGAAGAAGATGTGGGCGGGCCTCGGCCGGCCCTCGCAGAACCCGGAAGAACAGGAACGGCTCATCGAAGCCGTGGAATCCGCTTACGGCTCCTCCACGTACTCGGAACTCGCCGAGGCGCGCGACCGCAAGCAGCTCGCGGTGCTGTCCGCTTTGGACAGTGCCACCAAGGAGGAGAACTGAGATGACCAGCACACTCGAAGACCAGCTGACCGCCGACTTCTACGACTACGAAGCGCTGCTGCCGGACGAGGAGCGCAAGCTGCTGCTCAAGGCACGCGACTTCATGCGCACCGAGGTCAAGCCGCTCGTGAACGAATACTGGGCCAAGGGCGAGTTCCCGCACGAACTCGTCGGCAAGTTCCGCGAACTCGGCCTCGCCGGACTGCCGTACGAAGGCTACGGCGAACACCTGCCCGCCACCAGCCACCTGCTCAGCGGCATGATGGCGATGGAGATGACCCGCACGGATCCTTCCGTGGCCACGTTCTTCGGTGTCCACAACGGACTCGCGATGTACAGCATCTACTCCGGCGGCGACCAGGAGCAGCGCGACCGCTGGCTCCCGTCGATGGCGGCGATGGACAAGATCGGCGCGTTCGCGATGACCGAACCGCTCGGTGGGTCCGACGTCGCGGGCGGCATGCGGACCACCGCCAAGCGCGACGGCGACACCTGGGTCCTGAACGGTGCCAAGAAGTGGATCGGCAACGCGACCTTCGCCGACCTGGTCATCGTGTGGGCCCGCGACGTCGACGACAACCACGTCAAGGGTTTCGTGGTCGAGAAGGACTCCCCCGGATTCGTGCCGGTCAAGATCGAGAACAAGTTCGCGTTCCGGATCGTGGAGAACGCGGAGATCACGCTGACCGACGTCCGGGTGCCGGAGGCCAACCGGCTGCAGGGCATCAACTCCTTCCGCGACGTCGCGGAGATCCTGCGGGCGACCCGCGGCGGCGTGGCGTGGCAGGCGCTGGGCGTGATGATCGGCGCCTACGAACTCGCGCTGGACTACGCCAAGAAGCGCGAGCAGTTCGGCCGTCCGATCGCGCGGTTCCAGCTGGTGCAGGACCTGCTGGTGAAGAGCCTCGGCAACATCACCGCGTCGTGGGGCATGCTGGTGCAGCTCGC
The DNA here is from genome assembly GCF_055575975.1 of Amycolatopsis sp. NPDC033938. Taxonomy (NCBI): domain Bacteria; kingdom Bacillati; phylum Actinomycetota; class Actinomycetes; order Pseudonocardiales; family Pseudonocardiaceae; genus Amycolatopsis; species Amycolatopsis sp. NPDC033938. Next base: position 10,112 of record NZ_JBVIRO010000029.1, read on the forward strand.
GAGGCTGCAGGACGCCGGGATCTTCAAGGACGAGCACTCTTCGCTCGCCAAGGCGTTCGTGACCTCGCGGATGCGGGAGGTCGTCGCCTGGGGTCGCGAGATCTTCGGCGGCAACGGGATCGTGCTGGACAACGACATCATGCGGTTCTTCACCGACGCCGAGGCGATCTACTCGTTCGAAGGCACCCGGGAGATGAACACGCTGATCGTCGGCAAGGCCATCACCGGCCAAAGCGCCTTCGTGTGACCTGACGCTTTGCGCGTGAAGGCCGACTCCGCCGGTACTTATCTCAAGACCGGGGTGAAGGACGCTTTACCCGCATCGCATGCGGTGAAGGGCGCTTTCCTCGCATCACATGCGGGGAAAGCGCCCTTCAGCCCCCCGCCCCCACCCCGCCGCCGCCCGCGCTAACGGTATTTCTTGCCGCAGACGTCTTGGGTGCCGGAGGAGAAGCCGTCTCGGAAGGCTGCGACCCTGGCGAAGCCCGCCGGGAGCGTCCGGCCCCGGACGTCCGCCGCGATCAGGCTGTTCCGGGTCAGCATCTCGGCGATGGCCTCGTCGAGATCGCCCGGCGCCAGGGTCAGTGCCCCGCCGTCCGCGATGGTCGATGCCCAGAAGCCGGTGAGGCAGGCCGTGCGTTGCGCGGCCACCGGTCCGTCGAGCCGGAATCCGCCCTCCTGCTGGACGGCGAGGGTGTAGCGCGACGCGACTTCGGCGAACGCGGCGAAGTCACCGATGCCGCCTTGGCGCCCACGACGGGGTGGAGTGCCGATGCGCACGAGACCGTCGAGGTCGAGGTTGATCTGGTTGGACTCCGAGCAGTACGACGCGAGCGCGTCCTCCTTCGTCACGCCGCACGCGGCGCCGGTGGTGAGTGTCGGCGGCGTCGCCGCGAGCCGGAACGCCTGCCGGAGGCTGGCGGTGAGGTCCGCGAGGGCGTCGGGGTCGTCGAGGCGGACGTTCTCCGCCGCCGCCCGCTCGTTCGCCGCGGCCGACCCGAAACCGCCTTGTGTGCTGCGGCCTTCGATCTCCCGCTCGTCGATCTTCGCGCACCGCGCGGGCCCGTCGGTGAAGCCGAACTGGAACGCGGAAACCCGGTCGAACGCGTTGCCGTGGGCGCCGTCGTCGTCGAAGGCCACCCCGGCGGAGTCACGGATCTGGAACAGCGCGGTGAGGACCTCGTTGAGCCCGCGTCCGGTCGACACCTGGAACATCGGCGACCTCCCCTCGGCGACCCAGCGGAGGTACGCCCCGGTGTAGCAGTCGGCCTGCTGTTCCTTGACGATCGACGGGGTGGCGGCCGGGAGACCCAGCCGGAACTGGACGGCGTGGCCGATCTCGTGGGCGAGCACGGCCATGACCGCCGCCTGGCCGATGGAGTCGTTGAGCATCGGGAGGAGTTCGCCGCGGTCCCACGCGACGACGTCGCCCGCGGCGCAGTAGAACGCGTTGACCAGCCCGGCGGTGGAGGCTCCGCAGAGCACGCGGCCACGCCCGGCCGAGTCGTACGAAACGAGGGTGGCCAGCGGCCGGAACTCGCGGCCGAAGACCGACGGCAGATGCTCACGCCAGTACCCCTGGACATCGGCGACGGCGCCGGCCGCGAGCCTGTCGATCTCACCGCCGTCCCCGCCGTCGACCGGGAGGACGGGCGCGGCGACGCCGGGTTTGAGCCCACTGGGCCCGTCGGTGATCTCGAGCCCGGCGACCCGCGTGGAGTCCACCGGCTGTGCCGCTCCCCGGACGGTCATGGCACACCCGGTGAGGCAGAGGGACAGGCTCACCAGGAGAGCCCAGCCGGAGCGACGCGTCATCACATCATCGACACGGATGGCGGCGCGGCGCGGTTCAGCGCGTTTATTCGAGGGGTAAGTCAACCGTGGCGTGTCCCGGCGCGGGACCGGGCTGATTGCCGAGCCGGGCCGCGCCCCCCAGTGTCCACAAGGGACGCTTTTCTGAAGAAGGTTGCCCGACTTGGTCGGTTTGTGCGGTTTCGCGCGGGGGTCGTGAGTGGCATTGAGGGTTCTAACCCTATTCGCCACTCACGACCCCCGCGCGGAACCGCACATAGCGTCATCAATCTGACACCGAGTCCCCGAACGGTGTCCCTTGTGGACAGTCAAGCGACGCCCCCTCTTCAACGGAGAGCTCCTCGCCTGCCGCCAGTCAGTGAGCCGATCACGCCAGGTTTGCCTTACCCCTCAATAACCCGAATCGCCACTCACGACCCTCTCAGCCCGCCCTCACCCACAGCCTCAAGTCAGGAAGTTCCGTGAAGGCCTCCTTCCCTACCTTGAGCGCAGGGAAGGAGGCCTTCACGGACACGCAACATCCGCCTGCCCCCTCAACAGAGGGCTGAACGCGTCGGGGGTGGGCCCCGGAGAGCGCAATGAAAGGTCCTTTCCTTGCAAATTTTGCAAGGAAAGGACCTTTCATCTCATCCGCGGGAGGGCGGACGTCTCTACTGCCGGTACCGCAGACCGAAGCCGTACGGGAACAGCGCCTTCTTGCCGTCACCGACGTTGACCGGCTCCTGGGCCGCGCTGGTCGGCCAGCTGAACGTCAGTTTCCCGGTCGGGTTGTAGTCGCCGTAAAGGACATCGGCGACACCGGCGCCTTCGCTACCCGGGAGCCAGGCGGCGACGAGCCCGTCGAACTGCGGCAGTTGTGCGGCGATGTCGAGCGGCCTGCCGGACACGGTCACCACGACGACCGGGACACCGGAACTCTTCAGCTTGGCGATCGTGGCGAGGTCTTCCGCGTCGAGGCCGAGGCCGTTCGGGCGGTCTCCCTGCCCCTCGGCGTACGGCGTTTCGCCCACCACTGCGACCGCGACGCGGTAGCTCTTGTCGATTCCGTCACCCGCACGGTCATAGGTCACCGTGGTTCCCTTCCCCGCCCCCGACTTGAGCCCGTCGAGGATGGTCGTGCCCGGGATGACCGGGCCGCTCTGCCCTTGCCAGGTCAGCGTCCAGCCGCCCGCCTGATTGCCGATGTCGTTCGCGTTCTTGCCCGCGACGAAGATCTTGTTGTTCTTCTTCGCCAGCGGAAGCACACCGTCGTTCTTCAGCAGCACCTGCGATTCGCGGACGGCCTGCCGGGCCAGTTCGCGATGTTCCTTGCTGCCGAAGGTCTTCTGGAGCGACCGGTCGGTGTACGGGTGCTCGAACAGGCCGAGCTTGAACTTCTCCGCCAGGATGCGGCGGTTCGCGTCGTCGATCCGGGCGGTCGAGACGCGGCCCGCCTCCACCTCGGCCTTGAGGTAGGAGATGAACTGCGGCGCGTCCCAGGGGACCATGAACATGTCGATGCCCGCGTTGACCGAAAGCCGCACTTCTTCGGGCGTGAAGCCTTCTTGCCCGTCGATCTGGTTGATCGCGTTGTAGTCCGAGATCACCAGGCCGGAGAACCGCAGTTCCTTCTTGAGGACGTCGGTGATGAGGTACTTCTGGGCGTGCATGCGCACACCTTGGAAGCTCGAGAACGAGATCATCACCGAGCCGACGCCGCGGTCGATCGCCTCGCGGAACGGCGGCAGGTGGATCTGGCGCAGTTCGCGTTCGCTGATCTCGGTGTTGCCCTGGTCGACGCCGTTCGTGGTGCCCCCGTCGCCGACGTAGTGCTTCGCGGTCGCGAGCACCGAGCCCGGCTTCTCCCCGAGCCTGCGCCCCTGGAGACCGGTGATGGCCGACGCGTTCGCGACGGCGTCGCGCGGGGATTCGCCGAAGGATTCGTAAGTCCGGCCCCAGCGATCGTCACGGGCGACGCACAGGCACGGCGAAAAGTCCCACTGCGGACCGGTTCCGGCGACCTCCAACGCGGTCGCGCGGCCGATTTTCTCGACCAGGCGCGGGTTGTTGGCGGCGCCGAGGCCGATGTTGTGCGGGAAGATCGTGGCGCCGTAGACGTTGTTGTGGCCGTGCACGGCGTCGACGCCGTAGATCGTGGGGATGCCGAGCGGCGTCGAAACCGCCGCCTTCTGATACGAGTCGACCATGTCGGCCCAGCCGTTCGGCGTGTTGCTTGCGGGCACGGAGCCACCGCCGGACAACAGCGAACCGAGCCGGAGGGCGGCGGCCTGATCAGGCGTGACCGCACCTCGTTCGGCCTGCGTCATCTGGCCGATCTTGTCGTCGAGGCTCATCCGTTTCAGCAGGTCGTCGACCCGCGAGGACACCGAAGCATGCGGGTTCCGGTACACCGGCCCCGGCGTGGCCGACGCCATCGGCGTCACGACCGAACCGGCCAAAAGCAGGCCTGCGAGCACTGTGGTTTGCGTCGTGCGAAGCGATCTTCTGACGCGGAGGCGGGACGGCATTGTTTCCTCCGTAGCTCGAACAATCCATATGTTGCGCGCCACAACAAACTAGCTCCACGATCGGGTGTCCCAGGTCACAATTAGGCAACGGAGGGTCGTCGAGTACCTTCCGGATGTGCGTTTCGTCCTCGCGTCCCAGTCCCCCGCCCGCCTCGCCGTCCTGCGTTCCGCCGGCTTCGATCCGAGCGTCGTCGTCTCCGGCGTCGACGAGGACGCGGTGGCCGCCTCCCTGACCGATCCGGCACCGGCGGAGCTGGTCCGGGCGCTCGCCGCCGCCAAGGCCGAGGCGGTTTTCGAGACGCTCGCCGGGGCACACGACGGCAGCGCCGACATGGTCATCGTCGGCTGCGATTCGATGCTGTCGATCGGTGGCGAGATGGTCGGCAAGCCGATCACGCCGGAGGCCGCTCGCGAACGATGGACGTCGATGGCGGGCAAAACCGGTGAACTCCTCACGGGTCACGCGATCATCCGCGTCGAGAACGGTGCGAGGACGAAGGAAACGTCCGGAACCGAAGGGACCACTGTTCGCTTCGGCACCCCCTCGCAGGAAGAGGTCGACGCCTACATCGCGTCCGGCGAGCCGCTCCAGGTGGCGGGCGGCTTCACCCTGGACGGACTCGGCGGCTGGTTCGTCGACGGGATCGACGGCGACCCCTCGAGCGTCATCGGAATCAGCCTCTCGCTGACCCGGCGCCTCCTGAGCGAGGTCGGCGTGAGCGTCGTCGATCTGTGGTCGCGTCCCGCATCCTGAGACAGCTCCCACACGAACGGGTGATCCGGAAGAGTCCTGGCTCGCCGAACGTTCTTCACGTTCGGCCAATCAGGAAACTTTCACGCACCGGAGTCGCCCCGTGTCTTTCATTCGGACCTACACCAGGCCAAGGGTCTTCGCGGCGGCTGTCCTCGGGTCGCTCGTCGTGGGTGCCCTGCTCGGCATCCTCGCCAGGACGACCGAGGCGAGCTGGCTGACCGAACTGCTCGACCAGATCGGCACGATCTTCACGACGCTGCTGCAGATCGCGGTGATCCCGCTGGTCTTCACGGCGATCGTGGTCGGCATCAACAGCCTGCGCGGCCTCGGCGGCGGCAGGAAGGCCGCCCGGCTGGGTGGCAAGACCGTGCTGTGGTTCGCGATCACCTCGTTCATCGCGTCGCTGATCGGCATCGCCGTCGCGAAGCTGTTCAACCCGGGCAGCGGCGGCCTCGGCGAGGGCGTCGCCGCGACCGCGAAGAACGCGGACAAGGCGACCAAGAGCGTCGACCACTGGGGCTCCTGGAGCGCCTTCATCGACGGACTGCTGCCGAAGAACTTCTTCACCGCCTTCACCGAGGGTGAGACGCTTCAGGTGCTGTTCCTCGCCGTGCTGATCGGTGCCGCCGCCTACAGCCTCGGCGACAAGGCCAAGCCGTTCGTCGACTTCACCACCAGCGTCTTCGAGATCATCCAGCGCTACCTCGGCTGGATCGTCCGGCTGGCCCCGATCGGCATCATCGGCCTGATCGGCGCGGCCGTGTCGAACTACGGTGACGCGCTGTTCCGGCCGCTGCTCAGCACCACGATCGCGGTGTACGTCGGCTGCCTCCTGGTGCTGTTCGTGGTCTACCCGATTCTTCTCCAGTTCGTGGCGAAGGTCAGCCCGCTGAAGTTCTTCGCCAAGGCGGGCACGGCGATCCAGTTCGCGTTCGCTTCGCAGTCTTCGGCCGCGACGCTGCCCCTGACCCGGCAGTCCGCCGTCAACCTGGGCGTCCAGCCCGCGTACGCCGCCTTCGCGACTCCGCTGGGCAGCGCGACGAAGATGGACGGCTGCGCCGCGGTGTTCCCGGCGATCGGCGCGATCTTCATCGCGAACCTGTCCGGCGTTTCGCTGAACATCTGGCAGTACGTCGGCATCGTCGTGGTCGCCGTGCTCGGCGCGCTGGCCACCGCGGGCACCACCGGCTGGCTGACCGCGCTGACCCTGACCACGGCGTTCATCGGCCTCGACGCGCAGCAGGTCGCGCTCGGGATCGCGCTGATCTACTCGGTCAACCCGATCATGGACATGATGCGGACCGCGACCAACGTCGCCGGCCAGATCGTCGTGCCGGTCGTCGTCGCTCGCAGCGAAGGCCTGCTGGACGACGACGTGCTCAACTCGGTGACCGACCCTTCGCCCACTTCCAACGGCGAAGCCGCTACGCAGGACAAGAAGCCCGTCGCGGCGGGTGCTACTTCCTGACCCTGTACTGCGTGTGAAGGCCCCCTTCCCTCGGCTGAGGTTTTGAGTGACCAGTCGAGGGAAGGGGGCCTTCACGCGCTTCCGAATCGCCAGGCGATAGCAAAGGTCCCTTGCTCTCCCTCAGGGGCAGGCGCGCAGGTCGGCGCGGGTGAGCCGGACGTCCGGCCAGCCCCTCAGCTCCGAAGGCGCGGTGTACCGGCGCGTGCAGCCCACCGAGCCGCGGGCGACGTCGTAGACCTCCGCGAGCACCGGCGCCGCCTGGCAGCGGGCCGACCCGGACTGCGCGCCGGGGCACTCGTGCCGCACGACGATGACGTCCGCGATCCCGTCGGCGGTCACGTCGTTCAGCGCGATCGTCCCGGCGTCGGAGAAATACGGCTTCCCGGTGTCCCGCCAGATCCCCCCGCGCGCGACGAACAACTCACCCGCCGAACCGCCGCTGGCGTCACCGCGCACCAGACAGACCTGCGTCGCGCCGTCGACGCAGCGCAGAGAATCGCCCTTGAGGGTGACCCCCATGTCGTTGACCATCAGCGGGAACACCGTGTCCGAGCCGATCCGGACCACGCCCTGTTTGCCCGCTTCGTCGGCCAGGAGCACGACGGGCATCCCGCCGACGGTCATCGCGCCGAGCTCCCGGCAGGCCGACTGGCCGCAGTTGACAGCGGGCACGGCTGAGCCGCTGTCGGGCACCGATGGCCCGCCTGGCGCGTCCGCGGGCACCGGCGGGTCCGGGCGGAGCAGGACCACGGCCACGATGACCCCGGCCGTCACCACGGCCGCCAGCAGCGCGGTGAACAGCACGGATCGCGGTGTCCGCGCTTCCTGAGTCCGCATATCCGAGAGCGTAAGTGATCTCGCGCAGAGTGCACGTCTATGTTGTTCCCGTGACGAACCCCGGATTGCCCAACGCCCTGTTCCTCCCCACGGCGAAAAAGCCGAAGGACTTCACGCGTGCGGAGATCGAGCTCCGCGAGACCAAGGACGGCCGGATGGCGCTGATCGCCTTCAGCACGGTCCAGCGTCTGGTCGAGTGCTGCGGCCCGCATCAGCCGTGGGCGCTGGTCAAGGCCGAGCACCTCGGCCGGGTCTACCAGGCCCAGCCGTACGACCTGATCGTGCTCGATTCGGACCTCCCGGAAGAACTGCGGCACCGCGAGGCGCTGGTGTAAGGCCTGTTAGAAGAACTGAAGAAGCAAGCCGCGCTGGTATAAAACAAAGGTCACTGGGTGGCCTTGCTCTCACTAATCGGGGCGGGATTCTCTTCTAAACTGCTGCCGAGCCGCATCGGGGCGGCCCGACGTGCGAACGCAGGAGGTACGGCGTGACCGAGCAGGCCGGCACAGGTGGTCCGGTGACCAAGATCCTGATCGCGAACCGCGGGGAGATCGCGGTACGGGTGATCAGGGCGGCGAAGGACGCCGGGCTGACCAGCGTGGCCGTCTACGCCGATCCGGACCGTGACGCACCCCATGTCCGTCTCGCCGACGAGGCCTTCGCCCTCGGCGGCACCACCGCAGCGGAGAGTTACCTCGTCTTCGACAAGCTGCTCGACGCCGCCAAGCGGTCGGGCGCGGACTCGGTCCACCCCGGCTACGGGTTCCTTTCCGAGAACGCGGACTTCGCGCAGGCGGTGATCGACGCCGGACTGACCTGGATCGGGCCGAGCCCGCAGGCCATCCGCGACCTCGGCGACAAGGTCACCGCGCGGCATATCGCGCTGCGCGCCGGAGCGCCGCTCGTGCCCGGTACGAAGGACCCCGTCGCGAACGCCGACGAGATCATCGCCTTCGCCGACGAGCACGGCCTGCCGGTCGCGATCAAGGCGGCGTTCGGCGGCGGCGGCCGCGGTCTCAAGGTCGCCCGTACCCGCGAGGAGATCCCGGAGCTGTTCGAATCCGCGACGCGTGAGGCGATCTCCGCCTTCGGCCGCGGCGAATGCTTCGTCGAGCGCTACCTGGACAAGCCGCGCCACGTCGAGGCCCAGGTCCTCGCGGATCAGCACGGCAACGCCATCGTCGTCGGCACCCGCGACTGCTCGCTGCAGCGGCGGCACCAGAAGCTGGTCGAGGAGGCGCCCGCGCCGTACCTGACCGACGAGCAGCGCAAGCGCATCCACGAATCCGCGAAGGCGATCTGCAAGGAAGCCGGCTACTACGGCGCCGGGACCGTCGAGTACCTCGTCGCCGTCGACGGCACGATCTCGTTCCTCGAGGTCAACACGCGGCTGCAGGTCGAACACCCGGTCTCCGAGGAGACCACGGGCCTCGACCTCGTGCGTGAGATGTTCCGCATCGCGCGCGGCGAGAAGCTGCGCATCACCGAGGACCCGGAACCGCGCGGTCACTCGATCGAATTCCGCATCAACGGTGAAGACGCCGGCCGCGGCTTCCTCCCCGCGCCGGGCACGGTGACGAAGTTCGTCGCGCCGAGCGGGCCGGGAGTCCGGGTCGACTCGGGTGTCGAGTCCGGCAGTGTCATCGGCGGCCAGTTCGACTCGATGCTCGCGAAGCTGATCGTCACCGGTTCGGACCGGCAAAACGCGCTCGAGCGCAGCCGCCGGGCGCTGGCCGAGATGGTCGCCGACGGGATGGCGACGGTGCTGCCGTTCCACCGCGTGATCGTGAACGACCCGGCCTTCATCGGTGACGAGAACGGGTTCAGCGTGCACACCCGCTGGATCGAGACCGAGTTCGAGAACACGATCGAACCGTTCGTCGCTCCCGAAGCCGCCGGAGCCGAGGAAGAGCAGCCACGCCAGAACGTCGTCGTCGAGGTCGGCGGCCGTCGTCTCGAGGTGTCGCTTCCCGGCGGGTTCTCCCTCGACGCCGGTGGTGGCGGCACGGCCGTCAAGGCCAAGCCGCGCAAGCGTGCGGGCGGCACCAAGGCCGCGGTGAGCGGCGACGCGGTCACCGCGCCGATGCAGGGCACCATCGTCAAGGTCGCCGTCGAAGAAGGCCAGCGGGTCGAGGCGGGCGAGCTGGTCGTCGTGCTCGAAGCGATGAAGATGGAAAACCCCGTCACCGCGCACAAAGCGGGCACCGTGACCGGTCTTTCGGTCGAGGTCGGCGCGGCGGTCACCCAGGGAACCCAGCTGTTCGAGCTGAAAGACTGACGAATGTCGTGGTCGGCGGCGCCTCGCTCGGCCTACCATCGAAAGGGTGAACGAGGCGTCGTCACCGCAAATGCGGATCAGTGATCAGGATCGTGAGTCCGCGCTGGCCGCGCTCGGCGACCACCTGACCGTCGGCCGGATCGACATCGACGAATTCGGTGATCGATCGGCGAAGGTCACCGCGGCCAAGACGCGCGGCGAGTTGTCCGAGGTCTTCCTCGACCTGCCAGAACCGCATCCGGTCTTCGACAAACCCCATGCGGTGGTGAGCGAGCCGGAAAAACCGGCGTCGACGTGGGCGGGTATCTCCCCGATGCAACGCGTCATGGGCGCGCTCATGCCGATCCTCTTCATCGCCACCATCGCGCTCATCGTCACCACCGACCTCACCTGGTGGTTCATCCTCGTCCCGATCGGGATCAGCGCCGTCGGCGAGGGCATCTGGGGCAAGGGCTGGGACAACACCCACAAGAAGCTCGCGAAACAACACCGCCGCGACCTACGGCACGGGCGTCACGGGGAACTCGAGAGCTGAAGCGCCCGTAGACTCGGGACGTGAATGCCGAGAGACCGGACATGCGGCTGAGCGACGCCGAACGCCAAGACGCGCTCGACGCGTTGGAAGAACATGTCCGCACCGGCAGACTCGACCTCGACGAGTTCGGCACCCGGTCGGCGAAGGTCAGCGCCGCGCGGATGGTGAGCGACCTCGAACCGCTGTTCACGGACCTGCCCTCGCCGAGACCCAGCGCACTGCTCCCGCTGGCCCCCATGCCCGGCGTCGCGCAGGCGTCCGCGAAGAACGAGGTCCAGCCGTCGAAATGGCTGACGGCCAGCGCCGTGCCGATCGCCGCCGCGGTCGCGATCGCCCTGTTCTTCTTCACCCGAGGGACGTTCCTGGTGTTCCTGCTCCCGCTGGCGGTCGCGCTGATCATGAGCCGCCGCCGCTGAAGCGGCGCCGTCGTTCCGGTTACCCTCGAAGGGTGGAACCGGTGGAGATCAACGCGGGCGAGTACTACCTGCGGCAGCTGCGGGCGGACAAGGCCCTCGACGACCGTCCGGCGCTGGTCGCGGCCTTCGCCGACCCGACACACCGCAAGTACGTCCTGAACTACCGCTTGCGCGACCTCGACGAGGCGACCGAGTACGTCGCGCTGCGCGTGGCGCAATGGGCCGGGGACGAACGCTGCTCCTGGGCGGTGGCCGAGCCGACGACCGGGGAGCTGCTGGGCGAGGTCGGCCTGCGGGATCTCGATCTCGACCTCGGTTACGCGGAGGCGTCGGTCTGGGTGCGTGCCGCGTCCCGGGGCAAGGGCGTGGCGAGCACGGCGCTCAACGCGGCCCTGCGCTTCGGTTTCGGCGGACTCGGCCTGCGCGAAGTCAGCTACCGCTACGAAGAGACGAACGAGGTTTCGGCCTCGGTCGCCCGGAAATGCGGGTTCACCCTGGTCGGCCCCGAACCGGCCCCGGCCCCGACCGGGGAACGCCTCATCCGCTGGCACCGCACCGCCTGACGAGTCGCGTTTAGCGGGCTAAACGCGACGCGGCCGGTCAGAAGGGGTAGGTGGGTGGCGGGTTCCGGACGGTGACCCAGCGCGTCTCGGTGAAGGCCTCGATATTCGCCGCCGCCCCACCGAAACGGCTTCCGGTGCCCGACGCGGCGACGCCACCGAAGGGGCTGTTCGCCTCATCGCTGACGGTCTGGTCGTTGATGTGCACGATCCCGGTCGGGACGCGGTCGGCCAGCTCCAGTCCTTTGAGGACATCGCGCGTGACGATGCCCAGCGAAAGCCCGTATTCGCTCGCCGTGGCGAGCCGGACGGCCTCCTCCGCGTCGGAAAACCGCACGACCGGCGCGACCGGGCCGAAGATCTCCTCGGCGACCGCGGGCGCCGTCGGCGGCACGTCGGCGAGCACCGTCGCGGCGTAGAAGAGCCGGTCGTACTCGCCACCGGCGGCGATCCGCGCACCGGCCGAGACGCTGGAGGTGACCAGATCGTGGATCTTGTCCCGCTGCCCGGCGTCGATGATCGGCCCGAGCGCGACCTCGTCCCGAGCCGGATCGCCGACCCGCAACGCGGCCGCTTTCGCCGCGAGCCGCTCGACGAAATCGTCGTACAACCGCTCGTGCACCAGGTGCCGCCCGGTGGTCATGCAGATCTGACCCTGATGGAAGAAGGAACCGAACGCGGCGACTCCGGCGGCTTCGTCCACATCCGCGTCGTCGAGCACGATGAGTGCGGAGTTACCGCCCAGCTCCAGATGTGCCCGCTTCAGATGCTTTCCGGCGAGTTCGCCGACCTTGCGACCGGCGCCGGTCGATCCGGTGAACGAGATGACCCGGACCGCCGGATGCGTCACCAGCGTTTCGCCGACGTCCGCGCCGCCCGGCAGCATCTGCAGCACACCCGGCGGCAGGCCCGCTTCCTCGAAGATCCGCGCGAGGACCACGCCACCGGTGACGGCGGTGCGCGGATCCGGCTTCAGGATGACGGCGTTGCCCAGCGCGAGCGCCGGAGCGACCGAGCGGATGCCGAGGATGATCGGCATGTTGAACGGCGAGATCACCGCGACGACACCGGCGGGGACGCGGCGCGCCATCGACAGCCGCGGCTCTTCACTCGGCAGGAGTTCGCCGTACGGGCGGCCGGGCAGCGCCGCCGCTTCGTAGCACTCCTGCTCCGCGACGTGCAGCGAAAAGCCCGCGACTCCCGGCACGGCGCCGACTTCGCGGACGTTCCACCAGCGGATCTCGTCGGCGTACTCGGACCACAGCCGAGCGGCTTCACGCAGGACGGCGGCACGCTGGACGTGCGGTGTCGCCGCCCAGGCCCGCTGCGCCTCGGCCGCGGTCTCCGCCGCTTTCGCGGCGTCCTCGGCCGAGGCGATCCCCACGCTTCCCAGCACCGCTCCGGTCGCGGGCTCCGTGACGTCACGGGTGCCACCGGATCCGGGCACCCAGGAACCTGCGGCGAAGATCCGGTCCGTCCACGTCGACGAGTCGAGAAACACCACGAGGGCCGCCTTCCGTATCGGGGACGGCCGACGCTATGGCAAATTCACCGGATCAGGCAATGATCCTTGCGCGCTCGGCACACCACTCGGCAGGAAGGATCAACTCACCGGTTCGATGATCCCCGAGCGCGCTTCCGGCGCGGCCGAACGCAACGCGTCCGCGGCCTCGTCGCTCGGCTGTGACTGGGACTCCCGTTCCGCGTCGACCCGTGCCTTGTAGACCTCGACCTCACGCTTCTCCTGGTCCTTCGACCAGCCGAGCACCTCACCCACCAGCGTGGCGACCTGCGCGGCGCAGTCGACGCCGCGGTGCGCGTACTCGATCGAGATCCGCGTACGGCGCGCCAGGACGTCTTCCAGGTGAAGTGCGCCCTCGTGGCTGGCCGCGTAGACGACCTCGACACCGAGGTAGTCCGGCGCGTGCTCCAGCGGCTTCAGCAGTTCCGGCCGTCCTTCGCCGAGCGCGAGGACTTCGTGCACCATCGAGCCGTACCGGTCCAGCAGGTGACGGACGCGGTACGGGTGCAGCCCGTGCTCGCTCGCCAGATGGTCGGCCTGGTTCACCAGCGCGTGGTAGCCGTCGGCGCCCAGCAGCGGCACCTTGTCCGTGATGGACGACTGCGGCCTGCCCGGAAGGTCGACGGCCGCGGCGTCGACGGCGTCGGCCGCCATCACCCGGTAGGTCGTGTACTTCCCGCCGGCGATCGCGACCAGTCCCGGTGCGACCCTGGCGACCGCGTGCTCACGCGAAAGCTTCGACGTCTCTTCGCTTTCCCCGGCCAGCAACGGCCGGAGTCCCGCGTAGACACCTTCGATGTCGTCGTGCGTCAGCGGGGTCGCGAGGACGGTGTTGACGTGTTCGAGGAGGTAGTCGATGTCGTGTTTCGTCGCGGCCGGATGCGCGAGATCGAGGTTCCAGTCCGTGTCGGTGGTGCCGACGATCCAGTGGTTGCGCCACGGGATGACGAACAGGACGGACTTCTCGGTGCGCAGGATCATGCCCGATTCCGAGACGATCCGGTCGCGCGGGACGACGATGTGCACGCCCTTGCTCGCCCGAACGCGGAACCGGCCGCGGCCGCCGGAAAGGCGCTGGAGTTCGTCGGTCCAGACGCCGGTGCAGTTGACCACCGCGGAGGCGTGGATCTCGGTCTCGCGGCCGTCCTCGACGTCGCGGACGCGGACACCGGAGATACGGTCGGCCTCGCGGAGGAAACCGACCACCTGGGTGGAGGTGCGCACCACGGCGCCGTAGTGCGCGGCGGTGCGGGCGACGGTCATCGTATGCCGCGCGTCGTCGGATTGCGCGTCGTAGTAACGGATCCCGCCGATCAACGCGGACCGCTTCAGCGCGGGCACCATCCGCAGCGCGCCCGCGCGGCTCAGGTGTTTCTGGCCGGGGACCGACCGCGCGCCGCCCATCGTGTCGTACATCAGCAGACCGGCCGCGGTGTACGGACGTTCCCAGATCCGGTGGGTCAGCGGGTACAGGAAGCTCACCGGCTTCACCAGATGCGGCGCGATGGTCGTCAACATCAGCTCGCGCTCACGAAGAGCTTCGCGGACCAAGCCGAATTCCAGCTGTTCGAGGTACCGGAGCCCGCCGTGGAAGAGTTTGCTCGACCGGCTCGACGTCCCCGAAGCGAGATCGCGCGCTTCGACGAGGGCGACCCGCAAACCGCGCGTGGCGGCGTCGAGCGCCGTGCCCGCACCGACCACGCCGCCGCCGATGACGACGAGGTCGAACTTGTCCTCACCCAGTCGCTGCCAAGACTCTTCCCGCTTGAGCGGTCCCAGCCGGGCGGGGCTGTTTTCGGCTTCGCGCTGAGAGCTTGCCACGTGACATTCCTCCTTGTGCCGCTGTGGCTCCAGCATCGCACGATCGGCCGCGACCGGTCCGTTATGCGGGTGACACGTGTGGCGTAACCCTCGTCGATCTTGGAAGGATTGGTTCCCACAACGCCTGGAAGGAACAAATACGCGACGGTAACGTGCCACGGACGTGGGTCGGCAAGGGCGCCGTAGCACACCGTGTTCGACCCTGCGCGGAATGTCCAAAGTGGAGGTCAAAGCGGTGAGTGTGGGAGCCATATTCGTCTGGGAGCTGCTGGGAACGGCGGTCCTGATCCTGTTGGGTAACGGCGTGGTCGCCAACCACGTGTTGCGGAAGAACAACGGCCACAACGGTGGCGTCGTGATGATCACCCTCGGGTGGGCGTTCGCGGTCTTCACCGGCGCCAGCATCGCCGCGCCGAGCGGCGCGCACCTCAACCCCGCGGTGACACTGGGGCTCGCCATCGCGGACAAGACGAAATGGGCGGACGTCCCGATCTACTTCGCCGGCCAGATGGTCGGCGCGATCCTCGGCGCCGTGCTCTGCTGGGCGACCTACAAACTGCAGTTCGACGACCACCCGCAACGCGACGAGACACTCGGGATCTTCTCGACCGCGCCGCAGATCCCGAACAGGGCCTGGAACCTCGTCACCGAGATCATCGGCACCTTCGTGCTGGTGGCGTGGATCCTGCTCAGCCCGGTCTACGCCAACGCCACGGGCGAGAACGGGACGCCGAGTTTCGGCAACTCCGCGCTCGGCTACGCGGGTGTAGCGTTCGTCGTGCTGGTCATCGGCCAGTCCCTCGGTGGCCCGACCGGTTACGCCATCAACCCGGCCCGAGACCTCGGCCCTCGCATCGCGTACGCGTTCCTGCTGCCCATCAAGAACAAGGCCAACCCGAACTGGGGTTACTCCTGGGTCCCGGTCGTCGGCCCGCTGGTCGGCGGCGCACTGGCCGCCCTGCTTTTCCTCGCCGTCCACAACCTGACCTGAGACTGGAGCTTCGATGACTTCGTACGTAGCCGCGATCGACCAGGGCACCACGTCGACCCGCTGCATGATCTTCGACCACTCCGGCCGGGTCGTGGCCGTCGACCAGCGGGAGCACGAGCAGATCTTCCCGAAGGCGGGCTGGGTCGAGCACAACGCCGAGGAGATCTGGGAGAACACCCGCGCGGTCGCGGCGGGCGCGCTCGCCAAGGGGGACCTGGTCGCGAGCGACATCGTCGCGGTCGGTATCACCAACCAGCGCGAGACCACACTGGTCTGGGACCGCACCACCGGCAAGCCGGTGTACAACGCGATCGTGTGGCAGGACACCCGCACCGACAAGATCGTCAACGACCTGGGCGCGCTCGGTGGCGGGCAGGAGCGCTACCGCGAAAAGGTGGGCCTGCCGCTGGCGACCTACTTCTCCGGACCGAAGATCAAGTGGATCCTCGACAACGTTGACGGTGCCCGTGAGAAGGCCGAAGCGGGTGACCTGGTCTTCGGCAACATGGACACCTGGGTGCTGTGGAACATGACCGGCGGGGTCGACGGCGGTGTGCACGTCACCGATCCGACGAACGCGTCGCGGACCATGCTGATGGACCTCGACACCCTGACCTGGGACGCCGGGATCGCCGAGGAGATGACGATCCCGCTGTCGATGCTCCCGGAGATCCGGTCGTCCTCGGAGACCTACGGCAAGGTCCGCGAGAAGGGCGCGCTGGCCGGTGTCCCGATCGCGGGCATCCTTGGCGACCAGCAGGCCGCGACGTTCGGGCAGGCGTGCCTTTCGCCGGGTGAAGCGAAGAACACCTACGGCACCGGCAACTTCATGTTGCTCAACACCGGTACCGAGAAGGTCATGTCGAACAACGGGCTGCTCACCACGGTCTGTTACAAGATCGGCTCGAACGACACGGTGTACGCGCTCGAAGGGTCGATCGCGGTCACCGGTTCCCTCGTGCAGTGGCTGCGGGACAACCTCGGCCTGATCAGCTCGGCGGCCGAGGTCGAGGAGCACGCCCGCACCGTCGAGGACAACGGTGGCGCGTACTTCGTCCCGGCGTTCTCCGGCCTCTTCGCGCCGTACTGGCGCTCGGACGCCCGCGGCGCGATCGTCGGCTTGACCCGGTACGTCAACAAGGGCCACATCTCGCGGGCGGTCCTGGAAGCGACGGCGTTCCAGTCGCGCGAGGTCATCGACGCGATGAACGCCGACTCCGGTGTCCCGCTGAAGTCGCTGAAGGTCGACGGCGGCATGGTCGTCAACGAACTGCTCATGCAGTTCCAGGCCGACATCCTCGGCGTGCCCGTGATCCGCCCGGTGGTCAACGAGACCACCGCGCTCGGCGCGGCCTACGCGGCCGGTCTCGCGGTCGGCTTCTGGAAGAGCGAAGACGACATCCGCAACAACTGGGCGCAGGACAAGCAGTGGGACCCGTCGATGGACGAGGCCCGCCGCGAAACCGAGTACCGCAACTGGAAGAAGGCCGTCACCAAGACCTTCGACTGGGTCGAGGGCGAGGACTGATCCCGAATACATGAAGGCCCCCTTGCTTGCGTCTGGCGCAAGCAAGGGGGCCTTCATGTACTTCAGCCGAGTGCGCCGCCACCGGTCTGCGGAGCGCCCTTCGGCGTGACCTTCACCTGCGGCTGCTTGCCCGGCGAGGACGGCGGCGTCCCGCACGACTTCGTCAACGCCGCCGGGACGACGGCGCGTGCGCTGGAGGAAGGCGCGCTGCTGGGCGGTTCACTGCTGGGCGGTTCACTGCTGGGTGGTTCGCTTGAGCTCGACGGGGGCTTGCTGCTCGATGGCGGCTTGCTGCTCGACGGGGGCGCCGTGGGCGACGTCGTCGTCGGCAGGCAGACGACCTCGAACTCGACGGTCGCCGTCCCGCTGGCCGCCGGAAGGTTCGGCCCACCGTCGCAGTGGAAGCTCGCCTTGAACCTGCCGAGATTCGAGCCCGCCTTGCCGTGCCCGATGTACGGCGCCTGATCGCCCGAGCCAGGCTGGACTTCGAGCGTGACCGGACTCGCCAGCCCCGGCGACGTCACCGCGGTACGGGTGCCGTAGCAGCTCGCCGTGAAGTCGAGAGCCTGCCCCGGCGCGACCTTCGCCGAGCTGACCCACAGTTTCGGCGGTGGCGCTGTCGCGGCCGCCTGCGGCGCGATGAGCACCCCCGCCGTCATCGCGAGCAGACCCGCGCCCGCGACGATCGTCTTCATTCCCATGATCTTCTCTCCCTCAGTGCGTGCCCTCGCATCAGGAACACCATCGGGAACGGGAATCGGTTGCCTTGGCAGGGAAAAAGAATTGCGAGTTCCTGGGCACCCGCTCGCGAACGAAGGGTCGCGAAAGCACTTTCACAACATTGACGGTTGTGAAAGTGGCTTTCCCTGCACCGCGTACCACGATGAAAAAGGATCAATGTGTCGTGAACAGCGAGCGCCGGCGTGACTCCCGAATCAGTGGGTCGTGCCCCCGCCACCGGTTTGCGGAGCCCCCACCGGAATCTTCGAAACCTGCCGCCCCGACGCCGGCTTCACCGCCGGGCCCGGTTTCTCAGGAGCCGGAGCCGGACCCGAAGTCAGAGTCGGTTTCGGCGGCTTGTTCGACGAAGTCGGCTTCGCCACGATTTGGAGATTCGCCGTCATCGTGGTCGTCTTGCAGACCGCCGTGATCGCGTAGAAGCCCGGCCTCGCTTTGTCGCTGATCCGCGCGACGGCGCCCTGGATCACCGGATCCGGGTTCGTGACCTCGAATTTCCCGATGTGGTCCAGCACCATCGATTTCACCTCGCCCAGTTCGCCGACCGGGCAGCCGACCGAGACCAGGATGTCCTCCGCCGCCATCGCCTGCCGCGGGGAGAGGCCGAGGAACGGGTACGGATCCGCCTTCGGGCTCGCGGTCGTGGTGGGCGAAGGGCTCGTCTGGACCTCGTCCTGCGCGTACGCGACGGCCGGGACGGCCAGTGCCACTCCGCACGCCACCACCAGGGCGGACCGGTACCTGATCATGGAACTCACCTCGCGATCAGCCGAGCGAAAACGATGATGTTGTCGAGATAGTTGTGCGACGCCTTGTCGAAGACCCCGCCACAGGTGATGAGCCGCAGTTCCGGCGCGGTGGTGTCGCCGTAGACCGCGTCGGTGGGGAACTTGTCCTTCGCCACCCGCTCGACCTTCGTGACCGCGAACTCGGCCGTCGTGCCGTCCTTGCGCGCGACCGAGACCTTGTCGCCGGGCGCGAGCTCCTTCAACCGGAAGAAGATGCCCTTCTGCTTGTTCCCGTCGACATGCCCGAGGATCACCGAAGGCCCGACCTCCCCCGGGGTCGGCCCGTTCCGGTACCAGCCCGCCTGCATCGGCTGGGTCACCGGCGGCACCTCGACGGTGTTGTCCGCGTTGAGCCCGAGCGGGATCAGACTGGACTTCGCCTCGATCTTCGGCACGTCGATCGAGACCGGGTCGGCCTTCGGCATCCCCTCGGCGGCGGCCTCTCCCCCGGCCTCCGTGCCGGGTCCGGCACTCGGCTCCGCCGCCGACGTCTCCCCCGTGACCTGCGGCGCGGCGGCCTGTCCGGTCTCCCCCGGACCGGACAGGACGAAGGCCAGCGTCGCCAAGACCGCCAGCAGGACGACGGCGAGCGCCAGCGGCGCCCGCCGTCCCCGTAACCAAGTCGACTTCACGTTCGTCCCCACGTCTGCCAGACGCGGCGCACGACCGGACGGTTGCCCGCCCAGGTCACGAAAGGATCGCGATCGGGTGGCTTCGCACGTGGCCGGCGGCGTGTCCTGCCCGCAGCCCTGCTGGTCTGCGCCACTCCCCAGACGACGGCCGACGTGAGGGGTGTGAAGTCGCCGGTACCTGCGGGGTTCGAGCGGGGAAGATTCCGGACGTTGAACGTCCGGAATCTTCCCCACTCGACCGCACCGGCAATCCGCACAAAGCTCCACACCGATGGGTGAACAAAGACGAGTCCCTCAAGGAGTCCTTCACGGCCCGGCCGCTACGGACACCCACCGCAGGTACCTAAAACACCCTTCGCCAGAACGTCACTCACCACTCACGACCCCCTTCAAAGAAGAGGAATCAGGAGGCCATGCTGCCGTCACCCGCGCGAGCCCCGCCGGAAGGTACCGCGTTCACCTGCCGGGGAGGAACGGAAAACGTTGCCGTATAAGACTTCCCATTGCAGTTGACGGTCAGCGGGTAGGTGCCGGGCGCCGTGCCCGCCTTGAGTTCGACCTCGGCACTGACGTTCGCCGGGACCCCGATGAGCGGGCCGTAGTCGTACTTCCCGATGGTCAGAACAGGCGAAGAGAAGGTCGTCGACTTCGGCGCCTTCAGGCCCTCGCCGGGACACTGCGCCAGCGCCACGTTGGAATCACCGTGGACGTATTTGTTGACGAGTCCGAGTTCGTAGGCCGTGTCGTCGTTGAGCTGCACCGTGACACCGGAACCGGGCTGGGGGTCGGGCTGCGGCTGCTGCGCGAGGCCGGTCGCCGGACCTGCCAGCACCGCCGCGCCGATCACCATCACTCCGAAAAGCACCCTGCGAACCACGAAAACCCCTAGCTGTCAACGAAACTCTGACACGCGCTAGACGCGGGCACCCCCGACGGGGTTGCTTCCCCCGGCGAAGATCAGTCCAAGTCGTCGTGGCGCATGAGCTGGCGGCCCGCCTCGGTGATCGACCCCGAGAGCGACGGGTACACCGAAAATGTCAGTGCCAGGTGTTCCACTGTGAGCTGGTTCTGGACGGCGAGCGCGATGGGAAGGATGAGTTCGCTCGCCGTCGGCGCCACGACCACCCCACCGACGACCACGCCGGTGGCGGGGCGGCAGAACAGCTTCACGAAACCGCGTCGCAGACCTTCCATCTTCGCGCGGGCGTTCGTCGCGAGCGGGAGCATGATGGTGCGGGCGGGCACCTCGCCCGAGTCGATCGCCTGCTGGCTGATGCCGACGGTCGCGATCTCGGGGTGGGTGAACACGTTGGCGGCGACGGTCTTGAGCTTGATCGGCGCGACACCTTCGCCGAGCGCGTGCCACATCGCGATACGGCCCTGCATGCTGGCCACCGAGGCGAGCATCAGCACACCGGTGCAGTCGCCGGCGGCGTAGATGCCGGGCGCGCTGGTGCGGGAAACGCGGTCGACCCCGATGAACCCGCCGGGGCCCGGCTCGATGCCGACCTTCTCCAGGCCGATGTCGGCGGTGTTGGGCACGGAACCGACGGTCATCAGCGCGTGGCTGGCTTCGATCACGCGGCCGTCGGCGAGGTGGATCTCGACGCCCTTTTCGGTGCGCTCGACCTTGTCGGCGCGCGCGTGCTTGACGACCGTGGTGCCGCGCTGCGAGAAGACCTCTTCGAGTACGGCGGCGGCGTCGGCGTCCTCGTGCGGGAGCACGCGGTCACGGCTGGACACGACGGTGACCTTGACGCCCATCTCGGTGTAGGCCGAGGCGAACTCGGCACCGGTGACACCCGAACCGATGACGGCCAGGTGCTCGGGCAGCTCGCGGAGGTCGTAGAGCTGACGCCAGTCGAGGATGCGCTCGCCGTCCGGCACCGCACCGGGCAGCACACGCGGGGTGGCGCCGGTCGAGATGAGGACGACGTCGGCGTCGAGCACCTCGACGGAGCCGTCGGGGGCGGTGACGGCGACCTTGTGGGTGGCGAGGCCGGTCTCTTCGTCGTCGAAACGGCCCTGGCCGATGACGACGCGGACACCCTCACGCTGCACCCGGGCGCGGATGTCGGCGGACTGCGCGAGCGCGAGTCCCTTGACGCGGCCGTGGACGGTCGGCAGGTCGACACTCGTGTCGGCCATGTCGGTGTTGATCCCGAGTTCGCGAAGGTCGTGCATGTTCGCGAGAGCCCCGGAGGAGGCGATGAAAGTCTTCGACGGGACACAGTCGTAGAGCACGCACGCGCCGCCGAGACCGTCGCGTTCGACGATCGTGACGTCGGCTCCGTGCTGAGCCGCGACCAGTGCCGCTTCGTAACCGGCGGGGCCTCCGCCCATGATCACGATCTTGGTCACTGGTCTCCTCCTCTTAGCGGTGTCTGTGACTGCGTTTACCGTACGCGGGCGACCGCTGGGCGGATTGAGTGGCCGGACACGGCATGTGCGTCCAGCCGGGTGACCGCCGGGTCGCTAGGCTGTGGGCGTGCCGTTGTATGCCGCGTATGGATCCAATATGGAGCCCGCCCAGATGTTGGAGCGCGCTCCTCACTCGCCCATGGCCGGCACCGGCTGGCTGGAGGGCTGGAGACTGACCTTCGGCGGCGAGGACATCGGCTGGGAAGGCGCGCTGGCGACCATCGTCGAAGACCCCGGTTCCCGGGTCTTCGTGGTGCTGTACGACGTCACCCCGCTGGACGAGGACGGCCTCGACCGCTGGGAAGGCGGCGAGCTCGGCGTGCACACCAAGATCCGGCTGCGGGTACAGACCATGGACGGGTCCGTCCTGCCGTGGCTGTACGTCCTGGACGCCTACGAAGGCGGCCTCCCCTCGGCCCGCTACCTCGGCGTTCTCGCCGACGCCGCCGAAGCCGCGGGCGCCCCGGCGGACTACGTCGAAGCGCTCCGGACCCGCCCTTGCCGGGGCATCACCGGCTGACCGGCGAGTTCTCCGCCTGATCACGCGAGCTCTCCGCTCAATCACGCGTGACGTCCACCCGATCACGCGACTGCGCGCCTTTCGAACGCCCTGGCCAGCTCGGCCAAGACACGTTGGGGATCACGCAGGTCCGCCGCCGACGCCCGGATCGTGATCCACCCCCGTCCAGCCATCCGTGCGTCTCGCTCGGAGTCATAGTCGTGGCGCCCCTCGTGAGATGCGAAGCCGTCGTACTCCAGCGCGATCCGCCTCGACGGCCACGCCATGTCGAGTACGTACAGCTTGCGACCCTCGATCGTGGTGATCTCGTACTGCACTTCCGGTATGGGGAATCCTGCCTCGACGACGATCAGCCGAAGGATGCTTTCCGGCGGGGATTCCGCCTTGCCGGTAGCCAGGTCGAGCAGCAGGAGAGCCCTGTGGATACCTCGCCGGTCGCGGCGGTCCATGATTCGGTCCCGGACGTTCTCACGCAGGGCCCGGACATGGTCTGGCGCAAGCCCGTGCATCGCCTCGTCCAACGCGGCGAACGCGGTTCGCTTGTCACCGTCGCAGAGAAAATCGGCCAGCGCCAGATCCAAGGAGAACGTCGCGAGCCCGTCGAGTTCGACGATGTCCGAAGGCTGGAAATCGGCGTGGTGGATGACCAAACCTGGCTTCGGCTTGTTCCGTCGCGAGGAGGGCACCGTCACGTGGATGCTCGTGTCGTCCACAGCCGATATCCCATGTAGCGCAAGGGATGTAGCTCCTGACAAAGCAGCAGGTTGCTCAACCACGAGCAGCGCGGCCTGCGCCCGCGTGGTCAATTTGAGCGAATCGGCGGCATGGATGACGACTCCCCGCCACGGCTGTGCGAGGACACCCGTGGCCAGTCCTTCGAGGACCATCCGGCGTCCCAGCACCCTGTCGGCCTCACTACGCGAGACCGCCCCATGTCGTCCTCCCCAGTCGATCATGACCTCGAGAGTCGCCGGTTCCGGCGCCCCTGGAAAGCCCCTTTCCACAACCTGTGGATAACTCCATGGGTTGTGGAAAACCCTGTGGACAGGTGTTCGACACCGGAAGTGGCGAACACCTGTGACCAGGCGGAGATCACGCGTGATCAGACGGAGAACACGCGTGATGGGGTGGAGGTCAGGCCAGGGTGGCCAGCGCGGTGTGGACCAGCGTGCGGACACCGCACAGGAGGGCACGCTCGTCGAGGGTGAAGGTCGGGCGGTGGATGTCGGCCATCGGGCCTTCACCGGGCCACACACCGAGCCGCGCGAAGGCGCCCTGGACGTGCTCCAGGTACCACCCGAAGTCCTCGCCACCGGACGACTGCTGCGTCTCGGCCACGGCGCTCTCGCCCAGCGCGGCTTCGACACCGGCACGCATCAGCGCGGTCGATTCCGCGTCGGAGACGACCGGCGGGACGCCGCGGCGGTAGTCGAGCGAGAAGCCGACACCGGTCGGCGCGAGCAGCGACTCCACCGAAGCCGCGACGAGCGGCTCCAGCATCGTCCAGACCTCGTGGTCCGCCGTCCGGAGCGTGCCGCGGAGCACCCCGTCCTGCGGGACGGCGTTCGCGGCCTGTCCGGCGTGCACCGCGCCCCAGACCAGCACGGTCCCGGAACGCGGGTCGACGCGCCGCGACAGCACCGCGGGCAGCGACGTGATCACCGTGCCGAGCGCGTGCACCAGGTCGGCGGTCAGATGCGGCCGCGAGGTGTGGCCGCCCGGCGAGGTGAGCCGCAGTTCGATGATGTCCGCGGCCGACGTCAGCGCGCCCTCGCGCAAGCCGACCTTGCCGACCTCGAGCCGCGGGTCGACGTGCAGCCCGTAGATCCGCTCGACGCCTTCCAACGCGCCCGCGGCGATCATGTCCAGCGCACCGCCGGGCATGACCTCCTCGGCGGGCTGGAAGATCAGCCGGATCCGGCCGGGCAGTTCCGGCGCGCCCGCCAGCGCCCGCGCCGCGCCGAGCAGGATCGCGGTGTGGGCGTCGTGCCCGCACATATGCGCGGCGCCGTCGGTCTTGGAGGCGTACGGGAGCCCGGTGGCCTCGGTCAGCGGCAGGGCGTCCATGTCGGCGCGCAGCGCGACACAACGGCCACCACCGGCGTCTTCGCTCCCGATGTCACAGACGACACCGGTGCCGCCGGGGAGGACCCAGGGCTTGAGCCCGACCGAGCGGAGCAGTGACATGACCATTTCGGTCGTGGCGAACTCGTGCCGGGAGAGCTCCGGGTGCGCGTGGATGTGCCGGCGCCACGCGAGGACGTCGGTGGCGTTCGCGCGGAGCCAGTCGTCGAGCCAGAAGGGGCCACGGCCGGCACCCAGATCATGCACAGGTGCCATGCTGACGCCGGTTTCGGAGATGAGCGCGGTGGGCGCCTCTATAGGGGCAACGACGCGACCCTCGGGGTCGCCTGGAATGTCCGGACGTGAATCGAGCACCGTCACGCCGCACCTCCTCCCGCAACACAGTTGCCTTCGTCTACCACCGTACGAGTGGTCACTGAAGACACGCTGGGTGCCGATCGATCTGTGATTCGCATTTGCGGTAGATCGTGCACCATGCAGATGACAAGCCGCTCGTCGAGTGATCGAGCCCTAGACGGCCGGTAGTGGATCTGCGTTGAACGGCTACGAGGAGTTCAGCCCGGACTAAGCGGAGAGCTCTACTACTTACCGGTAGCGGTTCAGGACTTCTTCTTCTTGGAGCGGGTACGGCGACCGAGGATCACGAGCCCGAGCAGCACCGCCGCGACGATGCCCGCGATGACCTTGTTCTTGGTCTCCTGGCTGTTGGCCTTGTCGGTCTCGGCGGGGTCGAGCACCGGTCCCGGCTGCGTCTGCGACGGCACCACGTGCACCGCCGCTGCCTGCGTGATCACCGACGACGTGGCCGGGAGCGGCGCGGCCTGCGCGGCCGGGGCGCAGACGACCAGCCCGGCGGCGATCAGCCCGGCCAGCTGTCCGAGACGAGACCTTTTCGGCATGACTCCCTTTCGTCGACAGAGCGCGAATCCGATTCTGCACTCTGCCGCGTTCCCGCGTCAGCCGCCACGCGGAGGACCGGAAAACGCCGCCAAGATCCGCTGGGCGGCCAGTGTCGGGGTCAGTTCACCGGCCCGGACCGCCCGTTCGACGTCCGGAACGACCGCTCGCACGTCCGGATGCGCGGCGAGGTTTCCGAGCAGCTGTTCCCGGACCATGGACCAGGTCCACTCCACCTGTTGCCGCCGTCGCCGTTCGTCCAGTTCGCCGGACGCGAGCAGAACGTCACGGTGACGGCCGATCGCGGCCCACACCTCGTCCAGGCCGACGTCGGTGAGCGCGCTGCACGTCAGCACCGGCGGGGTCCACTCGGCGTCGCGTCCGTAGATCATCCGCAGGGCCCCGGAGAGTTCGCGGGCCGCGCGCTTCGCTTCTCGTTCGTGGTCGCCGTCGGCCTTGTTGACCGCGATGACGTCGGCCAGTTCGAGGACACCCTTCTTGATGCCCTGCAACTGGTCGCCGGTCCTGGCCAGCGTCAGGAACAGGAAGCAGTCGACCATGTTCGCCACGGTCACCTCGGACTGCCCGACGCCGACGGTCTCGACCAGCACGATGTCGTATCCGGCCGCTTCCATCAGCACGATCGTTTCGCGGGTCGCCCGCGCAACACCGCCAAGAGTCCCCGAGGTCGGCGAAGGACGGATGAACGCCTTCGGGTCCACCGCGAGCCGCGCCATCCTGGTCTTGTCGCCGAGGATCGAACCGCCGGTCCGCGTCGAGGACGGGTCGACGGCCAGAACGGCCACCTGGTGCCCGGCCTCGGTCAGATCCGTGCCGAGCTGGTCGATGAAGGTCGACTTGCCGACACCGGGCACGCCGGTGATGCCGACGCGTCGCGCGCCGCCCGCGTGCGGGAGCAGCTCGACGAGCAGCTCCTGTGCCTGCGCCCGGTGGTCCTCGCGGTTCGACTCGACCAGCGTGATCGCCCGCGAGAGCAAGCCCCTGTCACCCGCGAGGACACCCTTCGCCAGTGCCTCGACGTCGATCTTGCGCGGCAAGACTCAGGACTCCTGAGCGGTCAGCTGCCCGATGAGGTCGATCGCCGCCTCGGCGATGACCGTGCCGGGCCCGAAGATCGCCGCCGCGCCCGCCGCGCGCAGTTCCTCGTAGTCCTGCGGCGGGATGACGCCGCCGACCACGACGATGATGTCCTCGCGGCCCTGTTCGGCGAGTTCGGCGCGCAGCGCGGGGACCAGCGAAAGGTGCCCGGCCGCCAGCGACGAAACGCCGATCACGTGCACGTCGGCCTCGATCGCCTGCCGCGCGACCTCGCCGGGGGTGGAGAACAGCGGGCCGACGTCGACGTCGAAACCGATGTCGGCGAAGCCGGTCGCGATCACCTTCTGGCCGCGGTCATGGCCGTCCTGGCCCATCTTCGCGACCAGGATCCGGGGGCGGCGGCCCTCCTCCTGGGCGAAACTCTCGACCAGCTCACGCGCCTGCTCGACGTTCTCGGCCTTGCCGACCTCCTCGCGGTACACACCGGAGATGGTACGAATCTGGCCGGAGTGGCGCCCCCAGATCTTCTCCAGCGCGTCGGAGATCTCCCCGACGGTGGCCTTCGCCCTGGCGGCGTCGATGGCCAGCGCGAGCAGGTTGCCGTCGGCCTGCGCACCGGCCGTGAGCCGTCGCAGCGCATCCTGCGTCGCGTCCTCGTCCCGCTCTTCGCGCAGCCGCCGCAGTTTCTCCAGCTGCTGCGCGCGCACGCCGGCGTTGTCGACCTTGAGCACGTCGATCTGCTCGTCGTCGGTGACCTGGTACTTGTTGACCCCGATCACCGGCTGGCGGCCGGAGTCGATCCGCGCCTGGGTCCGCGCGGCGGCCTCCTCGATGCGCAGCTTCGGGATGCCCGCGTCGATCGCCTTGGCCATGCCGCCCGCCTGCTCGACCTCGGTGATGTGCCCCCACGCCTTGCGGGCGAGGTCGTAGGTCAGCTTCTCGACGAACGCGCTGCCGCCCCACGGGTCGATCACGCGCGTGGTGCCGGATTCCTGCTGCAGCAGCAGCTGCGTGTTGCGCGCGATGCGGGCGGAGAAGTCCGTCGGCAGCGCGAGCGCCTCGTCGAGAGCGTTGGTGTGCAACGACTGCGTATGGCCCTGGGTCGCCGCCATCGCCTCGACACAGGTGCGGACGACGTTGTTGTAGACGTCCTGCGCGGTCAGCGACCAGCCCGAGGTCTGCGAATGCGTCCGCAGGCTCAACGACTTGGAACTCTTGGGCTCGAAACCCTTCACCAGCTTCGCCCACAGGAGTCGTGCCGCGCGGAGTTTCGCGACCTCCATGAAGAAGTTCATGCCGATCGCCCAGAAGAAGGACAGGCGTGGCGCGAACTTGTCGACGTCCAGCCCTGCCTCGACCCCGGCGCGGATGTACTCGACGCCGTCCGCGAGCGTGTACGCCAGCTCCAGATCGGCGGTCGCCCCGGCCTCCTGCATGTGGTAGCCGGAGATGGAGATCGAGTTGTACTTCGGCATGTTCCGCGAGGTGAACGAGAAGATGTCCGAAATGATCCGCATCGACGGCTGCGGCGGGTAGATGTAGGTGTTGCGGACCATGAACTCCTTGAGGATGTCGTTCTGGATGGTCCCGGCCAGCTTGTCCGGCGTGACACCCTGTTCCTCGGCCGCGACGACGTAGAGCGCGAGCACCGGCAGGACGGCGCCGTTCATGGTCATCGAGACGCTCATCCTGTCGAGCGGGATGCCGTCGAAGAGCTGGCGCATGTCGTAGATCGAGTCGATCGCGACGCCCGCCATGCCGACGTCACCGGCGACGCGAGGGTGGTCCGAGTCGTAGCCGCGGTGCGTCGCGAGGTCGAAGGCGACCGAAAGGCCCTTCTGCCCGGCGGCGAGGTTGCGGCGGTAGAAGGCGTTCGATTCCTCGGCGGTGGAGAAACCCGCGTACTGGCGGATGGTCCACGGCTGGTTGACGTACATCGTCGGATACGGGCCGCGCAGGTACGGCGCGATACCCGGATACGTCCCGAGGAAGTCCACTCCGGACAGATCGTCGGCGGTGTAGACCGGTTTGACGCCGATGCCCTCCGGCGTCTCCCAGGTGAGCGCGTCGGGTCCCTTGCCGGTGGCGGCATGCAGGGCTTCGGTCCACTGAGGACGGTCCGCCGGGTCGGGCGATCCCAGCTCGATTCCGGAGAAGTTCGGGATGGTCATCACTGCACTCCGAGCTCGTTCAACGTGCCGGTCAGGATTTCCAAGGCGTCGCAGCCCGTGTAGAGGTAGCCCGTGACGTCCGGGTGGTCGCCGGGCTTCCCGGCGAGAAGCACTGTCGTGGCTCCTGCTTCCTTCAACGCCTTCGCGACGCTGTCGGCTTCTTCCGCGTAGGAGGTGTTGCTTCCGCAGAGGCAGGCGACCTTCGTCCCACTGGCGCGGAATTCCGCGACGACGTCCTCGGGGGCGCCGGGGTTGACGGCTTCGATCCCGCCCGCCTGGAAGAGATTCGCCGCGAAACTCGCCCGCGCGGTGTGCGCCGCGACCGGGCCGAGGGTGGCGAGGAAGACGCGGGGACGGCTGGGATGCGCGTCCGCCCGGTCCCGCAGGGCTTCGAAGGCCTCGGCGTACCGGTGCCGCGGCAGGCCGCCGTCCGGGAGGGCTTCGACCGGGTCGCGAACGACCGCTTTTTCGGTCAGGTTGGGGAATTCGCTCACGCCGGTGATCGGATCGCGCCGCGTCGCGAGCCGCTTCGACCGCTTCTCCCAGGTCTCCGCGAGCCGTCCCGCGAGCGCGCCCGAGGTCAGTTCGGCCTCGATCCCGCCCGCCGCTTCGATGGCGGTGAACTCGCGCCAGGCGGCCTTGGC
Source organism: Amycolatopsis sp. NPDC033938 (assembly GCF_055575975.1). Taxonomy (NCBI): domain Bacteria; kingdom Bacillati; phylum Actinomycetota; class Actinomycetes; order Pseudonocardiales; family Pseudonocardiaceae; genus Amycolatopsis; species Amycolatopsis sp. NPDC033938. Next base: position 39,096 of record NZ_JBVIRO010000029.1, read on the forward strand.
CAGTTCGTCGGTGAGGTTCTCGACGTACCAGGAGCCACCGGCCGGGTCGATGACCCCGGCGAGTTTGGACTCCTCCAGCAGGACGGCGTGCGTGTTGCGCGCGATCCGCGCGGAGAACGCGTCCGGCTGGCCGATCGCGGCGTCGAACGGGAGCACGGTGATCGCGTCCGCGCCGCCGACCCCGGCGCCGAAGCAGGCGACCGTCGTGCGCAGCATGTTCACCCACGGATCGCGCTGGGTCAGCATCGCGGGCGAGGTGACCGCGTGCTGCCGCATACCGGAAGCCTTGCCGCCGGAGACCTCGGTGACCCTGGCCCACAAGCGCCGCGCGGCGCGGAACTTGGCGATCGTGAGGAACTGGTCGGCCGTGGCGGCGAGCCGGAATTCGAGCTGTCCGGCCGCGGTGTCGACGTCCAGGCCCGCTTCGGTGAGCGCGCGCAGATAAGCGACACCCGCCGCGATGGCCGCGCCGAGTTCCTGCGCGTCCGAGCCGCCCGCTTCGTGGAACGGCAGGCCGTCGGCCACGATCGTCCGCACCTTCGGGTGACTCTTCGCGACCCGGGCCGCCAGCTGGGCGGCGGGAGCGAGCGGATGCGCCGAACCGGTGCGCGCGGTCAGCCCGATCGGGTCTGCGCCGAGGGTCGCGGTGACCGCGCTCGCCGGGATCTCGCGTTCGGCGAAGATCTCGAACAACGCGGTGGCCGCGGCTTCGCACTCTTCGCCCGCGTCGAGGGTGACAGGCGCGAGGTCGACGTAGACCTCGTTCAGCGCGTCGGCCAGCTCGGTCACGGGCACCCCGCCCGCGCCCGCGCGCAACCAGATCGAGCTGACGCCGCCTTCGAGGTCGGCGAGGATGGCGGTGTTCGTGACCTTGGCGTCACGGCGGGCGTAGCGGGCGCGGATGTCCCACCCCGTCGTCACCGAACCTTCGGGGCGGGCGCTTCGCACGAACGGCGGAAGGCCGGGGAAGCCGGTCCCCTCGACCGTGTCCTCGGCGGTGTAAAGCGGCTGGATCTCCAGGCCGTCATACGTCCGGGTGACGAGCTTGCTTTCGGGCAGCCCGTCGAACGCCTCGTCGATCGCGCCGCTTTTGCGCAGCACCCCGGCGACGAGCTCCCGCCACTGCTCCCGGCTCGCTTCCGGGAACTCCGCCGCGAGCACCAGGTCGTCGGGCTCAGCGGGCTCAGCTGGGGTCGGCACTGACTCCGTTCCGGCCACTTCCGTCATAACCCACGATGCTAACGGCCCCTAACAGCCCCTACCTGTGACGCTAGTCGCGCCAAGGGGTGGCCCCGTTCACTCCGACAGGGCACGGCGCATAAGCCCGCCACGGGGGCATACGACACAATTGGGGCCGTGCCGTCCGACCCCACCGAGTCCAGCGAGAGCCCCGGCGAAGAGAAGCGTGTCGTCGCCGGGCGATATCGGTTGCGCTCGGTCATCGGATCGGGGTCGATGGGCACCGTCTGGTCGGCCTACGACGAGTTCCTGCACCGCCCGGTCGCGGTCAAGGAAGTGCGGCTACCGCCCGGCGTCCCGGCTTCGCAGGCCGACGAACTGCGTGAGCGGACCCTGCGCGAGGCCCGCGCGATCGCCGTCCTGAGTCACCCGAACGTGATCATCCTGCACGACGTCGCGCGCGAGAACGACGAACCGTTCGTGGTCATGGAACTGCTGCCGTCACGCAGCCTCGCGCATATCCTGCGCGACCACGGGCCGCTGACGGTCGAGCAGGCGGCGGCGGTCGGCATCGCGGTGGCTTCCGCGCTCGAAGCCGCGCACGCCGCCGGGATCACCCACCGTGACGTCAAACCGGGGAACGTCCTGGTCGCAGGCGACGGCCGCATCAAGCTCACCGACTTCGGGATCGCCCGCAACGTCTCCGAAGCCACCATGACCCGCACCGGGATGATGCTGGGCTCCCCCGCCTACATCGCGCCCGAGGTCGCCTCCGGCGGCGCGGTCGTCCCCGCCGCCGACCTGTGGGGTCTCGGCGCGACGCTGTTCGCCGCCGTCGAGGGCTCGCCGCCCTACGACGCCGACGGCGACCCGCTCGAAACCGTCGGGAAGGTCGTCAACGGGAAGGTGCCGAAGCCCGGCCCCGGTCCGCTGTCCGACGTCATCGGCGCGCTCATGAAGAAGGAGCCGTCGAAGCGGATCACGCTGCGCGAGGTGCGGCGCCGCCTGTACCCGTTGCAGGCCAAGACACTGATCGACCTCTTCCCGTCCGAGCTGTTCCACACGCCCGACGGCAAGAAGACCACCGCGCATCTGGACGCGACCGACACCCAGGTGATCAAGACAGTCACGCCCGAGAAGCCGTCGGAGGGCACGAGTTCCGAACTCGCCGCCGACCCCGGGCCACTGCCGTTCCTGCGCCCGTCCGAGCCCGCCGCGGAACCCCGCTTTTCGGAACCACCTGCCGAACTGGCGCCGATGCCGACGGTCACGCCGGCGGTGCCGCGTCCGCCCGGCCGGTCGACGGCGGTCACGGTGGTGCTGGCGCTCGCGTCGATCGTCGTGTTCCTCCTGGCGGCGGCCGGTGGGTTCGTCCTGGCCAGGGCCGTCGGCGGAGAGGATCTGCGGCCGCCTGCCGCGCTGGAACAGGGCGACACGATCGTTCCCCAGCCGCCACCGAAGCTGATCACGCAGCAGGGTGACGCCAGCATCGTGAACGGCCTCAAAGGGGGCCGGTTCACCATCGGCGTGCCGGAGGGCTGGAAGAAGTTCGTCGCACCGCACGTCACCAAGGGTTTGGCGAGCACGGTGGTCCAGTACGTCTCACCCGACGGCCGTCAGGTCATCCGGGTCGAGCGGCTCGGCGGTTTCCTGTCCGAGACCCCGCCGCCCGCCTACTTCAGCTGGCTGAAGTCGCAGCATCCGGAACTCTCGCTCGTCGGTGAACCCGGCACCGTGCCCGGCCGGGGGACGGAGAGCATGCGGTACGTCTACCGGACGACCGAACGCTCCGCCGGCGCGACCAGGGACGCCACGAACGACACCATCAGGCGCACGACGTTCATGGATCTGTTCGGCGCGGGCACGGACCTGTGGATCGTGTCGGTGACCGCGCCGATCGAGCAGGAGTCGTCGGCGAAGACGGCGATCTTCGAGCCGGTCGCGCAGTCACTTACCGTCGACGGCTAGGTCCTTCCGCGAAGCGACGGCGCGTGTGGGGCTTGTGCAGGTTGCCGGCGCGGTCCGGGTGGGGAACCACCCTACGAACCCGACTCGCTGTCGACGGCGAGCCGGGCGAAATGCTCCTTCGAGGCACGCTGCTGCGCCAGCCTCCGCAGCGCGGAAAGCAGTCTGTCACCGAGCACGGTCTCCACGACGGCGATCTCGATGATCCGCTCCAGCGACTCGACCCCGGCGATGCCCTGGAGGTCGAGGTCGGCGGTCCGGTCGGCGACCTCGGCGTAGTCGTCGAGTTTGTCGAGGTACCAGCCGTGCCCGACGTCCCGGATGGCGCACAGGACGCCGACCAGGGCCTGGATGATCGGATCGTCGGGGTCCTTGCAGGGCCAGCCGCGGCGCCCGGCGAGGTCACGGACGGTGGCGAGCGCCCATTCCCGGCTTTCGTCGTCGACGGTCTGGCGGGCGTTCGTGAGGCCTTCCTGCGCGATGCCGAGGACGCGGTGGGGGCTGGCCTTCCCGGCGTCGACCGCGGCCAGCACCTCGCCGACCGTCGCGAGTGAGAGGCCGCCGATGTCCATCAGTGCCCTGATCAGCTTGATCCGCTGGACGTGCCCGTCGCCGTACTGGGCCTGGTTGGGGCTCGTCCGTTCGCCAGGCGGGACCAGCCCTTCCCGCAGGTAGTACTTGATCGTGGCGACCGGAACCCCGGCTTTGTCGCTCAGTTCCGCCATTCGCACGCGTTGTCGCTCCGATCTCAGGGACGGTTCAGGGTCAACCCTGAAGACTTCTCAGCATGGATAGCTTAACTTCCCATAACGGAGAGCTTGACTATCTATTCAGGGAGGGACCCGTGACCATCTTGACCGACTTCCATGAGAGAACCCGCACCTGGCACCGGGGTTCGTATCGAGCGGCCCAGGCCTTCGCGGTGATCACCGTGCTGTGCGTCCTCGCCCTGATCGTCGACCAGAGGACACTGCACGGTGCGCCGCTCTGGGCGAAACCGTTCAAATTCGCCGTCTCCGGCGCGCTGTACTTCTTCACCTGGAGCTGGCTCGTCTCCCTGCTGCCCAAGTTCCGGCGGACGGCGAACTGGCTGGCGAACGCCCTCGTCGTGATTTTCTCGGCCGAGTACGCGCTGATGGTGTTCCAAGCCCTTCGCGTCCGGGCGAGCCACTTCAACAACGAGACCCCGCTGGACAACGTGATCTTCCAGGTCATGGGCGGGATGATCGCGACGCTGTGGCTGGTCAATCTCGTACTGACGATCGCGGTCCTGTTCAGCCGGACCCCGGACCGCGCGACGGCGTGGGCGGCCCGGCTCGGCGCGCTCCTCGGCATGGCCGGGATCTCGCTGGCGACGCTGATGACCGGCCCCACCCCCGAGCAAAAGGCCGCGATCGAAGCGACCGGGACCTCGGCGATGATCGGGGCGCATACCGTCGGGCTCCCGGACGGTGGCCCCGGCCTGCCGATCCTCGGCTGGAGCACGGTCGGTGGCGACCTGCGGATCCCGCACTTCATCGGTCTGCACGCCCTTCAGGTACTTCCGCTGCTCGCACTCGCCCTCGGCGTCCTGGCCGCGCGCTACCCGCGCCTTCGCGACGGCGTCCTCCGGACACGCCTGGTGCTGATCGCCGGCGCCGGATACGCGGGCCTGCTCGCCCTGCTCACCTGGCAGGCCCTGCGCGGCCAGTCGATCGTCGCCCCCGACGGTCAGACGCTGACGGCCTTCGCCCTACTCGTCGCCGGCGTCGCCTTTAGCGGGCTAATCGCGATCGGGCGGCCCGTGAAGGACCGGGAGCTGGAGGCATCGCTGCGATGAGTGTCGAGACCTTGTTCACCTGGACCTTCCCCCTCGCCACGCCCTTCTGGCTGCTGATGATCTTCCTGCCTGGCTGGTCGTGGACCCGCCGGATCCTGTCCTCGCCATGGGTGCCGCTGCTGCCGCTCGTGCCGTACTTCGCCCTCGCCATCCCCCACTTCGGCGAACTGTGGACGGCGGTGAGCAGGCCGGATCTGGACGTGCTCAGCGCGTTCACCGGATCGCCGTACGGGGCGGCCGCGATCTGGGCCCATCTGATCGCCTTCGACCTGTTCATCGCGCGATGGATGTACTTCGAGGCCCGCGAGCACCGGATCCATCCGCTGGTGACCGGCCCGATCCTGGCGCTGACGATCTTCCTGTCCCCGTTCGGGCTGGTGGCGTTCCTGCTCGTGCGAACTGTCCGGATACGCTCGTCGGCATGAGTGAGAACGAGGTCGCGGCGGCCGCCGCCATCGCCGAACGCACCGGCGTCGAGAAGCACGACATCGCCGTCGTGCTCGGTTCGGGCTGGCGCCCGGCGGCGGACGTCATCGGGGAGCCCGAGGCGGAGATCCCGCTGGGCGAACTGCCCGGATTCGTCGCGCCGGGCGCGGTGGGACACGGGGGAACCGTCCGGTCGGTCCGGGTCGGCGAAAAGCGCGCGCTGATCATGCTGGGCCGCACGCATTTCTACGAGGGCAAGGGCATCGACCCGGTCGTGCACAACGTGCGGACCGCCGCGGCGGCGGGCGCGCGGACGGTGCTGCTGACCAACGCCGCGGGCGGTCTGCGTGAGGGCTTCCACGTCGGGCAGCCGGTGCTGATCTCCGATCACCTGAACCTGACCGCGCGTTCGCCGATCGTCGGCGCGAACTTCGTCGACCTGACGGATCTGTACTCGAAGCGGCTGCGCGACATCGCCCGGACCATCGACCCGTCGCTGGAAGAGGGCGTCTACGCGGGACTGACCGGGCCGCATTTCGAGACTCCGGCGGAGATCCGGATGCTGCGGACGCTCGGTGCCGACCTCGTCGGCATGTCCACGGTGCTGGAGGCCATCGCCGCCCGCGCCGCCGGGGTCGAGGTCTTCGGGCTTTCACTGGTGACCAACCTGGCCGCCGGGATGACCGGGGAACCCCTGAACCACCAGGAGGTCCTCGAAGCGGGCCGCCAGTCGGCCACCCGCATGGGCACCCTCCTCAAGGAACTCGTCGCCCGAGCCTGACCTTTTCGCGCGTGAAGGCCCCCTCCCCTCGGCTGGGTCACTCAAGAGGGAAGGGGGCCTTCACGCGCTTCACAGGTTCTAAGGCTTCAGCCCGCGAACTCGGGCAGCCGCGCGGCGACCTCCGCCGGTGACGGCATCGCGGCGACCTCGTCGGCCAGTTTCCGCGCGGCGGCACGGACGCCGTCGTCGGCGAGCAGCTTTCGCGACTGCTCGAAAATGGCGTCCTCGGTGCCTTCCGCGCCGATGAGCTGACCGCCGACCCCGGCCGCGACCACGGCTTCGGCGTTCGTGAACTGGTCCGCGCCCTGTGGAAGCACCAGCTGGGGCAGAGCCGCGCCGAAAGCCCCCAGCGTCGTCCCGCTTCCACCGTGGTGGACCACGAGGTCGACGTGCGGCAGGAGTTCGGTCTGCGGTACCCACGCCTCGACACGCACGTTCCCCGGGACTTCGCCCAGTTGCGCCGGCTCGACCGTGGGCCCCGCGGCGACCAGGACGTCCGCCTTCAGCCGCGCCAGACCGGCGATGGCCCGCTTCAGCACGCCCTCGTCACCGAAGGCGGTGCCGAGTGTCAGGTAGATCAGCGGACGGCTCTTGTCGCGCCCCAGCACGCCTGCCGGGAGGTCACCCGGCTCGGCCCAGCCGACCGGACGCAGCGGAATTCGTTTCGCCTCGGCCAGGAAATCGGGCGACTGCACCGATTCCGGGCAGATGTCGACGACCGGGTCGCCGAACGAAGGCAGCTTGGCGGTTTCGACGCCGACCTCTTTCGCGTACTCCTCGACGTGATCGTTGATGCGGTCGAGGAGCTCGCTCGGCGAAACCCGGCCGAAACCGTGCCCGATCGCGGGAATCCCGGCGAGATGGGCGGCGATGGCGCCACCGGGGTTGCCGCTTTCGTAGACGACCAGATCCGGCCGGTACTGCTCCAAGAGCGGCGTCAGGTCGGCGACGAAGCGCCGCGGCAGCACATTTCCGAACACTTGCCCGACCACGGGATAAACCGACTCCGGCGGGGCGGTGGGGTCACGGGGATCGACGTCGGGACCGAGGAGCGACGCGAACGCTTCGCGAATCCCGAATCCGGCGCTTTCCGTGGCCACACCCGCCTTTTCGACGACCGGCCGCATGTCTTCGCCGGTGGCGAAGAGTACTTCGTGCCCGGCGTCGCGCGCGGCGACGGCGAGCGGTAGTAGGGGATAGAGATGACCATGACTCACCAGAGAAGTGAAGATCAATCGCACCTTTTCCAAGGTACCCGTAGGCTGGCTCGGTGACGACTTCCTTGACCCCGGCGCTCAGGGATCAGGCTTTCCGCTGGATCGCCGATGATCCGGACGACGGCTCCCGCGTCGAACTGCAGAACATCCTCGCCCGCGCGATGGGCGGCGAGGCCGGGGCGGCGGAAGAACTCGCGGACCGGATGGCGGGGCCGCTCGAGTTCGGCACCGCCGGGCTGCGCGGTCCGGTGCGCGCGGGCCCCAACGGGATGAACGTCGCGGTCGTGACCCGGACGACCGCCGGGGTCGCGGACTGGCTGAACGCGCAAGGACATCCGGGTGGTGTCGTGGTGGTCGGCCGCGACGCGCGGCACGGTTCGGAGGCCTTCGCCACGGCCGCCGCCGAAGTACTGACGGCCGCCGGATTCGCGGTGAAGGTGCTTCCACGGCCGCTGCCGACTCCTGTGCTCGCGTTCGCCGTGCCGGAACTCGGCGCGGTCGCCGGCATCCAGATCACCGCATCGCACAATCCGCCCGCGGACAACGGTTACAAGCTTTACGACGCGACCGGCGGCCAGATCGTCCCCCCGTCGGACGGCCAGATCGAGCAGGCCATCGAAGCCGCTCCTCCCGCGATCGGCGTACCGCGCGCGCCCGGCGCCGAGGTACTGGGCGACGAGCTCCTGGACGCCTACCTCGCCAAGGTCGCGCTCCTCCCCCGCGGCGCGGAACGGGAGATCAAGGTCGCCGCGACGGCGCTGCACGGCGTCGGCGCGGAGACCCTGCGCGCGGCGTTCGACCGGGCCGGGTTCACCGATCTGCATCAGGTGACCCAGCAGGCCACCCCGGATCCCGATTTCCCGACGGTCTCCTTCCCGAACCCGGAGGAACCGGGCGCGACGGACCTTTTGCTCGCGCTGGCGTCCGAAGTGGACGCGGAGCTGGCGATCGCGCTCGACCCCGACGCCGACCGATGCGCGCTGGGCGTGCGCGAGCGGGACGGTTCGTGGCGGATGCTGCGGGGCGACGAAACCGGCGTCCTGCTCGGCTGGCACGTTCTGTCCACTGTGGACACTGAAGATCCGTTGGTGGCCACGACGATCGTGTCGTCGTCGATGCTCGGCGAGGTCGCGAAGGAATTCGGAGCGCGCTACGCGGAGACCTTGACCGGGTTCAAGTGGCTGGTCCGCGCGGGCGAGGGACTCGTGTTCGCCTACGAAGAGGCGCTCGGTCTCTGCGTGAACCCCCATTTCGTGCGGGACAAGGACGGCATCTCCGCCGCCGTGTTCGCCGCCGGGCTGGCCGCCTCCCTCCGCGCGGCCGGCCGAGGCCTGCTGGACGTCCTCGACGAACTGGCCGTGCGGCACGGGGTGCATGTGACGGATCAGGTCTCACTGCGGGTCACCGATCTGTCGGTGCGGGAGAAACTGATGGCCAGTCTGCGCGCCACTCCCCCGGCGTCGGTGGCGGGCACCGACGTCACGATGGAGGATCTCCTGCCCGGCGCCGACGTCCTCCGCCTGACCGGTGAAGGCCTGCGCGTCGTGATCAGGCCGTCCGGGACCGAGCCGAAACTGAAGGCGTACCTCCAGGTGAAGCAGCCGGTTTCCGGCGACCTCGCCGGAGCACGCGCCACCGCCGAAACCCGGCTGGCCGCGGTCCGTGCCGACATCGAGTCCCGGCTGGCCTGAGGATCGGTCCATGGCGAAGCTGCTGATCGTGCACCACACGCCGTCGCCCTCGACGCAGGCGATGTTCGAAGCCGTGCTCTCCGGCGCGAAGCATCCGGACATCGAGGGCGTCGACGTGGTGCGCCGTCCGGCGCTGGCCGCGACCGTGCCCGACGTCCTCGAAGCCGACGGCTATCTGCTCGGCACCCCGGCGAACCTCGGTTACATGTCGGGGGCGCTGAAGCACTTCTTCGACACCGTCTATTACCCGTGCCTGGATTCCACGCGGGGACGACCGTTCGGTTTCTTCGTGCACGGCAACAACGACACCGCGGGAACCGTGCGCGGGATCGAGAGCATCACCACCGGCCTCGGCTGGGAACGTGCCGCTTCCCCGGTCCTCGTCACCGGCGAACCAGGCAAAGAGGATCTGGAGGCTTGTTTCGAACTGGGTGGCACTCTCGCGGCCACAGTGATGACCTGACGCATTCAGTCCGCTGAATGCGCTCTATATGTGTCAGTGCTGTCTCGCCCGGCGAGACACTCGGAACGCCCCGGAAAAGTAAGGGGCCTGTCACCGGAAGCCCTGGGGGTCGACCTCCGGCAACAGGCCTAGGTCAAGGGTTCGCCGTGACGGCGATCGACCTTGACCACCAAAGCGTACTACACCCAGCACGATCTTGTGCACCCACCGGGGAAAACGCCTCTCGCTCCGTACTCCGTGCACCCCCAGGGCACGGATTCCGGAGAGAGAGGCCGGGCACGGTCCGAAACCGCTTGACAACTGTAAACCACTGCATACAGGCGCTGTCAACAGCTGCGGACAGGCCGGATCGCGTTACACTCCCACTACGGAACGGGACGATGAAATGAACGGGGGGTCATGTCGCCGCACCAGACCTTCGCCGAGAAACTCAGCGCGCTGATCGATTCGGTGCGCGCCGACGAGGGTGCCCCGCACAGTTATCGCGAGCTGTCCGCGGCGATCGACCGCGCGGGTGGCCCCGCGATGTCGCCCGCGTATCTCCAGCAGCTCGCCACCGGCAAGCGGGTCAATCCGAAGATCCACTACGTCGAGGCTCTCGCGAGGCTCTTCGGCGTCCCCGTCACCTACTTCTTCGACGACCAGGAACCCCAACCAGCCGGGGAAGCGAAGCTCATGGCCATGCGCGCGCAGGAGCTTTCGCCGCAGGGCCGTCGTCAGGTCATGGACCTGCTGGAACTCGTCGAACGATACGAACGCGCCGCCGAACGCGAGCATCCTGGCGAAAACCGATGAAGGAACGCGAGCTCCGCAAACGCTGCCGGAAGATGCTGAACAAGCTCGACATCGAACCGCCGCTCGACGTCGGCGTGCTCTGTGAGCGGCTCGGCGATCAGCGGGGCAGGCCGATCCGGCTGATGCCGTATCCGCTGGAGGTGCCCGGCCCGTTCGGCTGCTGGATCGCGACCGGCTCCGCGGACTACATCTTCTTCCAGCAGGAGACCACGAAGTCCCATCAGGATCACATCATCCTGCACGAACTCGGGCATATGCTCGCCGATCACCACCCCGGCGGCGACGCCCAACCCGCCGACTTCCTGCGCGGCCCGGCACCGGGCCTCGACGGCGACGCCGTCCATCGCGCGTTACGCCGCACCTCCTACGATGAGGCGCACGAATGGGAAGCCGAGACCGTGGCGACGATCATCCTCGAATGGGCGTCGGTCTTGAACTACACGATCCCCCGTCGCGCCGACGACGATGACGTCCGCCGCGTCCAAGGCGCGCTGGGCGACCATCAAGGGTGGCTGTGAACGCGCTGTTCTCTCCCGTCAACATCGTGGCGATGGCGCTGTTCGCGACCGCGCTCGCCTGGCGGATCTACCAGACGTACCGGGCGCCGCGGGTGCTCCCGAACTGGGCGATCACCGTCACGATCGTCTGTGTCGCCGGTTCCTTCCTCGCCCAGCAGAAGGTGATCTCCGGCTGGCTCGACGGGCTGACCGGCAAGGGCACCGGACGCCTGGTCAACAACATCCTGCTCGCCTTCGGGGTGTGCGCGCTGTTGCTCGTCTTCCTCGGCTCCGCGCTGGGGCCGCGCAGGCCACGACGGGTCCTGTTCGAACTGGTCCCGCTGTCCGGCGCGATCGCGCTGATGCTGGTCGCCATGGCCATCACCCCGCCGGAGGCACGCGGGCTCGCGCTGAGCCCGAAGCTCGTGCACGAGCCCGGCGTCGCGCTGTTCTACCTCGGGGCCGGGCTGTACCTGATCTACGGCCTCGCCGCCTGCGCCTGGTGGATCTTCCGGTACATCCGCACCGCGGACCGGCATCTGCGGACCGGGTTGAAGCTCAGCGCCGCCGGGCTGATCTGCCTGTCGGCGGGCAGCGTCTTCCGCGCGCTCTACATCGTGATCGCCTGGGCGTTCGGGCCGTCGATCCCGATTCTGCTCGTCGTCGCCGTCCCGCTGGTGATCCTCGGGATCGTGCTCTTCCTCGCGGGGATCACCTATCCCGGCGCCCGCGCCCGGTTCGCCGCGCTGCGCCGCCGTCGCCAGCATCGGCTCCACCACGAACGGCTCACCCCCTTGTGGACCGCGCTGGCCGAGGTCTATCCGAACATCGTGCTCCGGAGCACGCCGCAAAGGCGGTGGGAGCGCTGGCGCCCGCGCACGGTCCACCGCCACTACTACCGCCGCGTGATCGAGATCCGTGACGGACTCGTGCAGCTGAGCCCGTACCTGGAAACCGACCTCACCGCGCTCGCCGTCGACGACCCGCTGGCGGCGGCGGAGGCACTGAAGACGGCGATCGCCAGGCAAGCCGCGGGTGAAGAGACCGACGGACGGGCGAAACTCGTGCTCCCCGGCGGCGGCGCGGACATCGAATCCGACGTGCGGCCGTTGCTCGCGCTTTCGGCCGCGGTGGCGAGGAACGGGGCATGACCTTGCAGCTTTTGCTGACGGCGAGCCGGATCCTGCCGCGTCCGGGCACCCCGGTCGAAGACGGCGCCGTGCTCGTCGACGGCGACCGGATCCTCGCGGCGGGCCCGCGCGCCGAAGTCACCGCACAGGCCTCACCGGAGGCCGAGAAACTCGACTTCCCCGGCGCGACGCTGATGCCCGGCCTGTTCAACGCCCACGTGCACCTGGCGTTCGACGCCACCCGCGAAATGCTCCCGAACTTCCTGGCGAGCGACGACACCGCCTTGCGCGCGGGCGCGCGGGAACGCCTGGATCAGCTGCTGCGCAGCGGGGTCACGACGGTGCGGGACCTCGGCGATCGCGCCGCACTCGGCGCGCGGGTCCGGGCGGAACTCGAAACCGAAGGCGTGACGGCCCCGCGGCTGCTGACCGCGGGCTCCCCGCTGACCGTCCCAGGTGGACACTGCCATTTCTTCGGCGGCGAGGTCGGCGACGACGACGCCATCCGCGAATTGATCGACGCGAACGCGGCCGCGGGCGCCGACGTCGTCAAGGTGATGGCCAGCGGTGGCCAGATCACCGAAGGCGGCGCGGACATGTGGGAGTCCCAGTTCGACGTCCGCGCGCTCCGCCTGATCGTCGGCCACGCGGCGCGCCACGGCCTCCCGGTCGCCGCGCACGCCCATGGCGCCGACGCGATCGAAGCGTCGGTCGAAGCCGGGGTCCGCACGATCGAGCACTGCACCTGGATGACCGGGCCTCAACGGCAGGACAGGCGCGAAAACGTCGCGAAGCGGATGGCCGCCGAGGGCATCGCGGCGTGTTCGACCAGCAGCCGCAACTGGCGGATGCTGGCCGAGCGCATGGGCGAGGACCTCGCGAAGAACGTCTACGGACGGCTCACCTGGCTGGAGGAACTGGGTGTCCCGCTGCTGTCGGGGACGGACGCCGGACTGCCCGGTTCGGTCTTCGACGACCCCGTCGGCGCACTCGAACTCTACGAATGGCTGGGGTTCGGCCGTCGCCGGATCCTGGAGATCGCGACCGAGGACAGTGCCGCCGGACTCGGCCTCGGCGACGTCACCGGACGGCTCGCTCCCGGTCTGAGCGCCGACGTCCTGGTCGTCGACGGCGATCCGCTCGCCGATCTGTCCGCCCTGCGGAACGTCCGCCTGGTCCTCGCTCGCGGCTCCCGTCCCTGATTCCCGAAAGCGGGACGCCCACTTTGGTGACAGCGTTTTAAAACAGTGTTATCGTTGCCTTCGCTCCCACCCCACGAAGGGAAGAACCATGGAAGGCCCGATCAGGCTGTTCACGGTCATCGCGCTCGTTTCCTTGCCGACGGTGATGTACGGCGGCTACGCGCTGATGGGCGTCATGCGCGACCGGAAACTGACCGAACACCAACGCGCGATGTTCCGCGCCGGCCACGCCCACGCCGGTGTCCTGCTGGTACTGGCGCTGGTCGCGCTGCAGATCCTCGGGCAGACCGGGCTTTCGGTCACCGCGCGGTGGATCGTGTGCTTCCTGCTGCTGTTCGGCGTCCTCGCCCAGTCCGGCGGCTTCTTCCTGCACCTGCTGCCGGGAAAGGGCAACCTCGGCGGGCGGGTCACCAGCGCCGGAGCCGTCCTGCTCGGAGCGGCGATACTGACCACCGCGTACGGCGTGGCCTTCCCCTGACAAAACCACTGGAGGCGGCTCGTTAAGCTTGCTGACGTGCCTGAATACCTGCCGACAGCCCCCGTCAAGGGGACCCGCGACTTCCTGCCCGCCGAGATGTCCGTCCGGACGCAGGTGTTCGGCCATCTCTACGACGTGCTCGAACTCCGCGGCTTCCTCCGCTATGACGGGCCGATCCTCGAACCCGCCGAGATCTACGAGCGGAAGTCCGGGCAGGAGATCGCGGACCAGCAGCTCTACACGCTGACCACCAAGGGCGGCGAGCGGCTGGCGCTGCGCCCGGAGATGACCCCTTCGGTCGCCAGGATGATCGCGGGCAACGCGAAGTCGCTGCAGTTCCCGGTGCGCTGGTACAGCCACCCGAACTGCCACCGCTACGAGCGGCCGCAACGGGGCCGGGTCCGCGAGCACTGGCAGATCAACGCGGACATCTTCGGTTCGGACAGCGCGAACGCCGAGATCGAGATCTTCGAGCTCGTCCACGACATGATGGGCGCGCTCGGGGCGACCCCGGACATGTTCCAGGTGCGGGCCAACGACCGGAACCTGCTCTCTTCGGCGCTCACCGACATCGTCGGGGTGACACCCGAGCAGCTGCCCCAGGTGTTCACCCTGGTGGACCGCTGGGAGAAGTCGGACCGCACGAAGCTGAGCGACACCGCGGCCGAAGCGGGCCTGACCGACAAGCAGTTCGAGAAGCTGACCGAGATCCTCTCGTCCGGCACCGCGCTCCTCGACGAGCTTCCGGAGCAGGTCAAGGAGAACTCGAACCTGGTCAAGGTGCTGAACAGTGGCGCCGCGGACCTGATCAAATTCGATCCGATGATCGTGCGCGGGCTCGCGTACTACACCTCGACCGTGTTCGAGGTCTTCGACACCTCGCCGGAGAACCGACGGGCCCTCTTCGGTGGCGGGCGGTACAGCGACCTGGCGTCGATGTTCACGTCGCAGCAGATCCCCGGGATCGGTTTCGGCATGGGTGACGTCACGCTGATCGACTTCCTCGACACCCACGAACTGACGCCGAAACCGCGCAGCGAAGCCGATGTCGTGGTGATCCCGGTGGTCGAAGAGCTCACCGACGCCGCCCGCGACGTCGCCGGGCGACTGCGCAAGGCCGGTCTGCGGACGTCCACGCCCATCGAACTCCGCAAGCTGGGCAAGGAACTCACCCGGGCCGACAAGGCCGGGGCGCGGGCCGTGGTCATCGTCGGCCAGGAGGACTGGGACGCCGGGAACGTGACCGTCCGCAGTCTCGCCACGCGCGAGCAGCGGACCGTGACCGTCGACGAAGCGGTTTCGACGGTCACTTCCCTGCTCTGACAACGCTGGCCTGGCGCCGCTCGGTACAGGTGGTCGTGAGTGGCGATTCGGGTTGGTATCAACAAAAAGAAAAAAACACCACCCCCCCCCACCCCAACACCACCGCGTTGGTGGCGGTTTTTGTTAGCGCGAAGCCGGTAGATGC
>NZ_JBVIRO010000029.1:54216-65954 GCF_055575975.1 Amycolatopsis sp. NPDC033938
CCCGTCGGGCGACGGGCCGCTCCCCCCCCGGAGCACCCCCCGCGGCCGGGCCGCGGCGGGGTGCTGGGGGGCCTGGGGGCCTCGTGGAGAACACCCCGAATCGCCACTCACGACCAACCCAGCCCACCACTCACCGCAGGCTTTCCTCAGGCTTTTCTCAGCGCGACAGCAGCTTCATGCCCTCGTCGGGATAACGCTGCCCGGCCACCGCGTCGGCCGGTACCGCCTCCTCGATCTCGGCCACGTCCTCAGCCGTCAGCTTCAAGCCGACAGCCGCGACGTTCTCTTCGAGGTACTTGCGCCGCTTGGTGCCCGGAATCGGCACGACGTCCTCGCCTTGCGCCTGGACCCACGCCAGCGCCAGCTGACCCGCGGTGACACCCTTTCGTTCGGCGAGTGCGCGCAGCGCCTCGACGATCGCCAGGTTCCGTTCGAGGTTCCCGTCGGCGAAGCGCGGTTGCGCCGACTGCCGGAAGTCACCCTCGGCGAAGTCCTCTTTGGACTTGAAGCGGCCGGTCAGGAAGCCGCGGCCGAGCGGCGAGTACGGCACCAGGCCGACACCCAGCTCACGGCAGACTCCGACGACCTCGTTCTCGATGTCGCGGGACCACAGCGACCATTCCGTCTGCACCGCCGTCACCGGATGCACCGCGTGCGCCCGCCGGATCGTCTCCGGACCGGCTTCGGACAGCCCGATGTGCCGGATCTTGCCCTGTTCGACCAGTGAGGACAGCGCGCCCGCGGTCTCCTCGATCGGCACGTTCGGGTCGACCCGGTGCTGGTAGTACAGATCGATGTGGTCGACGTTCAGCCTGCGCAGCGAGGCTTCGACCTGTTGCCGCACATAGAATTCGTCACCCCGGATCCCGCGCTTGGCGGGGTCGGCCTCGTCGCGCACGATGCCGAATTTGGTGGCGAGCACGACCTTGTCCCGCTTGCCAGCCAGCGCCCGGCCGACGAGTTCCTCGTTGCGGCCGAAGCCGTACATGTCCGCCGTGTCGATCAGGGTCACGCCCAGTTCGATCGCGCGATGGATCGTCGCGATCGATTCGGTTTCGTCACCTTGGCCGTAGAACTCGCTCATGCCCATGCAGCCGAGCCCCTGCGCACCGACTTCCAGTGTGCCGAGCCTGCGAATGGGCAGCGTCGAACCCGTCATGATTTCTCTCGCAATTCTTGGGAAGTTATTTGCCCGCGGCGCGGGCGAGCCGCTCCGGGTAACGCTCACCGGCGATCGCCTCGACGGGCGCGGCCTTTTCGATGGCCTCGATGTCCACTTCGGACAGTTCCAGTCCGGCGGCGGCCACGTTCTCTTCGAGGTACTTGCGCCGCTTGGTACCCGGGATCGGCACGACGTCGTCGCCTTGTGACTGCACCCACGCGAGCGCCAGCTGACCCGCCGTCACGCCCTTCTCCGCCGCCAGCGCCCGCAGCGCCTCGACGATCGCCATGTTCCGCTCGAAGTTGCCTTCGGCGAACCGCGGCAGGTTGCGGCGCAGGTCGTCTTCCGGCAGATCCTTCACCGACGTCACGCTTCCGGTGAGGAATCCGCGACCGAGCGGCGAGAACGGCACGATGCCGATACCCAGCTCACGAGCGGTCGAAAGGATCTCGCCTTCGATGCCGCGGGTCCACAGGGACCATTCGCTCTGCAGTGCCGTGACCGGGTGGACGGCGTGCGCGCGACGGATCGTCTCGGCACTGGCCTCGGAGATACCGGCGAACCGGATCTTTCCCTCGTCGACCAGCTCCGCCAGCGCACCCCAGGTCTCCTCGACCGGCGTGTTCGGGTCGACCCGGTGCTGGTAGTAGAGGTCGATGTGGTCGACGTTCAGCCTGCGAAGGGACTCTTCGCAGCTCTTCTTGACGTAAGCGGCGTCTCCGCGGGCGGACATCCCGCCGTCCTTGTCCCAGACGATGCCGAACTTGGTCGCCAGCACCACCTGGTCCCGCTTGCCCGCGATCGCCTGGCCGACCAGCTCCTCGTTCGCGCCCGCCCCATAGACGTTGGCGGTGTCGAGCATGGTAACGCCCAGTTCGAGGGCACGGTGGACGGTGGCGATCGACTCCGTGTCGTCACCACGGACGCCGTAGGCCTGGCTCATCCCCATGCAGCCGAGTCCTTGCGCCCCGACTTCCAGACCGCCGAGCCTCTTGGTGCTGATCACGCTGAAATTCCCTCCATGGTGGCTCCGGTGCCGAGCACCTTGCGCTCCACCTGGTCGTAGTGGTCGATCTTGTAGTCGAGGATGTCGAGGCAGGTCTGCAGCTCGGCGATCCGGTCGGCGACCGATTTGCGCTGGTCGACGAGGATCGCCTTACGCCGTCCCGCGCTCGCCGCCCCGTGGTGGCGCAGCGACGCGTACTCCCGCATGCGTTTGATGGGCATGCCGGTCAACCGCAGCTTGGTCAGGAACCCCAGCCACCCGAGATCCTCATCGGTGTAGGCGCGGCGCCCCGCGGCGTCCCGTGCCGGGGGCTCGACGAGTTTGATGCGCTCGTAGTACCTGAGGGTGTCGATGGACAACCCGCTACGTCGCGCGGCTTCCGCTATCGAGTAGCTCATGCAGACGACAGTACGACCTGGAGTGCGCTCCAGGTCAACTCCGAATCCGAGCGATTGATAACAGCGTTGCGATACGCTGGGCGCATGCCCCGCCCCAGGACACACGACGAGAACCTCCGGCTGAAACTACTGGACCGCGCCGGTGAGCTCATCTCGGCCGACGGCCCGAAGGCGCTCAGCCTCCGCAAGCTCGCCGCCGACGTCGGCACGTCCACCACCGCGGTCTATTCACTTTTCGGCGGGAAGACGGACCTGGTCAGCGCCCTCTTTTCCGAGGGCTTTCGCCGCTTCGGCCTCCGGATGTCCGGTGTTCCGCGCACCGGCGACCCCGTCGAGGACCTCGTGCGGCTCGGCGTCGCCTATCGCGAAAGCGCACTGGCCGACCCGCATCTCTACGCGATCATGTTCACGAAGTCGGTCCCGGGTTTCGAGCCCGCGGAGGAGATGTCCGAGCAGGCGCGCGCCACGCTGGCCCCCCTGGAGGAGACGATCCGCGAGGCCGTCGCCGACGGCGTCTTCGCCGACGTCCCGCCCGAGGTCGTCATCGTGAGCTGCTGGGGACTCGTGCACGGTCTGGTGTCGCTGGAGCTGACCGGGAACCTGCCGGAGGAGTTCACCGTGAGCGAGGCCTACGAGACCGCGCTGCGGGCGAACGCCTCCGGCTGGCTGCGCCGCTGACGCGTCGCGTTTAGCGGGCTGAACGCGATCAGTAGAGCGGCAGGGTGCCCTGGTGCAGGATCGCCCCAGCCGCGTCGAGGACGGTGATGCCCACCCGCGCGTGCTCGTAGTCCTGGCTGACCCCGTCCGGCAGCCATGCCGCGAAAGTCCCGTCCGCGACGGTCGCGTCGATCGTCTTGCCGGTCCCGAAGTCGAGCTTCACAGCCGCGGCCGCCTCGGGAACGACCCCCAGGTACGCGTTCTGGGGCCGAGCGGCGTTTCCGGGCCGGTTCGCCATGCCGACCGTTTCGGTCCACATAGGATGCACAGGCCCGGCGGACTTCCTCTGCTCGTCGAAGACCCGGTAGTACTCGGTCTCCCCGTCCCCGTACCCGAGTCCACCCTGGCACACGATGGCCCGGTCACCCAGGCGCGCGACGACGACTTTGACCTTCTCCCCTTCGAGCAGCGCACCGACCCGGTAGGCGTCCTCGTCGGCCACCGTGTCGGGCGCTCCTCTCGTGCAGGTTTTGAAGAACTCGCCCGCGGGCGTGGCCCGGTCGGGAACCGGGGACACCGGTTTGTCGAGCACCGACACGGCCGGCTCCGGCGCGGGCCGAAGGGGGTATGGAGCCTGGTATCGGCTAGGCCGGGACTGTTTCCCCGGAGTCGGCCCGACCGCGTAGGTGGTCCGTGACGGCTTCATCGGCGCGATGTGCACGAACAGGTTCCCCGGCCGGAAGATCGGGATCTCCCTCAGGGACGACGACTCCTCGTTCTGGCCCGTGATCTCCAACTGCGGCCACTCGGGGTCGGCGATGCCCGCGACCGTCCCGGCAGGGGTCATCAGCAGGGCGGCTGTCCCGCCGTGCGTGTAGGGCGGAGCGGCGGCCGGATCGGACACGGTCGCCGTCATCAACGTGGTCTCGCAGAAGAAGGGCTTTTCACCGGCCATCACCGCGACGACGGTGACCGACGACGAAACGACGGTGAAGCGCGGTGACCACTCGTCCCGGTCCGGGAAGCTCGCGGCCTTGCCCTCGGACTGGATCACCGCCCAGCATCGGTTCATCGCCGTCACCGCCCTCGGCCAGTCGAGGGAGAAGTCAGGGTTCGCGACGACGGGGCCCGGCCTGTCCGGTTCCCGGATGACCACGGTGGCGACCAGAGCGCCAGCGAGGACCAGGACGACGGCGGCCGCGGCGGCCACGATCGGCCATCGCCGCCGGGCGGGTTTTCCCATCCCCTCCCGCAGGGACATCCGCAGGTCGTGCAGCACTTCCGGGGGGAGTTCACGCCTGCCGGGCAGGCCGAAGTCGTCGGTCATTTCTCCTCCAGAGCGGCGCGCAGCTGCGCGCGGGCCCGCGAGATGTGGGCGCGAACGGTCACCTCGGCGACGCCGAGCAGTTCGGCGGCGTCGGCGAGGGAAAGATCGCCGAGCAGGCAAAGTTCGACGGCCTGGCGCTGCGACTTCGGCAGCTTCGCGACCAAGGCGAGCACCTGCCGGAGCCGGTCTTCGCCGTCGAGCTGGTCGATGACGGTGTCGGCGTGGTCGACCACCGACCGAGGTTCCGGCAGCCGCCGGACCAGCCGGAGCCGTCGCCCGGAACTGCGGTGTTCGGTGCGCGCGAGGTTGCCCGCGACGGTGTACAGCCAGGGCAGCGCGCTGTCCCGGATGAGCGTGATACCCGACCTGCGCCGCCAGGCGGTGAGGAAGGTCATCGAAGTCAGGTCTTCGGCCGACGCCCACGATCCCGTCAACCGGTAGGCGTGATTCCACACCGACTGGGCGTGGCGTTCGAAAAGCTCGGTGAACGCCCCGTGATCACCGCCCGCGGCCGCGCGCCAAAGCTCCGTGTCGCCCCTGTCGGGAGGAGGTTCGGACGAGTCCACCGGCACCCCCACCGATCCGGTCACTGTTCTGGTCACACCCGTCAGTGACCGGCACCCGGCGGGATGTTGCGAACTCCCCCGCGTCGGTCGTCAGTCCCTGAAGGTCCCCCTCCCTACCTTGAGAGGCCCAGGCCGACGTCTATGAAGGAATTGGGACGTTGAGTGCCCCAATTCCTTCATGGACGGACGTTGAACGTCCCGAATCCTCCACACCCGATCGCGTTCAGCGGGCTAAACGCGATCCGGGCCGGGCGAGTCAGACGGCGCCGTACTGCCGGTCCCCCGCGTCCCCGAGGCCCGGCACGATGAAGCCGGAGTCGTTCAGCCGCTCGTCGATGCTCGCGGTCACCACCCGTAGCGGCAGCCCGGTCTTCTCCAGGTGCTCGATGCCCTCGGGCGCGGCGAGCGCGCAGATGGCGGTGACGTCGGTGGCACCCCGGTCGGTGAGCAGCCGGATCGTGTACTCCATCGAGCCGCCGGTCGCCAGCATCGGGTCGAGCACCAGCACCGGCCGGTCGGCGAGTGATTCGGGCAGCGACTCGAGGTACGGCGTCGGCTTCAGCGTCTCTTCGTCGCGGGCGAGGCCGACGAAACCCATCTGGGCGTCGGGGATCAGCTTGTGCGCCTGATCCGCCATCCCCAGCCCCGCCCGCAGCACCGGCACCAGCAGTGGCGGACTCGCCAGCGCGTAGCCGTCGGTGCGCGCCACCGGCGTGTGGATCCGCTCGATCCGCACGGGCATGTCGCGCGTGGCTTCGTAGACCAGCATGACGGTCAGCTCGTGCAGCGCCGCGCGGAAGGCGGCGCTGTCGGTGCGCGCGTCGCGCATGGTGGAGAGCCTGGCCTTGGCCAGCGGGTGATCAACGACGTGCACATCCATGCCGGTCAATTTAGCCCGTCAGGCCTGCCGCGCGAACCAGCCGACCCAGCGGCGCTGCCACGGCATCTCCACCGAACGTTCGTGGTGGTTCGCCCGCGCCCACGCGACGGCCTCATCGGCGGACAGCCCGGAAAGCGTGGCCAAGCAGGAGAGCACCGTGCCGGTCCGGCCCACCCCGCCGTAACAGGCGACCTCGACGTTCTCGCCCGCCGCGGCCCGGCCGTGCAGGGCCACGATCTGCCGCCGCGCCTCCGCCCGGTCCATCGGCACCAGGAAATCGGGCCAGCGGATCCACTCGTGGTCCCAGTCCATTTTGTGGTCGTGTTTCCGGCGCAGCTTCGCGCCGCCCAAGTAGAGCCCGAAATCCGGCGCCGGCCCCTCCGGCCAGGGCCGGCCAAGGCCCCGTCCGCGCACCTTGACCCCATCGGGCAATTCGATCGCACCAGGTAGTGAGTTCCCCATCACAGGAGAATCCCACTGTCGGCCAAAAGATGGACGCCCGGCCCTCCTCCCGGCGCTAGGCTCCTGCGCGTGAGCGAAGAGCCGGCCCTGCCGGGACCCGAACAGATGCGCATCTCCGACGCCGACCGCGAGCAGGTCGCGCAGGTGCTGCACCTGGCGATGTCCGAAGGGCGTATCACCATCAACGAGCTGGAAGAACGGCTCACCACCGTCTACGCGGCCAAAACCGTCGGCGACCTCAAGCCGGTCACCGCGGATCTGCCGCAGTCCAGCACGGCGATCCAGCCATCGGCCTCGCGTGCGCTCGGGCTGCCCGACGACCGCATCGGCGGCCACCCCGGCTCCGGCGCGTCGATCGCCGTCCTGTCCGGCGCGTCACGCAAGGGCAGCTGGGTCGTCCCGCCGCAGCACAACAGCTTCGCGTTCTGGGGCGGCGCCGAACTCGACCTGAGGCACGCGCGGTTCGCCGAGAAGCATTCGACGATCACCGCGGTGGCGATCATGGGCGGGATCGACATCATCGTGCCCGACGACATCAACGTGGACGTCACCGGAATCGGCTTCATGGGTGCCTTCGAACTGGAGGACCGCGCCGGGACGCCCCCGGCGCCGCCGACAGCGCCGACGGTGAAGATCACCGGCCTCGCGTTCTGGGGTGGCGTCGTCGTGAAGCGGAAACCGCGTAAGAAGGACGTATCCGAACTGGAAGCCTGACCTGAAAACCTGGGGGGTTCACCGCATGCGCCGAAGTTTCGTCGCGATCGCTTGTGCCGCACTGCTTTCCGTCACCGCCTTACCGGCGGCGGCCGCCGGGAAGACCGACCCGCGCCAGAGCGCGATGGACGCGGCCGTCGCCGCGGGCATCCCCGGCATGGTCGCCGTCGCCGACGATTTCCGCGGTGTCGGCGGCGTCGCGGACATCACCCGGCCAGGTAAGCCCGACGCGTCCGGCCGCTGGCGGATCGCGAGTGTGTCCAAGGTGTTCGTCGCGACGCTGGTCCTTCAGCTCGTGGCCGAGAACCGCGTGGGACTCGACGATCCCGTCCAGCGCTACCTGCCGGGACTCTTGCCGTACCCGGAGCCGATCACCGTCCGCCAGCTGCTGCAGCACACCAGCGGCCTCCCGCGCGACCTGCTCCCCGAGGACACCTGGTCGACGGGACCGGAGATCGACACCGAGCGCTTCGAGCACTTCGACAGCGACGACCAGATCCGCCTGAGCACGTCGAAGCAGCCGCTGCAGTTCAAGCCCGGGACGGGCTGGGCGTACTCCAACACCGGCTACAACGTCCTCGGCCTGCTCGTCGAGAAGACCACCCGGAAGCCGCTCGAACGGGTGCTGGCCGAGCGCGTCACCGGGCCGCTGCACCTGCGCGACACCTCGCTCCCCCGCGACTTCCCGGTCCTGCTCCGCCCGGCCGCCCACGGCTACGAGCAGCTGTACGACGCGCCGCGTGGCCTCACCGACGTCACCACCTACAACTACTCGCGCTACTTCGGCGCGGGCGGCGTGGTGTCCTCTGGCAAGGACCTCAACCGCTTCTTCGAAGCGCTGTTCGGCGGCCGTCTGCTTCCCGCGGACCTGCTGGCGCAGATGAAGACGACCGTGCCCTTGAGCGGCGGTCTCGAATACGGACTCGGCCTGATGAAACTGAACCTCAAGGCGGCGGGCGGCTGCGCGGAGGACATCACCGTCTGGGGTCACGCCGGTGATCTGCCTGGCTTCGCGACGCTCAGCTTCCACGACGAGACCGGCAAGAACATCTCCACGCTGGCCACGGTGGACCTCACCGCGTCACCGGACGCCGCGCTCAAGCGCCAGCTCCCGATGATCAGCGAGTTCTGCGCGCCGGTGATCCCGGCCAGGGCCGCCGCCCAGGCCCCGGTGCCCAGCCTGTAGGCCGCCTACACTCACCCGTATGACAGCTACGACCAGCTCGTCAGCGGCGACGGCCACCCCGTCGCCGCTGGCGGACGCGACTCGCGACGAGGCGAGCCTGCGCCGGTTCCTGCACGGGCTGCCTGGTGTCGACCAGGTCGGCGTCGAGCAGCGAGCGGCGGGCCTCGGCACGCGCAGCATCAAGAAGGCCGCCAAGCTCTGGGCGATCGACACCGCCATCTCGATGGTCGACTTGACGACCCTCGAAGGTGCCGACACCCGCGGCAAGGTCCGCGCGCTCGCCGCGAAGGCCATGCGGCCGGACCCGGACCGGCCGGACACCCCGAAGGTCGCGGCCGTCTGCGTGTACCCGGACATGGTCGAGACGGCTGTCGAGACCCTGCGCGGCACCGGCATCCACGTCGCGAGTGTCGCCACCGGCTTCCCGGCGGGCCGCACGAGCCGCGAGATCAAGCTGGCCGACACCAAGATCGCCGTCGACGCCGGCGCCGCCGAGATCGACATGGTGATCGATCGGGGCGCGTTCCTGGAGGGCCGCTTCATGGCGGTCTTCGAGGAGATCCAGGCCATCAAGGCCGCCTGTGGCGACGCGCATCTGAAGGTCATCCTCGAAACCGGTGAGCTGGCCACCTACGACAACGTCCGCCGCGCCTCCTGGCTCGCGCTGCTGGCCGGTGGCGACTTCATCAAGACCTCCACCGGCAAGGTCTCGCCGGCCGCGACGCTGCCGGTCACGCACGTGATGCTGCAGGCCGTCCGCGACTGGTTCGTCCAGACCGGTGAACTGCGCGGCGTCAAACCCGCCGGTGGCATCCGGACGACCAAGGACGCGATCAAGTACCTGGTCGCGGTGCACGAGGTCGCCGGCGAGCAGTGGCTGACCCCGGACCTGTTCCGGTTCGGCGCGTCCAGCCTGCTCAACGACCTCCTGCTGCAGCGCCGCACCCAGGCCGACGGCCACTACAGCGGTCCCGACTACGTGACGGTGGACTGACCATGGGCATCTTCGAGTACGCGCCCGCGCCCGAATCGCGCGACCTCGCGAACCTCAAACCGCATTACCGGCCGTTCGTCAACGGCGAGTTCGTCGACGGCTCCGGCGAGCCGCTCAAGACGATCAACCCGGCCACCGAAGAGGTGCTCGCCGAGGTCGGCACCGCGTCGGTGTCCGATGTGGACACCGCGGTGAAGGCCGCGCGCAAGGCCTACAACGGCGTCTGGTCCAAGATGCCGGGCTCCGAACGCGCCAAGTACCTCTTCCGCATCGCCCGGCTGATCCAGGAGCGGTCGCGGGAACTGGCCGTGCTGGAAAGTCTCGACAACGGCAAGCCGATCAAGGAATCGCGGGATTCCGACGTGCCGACGGCGGCCGCGCATTTCTTCTACCACGCCGGCTGGGCCGACAAGCTCGACTACGCCGGTTACGGCCCGAACCCGCGGCCGCTCGGGGTCGCCGGTCAGGTCATCCCGTGGAACTTCCCGCTGCTCATGCTCGCGTGGAAGATCGCGCCCGCGCTGGCCACCGGCAACACCGTGGTGCTCAAACCCGCGGAGACCACGCCGCTGACCGCGCTGGTGTTCGCGGAGATCTGCCAGCAGGCCGAACTCCCGCCCGGCGTGGTGAACATCCTCCCCGGCGCCGGGGACATCGGCGCGGCGCTGGTGGGCCACGGCGACGTGAACAAGGTCGCCTTCACCGGGTCGACCGAGGTCGGCAAGGCCATCCAGCGCCAGATCGCGGGCAGCGCGAAGAAGCTGACGCTCGAACTGGGCGGCAAGGCGGCGAACGTCGTCTTCGATGACGCCCCGCTGGACCAGGCCGTCGAGGGGATCGTCAACGGGATCTTCTTCAACCAGGGCCACGTCTGCTGCGCGGGCTCGCGGCTGCTGGTGCAGGAGTCCATCGCGGAGGAGGTGCTCGAAAAGCTCCGCTACCGCGTCTCGACCTTGCGGCTGGGCGACCCGCTGGACAAGAACACCGACATCGGCGCGATCAACTCCGCCGAGCAGCTCGCGAAGATCAAGGGACTCGTGGAATCCGGTGACGCGGAAGGCGCGGAGCGCTGGACCAGCCCGTGCCCGGTGCCCGAACGTGGATTCTTCTTCGCTCCCACGGTGTTCTCGGACGTCCAGCAGTCGATGCGCATCGCCCGCGAGGAGATCTTCGGGCCGGTCCTGTCGGTGCTGACCTTCCGCACCCCGGAGGAAGCCGTCACCAAGGCGAACAACACGCCGTACGGGCTCTCCGCCGGTATCTGGACCGAGAAGGGCTCGCGCATCCTGTGGATGGCGAACCAGCTCCGCGCCGGCGTCGTCTGGGCCAACACCTTCAACCGCTTCGATCCCGCCGCGCCGTTCGGCGGCTACCAGGAGTCGGGTTTCGGCCGCGAAGGCGGACGCACCGGACTGGAGGCCTACCTCGATGTCTGACCGTATTTCGGTGGCGAAGACCTACAAGCTCTACATCGGCGGGAAGTTCCCCCGGTCGGAGTCGGGGCGCGTGTACCCGGTCACCGACGCCAAGGGCAAGTTCCTCGCCAACGCCTCGCACGCGTCCCGCAAGGACGTCCGTGACGCGGTTTCCGCCGCCCGCAAGGCTTTCGGCGGCTGGTCGTCGGCGACCGCCTACAACCGCGGCCAGGTGCTTTACCGGGTCGCGGAGATGCTGGAGGGCCGGCGCGAGCAGTTCGTCGCGGAGGTGGCCGCTTCCGAAGGCATCGCGGCGAAGAAGGCACAGTCCCTTGTGGACGCTTCGATCGACCGCTGGGTCTGGTACGCGGGCTGGACGGACAAGATCGCGACCGTGCTCGGCGGGGCCAACCCCGTCGCGGGTCCGTACTTCTCCTTCACCGTGCCCGAGCCGACCGGTGTCGTCGGCGTGCTGGCGCCGCAGCAGTCGTCGTTGCTGGGTCTGGTGAGCGTGCTCGCCCCGGTGCTGGCGACGGGCTCGACCGCCGTGGTCGTCTCCAGCGCGGAGCGGCCGCTGCCCGCGATCACCCTGTCGGAGGTCCTGGCGACGTCCGATCTGCCGGGTGGCGTGGCGAACATCCTGACGGGCCGGGCTTCGGAGCTGGGTTCGTGGCTGGCCTCGCACGGAGACGTCAACGCCCTCGACCCGACAGGCGCGGAGCCGTCCGCCCGCGCGGACCTGGCGCGCGACGCCGCGGGCACCGTGAAGCGTGTCCTGACCGTCCCGGACGCCGAACCGGACTGGACGGCCGACGCCGACATCGCGCGGCTACGCCGGTATCTGGAGGCGAAGACCGTCTGGCACCCGCTGGGCGTCTAGGGCGTGTCCTGCGGATCTTGTTCATGATCGTGTGCAGACAATGACTGTGTGGTGGGTCGTGGTGAGCTGACGGATCGGGCGTGGGCGGTGA
>NZ_JBVIRO010000030.1:0-65439 GCF_055575975.1 Amycolatopsis sp. NPDC033938
CTCCTGGTTTGAGGGTTTGGCTTCAGCACCTCCCTCGCTACCAGGAGCCCACCCTTATGCCAACACGACACACCACAGGTTTAGGAACAGGCTCTCAGGCGGGCGACCTGAGCGGACCGGGCAGCGGGAGGCCCGAGTCGCCATAGCGCCTCCTCGCCCAGCACGGCAATCACTCGTGGGGCGTTCGGCCGGAACAGCCGATTACCTCGTTCTTCGCGAGCACGCGCCATCGATTCGACGTCCGTCGCAACCACCACGGGAGACCGTAGAAGCTGGGTGCGAGCATTCTCCGCGGTGTGAAAGAGACCAGGAAGGTGCGGATACACCATCCGGATCTCAGCCGACGCACGTTCGAGCGGGACATATTGCTTTGCCCAGTCGCTGACTCGTTCCGGCGCTGCCCGCCGTCGGGCATCGAGGCCAAGTTGGATGACCTGCGCAGCCTCCGGCCCTTTCACGCCGTACGCGACCAGGAGCGAACGAAGCTCTGCCTCCGTGATACCAAGGGTTCCGTTCTCGATCTTGGACAGCTTGCCGCGGTAGCGGCTGAGCTTTGTGTTGGCGTCATCCAATCCCATCCCCTTGGCTTCCCGAAGAGCCCGAAGGCGAGAGCCAAGGACAAGTCTCTGAACGATAGGTCCAGGGTCATCGTCGAGCATGGCCCCATCCTGCACTATGTCGATCACAGTCACTCAGGGTCACTCCTTGAGTCTCAAGTTTTCACCCGAACGGCAGAGTATCTCTTAGTGTTGCAACTTGAGTCTCAGTTGTACGCTCAATATGTCAGCGGGGCCGGATGCACTCTCCCACAGTCTCCCGGCTTCGCTGGCCTCCAAAGGAGGTCCCCTGTGATCGAGGTAGCCGCAATAGCAGGCGTTGCCGTCGTCGCGCTGATCCTCTCAGCGTTTGTCGTTGGCCTAACGATCCAGTGGGTAGCCGACTGGAGACGGGACAGGGCGTCGAGGCACCGTACAGAGCCGTGGTCGGAGATGCGGGAGAGGTTATGACCGGATGGGTGGACCTATGACTTTGAGCTGGGCAGGTAGCAAACCTCGATTGAAATACCCACAGGGGCCGTTTCGAAACTCGGGCTTCTGGATCGACGACATGATGATCTCCGATCCTCCGAGCGAGGGGGCTCGGGAACTCGGATGGCAGCCCCTTGCATGGCGCCCCCGGAACGCCGATACCGAACGGTCATTGCACAACAGTTCGAACGGATCGTAGACTCCCGGCCGCTGGCCTCCTCCCAGTGAACAGCGGTCGGGCTAGGGGCAGCGCCTGTCGAAGCGAACTCCGGGTTAGCTGACAGGCGCTGTCTTTCAATTACCTCTGAAACGACAGAAAGCCCCCTCCCAGGCCCGCTAAGGACCCGAGAGGGGGCTTTCGCTGTCTATCGTCGTTGGATCGACTTGACCCACTGAAGGGCCACCGCGGCGATCTGGGTCAACTCCTCACACCGCTTGTCGTCGTCCGGCTCGCTGAGGGCTTCATAGACCTCTTCCCGGAGGATCAGATCCCACCCAAGGGTGTCATTGGCGCGGGCCCTAGACTCACGGGAACGGATGCTTACTAGCGCGAGCTCGTATTCCCGCCGGGCGACCTCTGGATCATGTCCACCCCAATCCGGATGGTCCTGTTGGCCCCATCGTTCATTCTGGCGGGTCATCTCCAGGTCGGTTCTCAAGAGGACGCGATATGTCTCATCGTTCACGCCGCCGCCTTCCTGGCAGCCCGCGCATGAGCCGCCCTTGCTCGTAGTTGGGTCAACGTGTTTCGCTCGATGAGGTACTGGGCGTCGACGTCCGGGAATCGGGTGGCCGTAACCCTAACCGTCCTAACCTTGGGTCCGCCGATGAGCGCGCCTTCAGGTGCCCCGGATAGCCCCAGGATTCCGTGTGAACGCACATCCCGGATGACGGCATTACCGTTGACGTCGAGAATGGTCATTCGATCCTGTCCCCCCATACGTCTTCGTAGTTCCCGGACGTGCTCATTTCTTCGCTGATCTCATGGGCCCGTTTGGCGTTAGCCGCGTACTTGTAGACCTTAGAGCCGTTGCGCTTGACGCCTACGATGAGGAACCCAGTCCTCGGGATAGACGGGTCAATAGGGCCGGTCATTAGCCTACCTCATATGGACGTTCACCCTTAGGGATGTCTTCCATAGAGACCACCTCGAACCTATCCAGATAGTACCCGTCGTTGTCGCACAGGATTACGTCGAACGCCTCGGCGGCGTCATCATCGTTTGTCACGATCGGCTCGCCTGTGCGGTCGATCAGATAGACGACGTGGGTCTCGACGTCTTCCGGCTCTAACGTGATCCTGTAAACAACTTCGTCAGCCATTCGCTTCCGCCTCTCTGATTAGAGCTTCCTCTGTCTTCTTGTGCCAGAACCGGGCCTCGTAGACCCAGATGTTTTTCTCCCTATGGGCCGCCGCTAGTCGACGTTCCAACGCCTTGCAGTCGCATTCACCCCGGGTGGCCCGACGCAGGATCAGGCCACCCAGGAGAGCCCAGGGAATCAGGATCTTCATCGGTTCACGATTTCGTCGACAAGTCGGGAGAACCCGCCGACTGTTCGCAAACGTCCCGCCGAGTTCCCCTCGCACTTCTCCAACTCCCGGAGGACAGCCACAACGGCGGCTTCTGCCTCACCTCTCCAGTCAACTGGATCAGTAGTTGGCTGAATGCAAACCCCGATACCTATGCTTCGGTCGTAGGCTTCGGGAAGAACAGCCATCACGGCGTTGACCAGACGCTCAGACAGTTCGCTCACTTCAACTCCTTGCCGCCCCGGAACACACGGACCGATCGGCCGGTTGGAGATACGTAGATATCCAGTCTCTCGCCCGTATCCGGGGTAATCCTCGTGATCGTAGTCCCTCGAATCTCTGCACAGCGCTCAAAGAGGGCCGCCCCGAATCGGAACCCGTAATCGGTCAACTCGCTACGAATGTCCTTCACGGCAACCAGCTTTCCGCTGACTCGTGCCTACCGCGGTCATCAATATAGAGAGCGAACAACGGCTTCCCACACTGGATGTTGTCCCACGGGACGCCCCAGTGATTAAGCCATCCTTCGATCGCTTCGTAATCCGTCCAAGGACGGGACGTGTGAATCACGATCTTGTAGCCCTCAATACGAAGTTCGTCAGCCTTGTGGACGTTCTCGGCGATCGGGTTACCGATACCCGAGGTGGGGTTATCCGGGGTCCACAACGGGTGGGCTAGCGTACCGTCAAGGTCGACTCCGACCCATTTGAGGTCGGACCTCGGCGGGGGATTGATGTAGGTCACGAAAGGCCCTCCCAAACGACAACGGCTCGCTGAACGGAATATGGCTGCCCACCGGGACTCCCGGGCTCCCCATACACACCCGGGGTCTTGTTCGCCCGGGTGGCGATAGCCTTAGCCGTACCTTGCTGCCCGTAGAAAGCTTCGTGGGAACTACTCTGCCGGGTCCTTAGAGGGTGACCGTTCTTGTCGACCACGCGATAGATGTAGTCGGTCATCCCGCCCCCTTCGGAGCGTGGGTCTCGGGAACTTCGATCCAGGTTTCCAAAAGGTCACCCAGAGAAAACCTGATGCTCGGGAGCCACTTCGCTGTTCTTTCAACGAATACCTGGGCCTCAGACTCGGTTTCACCGCAGGACACCCGTCGAAACCACCGCAAGCCTACGTCGTCATCATCGTGGAACCACCGATATCTCGCCTTCGGCCCCTCGGACTGAGCCGCCGCATCCGCGATCGCGTCCGTCATCATCCCGGCTACGACTTCCTGATGCCCCTTCCAACGGATCAGCTCGATAGCCTGGACGTTGAACCAGACAGCCGCCGCGTGGTCCTCGTCCGTCTTACCGGCGAGGAGCTTGAACACGTGCCTAAGAAGGCTTCCCTTGGCGTGCTCCAGGGCCTCAGCGCTGTCGAACTGCTCCCAGTTCCGGGATTCATACTTCTCAGCCCCACGGGCCATCCAGTGGCCATAGCGGGTCAGCATCTGGTCTTCGTACGGCTGCTCAGCTGTCCATGCCAACTCCGGACGTTCTTTGCCGACGGCCGTATCACGCATCCCCCCACCGGGGAATGCCTTACGCTCTCCGCTGTCTTCCATCAGTTCTCCAGAGCGGCAGTAATACGAAGGCCGATGTCGTTACCCTCGTCGTCTTCAACGGCAACAATGTTCAGATCGAGCGCCGAGTTAAGTTCATCCCGGGAGAGATAAACTTCTCCACCCGCTTTTGCGACAGCCCCGGCCAGCCAACGGATAACGTCCTCGTTCACGCCTTCAGCCCTTCGATGATGTTGCCGACAGAAGCGGTGAGGTCTCGAATGGGGACCTCGTCCAACACCCGAAGGCTTTCGATAGCCCGGTCAACTTTCGTGCACAACGAATTCAGCTCCGTGGAGACCGCGTTGGCGCAGTGGTCAACGAATTCTTTAGCGCTGTTTGCCTCGACCAGCTCAGACGCCAGGTTGTCCCTCTCGATCTCTAAGGTTTCAGCCAGACGAAGGGCGTCCGTCAGTCGGCCGTTCAGCTCGATGATCTCGTTGTGCTGACGCTCGATCTCGCCACGCTGATCCGCGATCCAGGCGTCAGCGCACGTGGCCGAATAGCTCATGTCAGTTCTCCTTCAAGCCGACTTCGGGCGGTCGTCGTTTTCCAGCAAGACCTTATAAACCTGACGAGACTGCGTGTGGAAAACGCACACGCCTTCGGGATTCTTGAATTCCAGACCGGTAGCCGGAGATCCGAAGTCACGAAGCTGATCGAGGATGCTACGAAGGACATCTTCGGAGAAGACACCCGTGTAGAGGACGGGCACCGGGTAGAGACCATCGACGGCTTCCAGGGCCTCAATGCCTTCTTCGGTCGTCCATCGGGCCGTATTGAAGAGGCTGAACCTCTTCTCGCCCTTGGGCAGCCCGTAGCCTCGCTGGATTCCGCTACCCCACCATTCGCCGTAGTGGTAGCCGGGTCCGAGCGTGTCAGCTAGCGCACCCGCGTTCTCCCAAACCCACCGGGCGAACCCGAAGTTATCGTTCTCAGGGGTAATCAGACGGTTCCGCGACTGCGCGTAGACCTCGGTGCCATCCTCGCTGACGATGACGGCCGCGTTCGTACCGTCGATCTTCTCCGTGATCACGACGTCCCGAAACAGACGCGGAGTCTTCGGCCAAGCTTTGAATTCAACAGACATTTCTCTCCCTCTAGTGATCACACCCGTACCAGGTGTCTCCGAGTGACCCGGACGACGCCGGGAATTCGATTCGCTGTCCCCGGCCATGCTTCGGCTCGAAGACTGTCGACATAGCGTTGATCAACCACGCTTGGTGT
Organism: Amycolatopsis sp. NPDC033938; assembly: GCF_055575975.1. Taxonomy (NCBI): domain Bacteria; kingdom Bacillati; phylum Actinomycetota; class Actinomycetes; order Pseudonocardiales; family Pseudonocardiaceae; genus Amycolatopsis; species Amycolatopsis sp. NPDC033938. The sequence goes on from NZ_JBVIRO010000030.1 coordinate 5,341, forward strand.
CTCTTCGCGTTCTTCCGTGGGATGGAGAACACGAACTCATCGTGAATCTGAGCCTTCACCCGCCGAAGAACGGGCAGCGGGAACAACAACAAGATGTCGCACATGATTTCCCGGGTGGCGTTCTGACCCATGAGGGCCGGGGCTTGCGTGTACTCCCGACCCTTCTCCACCCGCATTCGACGACCCCAGTCGTTGATGACGTAGCCGTGTCTCCGGGCGAACTTCCGTTGTTCGTCCTGCCAGACAACCAGCCGCTTGAAGGCAGCCGCCATGCCATCGCAGAACTTCGTCGCCTCCTCAACCGATCCGCCAGCGTGGGCGGCCAAGGTCTTTGGTCCGCCGCCGTAGGTCCACCCGTGGCCGTAGGGCTTGCCCGCCTGCCTGTAGTGGGCCTGGGTCTCCTCGGACTCCATGACGACCTCGTAGCCCCAGGCCGCAATGGCGTTGAGCAGATGGCCGTCCTGTCCGGGTTGGAATCGAACGGCGTACTCGGTGTCTCCAGATTCCGCGGCAACCCCTCGGGCGTCCGCGTTGCTGAGGTCTACCGACACCAGGACTTCGTCCGGGCTGTCTGGGAGGTAGTACTTCCGTTCGACAGCTCCAGGACCACGGGCCGTCCACACGGTCAACCCAGGTTTGGTGGTCGACCATCGACCCGATGCCTGAAGCATCGTGATCTCCGGGTGAACCCTGCCGTCCGGATGGACGCTGTCCAAGGTCAGCTGAGCAAGCGACCGCTGCCCCTTGACCTCCGCCAGGGCGGCTCCAAGGTCTTCGGCATCCGTTCCCTTGGTCAGCTCGGTCAGCGTCTCGCCGGACAAGGACAACCCGTAGAACGGCGGCAGTGGCTCACGCTCCAGGCGTGAAGCCTCTTCAGTGTCCCGGGTAATCCACCGCTGTCGGGCCGCTATCTGGCTCTTGGAGAGCTTTCGGCCGTTCATCGCTATCCCAGATAGGAGTTCGTTCTCGCAGGCGACTACGTACGACCGGAGGGCCTTCGCCTTCTCTATGGCCTTCTGGGTGTCTCGCTCCCTGTTCTCCCAGCCGTCCGTCTTCGGCCAGTCGACCGACTTCGGGGTGATCCCGGCGTCGGCCAAGGCGGACACGATGACCCGCTTGCCGTCGTTGGTCGACCACGGGTTATCGCTGTCGGTCGGTAGGCCGTAGTCCTCAGCCAGCTTCCCGACGATGACGTCTCGGCGGGCGGCCAGTTCGTCCCGCCGCCGGGTAGCCGCCGGGATGTCCACCCGCCATCCGTTGGATGAGATGACAGCTGCCCTAGCAGCGATCTCCTGTTCCCGCATCGGGTAGCCGACGTAATCTCGGTCGTCGTAGCGCTCTCCATTGCCGGACAGCTTGCCGAGTTTGACCAGTTCTGCGGCGACCCGTTCTGACGCCTCAACGTCGCCGACGAGGTACGCCATATAGCGTGGGTCGTCGACAGGGATTCGACCGAAGCCAACCCAGTCCTCTTCGCCGTCCTCGACAAACTCCGCGGCCAGCTTCTTGAGATCGTCAGTCTTCCCGCCGACTCCGAGTTGGAATGCCTGTTCGTCCAACCCGTACCATTTCATGGCCTTCGCTGGGCTGTCAGCGATCAGCTCATACCCATGGCGGCTCATGTACTTGTACGGCGCCTGGTTGACCAGGGCGGCGTGGGTCATCGTGTCGTAGACCCGACCCGCCATGGCCAACCGAACCGGCTCGTTCGACTCAGGCCCGAATATGGCCTTTAGGTCAAATGCGTGGATGTTGTGGCCGACGATCCAACGTGCTCGCCGGATGACGTCCCGCATCTCTTCAAGGTCTGCGGTGAGGGTGACTTCGGGATCACCCTTCCACCGATAGCCCCCGAGGCGGAAGAAGTCTTCGGGTGGCATCGTGTAGAGCAGGTGTGCCGAATGAGTCTCAATGTCCAGGGTTACCGTGCCCTTCGGGGCAACCATGTTGTTTCCCTCCGGGTAGACGGGGCGGCCCCTTAAGGGGCCGCCAGCACGCGTCAAGTAATCGGGTATCAGAAATCCGGCTCGTCGTCCGACGACGTCTCCGGAGCCTTCGGGGCCGCCTTCTTCGCAGGGGCTTTACCCCCACCACGGTTGACCTGAATGGTCAGCTTGTTCATCGTGTTGCCGCCATTGGTCTCCTTGGCGTCGAACGAGAACCGGACCTGAACACCCGGAGTGAGAAGTTCGTCCTCCAAGGCGTTCTCAAGCACCGTCAGGTGCTGCTTAGACCGAAGCGGGAAGCTGCCTTCCACGCCATCCAGGGTGTCGACTTCCACCCACCGAACCGGGCCGAACTTGCCGTCACGCAGCTCGCCCACCCGACGGTAGGCCCCCTCGATCTTGCTACCGATTTTCGTCGCCAGACGTTCGCGCTCTTCGTAGTCGCCCGCGCCGTTGTCCTCGACGGTTTCCCACGCCATACCTATTTCTCCTTCTTCGGGGCGTTCAGCCAGATTGCCGGACACTGGTCCGGGTTGGGGTATTCGACGGCGACGCACTCAAACAAGTGGCCCATCTCGCCGTTCTTCTTCAACGTAGACTTGTATCGGCGCTTTTCGCCGTGGTCACACTCGGACGGCTCACCAGCCCAATCAGGCGGCTCTACGCTGCCCGCGGGCTGACCAGCCCTCAGCCTTTTGGGGCTGCCCCGCCGCCGATCTGCTTCTTGTAGAACTCATCGACCTTGGCCACCTGTTTCATCAGGGTCGACACCCGGCCGTCAAATTCCTTGATGCCCAGCTTGTCAGCGAGGTATTCCGCACTCCCCCGGACGACCACCCACGGGGCGTCATAGCCCCCGTGAGCCTTGAAGGTCACCGAGATTTCGTTGCCGTTGGCGTCGCTATCCGCGAACGGGTTGAAGTCAGGGTCAGCCGCCATTGGTGAACTCTCCTCCGCAGTACATCTCTCGATCTTCCATTGACCAATTGCCGATCATCGCGGGCCTTTCCTCCGGGAACATCTCCGGGAGAACCCACGATTGATACATCTCTCCTCGGGTAACCGTGATGTCGAAAAGACTCGTTGTCACAGGTCGCCCCCTTCTCTCTTGGACAGCGAATGAGCCGCCGAGTTGGACAGCACACGTCGGGAACCCGGGCCTTCATGGGTCATCTCCGACTCCCGTCGGGTCTTATTCATGGCGACTGCCAAGGCATCCCGTGCCCTCGTGAGGTTCATCCGGGAGACGCCTGCGGAGGCGTCGTAGTCCTCCGCGACATACCGGGAGAACAGCACCTCAGCGTGCCGCGGGCTGATGGCCCTCATGCCCTCTTGAGCGTCAATCCACTCGACGTGAGACGGAGACCCCGGGATATCCCCGGCTCCCCCGTTCTCCAGGATTCTCCGGACGTCATCCGTCGAGTAGTAAACCTGGGCGGAGAACACCTCTTGGTCGGCCAACTCAGCACCAACGCACTGCCGTGCGATGGCCCGCAACACCTTCCCCCGCTGACCCTCGTCGTACGACTGCAAGGACGACAGGGTGTTCGGGGACTCCAGGATCTTCACCCAGACGTCATTACGGATGTCCTCGAAGTCCAGGACACCCGTCCACGATCGGGATAGTGTTAGGGCGGCCTTCTCGACTTCCGTGACAAGGTCGATCTCTTCATTCATCCAGTTATCCCTCCACCAGCACGCGTCAAGTAATCAGGCAGCACGAACGTCGACACCGAAGACTCGCTTGCCCTCCGATGACCACGATCCACACGAGTCACACCGATAGCGCTGGTATGCACCGACCAGGGTGTGCCGGAATCCCCGAGGCTTCAGGGCTTCCGGGCCTGCCGGGCAACGAGGACAGCCGTCGGTCTCCGAGTAGAGATTGCGGTTCGGGTGCTCAGACCCGATCCACGGCAACATCTTGTCGTAGAGGTCAACCAGAAGGTTGACGTCCTGGATGTTGTACTCCTTCATCTCTTCCCAGGCGTCAAGGTCGCCCTTCATGCAGCGAAGCCAGAGGTCGAACCCAGAATGCTGTACCTTCCCGGCAAGCCCGAGTTCCTGGGAGACGTTCTGAAGCTTCGAGCTGACGAATCGGAAGTGCTTCCGGGAGGTCAGCATGAGGTCGATCTCCTTGTGAGCCGACGGGCGGCCCAGGTCTTCCAGGAGGAACGCCCGTTGCATCCACCGGGTGTCGAACCCCTTGCCGTTCCAGGACACCAGGGCATCGGCCTCGTCGAACAGCTTGAAGGCCGCCCGGATCATCTTGCGGTAGTCAGACTTCTTCGGGCCTCCGAAGAACATGATGTTCTCCGCTGGCTCATCGACCCAGCGGGCTGCGAAGCTCATGATCTCGCCGCGGTCCTTGATCTGATTGAGGCTGACGTTCTGCTTGAACAGCCCCCAGACGTAGGCCAGATTCGGCGATGTCTCGATATCCCAGGCGAGAATCCGCGGTTCGGTCATCGGTTAGCCTTCCGGGACGCCTTCTGACGTCGGTTGAGGGAACGTCGTCGGGCCTTCTCTTTCAGGGACACCGTCCCGCCGTACACGTGCTTGCCCAAGGCGTTCAGGGCGAACAACACAGCCTTCTGATAGGGCGTGCTCTCCGTCATTCGTCCTCCTCGATCGGTTGCCATGTTTTGCTATCCCGGTTCCACCGGTCGACCCATCGGCCGTTGTCGTCAAGCCGGATAATGGTCGGCGGACCGTCGCCATCCCGGACGACAGTGCATCGCCACGTCACTCCGTGATCTCCTTGCCGGTCTCGACGTCGACAAGGCGATAGGACCTGTTCGGCAGAGACCATCCCCATCCCTCGAAGGACTCGGCCTCCTGACGGGACTCCGCCCAAAGAAAGCACCCCGGCGAAAACTCGTAGGCTCGAAAACCCCCAACGAAGTGCTCTTTGCCATCAAGGAGGTGCCAACCGATGAGTGTTCGAAGCTTCGGGGTCTCCTCCTCCGCCGTGGTCGTCTTCGGCTGACCGCCGAACTTCTCGTTGAGGGCGTCCGCGATCGCCTGGGCCATCTCGGTGTCGTCGTCATACGTCGCCAGGTCCGGGATAACCACCGTTTTACCGTTGGCATCCAAAACTAGGTTCTCTTTGGCCTCGAACGGCGTGCAGTACTTCGGGCCATCCGTCGGCTTGGGTCCGATGAAAGCCATTATGTTCTCCTTCAGTTCGACGAAGTGGACGACGGGACGATGGCGGACACGAGAGCGCCCAAGCCAACGAGGGGCCAGAAGGCCAAGGACACACCGAAGATGGCGAGGATTCCCCAGACGCACAGGGTCACGTAGGCCACCCGGAGGATGATGGCGAAGAGGCCAGCAACAACGGCAGTAGCGGTTTCCATTAGTTCTCCCTAGACGAAAGAACCCGCCTCGCGGGCGGGTTCAATAGATATTCGATTGCTGCCCGGAACCTGTCCGGGTTGTCTCGGAATCTCCCGAGCAACTGGTTATCCGGTCCACATAGGAGACCGCGAATGCACTTGCCGCACGAGGTCGGCCCGGGACAGCAACTGTGATCGTGGTCGACTGCTAGCGCCTTCGTCTTCCCCGTGGCCCCACAACCCATGGCACACTGTCCACCCTGGGCCTCATACAGCTCTTGGTAGACCTCGGCCGATATCGAGTACACCTTCTCCAGCCGAGATGCCCTAGCGCGCTCTCGGGTGGCCTTACGGCGAGCCCTGATGTGGGTCACACAGAGGTCGACCTTGGGGCTAACCTTCTTTGTCGGCCGGACGGTCTTCACGCCGTCCTTGATGCAGTCCAGGCAGACGACGGTCTTACTCAACGCCGAAGTGCTTGTTCAGCAGACGCACAACCAGTGCCGCAAACTCGGCATCCTGGTCTGAGTTCGTGGTCACACCGTCGAATTCGGCCAACCGGTTACCCCGGCTGTCCACGACGAATTCCTGGAACTCTCCGGCGGTCTGGAAGGGCACGGTCACCCGAGGGGGTTCGATCGGCTCAGGCTCCAAACCGATGAAGCTCAGTTCGCGGGCAGTCTCCACGGGTTCCGGGTCAAACAAGGTCACCCGCTCCACCAGCGGGTTCGACCCAGTCCCATCCGACAAATCCACATCGACCGAGCCAAGTCTCCAATAAGGTCTTTCGGCCCGCATAACTGTTCCGACATATTTGTCACCCGAGAGGTATCCGTACCCAACCACCCGATCACCCGGTTTGATCTCCGTCATCGTCTCTCCCTAATATCCGAGTTTTCCTTCTGACACGTACACCGGGAAACCCCCCGGTCCGCTTACGGTCTTCCCGATCCACCGGGCGCCGTCTTCGCTGTCCTTCGACTTCGTCACCGTCACCGAATACCGATGCTCTCCATCGGGTTCGGCGAACAAGATGTAATTCGTCTTCCCGTAGAAGGCCCCGTGCTGCCCGGCCATCTCCTTGGAAACCACCGGGTTGCCCTCTCGGTCGACCTTCGGCGCCTTCGGATGGTGGAGGAAGACCAGGGTCACCCCCGCTCGGGTTGCGATGTCCTTCAAGGCCATCACGATGCGGGCTGCGTCGGTGTTGATGGACAAGCCGCCTGTGACGTACTCCAGCATGTCGACGACAACGAACCCGAATGGCTTCATGTAGCTGACCGCGCGCTCTACGGAGCGCGGGTTATCCAACTGGAGATTGCCGGGTTGGACCTCGATCATCCTTGGGTCAGGACTCAATCCATGATGCTTGAACCACGCCCGGAAACGATTGGCCACCGAGGTGAACGCCTCAGCCGCCAGATAGAGGACCCGGGTGGCCTCGACGTCCGACCCCATGAACTCTCCGGCCGTCGCCAGCTGTCCACAGAGGTCGACCATCATGGCCGTCTTCGCTGCCCGGCTGCCCCCGTAGAGCATGATGGCTTCGTTCTCCGCTATCAGCTCTGGGACAACCCATGCTGTCGCCTCCATCGGAGCCATGAGATCAGCGGCGTCCTCCCGACGGAGATGAACGGCGTCCTCTCCCTCGATTTTCTCCAGGGCTTTCCGTCGCCCTCGCTCCCGGATCTCCTGCCGGGTGGCTTCCTCGGCCACGAGATCATCGAGATCCGGCTCAGGGTCGCCCGGTAGCCACGGCTCTACCTTTTTCAGAGCCGACTTGATCGACCTTCGGGCATCGGACAACGTGCCGCCTGGGCGATCCCGATAGGCATCAAGGAAGGCTTCCTCGATCTCCGGGTCGGTCATGCCGACACCCATGGCGACCGCGGCATACCTCATCGACAGCGGGCCAAGGCGTTCCCAGCCCTCACCGGCAGGCATCTCGCGAACCCGCTGGAGAAGACTCTCCGGGTCGGACGGCAACGGAGTCGTCTCCAGACGACCGATACTCTCCTTCACCCGGACGAGGTCAACCCAGGCGGCGGGGAGCACCGGGAGGTCATCCCGGGCTACTACCTTTTGGAACTTCCATGCCCGACCGTCTGAGAGAGCCGTAGGCTCTACGAAGAGGAGACCACCGTTGCCCCCGGCCGCCCTGATGTCGACGTCCTTGACCGGGACACCCTGGCGGCTGGACAACTCGACGCCCTCAGGCGCCCGGTAGAGCAGGTGTCGCCCGCCGCCTGAGGTGTTCTGAACCATCGGGGTAGTCGGGGGCACCAAACCAGCTGACTTCAGGTTCCCCCAGCCGTCCTTGCCTGGCCCCTGGTCGATGTCGACGGCGACGATGCCCGACAACGCGCAGACGATGACCACGCCGTCGTAGTCGGCCCAGTGTTCCCGAATGGCGTCCGGGTCGGTCGGGTATTCAGCGCCCTTCTCGGGAGACCAGTGGCCAGCCTTGAACCGGGGGATCTTCCTGACCTTGCCGTCGTCCCCGGTGACCAGATCGACATGGACCGGGTAGCACTTGAAGCCAAGTTCGGTGTACTGGATGGCGGCTTCAGCGGCCGGATTGGTCATCGTTTAGCCTCCGTTCAAGGCGGTCACCGAGACGCAGACGACGAGGGTAATCACGAAACCGATCATCCCGGAGCCGATTGTCAGCAGAACCAGCCACTCGGGGATATCCTTCGTCGGATCTTCGTTCTGGATATCCAGGGCCTTCGCAGCATGTTCCTCAGCCAGCCGGATGTATTCCTCACGAGTCACGCTGCCTCCACAACATCCGGGTCGAAACCGTCCTGCCAGAAACCGCCGGTTTCTCCAGTGAACGGCGGCACCCGCCGACGAACGGCGCTCATGATCTCCGGGTCCGCCAACCTATTCGGCGGGTCGGAGACTTCGCCTGGGATGACATAGAAGGCGTCCAACACCGTCTCCAGCATGATGAGATCTGGATGCCCGTAGAACATCGCCTGGATCTCTTTGTCGTCCACGTGAATGCAGGCTTTGCGGTCAGCGTAGAATGTCCAAGCCATATTCCACTTGTTGTCGAATGCTTTGTTCAGACGTCCGATGTGAAACGTCGTCCACGGGGTCTCCAAGGTTTTCTTAACCCGGATCTCGTAGTCCCTCTTCAGGTCCCAGTTCTTCTCCATGGTTAGCTCCCTTCGAGCTGTCGGCGGAGGTGACGAAGCGACCGAAGGGCCTCGTCAGCGTCGGCCATCTCGGGGAGCGTCGGGAGAAGCGGAGCCAGCGAAGCCAACTCCCGAATCAGGGAGACCACCCGGGTATATGTATCCGCGATGCTCGGGACAACCGCGGCCGCATCGCCTTCTGCGTAGACCTCGTGGGGATCGAGTCGGTCAGTCATCGGGGATCACTCCTCGGAGAACACGCGGGCATTGAGGGCGGCGGCGATGAACTCACCCAGTTCATCCAGAGTGGATTTATCTTCTTCGTCGTCTCGAAGGTCAATATCGAACGCGAAGCGTCCGTTGGCCTGGAAGATCGTTCCGCCGCCATAACGAAAGGGTGCGACGTAACGCGGGGTTTCAACCTTCGGAGCCGGGCCAACCAGGGGACGACTAGGGCCCACGTCGGGTTCCAGGTTTTCGGGGTAGACCCCTGTTCTAGGGTTACCGTCGTCCCATTCAACATAGGCAACGTTGTAGCCAATTTGCTGGAGAACCCCCGTTTTTCCGTTCCACTCTTCATTCATGGGTTCCCCGCTGTCAAACCCACGGCGTTCGAAGTAGCGAACTCGGTCTCCAACCTTCAAAGTGCTCATGTTTCTCTCCCTAGCTTTCTCGGTGCCGTCAGCACGAATCAAGTTTTAACGCACGACAAAATCACACGACGACGCGACAGAGCACCGCCGACATTGATCGCCCGGTTTCGGGCCCCAGTTGCCCGCCTTGATCCCCTCGTCGGCCGCATGGAACCGGGCCGTCAGAGTCTCCACGGGGATGACCGTCAGATCCTTCTCGACAACCTGGGCCTTACTGACCTTCCCGGTCTTCGTCGGTGGCTTCGCGGTCATCGCGTAGACACCCCGAGAGACGTCTGAGTTGCCTGTAGCCCGCCTCACAGCCTCCGCGTACACAGCGAGCTGCCCCGGGTCGTCTGGCGTCTTAGAGCCCGCCTTCACGTCCACGATGGTGAACCCTTCGGCATCCACCCGTACCTGGTCGGCCGACCCGATGACTCGAACTCCGTCAAGGTCCATGTCGATCGCCCACTCAACGGCGGGCTCATCGACCTTCGGATACCAGATAGGCGACAGTGTCGCCGCCACCTGTCGATAGTTCTCAAGATGCCGTCGGAGGTCGTCGTATCGCCTCGGGATGTCCGTCGGCCCGTGATACGTCCCAGACGATTGCCAGTACTCGGCGTTGGGGGTTTCCCCCAGGCGGGCATTGATGTCCTGCCTGAAGGCTTCCTGAGCCACCGGAAGCATGTCGTCGACCGTGGGGGCTTCGCCCTTCTCGTGGGCCTCTGCCGCCGCGTGAACTCCGAGGCCCGTAGCGAACCAGGCGGCGGGCCGACTCCAGACTTTGGCTATCCGTTCAAGGTAGAAGGCGTGAGGGCAGCTCTCGTAGCTCGTGAGCTGACTCCAGGACCGCGGGCGGGTTTTGTACTCTTCCCATTTCTCGTCAGGCGTCGTCATGGTCGTCCTCGTACTCTACGATTTCGCCGTCTTCACAGCATTCGCCGTACAAGTCTGCCTCTTCGCCGCACGAGTTGCAGTAACCCAGCGGATTGCCATATTCGTCCTCCACGGCTGATCCTTCAGCTTGCGACACAGTTCACCTCCACGACGCAGTGATGTTCGTACGGCGGACAGATGTCCCAGACTTTGTAGATCGTCAGCTCAGCACCCCGAGACCACTCGGGTTCACCTTCGTCATCCCCATTGGGCCCCCGATACCCCAAGGTGTGGCAATGCTCCGTCAGAAGCCGCCGAACCGGTCCGTAGGCCGGTTCGTGCGGACTGACCCCCTCACCCCGTATCACCGTCAACAGCGCGTCGTCTTGGTACGCGAACACCCTGCCAACCACATCAGCAACCAATCGTACTGACAATTGGGGCCCCTACTCCGGCCAATCCTCCCTTGCGGGGAGTGACCATTTAGCCCGGTCCTCGACCGGTATCTCAGTATTCTCGTCGACCCGGACTATCAGGTCCCCATCGCTATCTTGTCGCGGTACATACTCGAACCCTCCGAACCGCTGCCCAGGACGGGGCGGAATGTCGGGGTCGTAGCGGACCACGAGCGAGAAGTCAGCCAACTTCTCGTAGAAGACTCGCAGCTTATCCAGCTTGTAAGGATTAGCCCTCGATTTGTTGGCTGACATGTTCTTGCCGCCAGTCTCCTGGTATTCGAGATGAAGCAGGATCATCCGATAAGGGACGGCTCGCACCATCTCACCAGAGATGTCCCAGGGCAACGACTTCTTCAGGCGTTCAACCGTCGACTCAACGGGCGCCCCGTCAGTGTGCCGAAGGTAGTAGGACACCCCCGCGGGGGTCATACCCACAATCTTGGCTACCTCTTTACGACTGAACCCCTTGTTGATGAGTTCTTCGAGTTCCGCCTTAGACGTCGTGCGCTTCCTGGCCATCTTGTAGTCCCCTCCCGTTGTGGGGATTACTTTACGGGTGCCTCCAATACCACTCAAGCTAGGGTCTCTTAGTTGACCTTGGGCCACTTGTCGCAGCCTGTTGTCCCGTTCATCGGATGAACTACCCGGAGTCGTTAACGAGACATCTCCGGTCGTTGTGTCACTGTGACCTACTGCACAGTAGTTTACCGCCCGCTGACCTGGGACTTTGTCAGCTCAAACGAACACCTGTTCTAGACATAGGGTCACTAGTTCGAGCACGTAGGGTAACTTGAAATATCAACCGACCTGGGTGGTTGACCCGTTTGGAGTAGCCTCAAAGGATCTCCCCGGTTCACTCCTGTGGCGTAGAGTCGCCTCTCAAGTTGTGAGAATCACTAGTCAGCAGCCCGCTCGATGCCGTAGTGGTCCAAGGTGGCGTAGACGGCCTTGTTGACCAGCTCGCAGACCTCCCACTCGGGATCCTTGGCCTTCACCGCGGCCACGACGGCCTCCAGCGGCACGACGCTGGCGACGGCAACCCACAGGTCGTCGCGTTCTTTCATGCGGGGTGTCCTCTCCTCGAAGTTTTGGTGGGCTCAACCCGCGGCGGCACCGTCGTCACGGGGAGCCCTCGCGCCCGTCGACGCGGGAAGGGCCACCCAGCGGGCGACCCAACCTGCCGCGACGGACTACCGGGTCTGAACCCAGACGCTGTTGGCGTCCGCGTAGTCGTAGAGGTCGTTCATAATGCTGTCGAACTCCGCCACGTCATCCCGCTTGTCAGAAGCCATGTCGCGGAACTGGTCGACTACGTCAGAAACGCCGAAAGTCCAGCATTCTGTGAAGAACCCTTTGCTTTCAATCCTGTTGGCTATAATTCGCGCCTTGTCGGCAAGCGAATGAACGTCGGAGTGATAGATGTCCGACAGGTCGAGTCTATGTAACCACTGGCCCATCACGGGTACTCCTCCTGGGTCGTCAGTAGTTGTAGGGGTCGTTCCAGCCGCCACCACACGACCCCGCGACCATGAGGACGAAGAGCAGGACGGCGGTGGCCTTGACGTAGAAGGCCGACCTGAAGTTGTGGACACGGGCAGCGAGCTGGCTCATTTTCTTCTCCTTGTGTTCAGCGGTGGTACGAGGCGGTCGGGATTCGCTTTACGAGTTCGCTAGCGACAGCCTTAGCGAACTCGCCGTCAGGAAGCGATTTCCAGTGGTCGTATGCTTTCGAGCGGACAGCGGAGAGGGCCCACACGTGGCGGTAGCCCTCCCGAGCTTCCGAGTCGATAACGCCCACTTCGAACCAGACGTCTACGGCCTCCAAAGGCTTGAGCTTTAGCTCCTCGGCCGTGCAAGGCGCACAGCGGATGTGCATGAAGTGACCGGCGGTACCGTCGCACGGGCTCATCGACTTCTCTTGATCCGATAGGACGAATGGGCGATGACACCCATCTGCTTGGACAGCGAGCCGCCGAAGGCGGCCTTATAGTCGTGGTCAGCCCGGCCACCCTTGCGGGTTCGATGAAGGGCCGCCGGAAGCTGTTCGGGATGGCGGCGAGTGCTGCATATGCACTCGACAACGATGCAGTCTGTCAAGTTTCCTCCTGGCAGCACGCGTCAAGTAATTGGGTATAAGAAAACGCCCGGAGATCAGCTCCGACGTTCGCGCATGACGGCCACGATCTCGCAACCCTGCTTGTTGTAGCGGTCTCGCCACAGCATGGCGGCGTCGTAGCTGAGACCCCGGTTGAACTTGGTCTCGCCGTTCTTGGTGAAGCGAACAGTCCAGGTCATTGTTCTGATCCTTTCAAAGGGGGTTTCTAGTTGACTAAGCAAGAAGACCGCAGAGGGTCAGCCCTCTACGGAAACCGTGTGCGTTCGATAAGCGGTCCCCGACCGCCTGAGTTCGTCTCTGGCCGCCAGGAAGGCCGACCGCGAGCGGAACACCCGGGCGTACGGGAACTCTCCCTGATTCCAGGTCAGCACGATGACAATGGTGGGCTGTTCGCCTTCAGTCATCGTACGTCGTAATTCTCTTGGCGGGGCAATCCTTGACAAGACGCTCCAACGCTTCCAGTTGTTCGCGCAGTTCCGCGGCCCGCTTTACGCGCTCCGCGCACTGTTCACATAGCATTTCATGCCTCCGTTTCATGACAACAACAAGCCGGGCAGGGAAGAGAAGACCTACCCGGCAAGTTGCCGCAATGACCCATGTAGCTAGCGAGAATCTTGCCGTTTTTTCTTGGCGCGGTAGAGGCGTTGCCAAAGAAGCAGGGCTCCGTCACAGGCATCGTCAAGAATCCTCTGGGTGTCCGGGGACACACCCAACCGCCTACCCATTTTGGCTCTGTCTAGTAGATGGTCTACGGTGTCATCCAAGACACTAGTTTTTCGCGAGTAGCACATCAGTTGTCCCGCCCTGCCGGGTTGTAGTTGGCCCGCCGCATCTGGATGTCCTCGGCGACCTCCTTGACGTGATCAACGAAGTGGCTAGGGGATTCTTCCTCGTTCCAGTCAAGTGGGACGCTGTTATCCTTGGCCGTCTGCACTGTGCGTGCTACTCCCTCCGCAAGTTCGGAGAAAGTGCTGCTTGGAGTCATGATTGGGGCCTCTCGTAGGCGATCGTCTCCGAGTCCATCCACTAGCGCTCCACCTCCCGGTTTGCGTAGCGAGTACTTAAGGATGCACCTTTGCCCGTCGTAACCCACGGATGGTGATCCGAAGGCCAACGAGGTAGGTACATCACCTCTGTGTCTTTAGGTGCGTTGAGCACCGCCTTAGCCAAGTCACCCGGCTTAGGCTTGTTTTTTGGTTTCATGTACCGCTTCGAGGTATCGAACCTCGTAGGCCGTCGTCTCCGAGTCGCCCGCTAGAGCCAGTTGGTCCGCAGTCGTTCGCGGCTGACCCGTCCCGGGAAAATCATGTGAACCTCTGAGATGACGCCCGGTTACCTAACCGAGCGGTCCTGTTCAGCGAGCGCTATCCGCCTCCCGGCAGTCGCCGCCTCGCTGGCCCTCTCGTCGGGGTCTCCAGGGGCTCTCAGGCCCTGGTGGAAGCTTCCCCGGTCTGACGACCGATCCCGGTTCCCGTTGCTGGCTCGCTCCGCTGCTATGACGGAGTCAGTCCGTGTCCCCGGTGTTTGCCTGGCTTCCCGGTGTCCCGGTCGGCCTGACCCCTGTAACTATCCACGTGCTGGCAGCACTCGTCAAGCTTCGAGACATATCTGTCACCCGGATGGGCTAGCTTCAAAGGGCTTCTCCCTGGTCAACGCCCGGTGAACTCAGATCGACTCCACAACACGAGGCAAGCTACGCCTCCCCCGAACGGGTGATATCTGAAGGGGTCGTGTTGCACTTCCCCACGATGCACACCCACCTACTAGATGACAGATAACTACAGATGACCTTGAGGTCATCCGGAGGTCATCCGAAGGATGACCTCTCAAGGGTTAACCAAAGACAACCCTGGTTGATAAGACATCTCAGATATCCATTAGGTCTCCGGTGGGTTGAGCCACCCGTGAGTAACGACAGCCTCTCCCCTGTCGTGGTCCGGGTCGTGCTCCCCACCGGGTTCACGTCAACGAGGGAGTACCGGATGACCGTCATCGTCGCTGCCCGGAACGGGAAGCACGTCACCGTGGCTGCTGATCGACAGACCACCGCGGCCGGAAGCCAGATGGAGAACTCCGAACCGAAACTCTGGATCTCCGGGCGGTACGTCATCGGGTGTGCTGGCGATGTCCGGGCAGCCCAGGTTCTCCGGTACACGGCTAACTGGCCGACGTGGCGACCCAAGGAAGACCCGGACTGGCTCCGCTTCATCGTGACCCGGGTGGTACCGGAGATGCGTCGGGTGTTGTCCCAGGCGGATGCTGACGACGCTGAAGTTATCACCCTGATTGCGAACCGAGGACGGTTCGCCACGATCTACGACAACGGGGCTGTCATGGCTGACCGTTCCGGACGTACTGCCATCGGCAGTGGGGCAGCTGAAGCCCTCGGGTATCTCGGCAAGGACGGCTCCTGGGGCCCTGAGGACGTCGTTACCGCGGTCAGTCGAGCGTCGGCAACCGATGTGGGTTGCAGTGGTCCGATCTCGGTAGCCGATACCCAAGTGCTGGAAGTCTTCACTCAGGCCGACCCGTGACGTGGTCCGCTGGCTATCGATATGGCCCGGAGTTCTTCAGGAATCGGGCCATCGTCAGACGACGAGTAGCCGCTTCGGGTGGCTACTGCGAACTTCCGGGCTGCGCCCTCCCGTTCGCTGCTGTCGACCACATCACCCCGACCGCTGAGGGTGGCTCAGACAGACTCGACAACCTTCAGGGGTTGTGCCAGACCCACCACGACTTGAAGACCGCTGAGGAAGCCCGTAGGGGTCGTCTACGGCGTAGCGGTAAGCGGAGACCGAGGGAACACCCAGGGAGAGCATAGTGAGCGTTCAAAGGTATCGAAAGAAACCCATCGTCATTGAAGCAATGCAGTGGACCGGCGACAATGAGGCTGAGATCCAGGAGTGGACCGGCCCCACTACGTTCTGGGAGCTGGAATTCGCTGACCGGGAAGAGAACCCGGCAGCTACAGCGACCTTGTACGTAGCGGCAAACTCCGTTTGGCTCGGGGTCGAACCTGGCGAATGGGTTCTGAAGGACGCCAAGGGCTTCTACCCGTGCAAGCCAGACATCTTCGAAGCTACGTACGAGGTGGTCTGATGAAAATTCGATATCTCGAAGATCTGGCCAACGTCAAGGCGGGCGAAGTCGTCGACCAGACGCCGTCTACGGCTGAGTGGCTGATTACCCGTGGCTTTGCTGAGGCTGTCGAGGAGACTTCTGTGGTCGACTTCGAGCAGAAGGCTCCAGCGGGCGAAGTAATCGTGGGGACCAAGCGTCGTCCTGGCCGTCCTCGGAAGGCGGATAGCTGATGAGCGATAAGCCGACTCTAGACCGTGTGATCAGAGCGTGCTTCGGTCCTCATCGACTGGTTAGTCCGAAGACGATCCGACTTACTGTTGAACAGGCGAACCAGATCCAGGATGAGATGGTTGACTTTGGTCGGCCCCGCATGGTGATCCAGCGAGATATGAACATGCGGTTCCTGAATCGCCCGGTGGAATGGGTTGACGATGAGTCAGAGTCAACCATCGCCTGACGCCGTCTACGTCGTGAAGGAGTCCGAAGCCAACGAAGAGCTTCGGTACTCCCTGCGATCGGTGGCGGCCAACTGGCCTGATACCCGAGTCGTCATCGTGGGATACAGGCCAGCGTGGGTAGATCCGGATATCTACATTCCCGTAGATCAGATCAAAGGGCAGAAGCATCCGAACAGCCTTCGCAATCAGAGGGCGGCATTGGAAAGCCCACTAATTTCTGACCCCTTCTGGTTCATGAACGATGACTTCTTCGTCATGAAGCCTGGGGCCAACGTCTACCACTGGGGCTACGTACAAGACGTCCTTGATGACTACGGTCCCGATCGACTGGGTAGCTCTTACTACAAGAGCATGGTGGCTACGAGGGACATCCTCAGGGATATGGGTGTCAACAAGCCCTTGAGCTATGCGGCTCATGTCCCACTGCTGACTCACAAGGCTGCGATGTTGGACGCTATGGGTATCAACCGCGAGGACTGCTGGGTCCAACACGCGACCATCTACGGCAACGTGGTTGGCCTTGGCGGTGTTGAGCTACCTCATGGTGACGTGAAGGTTTACGACCCCTTCAGGACACCACTGGCTAGCTGGGTGATGGATAGCGAGTACTTGTCGACCCATGACATGTCGTTCGAGCGAGGCAACATAGGTCGCTTCATCCGCGGTCAGTTCCCTGACCCGTGTCGATTCGAGGTGTGATGAGAGATCGACTGGTAGGTGTCTGGTGCGCCCTGAGTGAGGGTGAACGAGACCAGGTTGACGAGATAGCTCCCGACCTCGCTGAGCTGCTTGAGGGGTTGACTGCCGAAGTGGCCCTCAGATGGCCTGAGACGTTCTGAGCCTGCTCTCCGGTGTCCTGGGGTGGCTGAGCGGTCCCAGGGGCAGGGGGGTACCCCTGGGCCTCAGCGCCAGACCATCGGTTGGCATAGCGTCTGCCTCCGTGCTCGGCGAATGAAGTTTTCCCACAGGCATCGTTCGGTGTCCTGTAGTGACCGAACATCGAACATATCCGCAGGTAGGAGACCTCATGGGGAACTTTGTGTACCTCGTGTCCAGCGATGGCGAGGTTGAACTCACTCTGACCCGAGAGGGTCAGCAGAAGGTTAACGATCTCCTCCGCAAACTGGAAATCCTGGGGGTACAATGGCCGGAGTAGCAGGCCGCTCGGGTGGCGCGAACGCCAAGCGGCCGGAGGCCAAGCTTGGCAGGCCGAATGGAGCTGGCGACGTTGGCGCGGGGTTCACCCGGATCGATGCCAGCGATGAGCCAGCCCCGGTCATCCCAGAGCCCAACCCCGGGTGGTCCAAGGCGGCCCGGCTGGTCTGGGACTCCATGACGTCCTCCCCGACCCGGGTATTCGCCGAGTCCCCCGACTGGGCTTACCTCTACCTGACCTGTGAAGCCGTCCACAAGCTGGCAGAAGGTGGCTACAAGGCCATGGCGTTGACCGCGGTCCAAGCGATGATGCGAGACCTCGGGATGACGGAGATCCACCGTCGTCAGGCGAAACTCCTGATCGATCGGACACCCCCGCCGCCGAAGCTGGCTCCGGTGAGTCAGATCGACGCCGCCAGGAAGGTATTCGAGGAGTGACCGAATTCGCCAAGGGCGGTTGGGTGGACGAGATCAGCGACCGGGAAGACCTTATCCCTGTGTATCTATCGCCCGGCGAGGTCCGAATGACGTCAACCGCTGTCAAGCGGTACGGTCCGGAACTGCTAGCGATGCTAAACCTGAATGCCTATCTGGACGACCAGGCTATCCTGGGTGAAACTAATGAGACCAGCGCTGACGACTAACAAGCGCTACCCGGATAGCCGCACCGGGTGACCAAAGGCGGCCTAATAGCCGGTCGTGGGCTGAAATACACGGCATTTACAGCCCCGGGCCCTGTGCCCGGGGTTTCTAGCTAACCGAAATACACAGCCCACTAGGCTGCGATCCATCTCGGTGCGCCTACGCCGGGCGCTTAAGCGGAGCCTGAAGACCGTAAATCTTCCAGGTAGTTGCAGGCGAGAACAGGGATGATCGGGGTCACACCCCAGGCTAAAACCGGGCGGGCCGGATGCCCGTGGTAATCCCTGTTCCTGGTCGGGTGTAGCTCAATGGTAGAGCGGCGGTCTCCAAAACCGTTAACGGGAGTTCGATTCTCTCCACCCGGGCGAGCTATGGAGTCTTGCCGGATGTCCATAGACAAGCTCATGTTGGTCGTGTCAGTCGGCAAGCTGGACGCGGGTGATGTGGGCCTCTGATGACCACTAACTCAATTGGCAGAGTACCCCGCTGTTAACGGGCAGGTTCCTGGTTCGAATCCAGGGTGGTCAGCTTAGAGGGTGTGTCCGGGTTCGAGTCCCGGGGTTTGACCTGATGGTTGTTCCTAGGCAAACGGGTAAAGCCGCCCTCGCTAAGCCACGTTCAGAAAACGGGCATTTTCAGCCCGATTAAACAATACACGATAAGGAGTCCGCGTGGAGCTAACCGCCCCCGCGGGCTACTACAGAAACAAAACCACGGGTGGCCTCGAATCCATTCCCTGGCCTGAAGACCTCGCGGATCTCCCGCCGTCGATCGGTTTTCAGTTCATCGAATGGGCTGAGGCCAACTTAGTTCATCACCTGACGGGGGACCCCTGGCGGTACACTCCCCAGCAGAAGAAAATCATCGTCCTTCATTTCGCTGTGGACGAAGAGGGCGACTGGCTGTACCGACGGACCATCGTTCGGATGGCCAAGGGCGCTGGCAAGGACCCCTTCTTGGGCACTCTGGTTCTTGGGGCCTGCATGGGTCCGGCGAAGTTCTCCCACTTTGACCCGATCACTGGTCGCCCCATCGGGATGGCCCACCGGAAAGCCCTTGTAGGCATCGGTGCCAACTCCGAAGCTCAGGCCAAGGAGTTGCTGGACACCGCGAATGCCCTCGTTGGCGCCGAACTGCGTCGGGAGACTGGGTTTACACCCGGAAAGATGGCGTCGGCGACCGCGGCAGGCTCCCGGATCAAGATTATGACCGCTTCCGAGCGGTCAGCTGAGGGTGACCCGCTCACTGACGGTTTCCTCAACGAGACCCACCATATGACGGAGTCGAACGGTGGCGCCAAGGTCGCTAGGACCATGCGCCGTAACGTCGGCAAGTCACCCGGTGGTCGAGCGAGGATCACCGAGGCCACCAACGCCCACGAACAGGGCGGCGGGTCGGTAGCGGAGAAGACTTACGAATCCTGGCAGTCCCAGGTGTCCGGGAAGTACCCGAAGATGAAGAAGGACATCCTTTACATCTCCACGGAGGCTGACCCGGATCTGTCCTTCGGCCACGCCGACGACGACGCCAAGATCATTGCTCAAGCATACGCTCACTCCCCGTGGATCTCCCAGAAGCGAATTCTGGCGGAGGTCTACGACGAGGAAACCTCGCTAGCGGAGGCTATCCGCTTCTACGCCAACGGCGTAGCGGCGACGGAGTCTGCTTGGGTGGAACCGAACAACTGGAACGCCCTCGCTCGCCCGGACATCGTCATTGAAGACGGTACCGAAATCTCGATGTTCCTCGACTGCTCGAAGTCGGGAGACGCGACAGCCCTTGTAGGCGTCAGGATCTCCGACGGCCATGCCTTCCGACTCGGTCTCTGGCAGAAGCCCCACGGCAGCCAGAACAAGCGATGGTTGGCGCCGCGGCATGAGGTTGACTCTGCTGTCCGGCAGGCGTTCGAACGGTTCACGGTGTGCTGGTTCGGGGTCGACCCGTCCCCGGCGACCGATGACGAGGACGACGCGACGCCGTATTGGGGTCACCTGGTCGAACAGTGGCATCTCGATTTCCGTGATCAGTTGCCCGTGTGGGCGTCGAACAAGTCCGCGGTGGTCTACGACTTCAGGACGTCTCTCCCGGGCGGCAAGGAACGCTTCAGGCTCTTCGTTGAGATGTGCGAGCGAGTCCGCGAGATGATCGACGAGGACGGCACGCTGACCCACGATGGGGATGCGGCCCTGGCCGCCCACGTCCATAACTGCCGAGTTCGGCCGAATGTCTACGGAATCGGCATCGGCAAGGAGACCCGGACGTCCCCGAAGAAGGTTGACCTCGCAGTGTCGATGGTCGGCGCTCTGCTGGGTAGGTCTCTCTATCTCGCTTCTGGCAAATCTGTCGAGGAACGTTCCTCGGAAATGTACTTCTTCTGATTGGGGCGCGAGGCCCCCTTACTGAGGGGCCTCGATGGCGCTCATCAACAATGACATCCTCAAAGAGCTGATTGAAGAGCACGCGGGCCACATCGCCAACGAACTCTCCCGGCTTGCCAAAATCAAGCGGTACATCGACGGTCAGCACGATCGTCCGTACACACCGAAGGACGCGACGGACCAATATATCCTCCTTCGCGAACGTTCGGTAACGAACATGATGCCGATGATTCGCAACGCCCCCCTTCAACAGCTCTTCGTTGACGGTGTGTGGACCGGAAAGAGGACAGGCGACCAGATACCCGCCTGGGACATCTGGCAGAAGAACGACATGGATCGTCGTCATCAGCAGATCATTTCCGCTGCGCTGACCGACGGCTATTGCTACGGGATGGTTACCCCTGGGAAACCCGTTCCGAAGATGCGGGGCGTCTCCGCCTCCCGGATGTACGCCCTCTATGCGGACCCGGTTGACGACCTCTGGCCCGAATACGTATTCCAGCTGAGCACAAACGGGGAAATCGTCGGCATCATCGACGAAAAGGCCATTTATCCGGTCACCATCCATCCTCAGAAGATTGACCAGCAAGGCAAGGACGTCACCCCGCCGCCGTCACTTGGTAAAGGTGCGGCCCATGGTGCCAGCGTCTGTCCCGTGGTTCGATTCGCACCAGATATGGACCTCGACGGCAACTGCTACGGCGAGATCGAGCCGAACTACCAGGCTCAGGATCGCCTAAATCAGACGTCCTTCGACCTTCTGATGGTACAGCACTACGGCGCCTTCCAGATTCGTGGTTTCTCGGGTGTCAAGGTCGCCAAAGGACCGGACGGTAAACCCGTGCCGATCCGAATGGACCCGTCTATCACTCCGGTCCTGGAAGACAAGGACTCGAAGGCTTGGGCTCTCCCCGGGTCACCCCTAGACGGATACATCGCTGCGAAGGAACAGGCCCGACGGGATCTTGCCGTTTCTTCCCAGACGCCCGCTCACTATCTTCTTGGACAGTTGTCCAACCTCGCAGCCGACGCTATTGCGGCGGCGGAGACGACGCTTACCCGTAAGGTTACGGGTTACAAGCACACCCTTGGTGAAAGCTTCGAACAGCTCCTTCGGCTAGCTTCAGCCTACGTCGGCTTGGATTTCCCGGACACCGCTGAGATTCAGTGGGCTGATCGGGAGTCCCGTTCACTGGCCCAGGTCGCCGACGCCGGAAACAAGATGACGGCCTTCGGTGTCCCCAACGAGGCCATCTGGGAAATGCTTCCCGGCGTCACTCAGACGAAGATCGAGCAATGGCGTGAGATGGTGGAGGCCCAACAGGATGAAATTGATGTCCTGGCTGACAAACTGTTGAACAAGAACCCGGCGGATGAGAATGCCCAGTGACGCCGCTATCGCAACCCGCGGTAAGGCGTCTCAAATGGCTGTCCGTAAGGCTGCCTTAGCGGACGCTCTTACCGCGTGGCAGTGGATCGACCCTGTCCACCCGATAACCACGACAGCCCGATGGTTAACCATCATGGCTGAGGTGATCCGGGAACATCGGGATCGGTCCGCTGAGCAGGCCATGAATACCTACAACCTGCTCCGCCCTCTTCCAGACATCTGGTATGAGGCGTCGTCTCCGATGGATGACGCTCGGGTTATGCGATCGCTGCTAATCACCGGCCCCGGTCGCCTAAGGCACTTGATCAACGAAGGGATGGAGCCCAGCGAGGCCCATTCCAAAGCGTTCCAGTTGGTTGGTCGGTCGACCTCTTCGGCTGTGCTAGACGGCGGCCGTGAGACGACGGAGAACGCGATCAGCAAGGACAAGACTGCGCTTGGATTCGCCCGTGTTCCGTCCCCGGGGGCTTGCGCCTTCTGCATTCTTTTAGCTAGCCGTGGTGCGGTCTACTCCAAGGACACGGTATTGACGACGACGTCCCGATCGAAACGGCGGGGCTCGGGTAAGTCATACCACGAGGGTTGCAGTTGCACGATGATTCCGATCTTCGATCGGACGCAGGGTTTACCCGAAATCATAGCAAAGGCCGAACAGATCTATACGTCGGCTTCCACTGAAGCATCCGGAACAAAAGACATTCTAAAGGCTATCCGACAATCGGAAGGGGTGCGGTAATGGTCATGGTCACTACGGCCCTGAAGACCCCGATTACCGGGGCGTTCGCCGTCTTCACCCCTTCTACCCTCCTGAAGGACGCCGCCGACGACACCCACGTACTTCCGCTGCCCACTCGGGTGGAGTTCGAGGAAGACGGCACGCTGTCTGTCGAACTCGCGGCGACGGATGACCCTGATATCACCCCCAGCGGGTGGTTCTACCGAGTAGAGATCCGCGCGGGTGACTACCGGTCCGCGTTCTCAGTCCTTTTGCCCGCATCGATGAACCCTGTCGACTTGTTCGACTTAGCTCCTGCGGAGACGATTACTCCGCGCTTCACGCGGGTGCTCTCCGTCAACGGGGTTTTCCCTGACGCTGAAGGAAATGTCTTCGTTGAGGGTGCAGGGGGCGACTCTGGCACGCCGGGTGCCGTTGGTATCGCGTCGATCGCGCTGTCTGGCCACCGAGCCGTTACGCCGGGTCCGGACGGTGAATGGGTTTATGCCAGCAATGACAACCCCAACCACATCGCCGCGCCGATCTGGGTAACCGCCGGAGCAGCAGCGGCCGGACAATCGGCCCAAGCAGTGATCCTCGGCGCGATGACGGAACAGAGCTGGAATTGGACGCCCCAGCAACCGGTGTATTTAGGCGCCAATGGCGTTCTTACGCAGACGGCGCCCACGGGTCCGGACGCTAATTTTCTGGCACAGGTGGGTTTTGCCATCTCGGCCACATCTCTGTATGTCGATCGTCTTCCGTCGATCAAGCTCACTTAAGGAAAGTCATGGCCGGAAACAAGTACCTCACCCAGAATGCCGGGACGCTGACCGAGGTCGTGTCCAATCAGACATCGGCGGGCGCCGGTGACGCGGGCAAGATTCCCGCCCTCGATGCGACCGGTCGTCTCGATACCTCCATGATGCCGGTCGGCATCGGCGCGGACACGCAGTCCATCCAGGCATCTGAGGCGCTAGCCGCCGGTGACCTCGTCAACGTGTACAACCTCACCGGCAACCCCCGGGTGCGTAAGGCCGATGCCAGCGCGGCGGGCAAGGAAGCTATGGGCTTCGTTCTCTCGGCTGTGTCCAATGGTGCCAACGCGACCGTGTATTTCGAAGGCACTGATACCCAGGTTTCCGGCCAGACGGCCGGTCCGGTGTACTTGTCGGCTACTACGCCCGGTGCGGCCACCTCAACCCCGCCGTCCGCGACCGGGCAGGTCGTGCAGCGCGTCGGCTACGCGACCGGTGCCACCACGGTCAACTTCAACGCCGGTCTTCCGATCGTTCTCGCCTGATGGCCGCTAGACGTCCGCTGGTTCTGGTCAGCGGGGCCGTCTCCGAACTCCCCTCCGGGGATTCGGTGGCGGGCTCGTTGTCGACCGACGCCGTCGGCTCGCTTACCGACGCCGCCACTATCGCGACCGACGCTTCCACGGCGGAGGTGTTCTCCGTGACGCTAGGCGGGAACCGGACGCTGGGGGCACCCACCAACGCCCAGGACGGCATGAGGCGCACGTGGCGGCTCCGCCAGGATGCTACCGGTACCCGCACGATCACGTTGGCCACTGGAACCGGTGGCTTCGTGCTCGGATCGAATATTCCGAACACCACACTCAACACCGCCGCGAACAAGGTCGGATATCTGACGGCTGTCTACGACAGCGGCTATTCCGGTGGTGCCCGTTGGTGCGTACTCGCGTTCGAACCCGGAGTGTGAGATGCCGCTCGAAGGCGCCTACAGCTTCGATGTCGACGGCCGGGATTACTCCGGACATGGGCGACACCTCACCCTGGGTTCCTCGGCCGTGTCGGTGTCCGGCGGGAACACCGGAAACGCGTTCGGCAAAACCGGTGCCACCATGCCCCAATTTCCGGCCGCCCTTCTCGCTGCTTGCCAGACCGATGACCGGTGCATCATGTTCTGGGCTAAGGGCGCACTCACCACGTGGTGGGTTCGCTTTCAGGACAACGATCTCAACTCAGGCGCCTGGGGAGTCCTGAACGTTTCCGGCAGCATGGCCGTGCAGGCCCGCGACGGGGCGAACAATCTCCTCACCCGCCCCACCGGAACCGCACCATCGGCGACGTGGCGGCACTACTGCGCTACCTACAAGCGATCGACCGGCCAGTGTCGTCTCCTGGTTGACGGAACGCAGACCGGTACGCAGTCGTTCGCCGCCGGGACGGCACTCTCTACGGCCGCCGACTGGATCGACATAGGCGAGTGGTCGACCACTGGCGCGGCGATCGACGATCTCCGGTTCTTCAGCGAGGTGCCTACCGATGCTGAGATTACTCGTCTCCGGAACACGCCGGTTACGGCACTACGGCAGACCACATTCTTCGCGGCTGCCTAATCCCGCGTTCTCGTAGTTCGCGGCCATCCTCCCTCGAAGGGATTACGAACCATGTCCGAAAACACCCAGGAAACCGCTAAGCCGGAAGAGAACGAAGCTCTCCGCGAAGAGGGAATCCGGGCTTTGAAGGCCGAACGTGAAGCCAACAAGGTTCTCCGTGAAGAGCTGAAGTCTCTGAAGGACTGGAAGGATGCCCAGGAGGCGGCTGGAAAGTCGGAAACCCAGAAGCTCGCCGATGAGCTTTCCGCCCTCAAGGCGGAAAAGGCCACGGCCGCCAAGGAGGCCCTTCGTCTCCGGGTGGCTATGCAAAAAGGTCTGACCGAGAAGCAGGCCGCGCGCCTCGTGGGCGACGACGAAGATGCTCTCCTCGCTGACGCTGACGACCTTCTTTCCTCTTTCAAACCGGCTGAGACGTCGGAAGAGGACACGGACGACGGTTCGAATCTCGACACCCGTCCCAAGGAAAAGCTCAAGGGTGGCGCCCGTCCTCAGGAAGAGGCCGTGGAGCTGGACCCCCAGAAGCTAGCCGCCGAAATTGCGGCCATCTCTCAGTAACCTCCGCTCCGAAATGCGGCGGCGGATCGCCGAAAGGTAATCACAAATGGCTTACACGCCGAAAATTACGCCCCTCAAGGCGGAACAGGTCGCCGCGGCAGCTCTCGGCCTGCTCCAGCGGGACATCATCCTGCCGAGTCTGGTCACCCGGAAATCCGGCAGCGACTTCGCTGGGGCCAAGAACGACACGATCTCTTACCGTGTCCCGGCCCTTCCGTCGACTGCACGGACGGCGAACCTTCGCCCGGACCCCAACGATGACACCGGGCGTCAACGCACCCTGGACGCCCTGGCGGAAACCAAGGTCGACGTCACGCTGACGAAGGACATCTACAAGGGCACCGTGATTGAGGACGAAGTCCTCAACTTGGACATCGCCAACTTCGGCGCCCAGGTTCTGAGCCCGCTCGTTCAGTCCGTTGCCTTCGGCGTGGAAGACCTGGTGGCCGCGACCATCACGGGCGCTACCTACGCCACGGGTCACACCCTGGAGTACTCCAGCGCGGATGACCCGTACGACGTCCTCATTGACGCTCGTACCATCCTCAACAAGCGGCACGTTCCTCAGGACGGCCGTGTGGTCGTTTGTGGTGCCGGTGCGGAGAACTGGATTCTCAAGTCGGACCACCTGAACCAGTTCGAGCAGAGCGGTGACAGCAACGCTCTCCGCAATGCGGAGATCGGTCGTCTGGCGGGTAACACCGTGATTACCTCGCTGGCCCTGCCGGACAACGACATCTACGTCTTCCACAAGACGGCGTTCATTTTGTCTCTGATGGCTCCGTCCGTCCCCCGCGGTGCCAGCTTCGGCACCTCGACCAGCTACGCCGGTCTGGCCATGCGGTACATCCACGACTACGACGCGCTGTACGTCCGCGACAGGGCCATTGTGGACACCTACGCGGGCTCCAACGTCATCGTCGATGACCTGGGCGCGGGCAACGGCACCAAGGGTCTCGTCCGCGCGGTGAAGATCACCCTTAACGAGTCCTGATCGGAGTCTGCCCCATGATGCTTGCGAGCGTTGAAGATCTCGCCGACCGCCTGGGGCAGACCCTCACCGAGGGGAGTCCGGATTACAAGCGCGCTAAGGCAAACCTGTTTGACGCTAGCGCACTAGTAACCCGGGAAACCCGACGGTGGACCCCCGGCGACGCCATCCCTGATGTGGTCGTAGCTGTGACCCTTGCGGCGGCGGAACGGAAGTTCCGCAACCCGGCGGGTCTCCAGAGCAGGGCGACCGGTCCGTTCAGCGAGGGATTCGCGACGTCCACAGGTGTTTACCTCACGGACGACGAACTCCGTGTGCTGGCGGACTACGCGGAGGCCCCGGCCAACGGGATTACCTCGGTGCCGACCATGCGGGCTCATGAACAGCCAATCTGTGCGTGGGAAAACCGCGTCATGATTACCGGCTCCAGTGGTGAGCCAGTGCCCTACTACCCAGACTGTGACCCCGGTCAACCCATCCTTATCAACTTCTGGGATGGCCAACAGAACGCGGGTTATCAAGGATGGCCGGGTGAACCGTGTTAGACGTGACCGTCTCTTCGGAGACTGCCCGGGATCGCCACGGTGACCCGTTGTCTACGGCGACCCGAGTTGTCCAGGCTATCGGATTCGCCCCTAGTTCGGGTTCGTCTGGTCGATCGTCCTCCACTACCACGGAGAGCGTCAACAATACCCAAGTCCGGATGACAGGGATTCTCTACTTCCCACCGGGCGCAGGCCATTTCCCCGCCTCGACGGTTTTCGAGTTCAGGGAGCATCCGGCGGCCCCGCTCACGAAGTGGGGCATCGACGGTGACCTATCTGAGTGGGTTTCTCCCTGGGACACCTGGGATGCCGGTTCCGAAGTCCACGTGAGGAGGCAGACCGGATGAGGTACCAACGCAACGACATGAGCGACTTCCTTCGCGGACGGGATATGCGTCGGGTATGCACCCTCGCGGCTGCCCGGAAGATGGCAATCGCTCGTTACTACGTCGGCAAAGTCTCCGGGACCACGGCGGCATCAGGCCATCTGGTCCACGGACGAGACCCCATCGACGGCCGGGTCAGGGTAACGATCGTCTTCTCTGATGCGGCAGTGGCCGAGCAGTTCGGCAACGACCATCGTCCGGCATCCCGCTTCCTTACGCGGGCGTTGATGACGGAATGACGGCCAACTTCCCGGACGTCGAGGACGCCTTATGCGAACTCCTCGAAGACATCGCGCCCACGATGACCGATCTCGGAGCCTTCCTAGACCCCGAGGACGCTGTCGCGGGTCCTCCCCCGCCGTGCATCGTCATCAACCGGGTCGGCGGCGGAGCCGACCGACTAGGGCTGTTCGATATCGCCCGCGTGGAGATCTCCGCATTCGGATCTAGCCGGGCTAACTCGAAGGATCTCAATGCGGAGATCCGACAGAAGATGTGCGACTCAGCCGAAGGCGTTTCAACCGCGGCTGGTCTTCTCGACTCAATCGACGAAGACGGGTCGCCAACTCCGATTCCCTACGGGTTGGAGTACCTGAACATTCGTCGACAGGTGAGCAACTGGGTCGTTCAGACCCGTTCTCTCTGATTTCCAGAAAGGTCGGCTATGGCTGACGTTACTTTTGAAACCGCGGCGGACCGTGACAACGGCAACGTCCGCAAGGCGCTCAAGGGCTTGGTCGCCTTCGCGCCGTATGAGACTTCCAGTCCGGTGACGACCCTTGTCGGCACTGTGGCGGGCCAGATCAACATGCCGACCGGGTTCTCTTCGGTCGGCTGGTTGTCGTCCGACGGGGCCACCGAGTCGGGCGAGATTTCGACTACGGATATCACCGGGTGGGGTTCGGCGGCTCCGCTGCGAACCGACGTCACCGAGCAGACCGCGACTCTCCAGGTTTCGATGCTGGAGAACAAGCGGTTGGCCCGTGAGGTCTACGACTCGGTTGACCTGAGCGGCACCGTGGTCTCCGAAACCGGTGAGGCCAAGTACGAAGTCCAGGCACAGCCCGACGTCAAGTACTGGCGTGCTCTGGTCATCTCCGTTGACGGTACGGGCCCGACCCGTCGCTACTGGGCGACCGCGTACCACAAGGTCAGCGTCACTGGCCGTGAAGACTTCGTCAACGCCAACGGCGACGACCCGGCGGCCCGCGGTGTCACCGTGTCTGCCGTCCCGGACGACGTGACCGGAACTCTCGCTACGAAGTTCGAGTTCGGCCCCGGCTTCCTCACCCGCGCAGCGGACGAGGGCTGGACTGTCGCCGGTTCCTGATGACTAGCGGCCCGGAGACCCCCTCCTGCCCTCCGGGCCGCTTAACCCTTTGGCAGGAGATCACGAAAGGCACCACCTATGGCTGACTTCCGGCTGTATCGAAGCGAGACCGAAGTCTACGTCACGGGCGACCCGGCGGAGGCTTCCAAGCTCCAGCACGCGGGTTGGTCCACCGAACCCCCGAAGCCCGCGCCGCGGCCCAAGTCGCCGCCTAAGGCATTCGAGCCGAAGCCGACTGAGCCGACCAAGACCGAAAACAAGTAACCCCAGCTAACACTAGGCAGGAGACCTAACAATGGCTGTTTTCAAGAACGAGCGCTTCCTTGACCACCGTACCGTTGAGCCGTTCCAGTTGGACATCAGCAAGGAGGGTGAGGCTGAAAAGCTGGTCACCTTCGCTGACCCGAACCGTCTCGCGATCCGGGACGCCTTCAAGCTCCAGACGGACGCTGAGGACAACCCGACGCTTTTCTTCGAAACCCTCCTGGGTGAGGACTTCGAAGCGTTCTGGGCTGTCTGGGGTGACTTCCCGGCGGATGCGGTGTCCAATCTGGTCAAGGCCGTGACGGATCACTTTCGTCGTTGACGGGTCTCTGGGGTTTCTTCACGAAGTCCTCAGTAGGTGGGGTGAGGCTGTCGAGCGTGACCTACTCACGTCGACCCACGTCACCTTCGAGGACTTCGGCCCCTCGGGTCGCCTGTCATGGGCGACCCTGAATAACTTAGTGACCGGGTTTCAGAACCGGTCTACTTCGCATCTGGCGGCGGCTATGGCCACCGACGTCGAGCTGTATGAATCGATGCTCGACGAGGACGGTAAGCCGCCTCCGTCGAAAACTCATGCTCCATCGCTGACCGAAGTTGGCATGACGGAGACGATGTTGATGGCCATTCTCGAACAGCTTCAAGCGATTGCCCATTACACGTCTCAGAATACAGGGAAACCGAAGATCCATCCGGTTCCCCGACCGGAGACAGCCGCGACCGAGTATCGCCGTCGGCAGGAAAAGTTGGCCGAACAAGATCTACTCGGCCTGTTCGGAGAAGGTTAACGGGTGTGGCCGGTCCAGCGCTGGCCATCCCACCAAGCCATCCGGCCGTCCGGGGTCGGGTACCAGCCCGGCGGGGTCGCCAATTCGGTAACCGTGTAGGTCTCCCCTGTGCTGCCTGAGCTGGCAATTGCTAAGGCGATCCAAACGGGCGCCCACAAGCCGCACGAAAAGATCGTCAGTAGCAGATGTAGTACGTGATTGACCTTGCCAGGCGTTGACGTCGTACTGACCGTTCTCATCATTTCTCCTTTAGTCGTGCTGTTGCTACGTGTCAAGTTACCGTAGGTGCCGCCGATTCGCAAACCACCCATGGAGGTGAGAGTTGGCCACATACAGCGCGGGTACAGCAACTGTTGATGTTGTCCCAAGCCTCGACGGTTTTCATAAACTGATCAAGACCGAGTTGGCATCGATTAACCCCGAAGTTGATGTCACGGCGAATATTCGCCAGGCTCAACGGCAGGTAACCCAGCTCACCCGGATGAACCCGACGATCGATGTCGACGTAAGGGTCCGTAAAGCACAAGCGGGGATCGCCGCCGCTATCCGGGATATCAAGGCCGCTGAGGCCGCTCTTGCGGACTCTCGCACGCGATCCGAGGATGCCGCCGCCCGGGTGGATATCGCGGAGAAAAAGCTTGCGGAAACCCGGGCGAACACCAATGCCAAGAGTAGCCAGATCGCTTCGAGTGAGCTCCAGCTGGTTCAAGCCCGACGTGCAGCGGCGGCGTCCGTCCGGGAAATCGAGACGGCGGAACGTCGCCTGGTTACTGCCCGGGGCGACAAGCACCGTCGTGACGTCGACTTGTTCGACGCCCAGGGTGCTGCTAAGGCGGCTCAAGGTCTCCTCCAAGTTGGCCAGATGGCGGGCGAAGCGGGCCAGTCGTTCGGGAAGATGGGCCTACAGGCCGCCTCGTCGCTAACCGGGATCACGGGGAGTGCGACATCAGCCGGTGGCGCTGTCGCTGCTATCGCTGTCGGGGCCCTGGGCATCGGCGGCATCGTTTCTCTGGGTAGTACGGCGGCTGCCTCTCTAATCGGCCTAAGCCAAGCCGCCATTACGGCGGCCGGGGCTCTTCTTCTGATTCCTGCCGGATTGGCCGTTGGTGGCGCTGCTCTCGGTACTCTCGCCCTCGGCACGATGGGCGTTACAGACGCCATTCAGGCGGCTACCCAGGCCCAAGGTGAATCCGCCAAGACGGCTGCCTCCAACGCCAAGCAGCAGCGAGCCGCCGCTCAGTCGATCCGGGCGGCTGAGGTCGGCTTGTCGCGGGCAGTAGAGGACGCCGCTCAGTCGCGGCAAGACGCCGCGAACCGGGTTTCTCAGGCTGTCCAGCAGCGGGAACGAGTAGTCCGGGACGCCGCCCGGGCAGAGGTTCAGGCCGAACGGGCCGTCATTGACGCCGAGCGAGACCGTAACCGGGCTCTCGATTCTCTGACGGAGTCGATCCAAGAAGCTGAGAAGGCTCAACGAGACCTCAATGTCCAGGTCCGTGGTGGTGCTCTCGACGCCAAGGAGGCCGCCCTAGACCTCCTCGACGCCCAGCAACAGTTAGATAACGCCAGGGCGTCCGGGGCGGACGGCGAAGCGCTAGACCGGCTTATCATCGCCTACGAGCGGGCCAAGCTCCGGGTGGAACAGACGGCGAACAGCAACGCTGACCTGGTCGAACAGCAGAAGGCATACGCGGCTCAAGGTGTCAAGGCCAATAAGGCCGTCGAATCGGCTACTGAGGCAGTCCAGCGGGCAGAACGTCAGTTGGCAGACGCCCGGGAAGCCCAGGACCTCCAGCGGCTCCAGGGGCAAGAGCAGATCGCCGACGCCACCCGTGCTGTCTCCGAAGCTCAGAAGGCATCGGATCAAGCGGCCAAGCAGGCTCAGCGATCGATCGTCGATGCTCAGAAGGCTCTAGCGTCGGCTCAGGCCAATGCAGCTGACTCGATGAATCAGATGTCGGCTGGCCAGAACAAGTTGAAGCAGGCCCTTGCGGCGTTGTCCCCGGAGGCCCGTCAGTTTGTTGAGGAAGTTCTACGACTCAAGCCAGCTTGGGACGCCGTCAAGACCTCTGTTCAGGACGCGTTGTTCAATGGTCTGGCTGAAAAGATCGGAGAACTTTCCAAGGTCTATCTGCCGATCCTCAAGGATCGGTTGACGGATATCGCCACAGCGGCTAACGGTGCGGCTAAGAAGATAGTCGATCTGCTGACCGATCCGGGTAACGCAGGAGCAGTCAACCACGTTCTGGAAAAGACTGCGGTAATCGTCGAGAAGATCGGCGATGCCATGCGCCCCCTGGTTCAGGCGTTCCTTGATCTCGCTGAAGTGGGTGCGGACGTCCTTGCGGACGAACTTATTCCGGCAGTTGAGGACGGCGCCCAAGCGTTTGCCGACTGGATTCGCCGCATGAAGGACTCCGGTCAGCTGAAAGACTGGATGACCGGGGCTGTCGATCTCCTGAAGGACATTGTCGGGTTCGCCATCAAGGCGGGCGTTGCTCTGTACAACGTGATCTCGTCCCTTAACAAGGGCGTCGCCGAGTCGGGGTTCTACGACAAAATCGGGCAGATGTTCACGGACTTCGTGAACTTTGCCGGATCAGAAGAAGGCAAGAGGTTCTTTGAGAACCTAGGCCACACTATTGGTGACATAGCGTCGTGGGTTGCTAACTTCATTGAATTCCTAGGGGTACTTGCCCAAATCTGGGAAACTATCGATGAAGGAACCCGAAGACTGACAGGTGGCTCCTCTGGGTTCTTCGAGGTGCTAACGCGGATCTACCTCGCAGTGCAAACCCTTGGGATCTCGGAGCTTATCCGGGCAATGTTCACTGTTGACTGGGACGCCCTCTGGCAGGACTTCAAAGAGGGAAACAGGGTACTTCTTCAAACTATCCTGGATGTCTTGGTACCGGAGCCGATTCGCAACGCCCTACGTCAGCTCTTCTCGATCGACTGGGGAGAACTCGCCGACACCTTCTTCACAAAGGCGGGCGAAGTCCTCCAGAAGGTCATTGACGTTATTGTTCCCTCCCCGATTCGAGAGTTCTTACACTCGCTGTTCGAACTCGACTGGGATCGCATTATCGGTGCCTTCCTTCGTGGTCTGGCTGACCTCGGCCATAAGATCAAGCAGAAGGTCGAAGAAATCCCCGTACTCGGGTCTCTCTTTAAGATGATCGAAGGAGGAACCGGCTGGGGCAAGGAGATGAGTGATCTCCTTGGCGCGTCAGACCCCTTCAACCCGTTCGGACATGCAGCGGGCGGCCTGATCCTCGGGCCGGGCACCGGTACCTCAGACAGCATCCCCGCTATGCTAAGCAACGGCGAATACGTTATGACTGCCGCTGCTACCCGGAGATACCTTCCGCTGTTGGAGGCAATGCGGGCTAACCGATTTGCCAACGGTGGATTGGTCGGAGGAACCTCCGCAACGTCGTCGTCCCCGCTGGCCATCTCGGGCACCGCGGACACGGCCGGATTGACAGCCATCGGAGAGACAGCCACGGCAGCCGTCGTCAGTCTCCAGACCCTGGCCGACTTCATTACCTCGGTGATGGTGCCGACCTTCGCCGCTCTCGCGGCGGCGAACTTGCTGTCTACCAACGGCATGGTCGCTAACGCCAACACGTTAGCCGCTCGAAACGCCTTGCTGGCTCAAGAGCTGACTACACACTGGCAGAACATCACCTACGCGGTGAATGCCAGCGTCATCGCCCAGTCGGGTGCCTTCAACAACTTGAATGCGGGCATGGGCAACGTCCGATCGGCTATGCAGTTCACAGCCGACTGGGCCGTCTCCCAGTGGAACCGTATTCGGGCCGCGGCAGCGGACCCCATCCGATGGGTTCTCCAGGTTCCTATGAACGGCGGATTGATTGCCGCGTGGAACAAGCTCAACGGAGACTTTGCCCTCGGCAAGGAAGTCAGCCCGATTCCCATCGGGTTCGCTACGGGTGGTTACACGGGCGACGGAGGAACATACGAGCCTAAGGGCGTCGTCCATGGTGGCGAGTTTGTCATCAGGAAGGCGATTACCAAGAAGGCCCGTCCGTTCCTGGAAGCCCTGAACGCCGGACAGCCGGAGGCCCTGCAAGCCGTCGGGCTACCAGGGTATGCCTCAGGCGGCCTTGTAGACATCCACGGGCAGCGAGCGGGCGAAGCTATCGCCGCAGCAGCGAGGTTCGCTCAGGCGGAATCTGGCAAGCCCTACATCTGGGGCGGTGTCGGCCCGGAGGGCTACGACTGCTCGGGCTTTATGAGCGCTATCACCAACGTGCTCCGCGGGGAGAACCCCCACAAGCGTCTTGGTGTAGCACAATCACAGCCCTGGCCGGGGTTCTCCTCCGGTCTTGGTGGCGCCTTCTCCACGGGTTACTCCGCCGTCCATACAGCGGGCACGCTGGCGGGCGTCAACGTGGAATCCGGTGGGTCACCGTCCCGTGTGAAGTACGGGGTAGGTGCCGCGGGTGCTGACTCCGCCCAATTCGGCGGACACGCCTTCCTGCCGCTCGTTGGCGGGCAGTTCGTTTCCGGTGGTGCTGGCGGCGGGTTTGACGCATCGGCCGTTGTTGGCGACGCATTCCGATCTGCTCTGTCCGATGCGGAGTCAACCACTGGCCGTTGGCCGGGTAACCGGGCCGCCGACTTCGCTGGCTCTGTGGCTGCCCAGGCCGTCAAGGCCGTCCAGGCTCAGGCCATTGAAGAGCTGTCCAAGGTTCTGTCGCCCACGGGTGCCGGAGTTGAACAGTGGCGGGGACTTGTGCTTCAGGCGCTTGCTCGCGTCGGCCAAGCATCTGACCTCGTGGATAGCGTCCTTCGCCGGATGAACCAGGAATCTGGGGGCAACCCCAGGGCTATCAACAACTGGGATATCAATGCCAAGAATGGAACGCCGTCTAAGGGCCTGATGCAGGTCATCGATCCAACGTTCCAGGCCAACCGGGATCCGTCGCTCCCCAACGACGTTTGGAACCCGATGGCTAACGTGGTGGCAGCGATTCGATACGCCATCCAGAAGTACGGCAGCGTGTCAGCCGGGTTCAACCGTGCAGGCGGGTATTCCTTGGGTGGCATCGTCCCCGGGGTTGGAAGCCGCGACACCGAACCGGCGTTTCTGACGCCGGGCGAACGGGTTCTCCCCGTGGCGGTGACAAGGACGTTCGACCGTTTCGTCAGCAACTTGACGACGGCTGACCGTCTCGCGGCTAGTGCTGCCGCCCCGGCGGGCACTTCCGGGGTCCATCTTACCCAGAACATCCACCCCGCTCCGGGAATGGATGAACGGGCGTTGGCTCAGGACACCTCCCGGCGGACGGCCTTCGCCCTCCGCAACGCCTAATCAGACCCGGGGTCGCTTCGGCGACCCCGGGGTTCCCGGAATGGAATCCCGATGCCAATCAACCGTCCCCCAGTGTGGACAATCGACGGCCTGCGTTTCAACGACGGCGTTGACGAGAGTGGCGTTACGTGGATTGCGACTTCGGATAGCTCCCCGTTGTCTGCGTCCGCGCCGACGACGTCGTTCATACCTAAATACCAACGACACGGGTCGTACATGCTCCCCGGGTATGTCGAACGTGGCACGTCTAGTCTGACTATCCGAGCCTACGCCCGACGGGATGACTGGGTAGCCCTGGAAAGGGCCCGCCTCAAGGTGTTGGCCCTGTGTCAGGACGTCACCCGCTTGTATCCCTTGGTTTATTACTCGGCCGTTGGCCCGCTGGTTCAGAATGTTACTCGTGAGGGGGACATTCTGATTGAGCATGTGACCGCTCAGCACCCTGCTTTCGAAGCTAGTGTGCAGTTCACGGCTCCAGATCCCCGTAGGTACGCCCTCAAGACCCAGGTATTGACTACAGGTGTCCCTCAGAACTCCCTTACGGGACTCGACTTCGGTACTGGGACAGGGCTTGACTTCGGATCTAACGGCGGGCTGACCTTCGGTCAGGCGGCGTCCTCCGGTTTGATCCTCTTGGACAACACGGGGGGAACCGCCCCGTCATCTCCGGTGCTGACGTTGAAAGGCCCGTTGACGACCCCCGTTCTTTCGGTGACCGGGGGGAGCATCAAATACAACGGGACGCTCACCACCGGCCAATCAGTGGTGATCACACCCGAAGATCCTAGCGCTCTCATGGGCGCAGTCTCACAAAGCTATCTGGTCAACCCGGCCAACTGGGACGCCTTTGTCGTCCCGCCCGGGCAATCACTGACCATCGGACTTTCTCATAGCGGCCCCTCGACAGATCCGGGAACGGTGACAGCCGAGTTCGCGCCCGCATTCTGGTAGGAGAACTCATGGCGTCCATTGGGACTACCGTCAACTCTGCGTTCGACCCGTGGGCCGTGGAAGACAAAATCAGCGAGGCTGATGCCCGCTATGCTCTGGCGGGGTTCGCCCTGCCGAAGCCCGGGTCGGTGATGAGTTACAAGTCCGGCGTCTTCGCTGGTGGTGCCATCTCCGGGACGACTCTCGGTGACGCCAGCCACGGCGCTCTACGGGTTACTGTGTCTACGACGGGCGTTAGCCCGTCGGTTAACGTCAACCTCGGAAACTGCCTTATTGATACCCCGTCCAACGGTCCCTACCTTTGTGGTCTCGACGCGATCAAGAACGTATCCTTGGCCACCCCGAGCACGACTCAGCGACGTATTGATCTGATTGTAGCCCGGGTCTATGACGATAGAAACTCGGCGATCGCTTCATCTGCCGGTGACCGGCGGTTTACCGTTCAGGCTGTCACTGGCGACAACACGTCCGGAACTCCAGTCGTTCCTACGGCGACCCTGCCCGCCAACGGCTGGATTCCCCTTGCAACCGTGCTCATCGAGGCCAACGGGTCAACCCTGACTATTACCGACCTCAGAGGCCCTGGGCTGGTAGCCCGCGGCGGGCGCAGAATTCTCTACGGCAATGACGCCAAGATTACGTCGGACGCCTTCTTGGAGGCTGGGGCCTACGCGGGGGATCAGCGGTACGTCGTAGGCCATCCGTTCCCCAACCAGACGTATTACGTCAGCTCCGATGCGGGTACGGCTGGATGGCGTGGAGACGGCGGCAAGCTGGTAATTACAGCCAACGCTACCAACCTTGGTCTCCGAACCCAGATCGGCGGCGGCACGGCGGTAGAAGTTCAATCCTTTGTGGTTCCCGCCTACGGAATCCCGGTTGTCATCACCCCCAGAGCCCGAATCCGGCCTATTACCGACCCGGATATGGTCGTACAGTTTGAGGCCCGCATAGGGTCGAACATCAGCAACCACCAGTCGATCAACACGTGGGGACAGTCGGGTTCGCTTAACAACCCGATGACCGCTCCTGATTTCACCCTCGGGCCGTTTACGACGGCCCAGACGGTTAGCTCTTGGATCAATCTCATCGGTGGCTCTCCGACGGCTAAAGTCCAGTGGGACACCGCGGCGGCGGGGTTCACCGTGCTTCAGGCCGTGGTTGAGCCCGCGAACATCGACCCCATTAAGGTGTGGGTCTGATGTGGCGTTGCCTCATTGCGGAGGCCACCACAGGTCAGGTCGTCAATGAGTTACCTCTCATCGGAGACCCCCGCTGGAGCACGGAAATCGGCACCAAGGGTGATTGGGGCGTTGACCTCTTTCTTGGTAAAGGGGGGAACCTCGCTGACACCGTGATGCCTTACGCCACCTCTGGCCGCTACGCCTGGGCCGTCGTCTACGGTGCGACGGCCATTCAGGCCGGAATGCCAACCGACGTTAGATACGAACAGAAGACCCGCGTCCTGAGTGTGTCCGGGGCGGGCATTGGCGGCTTGTTCGAGAACCGGGTTATCCGGGTTCCCAACGGTACGCCTTTGACGATCACCTCATCGGCCAACAACGTTTCGTACTCGGGCATCACCAACAGACGAACTATCCGATCGCTGTTCAAGCACAGCACGGATGACACCAACAGCGGCGCGGGCTTGCCCTTCGACTTCACGGACGCCGCCACCGAGACGGGCTCGTTCTCAGCGTCTTACCCGGCGTGGGACTTCACCACTGTGTGGAAGGGTGCTGTTGACCTCTCGGCGATGACCGGTGGATCAGAGTTCATTCTGAGGCCATATCTCACCACCTCGGGTGCCCCGTATATCGGCTGGAAGCTAGCCCTGGGTACCCCGTTGCTCGGGGACGCTAACCTCAACGCTTCCTGGGAACTAGGGGCGGCTTTCGGTAACGTCGATGTAGACATCAACTGTGCCGTCCCCACCCCACATTACGTATGGGCCAAAGGGGCCGGGGACGGCGGGGCTTCTGTCGTTGGCGTGGCTGGCAATTCTGCCGCCCTTCAGGCGGCGCATATCCCGTATGCCGACTACGTTGATACAGAACATACCGAGGTTGCTGTCAAGACTAACCTCGACGGGTTCGCTGCGGCAGACCTCGCTAAATATTCGACACCTATGGCTACCTGGACAGCAAGTGTTCGAGTAGATGGCAAGAACAACAGGGGCGTCCAGATCTCCCCAGAACTCGGGTCATGGGTTGAAGGAGACACCCCGCTTTTTCGAATCACTGGCCACCCGGTTATAGCTGACGGCTCTTACCGACGTCGAATCGTCGGAATGTCTAACGGCAATGATCCCGGGACCGTGGCTCTGAAGATCCAGCCAACACCCCTGTAGGAGGGCTTATGGCCGACATCAGGACGGCTAGGTCTGTAGAGCACGCCCTAAGGATTCTTTCAGATCGTATAGACAACCAGTCTCGGGTGACACCGATAGGCCCTCGCGGTGTGGTGGGCATACCGTATCAAACGGCGTCCGCTGGAACTATCACCACTACGGACACCATTCAGCCCGAGGTCGTCACCTTCCAGGCCGAGAAGGACAGGGTTTACCAGATATCCCATGTCCGCTCAGAGGCGATTCTCAGCGGCAGTCCTATCGTAACTGTCCGGTTCAGGGTAGCTAGCGGTTCAACAGTAACAACCGCCGGAACCCAGATCCGATTCTTTACCTCCGCCCCCGGGGGGGCTTTCGGCACCGAGGTTCGTCTGGGGTTCTGGACGGCTACCTTTACCGGGACAGCCACGATCGGCCTATCCGCGTTTGTCAACTCCGGGTCGGCACAGGTCGACTCTGTCCGTATCCGGGATCTTGTTATTCAAGACGTCGGATATACTCCCAGCTAGGAGACTCCCTTGACCGCACTGGGCGATCACGCTATAGCGGAACTTGATTTTGAGGGGATTACCGACCCTCATCGAGCCCGCTTAATTACTATCGTCGGCACCTTCGCGGAGTTCGCGGATGTCGACATTCCCGCCGCTCTCGAAAAGGTTCAGAAGCTTCTACAGTTTCAACCCTTGAGCCCGCTTACGAATGACCCCGACGAATGGATTCTACGGGATTCGGTGGTCAGCGGTCAGCGAGTTTGGCAGAGCGCCCGTTGGCCCGATGCGTGGACATACGACGCCGCCTTCGCAACGTACTTCTTGCTTTCCGGGCACAACGGCGGGAACGGTGGCCCGTTCAACACTGAACCTGCGGAGAGCTAATGACATCCCCCGACCCATTTCAGTACGTTCGAGAGGAACTAGCCGCGGTGCGTGAGTCGGTTCATGACGACCTCTCGGAAACCCGATCGGCTATGTCCACCCTAGCCGCTGAGGTTCGTAGCTATATGGCCCGGCAGGAACCGCGTATTGCGGTTCTGGAACATCGGGTTACAGCCGCTGAGAATTCAAAGAAGGACAACAAGGCAACGTGGCTTGCCTTCACCCTCGCTGCGCTGGCATGGGTACCAAACCTTATCCAGCTCATCGGCAAGTAAGGAGAATCGAATGGGCCTGCCCAGTAGTTCCCGGGGTGGACAGAATGTCCGCCTTGTGGTTCTGCACACGGCCGAAGGAGCGAAGACCAACACCTCGCTCTACAACTACTTCAACTCTACCCAGATTGCTTCGTGTCATGCGGGTATTGATGACACCGGAGTATCTGACGGATGGGTGGACTACAGCCGCGCAGCGTGGACGCTGCGAAACGGCAACGCCTACTCCGATAACGCGGAGATCTGTGGGTTCGCTTCGTGGTCCCGGGCCGAATGGTTGGCCCACCCAGGGATGCTGAAGGGCGCCGCCGCGTGGGTTCGCAGCCGGTGCGACGCCCGGGATATCCCGATCGTGAAGCTGTCCTCTGCTGACGTACGTGCGGGCAAAGCGGGCGTCTGCGGTCACGTCGACTACACGAACGCCACTGGGGACGGATCGCACTGGGATCCCGGTCCCAACTTCCCCTGGGACATCGTCATCGACCTTGCCCGCGGAGGTAGCTCGCCCACCCCCACGCCAAGCCCCACCACCTCGAAAGGAATCGAACTGATGGACCGCTACACCGTCAAGGCCACCCCCGCGAACGGGAATGTCCGAGTGAATCTCCCCGGGGGTGACCACGCGGCGATCATCATTCGCCCGGGTGCTCAGCCTGTGTGGCTGGGGGCTGTCTACGCGTGGGGCGACAACAACACAGGCGTCGGTGGCAACCCCGTTCCCGCCGGGCAGGCCCTGAAGGTCGACAAGCCCCGGAAGTTCGCCGTCCCCGGTGCCCTGTGGGCCGACATCGCCTACAGCTCGAACTCGGACTTCACCGTGGAGACCGTCGGATGAAATACGCAAAGGCTGTTGCCGCCCTCATCGGCGGCCTGACCCCCAGCGCCATCGTCGGACTGGCGACCCTCGCTCGCCTCGACATCGACCCGGCTACCGCGGCTGCCATCGTATCCGCGTTGTCGCCCCTGACGGCGCTGATCGGTACGGCCGTCGGCCCTGCCAACAAGCAGTAGACCTAAGCCCCCTTCCTAGCCACTACGGCCGGGTAGGGGGCTTTCTGTCGTTTCAGGCATCAGGGAAGTCAATGCGAAGCCAATCCGGAACGAATAGATCTCCGGGCCGTTTGCGTCGCGTACGCCTCTTTTGAACCATCACGGTTACCCCGTGACGACGAAGCAGGACACCGCGTCCTTCACGATCGGCTTGTTCCCACGCCTGGCCGTATGTTCGGCCCGTATGGGTGATCTTGACTCCTTGTGCCACCTTGGACAGCCGAGTTAGTTCCTCGTGCTCCCCTTCGAGTTTTACCAAGGCATCTCGTGCTTTCTCAGCCGCCCGTCCGGCGGCGGGCAGGAGGGAGAGGTTAGCCACCAGAGAATCAATCTTCTCGTCCAATTCGAGGATCTGTGATTCGTAGTCCACCAGGGCTATCGCGGATTTCTCTATAATCTCCTCATGGCCGTACTTACCTAGGAACATCTCACCTACGAAGTCTTCCAGCAAGTCAGCGGGAAAGGCCACTGCAAAACAGTCGCGAGGATTTATGTTCAGCGAGTATGAGCTACACCGATAACTTTCTTGCCCCGAGGACCGTGCAGGCTGCTTGTACATCGGCCGACCACACGAGTTGCAGTAGACGATATGAAGTAGCGCACCTCCGTTACGTCGTTTACGTTCACGGGGCGGGCGCGCCAATAAGCCTTGGATCTCGTCCCATTCGGGCCGAGTTAGCACGGGCTTACCCGCCATTCTCGGAGAGCCGTCTTCGTTGCGAAGGGTTTTTCCTTTGTGTGACAGTTCCCCCAAGAGGTGACGGGATTTCAACAGCTGTATAACCTGTTCTCTCCGCCAGTACCGGTTCCGCGATGGACGATCACTTCTAATCGTATGGTAATCAGCGGGGGTTGGAATCCCTTCCTGATTCAAGTAAGTCGCAAGTGCGTTTGGGTTGCCCCCCTCTCGCAGGAAGTCCCGCATCGTTATTAGCCACCCGAGAGACGTCTCATCAACGACAAGGGTCTTACCGCCCCCAGGCCGCTTTACCGGGGTTGTGCCAAACGGAATGATGCCGCCGGGCCACCGCGCCGACTCTCGGAGACGGGCCCGGCTTTCCCGGGCCCGATCCTTGATCTTCTTCAACTCCTCTTGAGCCGCGTAGACCTTGAACATGATCTCTGCGTCATGCGATGAGTCGGTGTCAATCCCCTCGCTTGCGGCAATGACCCGCTTGCCGAGGCGCCTCATCTCGGGAACGAGTTCCCCGTAGAAGTGAGTCATATCGCGTACTAGGCGATCGATCTTCCAGACGGCAAGGACATCCCAGGAGGCCAAGTGATCGGGGTTGGTCAACCAGACACCTAGGTCCCGTCGTTTGAAGGGTGAGACCTCCGCACTAACCCCGATGTCGACAGCCTCTCCAACCAGGGTTGCGCCGTGGTCCTCAACCCACCTCCGATATGACAGGCGCTGAGTCTCCGGGCTCTCGGACGCATCCTTTCGCTTGGACTGGCGGATGGCTCCAAGTACTCTGAGCTGCACGTTTGGCCTCCCGAGAGGGTTTGCCGTAAAATCAGCTTACCCGACTTGTCCAGCTTGCGGCCGAAGTAGGCGTTCATCGCCGACGCCGGGCCGTAGGTGCCGCGGCCGAACGAGATGATGTTGACGTAGCTCTCGAAGATCTCCTTCTTGGTCTGCTGCTGGGTGATCTTCGTGGCGAGCACCAGTTCGGAGAACTTGCGGGTGAGGGTGGCGTCCTCGTTGCCGGTGGACTTCTTGATGTACTGCTGGGTGATCCCCGAACCGCCGCCGACGCCGGTCACCAGCGCCCGGCCGAGCCCGGTGAGGTCGAAGCCCTCGTTGTCCCAGAAGGTCGGGTCCTCGGTCGCGACGATCGCGTCGCGCAGCTTCGGCGGGATGGCGTCGTAGGGCACGAAGAGCCGGTCGCCCCCGGGCGGGACCACCTTGAGCAGTTCCGAACCGTCGGCGTTCTGCAGGACGACGGTCTTGTCGAGGTCCGCGAGCACCTCCTGTGGGCTGCGGACGTCGAGCAGGACGTACGCGATCCCGAACGCGACCACCGGGATGCCGACCAAGAGGCCGAACGTCCAGGCGGCGATCCGGCGCCACCTGCGTTTCTTCCCTTCCGGCGCCGGGGTTGCCGTGGTTTCCGACTCGGGTGCGGTTTCGTCATCCGGGTTTTCCACGTCGGCTAAGACGGCCGAACGAGGCAAAAGGTTGTGGGAAAATCACCGGAAGGCGTGAACGGGCCGAGTTTGGTTGCCGACTTGAAGAATTCTTCATTTGCTAGTCTGACCGTATCGACAAGTCGCGCGAAGGGATCCAGCGTGCCCGTCCCCCTGTACCAGGCCAAAGCGGAGTTCTTCCGCATGCTGGGCCATCCCGTCCGGATCCGAGTGCTCGAGCTGCTGGCGGAGGGGCCGAAAGCGGTCCGTGAGCTGCTCACCGAAATCGAGGTCGAAGCCTCCAACCTGTCGCAGCAGCTGGCCGTCCTGCGCCGGTCCGGGATCGTCACCTCGTCGCGGGAAGGATCGACGGTGGTCTACTCGCTCGCGGGCGGAGACGTCGCCGAGTTGCTGCGCGCGGCCCGGCGCATCCTCACCGAGTTACTGGCCGACCAGAACGTCCTGCTGGCCCAGCTACGCGACGCCGAGTGACGCCGTGTCGCGACCGAGAGCTTCGAGCCTGAGATCACTGCTGCCCGGACGTGACGATCTGCGCACCCTCGCCCGTGCTCCCCGGCGTGATCTCATGGCGGGCCTCACCGTCGCGATCGTCGCACTCCCGCTGGCACTGGGCTTCGGCATCACGTCCGGGCTCGGGGCCGCGGCCGGACTCGTCACCGCGATCGTCGCGGGCTCACTGGCCGCGGTGTTCGGCGGCTCCAACCTCCAGGTGTCCGGGCCGACCGGGGCGATGACCGTGGTCCTGGTGCCGATCGTGGCCACCTACGGGACGGGCGGGGTACTGACGGTGGGCCTGCTCGCCGGCGTGCTGCTGCTTCTGCTCGCCGTCGCCAGGGCGGGCCGGTACATGCGCTACGTGCCGATCCCCGTGGTCGAAGGCTTCACCCTGGGCATCGCCGGGGTGATCGCACTGCAGCAGATCCCCGCCGCACTCGGGGTCGCCGCCTCGGAAGGCGAAAAAGTCGCAGTCGTCGCCGCGAAGGCCGTGGCCGCCTTCGCCGCGCACCCCTCCTGGCAGTCGATCTCGATCACCCTCGGTGTCGCCGCCCTCATGCTGCTCGGCGCGCGATGGCGACCGTCGATCCCGTTCTCACTGGTGGCGGTGGCCCTCGCGACGCTCGCGAGCCAGTTCGCGCAGTTGCCGGTGGCCCGCATCGGCGCCCTGCCCAGTGGCCTCCCCGCGCCGTCACTGGGCTTTCTCGATCTGTCCGCTTTGGGCGCGCTGCTGCCGTCCGCGATCGCGGTCGCGGCGCTGGCCGCGCTGGAGAGCCTTCTTTCCGCCACGGTCGCCGACGCGATGAGCGTCAACGAACGGCACGACCCGGACCGGGAACTGTTCGGACAGGGCCTGGCGAATCTGGTCACCCCGCTGTTCGGCGGGGTACCCGCCACCGCGGCGATCGCGCGCACCGCCGTCAACGTCCGGGCCGGGGCGAGGTCGCGCCTCGCCGCGCTCACGCACGCGCTGGTGCTGGCGGTGATCGTCTTCGCGGCGGCACCGCTGGTGGCCGAGATCCCGATCGCCGCGCTGGCCGGGGTGCTGCTGGCCACCGCCATCCGCATGGTCGAAGCCGGTTCGGTCCGCGCGCTGCTCCGCTCCACCCGCCGCGACGCGCTGGTCCTCGTGCTCACCGCGGCCGCCACGCTGGCGCTGGACCTGGTCACCGCGGTGATCCTCGGCCTCGTCGTGGCCGGGGCACTGGCCTTGCGCGCGATCTCGAAGGCGGCCCGGGTCGAAGAGGTCCCGCTCGATCACGCCGACCACGGGGCCGAGGAACGAGCACTGCTGGACGAGCACATCGTCGCCTTCAGGCTCGACGGCCCGCTGGTCTTCGCCGCGGCCCACCAGTTCCTGCTGGAGCTGTCCGAGGTGGCCGACGTCCGCGTGGTCATCCTCCGGATGTCGCGGGTTTCGGCCATCGACGCCACCGGCGCCCTCGTCCTGCGGGACGCCGTCGAACGCCTCGAACACCGCGGCATCACGGTCCTGGTTTCGGGCATCAAGCCGGGCCACGAAAAGGTACTCGACGAACTCGGTGTCGCGGACCGGCTTCGCGCCGAGGGCCGGGTCTTCCCCGGCACGCCACAGGCCATCGAGTTCGCGCACGCCCTGCTGACGTCACCGTCAAGCGAGGAAAGCGC
The DNA here is from genome assembly GCF_055575975.1 of Amycolatopsis sp. NPDC033938. Classification (NCBI taxonomy): domain Bacteria; kingdom Bacillati; phylum Actinomycetota; class Actinomycetes; order Pseudonocardiales; family Pseudonocardiaceae; genus Amycolatopsis; species Amycolatopsis sp. NPDC033938. The sequence continues at coordinate 50,028 of NZ_JBVIRO010000030.1, forward strand.
GAAGCAGTGAAGCGGTGCCTTCGACGTGCTCGGTCATCGCCCGGCGAGCCGCCTCGGAATCCCCGGCGAGGATCGCGTCGACGATGGCCTCGTGCTGGGCGTTGGAGTGCTCCAGGTTCGGTTCGAGCAGCGGGATCATGTCCAGCAGCTGGTTGACCCGCGTCCGCGCGTCGGCCATCGCCGTGGTCAGCGAGCCGGACGCGGTGACCTCGGCGATCGCGAGATGCAGCCGCGAATCCTTGCGCCGGTAATCGCCGAGGTCGGCCGCGGCGGCCTCGGCGAGCGTGCTGGTCAGATGCTGCCGGTCGGCCGGGGTGAGGGAACGCGACGCCGCCATCTCGGCGGCGCCCGTCTCCAGGACGTGCCGCAGGCCGAGCGCGTCCTCCAGGGTGGCGTTGTCGACCTTTCGCCCGTCGGCGGCGGGCGGATCGGGCAGGACGTCGTTGACGAACGTGCCGCCATAGCGCCCGCGCCGCGATTCGACGTAACCGGCGTCGGCCAGCGCGCGGATCGCTTCCCGCAGCGTCACCCGGCTGACGCCGAGCCGGTCGGCGAGCTCCCGTTCCGAAGGCAGCCGCTCCCCCGCGCCCACCACACCGAGCCGGATCGCCTGGAGCAGCCTTTCGACGGTCTCCTCGAAGGCGTTGCCCGCGCGCACCGGGCGGAACAGCGCGTCACCCGCGTTCACGACCGTGCTCGACTCCACCCTTCGAGTTTAGGCCGCCCGCGTTCCGTCCTCTGGATGCGGTAGTTGCACGCAAGCACATCGCGCGGCATGAGTGTCTGTCGATCACACGAGGCGGGAGAGCGGATATGGTCTCCGGGAGAGGAGGACGACGTGGACAACGATGTGAGGTTTACACGAGCCCTGATGAGCATGACAGATGCTGCTCGCCATCTCGGCGTTCCTCAACAAACCTTCCACCGCTGGGCACGAGGCTACCCGCGCGGCGGCCCCCTGCTGCACATCTCCGCAACCGACAGTATCCGCCAGGCAAGTGTTCCCTTCATTGCACTGGCAGAGGCGTGGGTTCTTGAAGGGCTGCGCCAAGCCGGTGTGCGCCCCCAGCGGATCCGCCCCGCGCTGGAGCAACTGCAACGCGAATTCGGGCGAGAGTACGTACTCGTGTCGCCGGCACTCGTCACTGACGGGATTTCAGTGCTGTGGGACTTCTCCAAGACCGAAGCCGGTGCCGGCCTCATCGAGGGACGCTCGGGTCAGACCGTGATTCGCGAGATCGTGCAGGACTACCTCACGTATGTCGGGTTCGGTTCCGACAATCTACCCAACCACCTCAAGCTCAAGGTCTTTGAACCCTCCGCAGTTGCTATTGATCCTTATCGATCCTCAGGGCAGCCTGTATTCGTCGGCTCGGGCGCACGAGTCTCGAACGTAGCCGCGATGCTGAGAGCAGGTGAAGAACCTGCCATCGTCGCCGAAGAGCACGGGATCGGCATCGAAGCCGTCCGGGCCGCCGCACGCGTCCTCCTGGGCCGCGCCGCCTGAGTTCTACCTCGACGAGAACGCCGTTACTCGATCAGTACGGCGTTTCCTCGCCGGGCTTGGCTATCCATGCCATACCCCGCCGGAAGTGTTCGGCACCAGGGCTGAATCACTCGGAGCGGCAGATACCGAATGGCTCGGAAAGATTGCCAACACCGGCTGGGTTGTACTGAATCGTGACGCCAAAATCATGGAGAGGCCTCACGAGCTGAGCGCGTACCGCGCCGCGAAGGTCCACATGTTCTACCTCCCTGGGGAAGCCACTCGTGATCACCTCCTGCACTTGGTGGAGGTCAATCTCCAGGACGTGATCACGTATGCCGCCAGCCGGAATCCCGATGTCTGGAAAATCACCGAACGCGGCGTCGAGCGATTCCCTCTCAAGAAGCGACGGAGCTGAAGGGAGACTCGGCCCCTCCAGCTCCGTGTCAGCACTCGATGACGTTGACGGCCAGGCCGCCGCGTGCGGTCTCCTTGTATTTCACGCTCATGTCGGCGCCGGTCTCGCGCATGGTCTTGATCGCCTTGTCCAGCGTCACGACGTGCGAGCCGTCGCCGCGCATCGCCATCCGCGCGGCGTGGATCGCCTTCGACGCACCGACGGCGTTGCGCTCGATGCACGGGATCTGCACCAGCCCGCCGACCGGGTCGCAGGTCAGCCCCAGATGGTGTTCGACGCCGATTTCGGCGGCGTTCTCCACCTGCGCGGGCGAACCGCCGAGGACCTCGGTGAGCCCGGCGGCGGCCATCGCGCTGGCCGAACCGACCTCGCCCTGGCAACCGACTTCGGCGCCCGAGATCGAACCCGTCTGCTTGAGGATCGAGCCGATCGCACCCGCGGTGAGCATGAACGTCACGATGCCGTCGTCCGAAGACCCGCGGATGAACCGCTGGTAGTAGTGCAGGACGGCGGGGATGATCCCGGCGGCGCCGTTGGTCGGCGCGGTGACGACGCGGCCGCCCGCGGCGTTCTCCTCGTTGACCGCCAGCGCGTACAGGCTCACCCAGTCCATGGCGTACAGCGGATCGCCGACGCCGTCTTCGGCGAGCAGCTTCTCGTGCAACGCCTTCGCCCGGCGCGGCACCTTCAGCCCGCCTGGCAGGACGCCTTCGTGCTCGCAGCCGTTGCGCACGCACTCCACCATGACCTGCCAGATCTCCAGCAGGCCCTCACGGACCTCCTCGCGCGTACGCCAGGAAAGTTCGTTGCGCAGCATGATCTCGCTGATCGGCAGCCCGGTGTCCTCGCAGTGCTTCAGCAGATCCGCACCGGTGCGGAACGGGAACTCCAGCCGCGTCGAGTCCTCGACGACGACGGTGTCGGTCTCGTAGGACTCGTCGCGGACGAACCCGCCGCCGACGGAGTAGTAGGTGCGCTCGCGCAGCACCTTCCCGTCCGCGTCGAACGCCCGGAAGATCATCCCGTTCGGATGCGCCGGCAACGACTTCCGCCGGTGCATGGTGAGGTCGGTGTCCTCGACGAACACGATCTCGTGCTCGCCCCGCACCCGCAGCCTGCCCGATTCCCGGATCCCGGCGATCTTGCCGGGCACCGTGTCGGTGTCGATCTCCTCCGGACGCTCCCCGGACAGCCCGAGCAGCACGGCCTTGTCGCTGCCGTGCCCGAACCCGGTCGCGCCCAGCGAGCCGAAAAGCTCCGACTGGACGCGGGCCGTGGCCGCCAGGTCGCCGTCGGCGGCCAGACCGTCCACAAAGGTCAGTGCCGCCCGCATCGGGCCCACCGTATGGGAGCTGGAGGGACCGATACCGATCGAAAACAGGTCGAAGACGCTGATCGCCATTGATCTGCCCTCCTTCCTATCTGGCCAGCAGTGAGCTGGCTTCCTGTGCTGCGGGGCCTTCGGCGGCGAGGTGGGCGAGGTTCTCCGACAGCGGCTCACCGCGGTGGGCCTTGGTCTGCGCGAACAACCGCCCCGCCCGATACGACGACCGCACCAACGGCCCCGCCATCACACCCGCGAAACCCATCGCCTCCGCCGCGTTCGAGTGCTCGACGAACTCCTCCGGCTTCACCCACCGATCCACCGGATGATGCCGCGGCGACGGACGCAAATACTGCGTGATCGTCAAAATCTCACAACCCGCGTCGACCAGATCCTTCATCGCCGGACCGACCTCGTCCGGCGTCTCACCCATCCCCAGGATCAAGTTCGACTTCGTCACCAGACCAGCCTCACGGGCCTTCGTGATGACCTCCAGCGACCGCGCGTACCGGAAACCCGGACGGATCCGCTTGAAAATCCGCGGCACCGTCTCCACATTGTGCGCCAACACCTCCGGCCGCGACCCGAACACCTCAGCCAACTGATCAGGATCAGCGTTGAAGTCCGGAATCAACAACTCGACACCAGTGCCAGGGTTCAGCGCGTGAATCTGACGCACGGTCTCCGCGTACAGCCACGCACCACCGTCTTCGAGATCATCGCGGGCGACACCGGTCACCGTCGAATACCGCAAACCCATCGCCTGCACCGACTCCGCCACCTTGCGCGGCTCAGTCCGGTCCAACGCCGCGGGCTTACCCGTGTCGATCTGACAGAAATCACAACGCCGCGTGCACTGATCACCACCGATCAGGAACGTCGCCTCACGGTCCTCCCAGCACTCATAAATGTTGGGACAACCGGCCTCCTCACACACGGTGTGGAGGCCTTCACGCTTGACCAGGCCCTTGAGTTCAGTGAACTCCGGACCCATCCGCGCGCGCGTCTTGATCCACGGTGGCTTCTTCTCGATCGGGGTCTGCGCGTTGCGGACTTCGAGCCGGAGAAGTTTGCGCCCCTCGGGGACCGCGCTCATCGGTTGAGGTCCGCGTACAGCGGGTGCTTCTTGGCCAGCAGTTCGACACGGGCGGAGAGCGACTGGCGCAGATCCTCGTCGAAGTCGGGACGCAGCGCCTCGGCGATGATGTCGGCCACCTCGGCGAAGTCCTCGGCACCGAAGCCGCGGGTCGCGAGCGCCGGGGTGCCGATCCGCAGGCCCGAGGTGACCATCGGCGGGCGCGGGTCGAACGGGACGGCGTTGCGGTTGACCGTGATACCGACCGAGTGCAGCCGGTCCTCGGCCTGCTGACCGTCCAAAGTGGAGTTGACCAGATCGACGAGCACCAGGTGCACGTCGGTGCCGCCGGTCAGCACGCGGACGCCCGCTTCGGCGCAGTCCGTGCGCGAAAGGCGGTCGGCCAGGATCTTCGCGCCTTCGAGCACGCGCTGCTGACGCTCGCGGAACTCCTCGCTCGCGGCGACCTTCAGCGCGACGGCCTTGGCGGCGATGACGTGCTCCAGCGGGCCACCCTGCTGACCGGGGAACACCGCCGAGTTGATCTTCTTGGCGAGTTCCTGGCGGCACAGGATGATGCCGCCGCGCGGACCGCCGAGGGTCTTGTGCGTGGTCGTGGTGACAATGTCGGCGTAGGGCACCGGGCTCGGGTGCAGCCCGGCGGCGACGAGACCGGCGAAGTGCGCCATGTCGACCATGACCTTCGCGCCGACCTCGTCGGCGATGCGGCGGAACTCGGCGAAGTCGAGCTGACGCGGGTACGCCGACCAGCCCGCGATGATCAGCTTCGGCTTGTGCTCCTTGGCGAGCCGCTCGATCTCCTCGACGTCGACGATCCCGGTCTCTTTGTCGACATGGTAGGCGACGACGTTGTAGAGCTTGCCGGAGAAGTTGATCTTCATCCCATGGGTCAGGTGACCGCCGTGGGCGAGGTCGAGCCCGAGGATGGTGTCGCCGGGGTTGAGCACCGCGACCATGGCGGCGGCGTTGGCCTGCGCGCCCGAATGCGGCTGGACGTTGGCGTGCTCGGCGCCGAACAGGGCCTTCGCGCGGTCGATCGCCAGCTGCTCGATGACGTCGACGTGCTCGCAACCGCCGTAGTAGCGGCGGCCGGGGTAGCCCTCGGCGTACTTGTTGGTCAGCACCGAACCCTGCGCCTCGAGCACGCCCACCGGGGCGAAGTTCTCCGACGCGATCATTTCCAGGGTCGACTGCTGACGGTCGAGTTCGGCGGCGACGGCCGCGGCGACCTCGGGGTCCACTTCGGACAGGGGTGCGTTGAACATCTCAGCTCTCCTGGGTGAGCACGGCGTAGGCCTGGGCGTCGAGCAGTGCGGGCACGTCGCCGGACAGACGCACCTTCAGGAGCCATCCTTCGGTGTAGGGGTCCGAGTTGATGACCTCGGGGGTGTCCGTTGTGGTCTCGTTCACCTCGACGACCTCGCCGTCCACGGGCGCGTACAGCTCGCTGACGGATTTGGTCGACTCGACCTCGCCGAACACCTCGCCGCCGGTGACCGTGTCACCGACCGAGGGCAGCTGGACGAACACGATGTCACCGAGCGACTCGGCGGCGAAGGCGGTGATGCCCACGGTGGCGACGCCGTCCTCGACGCGCAGCCACTCGTGTTCCTTCGTGTACTTCAGGTCCTGGGGGATGCTCATGGTCGTTCAAGGGCCTTTCAGGCGCGGGAGTAGAAGGGCAGGGCGACGACCTCGACGGGTTCGATACGACCCCGGATGTCGACGGAGAGCTCGGTGCCGGGTTCGCTGTACTCCCGGTCCACATAGGCCATGGCGATCGGGTAGCCCAGGGTCGGCGACAGGGCACCACTGGTGACCTCGCCGATCTCGGTCTCGCCGGACAGGACCGTGTAGCCGTGGCGCGGCGCGCGGCGGCCGGAGCCCTTGAGCCCGACACGCACGCGCGGAACGTCCTTCTTGGACAGTTCCTCGAGCGCGGCCTTGCCGACGAAGTCACCGGGCTTCTCGAACTTGACGACGCGGCCGAGACCGGCCTCGAACGGGCTCAGCTGGAGGCTGAGTTCGTTGCCGTACAACGGCATTCCGGCTTCCAGACGCAGCGTGTCGCGGCAGGCGAGTCCGGCGGGGAGCAGACCGTGCGGCTCGCCCGCGTCGGTCAGGATGCGCCAGACGGCGGGGGCCTCACCGGCCGGGACGTACAGCTCGAAGCCGTCCTCGCCGGTGTAGCCGGTGCGGGCGAGCAGGACGTCGTGACCCTTCACGACGGCCGGGACACTCGCGTAGTACTTGAGCGCGCCCAGGTCGGCGTCGGTGACCGCGCCCAGGATCTCGACGGCCTTCGGACCCTGGACGGCGATCAGCGCGACGTCCTCGGACTTGTTCTCGACGACAGCGTCGAAGCCGGAGACCCGCTCGGCCAGCGCTTCCGCGACCACGTCGGCGTTGCCGGCGTTGGCCACGACCAGGAACTTCTCGTCCGCGAGCCGGTAGACGACCAGGTCGTCCAGCACGCCGCCACTGGCGTCACAGATCATCGTGTAGCGCGCCCGGCCCGGCTTGACGCCGGACAGGTTGCCGACCAGCGCGTAGTCGAGGGTCTCGGCCGCCTGCGGTCCGGTCACCTCGATCTCGGCCATATGGGACAGGTCGAACAGGCCCGCGGCCTCGCGGACCGCCTTGTGCTCCGCCAGTTCGCTGGAATAGCGGATCGGCATCGACCAGCCCGCGAAGTCGGTGAACAGCGCACCCAGTCCTTTGTGGACTCCGTGCAGGGACGTCTCTTTCGACATCAAGTGCCTCAGTTCTCGTAGGCGTTGAGCGGCGGGCAGGAGCAGACGAGGTTACGGTCCCCGCGCGCGCCGTCGATGCGACGCACCGGGGGCCAGTACTTGGCCTTGCGGTTCACCCCGGCGGGGTACACCGCCAGTTCGCGGTCGTACGGCAGGTCCCAGTCGCCGACCAGGGTCTCCGCGGTGTGCGGGGCGTTGCGCAGCGGGCTGTTGTCCGCGGACCAGCGGCCCTGCGCGACGGCGTCGATCTCCGCGCGGATGGCGATCATCGCGTCGCAGAAGCGGTCGATCTCGCCGAGGTCCTCGGATTCGGTCGGCTCGACCATCAGCGTGCCCGCGACCGGGAACGACATGGTCGGGGCGTGGAAGCCGTAGTCGATCAGGCGCTTCGCGACGTCGTCCACGCTGACGCCGGTCTCCTTGGTGAGCCCGCGCAGGTCGAGAATGCACTCGTGCGCGACCAGGCCGTCCTGGCCGGTGTAGAGCACCGGGTAGTGCTGGTTGAGGCGCTTGGCCACGTAGTTCGCGGCGAGGACCGCGACCTGCGTCGCGGCGGTGAGCCCGCCCGCGCCCATCATGCGGACGTACGCCCACGAGATCGGCAGGATCGATGCCGACCCGAACGGAGCGGCGCTGATCGGGCCGACCCCGGTCTCCGGACCGGCCTTCTCCAGCAGCGGGTGGTTCGGCAGGTACGGCGCGAGGTGCGCGCGCACCGCGACCGGGCCGACACCGGGGCCGCCGCCACCGTGCGGGATGCAGAAGGTCTTGTGCAGGTTCAGATGCGAGACGTCGCCGCCGAACTCACCCGGCTTCGCCAGGCCCAGCAGGGCGTTGAGGTTCGCGCCGTCGACGTAGACCTGGCCGCCCGCGTCGTGGACGATCTTGGCCAGCTCGTCGATGCCGTGCTCGTACACGCCGTGCGTCGAGGGGTAGGTGACCATGATCGCGGACAGCGTGTCGCGGTGGGCGTCCACCTTGGCGCGCAGGTCGTCGAGGTCGACGTTGCCCTCGTCGGTGCACTTGACCACGACGACGCGCATCCCGGCCATGACCGCGGAGGCGGCGTTCGTGCCATGCGCGGACGACGGGATCAGGCAGACCTCGCGTGCGGTCTGGCCGTTCGCGTGGTGGTACGCGCGGATCGCGAGCAGACCGGCGAGTTCGCCCTGGCTGCCCGCGTTCGGCTGCAGCGACACCTTGTCGTAGCCGGTGACCTCGGCCAGCCAGCCCGCGAGCTGCTCGACCAGCACGTGGTAGCCCTCGGCCTGGTCCGCGGGCGCGAACGGGTGGATCCCCGCGAACTCGCGCCAGCTGATCGGCTCCATCTCGGTGGTGGCGTTGAGCTTCATCGTGCAGGAGCCGAGCGGGATCATGCCGCGGTCGAGCGCGTAGTCGAGGTCGGACAGGCTGCGCAGGTAGCGCAGCATCGCGGTCTCGGAGCGGTGCGAGTGGAAGACCTCGTGGGTGAGGTACTCGCTCTCGCGGTCGAGACCGGCGGGGAGGGCGCGGGCTTCGGCGGCTTTAGTGTCGACACCGAATGCGTTGAGCACCTTGGCGATGATCGCGGGCGTGGTGACCTCGTCGACGGCGATGCGCACGTGGTCGGCGTCGACCGGGCCGAGGTTGATGCCGTTCTCACGCGCGACGGCGACGACCGCTTCGGCCTGGCCGGGCATGCGGGCGAGGACCGTGTCGAAGAAGCCCTCGTGGACGACTTCGACGCCCCCGGTGCGGAGAGCGTCCGCGAGACCGGCGGCGAGTTCGTGGACGCGCGTCGCGATGCGCTTGAGGCCGTCGGGGCCGTGGTAGACCGCGTACATCGCGGCGAGCACCGCGGGCAGGACCTGCGCGGTGCAGATGTTCGACGTCGCCTTCTCGCGGCGGATGTGCTGTTCACGGGTCTGCAGGGCGAGGCGGTACGCGGGGTTGCCGTCGGCGTCGACCGAGACTCCGACGAGACGGCCCGGCAGTGAACGCTCGAGCCCGGCGCGGACGGCCATGTACCCGGCGTGCGGGCCGCCGTAGCCGAGCGGGACACCGAAGCGCTGCGTCGAACCGGCGGCGATGTCGGCGCCGAACTCACCCGGCGCGGTGATCAGCGTGAGAGCGAGCAGGTCGGCGGCGACGGTGTACAGCGCGCCGGCGGCCTTCGCGGTCTCGGAGATGGCGGAGTAGAAGCCCGCGCCACGCAGCACACCGGAGGCGCCCGGGTACTGGACGACGACGCCGAAGAACTCCTCGGGAAGGCCGGTGAGCAGGTCGCGGACCTCGACCTCGACCCCCATCGCCTCGGCGCGGGTGCGGACGACCGCGATGGTCTGCGGCAGGCACTCGGCGTCGAGGACGACCTTGTTCGACTTCGCCTTCGACACGCGGCGCATCAACATGACGGCCTCGGCGACGGCGGTGGACTCGTCGAGCAGGGAAGCGTTCGCGGTGGCGAGCCCGGCCAGCTCGGAGACCATGGTCTGGAAGTTGAGGAGGGCTTCGAGACGGCCCTGCGAGATCTCCGGCTGATACGGCGTGTACGCCGTGTACCAGGCCGGGTTCTCCAGCACGTTGCGGCGGATGACCGCGGGGGTGACCGTATCGTGGAAGCCGAGGCCGATCATCTGCGTCATCGGCTTGTTGAGCGCGGCGAGCGCGCGAAGCTCGGCGATGGCGTCTTCCTCGGACGCGGCCGGGGGAAGGTCCAGGTCACCGGTGACCCTGATCGCGGACGGCACGGCTGCCTGCACCAGGGCATCGAGACTGCCGTAGCCGACCTCGGCGAGCATCTTGGCCTGCTCGGACTCCGAGGGGCCGATGTGCCGGTCGTCGAAGGACGTACTGGTCAAGGGAGCTCCTTGGGTCAGGCGCCGGATAGACCGGTGCGCTGGGAACTCCCCCTCTGTCATGGCACCTGAGAGTTTCACCGCACGGTAATGCGGCTTTCACCTTGGGTGAGACGCACTTGCGCGCCTGCTTTCCAGAGTGGCCTCGCGGAAGCGGTAGTGGATACCTGAGAGATTCCGGGGAGTTTGCTCCTTCGGTGCCCCACCACGTTCGTGAGGGCTCTCCCGCTCCAGCTCAACGGCCCTGTCTGTAGTTGTGCGCACACCGTACCTGGCGTGTTCGGCGCACGTCTACTTCAGGCAGGACATGTCACTTGCCCCACCCGACGTGACCAGTCGGCGCACACGCGTGATCAGAGGGGCAACACGCGTGATCAGAGGGGTATGACCCTTGTGATCACGCGTGTGTCCCGTCTGATCACAGGTGTCGTCCGTCCAGTCACGCCTACAGCGGCGTGACGTAGGCGCCCGAGATCCCGCCGTCCACCAGGAACTGCGAAGCCGTGATGAACGAGGCGTCGTCGCTGGCCAGGAACGCGACCGCCGCCGCGATCTCCTCCGGTTCGGCGAACCGCCCGACCGGCACGTGCACCAGCCGCCGCGCGGCCCGCTCGGGGTCCTTCGCGAACAGTTCCTTCAGCAGCGGCGTGTTCACCGGCCCCGGGCACAGCGCGTTGACCCGGATGTTCTCCCGCGCGAACTGCACGCCCAGCTCACGGCTCATCGCCAGCACCCCGCCCTTGGACGCGGTGTAGGAGATCTGCGACGTCGCCGCGCCCATCACCGCGACGAACGACGCCGTGTTGATGATCGACCCCTTGCCCTGCCGCTGCATATGCGGCAGCACGGCCTTGCAGCACAGGTACACCGAGGTCAGGTTGACCTTCTGCACCTTCTCCCACGCGTCGATACCCGTGGTCAGGATCGAGTCGTCCTCGGGCGGGGAGATGCCGGCGTTGTTGAACGCGACGTCCACCGAGCCGAAAGTGTCCACAGTGGTCTGGAACAGGGCCTCGACCTGCTCGGCGTCGGTGACGTCGGCCTGCACGAACAGGCCGCCGACCTCGTCGGCCGCCGCCTTGCCCTGTTCCGCCGAGATGTCGCCGATGACGACCTTCGCGCCCTCGCTCGCCAGCCTGCGGGCGGTGGCGAGGCCGATGCCGCTGCTGCCGCCGGTGATGACCGCGACGCGGCCTTCGAAACGCTGAACCATCATTCCTCCGTGCTGATGAAAACATTCTTGGTCTCGGTGAAGGCGTCGAGCGCGTCCGGGCCGAGTTCCCGGCCGAGCCCGGACTGCTTGAATCCGCCGAACGGTGTCCAGTACCGGACGGACGAATGCGAGTTGACCGAAAGGTTCCCGGCTTCGACGCCGCGCGCGACGCGGAAGGCCCGGCCGACGTCGCGGGTCCAGATCGAGCCGGACAGGCCGTACTCGGTGTGATTGGCCATGGTCACCGCGTCCGCCTCCTCCGCGAACGGGACGACCGCCACGACGGGACCGAAGATCTCGTCCGAGGCCAGCGGATGCCGCAGGTCCGGCGGGGTGACGACGGTCGGCGGGAACCAGTAGCCCGGTCCCACCGGCGCGCTTCCCCGGAAGGCCACCGGCGCGGCATCGTCCACATAGGACGACACCTTCGCGTGATGCCCGGCCGAGATCAGCGGCCCCATCTCGGTCATCTCCAGCCGGGGATCCCCGACGACGACGCCGTTCACGGCGGGTTCGAGCAGTTCCATGAACTTCTCGTACACACTCGCCTGCACGAGGATCAGCGACCGCGCGCAGCAGTCCTGCCCGGCGTTGTCGAACACCCCGTACGGTGCCGTGGCCGCGGCCTTCTCCAGGTCGGCGTCGGCGAACACGATGTTCGCGTTCTTGCCGCCCAGTTCCAGCGTCACCCGCTTCACCTGCGCGGCGCAGCCAGCCATGATCTGCTTGCCGACCTCGGTGGAGCCGGTGAAGACGACCTTGCGTACCGCGGGATTGTCCACGAAACGTTGTCCCACCACGGATCCCTTGCCGGGGAGCACCTGGAAGACGTCCTCGGGGATCCCCGCCTCACGGGCGAGTTCGCCGAGCCGGATCGCGGTCAGCGGGGTGAGTTCCGCGGGTTTGAGCACGACGGTGTTCCCGGCGGCGAGCGCGGGCGCGAAACCCCAGCCCGCGATGGGCATCGGGAAGTTCCACGGCACGATCACCCCGACCACGCCGAGCGGTTCGTGGAACGTCATGTTCACCCCGCCGGGCACCGGGATCTGCTTGCCGCTCAAGCGCTCCGGTGACGCCGAGTAGTACGTCAGCACGTCACGGACGTTGCCCGCCTCCCAGCGCGCGTTGCCGATCGTGTGGCCCGCGTTGGCGACCTCCAGCTGGGCGAGGTTCTCGATGTCGGCGTCGACCGCGTCGGCGAAGCGGCGCAGCAGCCGCGCCCGGTCTCCGGGGGCCACCGCACGCCAGGCGGGGAAAGCCGCCTGTGCTCGGGCGATGGCCGCGTCGGTCTCCTCGGCCGAGGTCAGCCCGACCGACCTCACCACCTCTTCGGTGGCGGGGTTGATCACCTCGAACGTGGTCATGCGCGCTCCTTAGCTGCTTCCACAAGTGCCTCGAAAAGCCTGATGTCGTCGGGGTTCTGTTCCGGATGCCATTGGACGCCGAGCGCGAACCCGTCGCCGGGCAGTTCGGCCGCCTCGACGGTGCCGTCGGCCGCCCAGCCGACCGGGACCAGTCCGTCGCCGAGCTTGTCGATCGCCTGATGGTGGTAACACGGCACCTTGGTCTCGGCGCCGAGGATCGACGCGACCCGGCTGCCCTCTGCAAGGGTCACCGTAGTGGTGCCGAAGGTCGCGGGCGCGGGCTGGTGATCCTTGCTGTCCACCGTGTCCGGGAGATGCTGGGTGAGCGTCCCGCCGAGCGCGACGCTGAGCACCTGCAACCCCCGGCACACGCCGAGCACCGGTTTGCCCGCGGCCAAAGCGGACCGCAGCAGCCCGAACTCGAAGGCGTCCCGGTTCGGCCGGAGGTAGGTCGTCGGATGCTGTTCCTGGCCGTACCGTGCCGGATCGACGTCGGCGCCGCCGACCAGCACGAGACCGTCCACAGCGGACACCAGCCGCTCGTGCGCGTCACTCACCGGCGGCAGCAGGACCGGGATCCCGCCCGCCGCGACGATCCCGTCGACGTAGACGCGGTGCAGCAGCGCCGCCTCGGTCTCCCACACCAGGAACTTCGCGGGCTCCAGATAGGACGTGAGACCGATGACGGGTTCAGAGCCGTTCGAAGCCACGGATCCTCTCCCAGTCGGTGACGGCGGCGTCGTAGGCGGTGAGTTCGACCTTCGCCGCGTTCAGATAGTGGTCGACGACCTCGTCCCCGAACGCGGTCCTGGCGAGCTTGCTCCGGTCCAGCAGCTCCGCGGCCTCCCGCAGGGTCGTCGGCACGGTCGGCTTGTCGGAGCCGTAGGCGTTGCCGTGGAACTCCGGTTCCAGCTCCAGTTCGTTCTCGATACCGTGCAACCCGGCCGCGATCAGCGCGGCCACCGCGAGGTACGGGTTCACGTCACCGCCGGGAACGCGGTTCTCGGTGCGGAGCGATTCGCCGTGGCCGACGACGCGGAGCGCGCACGTGCGGTTGTCGGTGCCCCACGCGACGGCCGTCGGCGCGAAACTGCCGGGGACGAAACGCTTGTAGGAGTTGATGTTCGGCGCGAGGAAGTAGGTCAGCTCACGCAACCCGGCGAGCTGACCGGCGAGGAAATGCTCCATCAGCGGGGAGAACCCGCCGGGACCGTCACCGGCGAGCACGGCCTCGCCCCCGGTCGAGCGCAGGCTGACGTGGATATGACAGGAGTTGCCCTCGCGTTCGTTGTACTTCGCCATGAACGTGAGGCTCTTGCCCTCCTGCGCGGCGATCTCCTTGGCCCCGGTCTTGTAGACGCTGTGGTTGTCGCAGGTGGTCAGCGCGTCGGTGTAGCGGAACGCGATCTCGTGCTGGCCGGGGTTGCACTCGCCCTTGGCCGACTCGACGTAGAGCCCCGCGCCGCCCATGTCGTTGCGGATCCGGCGCAGCAGCGGCTCGATCCGCGAGGTGCCGAGCATCGAGTAGTCGACGTTGTACTGATTGGCCGGGCGGAGGCCTTGGTACCGCTTGTCCCACGCGGCCTCGAAGGTGTCGTCGAAGACGATGAATTCGAGTTCGGTGCCGACATAGGCGGCGAGACCGAGCGCGGCGAGCCGGTCGAGTTGCCCGCGCAGGATCTGGCGGGGCGAAGGAGCCACCGCCCCGCCTTGCACCCGTTCGAGGTCGGCGAGGACGAGGGCGGTGCCTTCCTGCCACGGGAGCAGGCGCAGCGTCTCGAAGTCCGGGCGCATGACGAAGTCGCCATAACCGGTCTCCCAGGACGACATGGGGTAGCCGTCGACGGTGTTCATGTCGACGTCGACCGCGAGCAGGTAGTTGCACGCTTCGGTGGCGTGCGGGACGACCTCGTTGAGGAAGTACTCGGCGGCGCAGCGTTTGCCCTGCAGCCTGCCCTGCATGTCGGTGATCGCCACCAGCACCGTGTCGACGGTGCCGTCCTCGACCAGTTCCCGGAGCCGATCCAGCGTGAGCATGCCGCGCCTGTTCGCCATCAGCCTCACCTAAAGGTTCGAAGCGGTACCTTTGCGGCTTCTTCCTACCGGGTCAGCCCGGTAAGGTCAACTCGGTCAATGGTCTAGTTCGTTATCCATTGCGGACTGTAGTTGATCCCTGGGCGGATTGTCTGTGATGCCCGGCTGAGAAGATGCTGTGAATCCCGCCGTATCGGGAGGAGATCCGCACATCCGGAACGTTGTACGGATCAAGAGAGGTGAGAAGGAATGACACAGGCATTCACGCAGCAGACCACGTTCACCGAGCCCCAGGGACGGGCTCAGCTCCCGACGCTGCCCAGCGGGTGGCCGATCGGCTCGTACGAGTCGTACTCCGAAGCGCAGCGTGCCGTCGACCACCTCGCGGGAACGGACTTCCCGATCACCGACGTCACCATCGTCGGTGTCGAACCGATTCTGGTCGAGCGGGTCGCCGGGCGGATGAGCTGGAGCAAGATCCTGACCAGCTCGGCGCTGGCGGGCGCGATGTTCGGTATGGTCCTCGGCCTGGTGCTGAGCCTGCTGAACCCCGGCGCCGGACTGGTGCCGATCTTCGTCGGCCTCGTCGGCGGTATCGGGTTCAACCTGCTGTTCGGCGCGCTGGGGTACGCGACTTCGAAGAACAAGCGCGGGTTCATCTCGCAGAGCCAGCTGGTCGCCCGGCGCTACGACGTCCTGGCCCAGCCGCGCAACGCCGAGAAGGGCCGCGCCCTGCTGGCCGATCTGGCCGCCAGGAGCGCGTTCACCCACTGACCCATAACGGTCGCGAGTGGTAATGACGGTTCTGGCCAAGGGTGTGTCAGGTACCTACGGCGGGTGGGTCCGGTGACGGCCGGGCCGTGAAGGACTCCTTGAGGGACCCAGAG
>NZ_JBVIRO010000031.1:0-38190 GCF_055575975.1 Amycolatopsis sp. NPDC033938
GGCACGGCGTGTCTGGATTTCGTTGGTGAGATGACCGCCCGCGAGGCACGACTGGCCGCCTGTGATTGTTTGATGTTGCCGGTGGTGTTGAGCGCCGCTGGGGAACCTCTCGATATGGGGCGGCTGCGACGGTTCGTCACCCCGGGGCAACGACGGGCGCTGAACATCCGGGACCGGGGCTGTGCGTTCCCGGGCTGTCATCGGCAGCCCAAGCACTGCCACGCCCACCACATCGATCACTGGGCCGATGGCGGACCCACCGACCTGCGGAATCTCACCCTGCTCTGCGGTTTTCATCACCGGCTGATCCACCATGGGGATTGGGAAGTCCGCATGGCCCCCGACGGGCTACCGGAGTTCACGCCGCCGCAGTATTTGGATCCGTTACGAAGACCCCGGCGCAACACCCTGCATCGCGCCGCTTAACCCTGCATGACCCGAGGAGCCCGCCAGCCACACCGGCGACGGGCCCCTCGGCATGCCCACAACCGGACTGGAGAAAGCCCTCCCCTACCTTGAGAGTCGCGACGGGAGATGCCACGAACGGTCTTGCCGTCCACCGCGATCTGCGCGGCCGATGCCCCGCCCTGCCGGGGCGGGTTCTCCCGGCCGGGGCGTTCCTGCAATCACGCGCAGATCGCAGCGTCCACCCGCTGCAGAGTCCGTCGCAGCGTGGCCTCATCAGGCGGCACATACCGACCCCGTCGCGGGTCCAGCCGGGCCAGGAACCTGCTGCGGAGCATCAGCCGCCCACTCACCGATCGCGGCGAACGACCGGGCCCCGCACACACCACCGCCGCGGCGATCATCAGGATCGAGCACGGCCGATGCCGCACCCCACGCCATTCCCGCGGATCCGGAACTACCACCAGATGATCACCCAGATCGAACAAATCGCTACCGGACACACCACGGGGCCAAAAGGTCAAAACAAGCAGGAATCAGCGATGATGACAAGACAGGCACGGCTCTCTCTCACACGACCATGAGTCCTGGACAAACCACATGATCAGACAGAGACCGTGCCTGCCCTCATTCAGGTGACCGACTTTGCCCCGCAGAGTTGGCAAGAAGGCTTCACTACGCCGCACTGCCCAGCCGCACCGGCGAGGTGCCCACTCTGGAAACAAAAAGGTCCCGCTTCCGCTCAGCGAAGGTCTGGGGGTTACCTGCGAGCAGAAGCGGGAGTTCGAGGCCGGTACGGTGGGCCGCCTCTCGGCGAAAGGCACTACATGGCTCCGGCCGGACCGGTATTCCATGAAGGCAAAAGGTGAGGCCCGGGGGCACCATCCGTACCGACACCCTTTACAACGCACACACCCACCGAACGTTCCCCGAAACCTCAGTGACCTACATCGCCCCAACCCCTAACTCACAAAAGCGAAAGTGACCAGCGAAACGCTCAGTCACGAGCGCGGAATCGCCGCCACGGCTTCCACTTCGACGGCGTACTCCGGCGCGGCCAGTGCTGCCACCACAGCCAGCGACTGTGCCGGGAAATCTCCCTCCGGGAACCATCGCCCGAAGGCCTCCACCTGGGCGGCACGGTAGCCCGCCAGGTGCTCGGTTCCACCGACGAGCGTCAGCAGCTTCACCAGGTGCCGCGGTTCGCCACCGGCGGCGGTCAGGAGCGCTTCGATGTTGGCGAAGATCTGCCGCCCCTGTGCCTCCGCGTCCGCGCCTGCCAGGCTGCCGTCCGGCAGGAGACCGAGCTGTCCCGACACGAATACGATCTCGCACTCCGGCGGGACGGTGGCCAAGTGGCTGTACCGTCCGACGGGCGACGCGACTTCTTCAGGGTTCCAACGACGTGAGTTCATCCCTCAATGATCCACTTCCGCGTTCGGGGCTCGGCACAGCCCTGGAACAACCAGAAAAGACCCGCCCCCGCTCAGCGAAGGCCTGGGGGTTACCTGCGAGCGGAGGCGGGAGCTAAGGGCCGATACGGTGGGCCGCCTCTCGGCGAAAGGCACGACATGGCTCCGGCCGGACCGGTATTCCATGAAGGCGAAGGGTGAGGCCCGGGGGCACCATCCGTATCGACACCCTGTACAACGCAGACACGCGCCGAATGTTCCAGCCGAGACAGTGACCCACGTCAACAGGGCGGCGGAACCTGCTCGATCAGCTCGTCGGGAGCGGACAGCCGCCAGGCCTCGTAGACGAGTTCGTTCAGCTCGTCGGCCTCGAGCCCGTCAAGGTGGACGACCACCCAGCCGAATCCTCCCGCCGTGAACTGCACCTCGAACACGTCCGGGCGCTCGGCGACGAGGGCCTCCTGTTCCGACAGGGTCTGCTTCAAGCCGACGGTCTGGGTGCGCGGCCAGTAGTAGCCGAAGCGCTTTCCACGCACGCTGAACGACTCCCAGTCCCTCGCGTCGGAACGCTCGACGTCGGCGAGCTTTTCCAGCATCCGGTGGAACTCGTCACTCGGCACACCCATCCTGAACCCCCAAAACTCGGCGGCCACAGTCTAGGCCGTGTCCTGCAAGTCATGTTCGCGGTCTCCGCGCCCAGGCGGCCCCTGACGGCACGGGTGGATGCGGCCGAGTACGACCCGGTACGAGGCCGATCCGCCCGCACCGCCAGGAACCACCTGGATCACGAAGCCCATCGAACAGACTTACAGGACACGGCCTAGCCGACAGCCCGGCAAGATCAGGAGCCCGCCCGCAGCTCCGCCTTGCGCACCTTTCCGGAAGCGGTCCGGGGCAGCCGCTCGACGAACTCGAACTTCGACGGCACCTTGTACTTCGCCAGCCGTCCGAGCAGGAACTCGCGTAGCTCGTCGTCGCCGACGTCACCTGAGCGGACGACGAAGGCACAGCCGACCTCGCCCCATTTTCCGTCCGGGACGCCGATGACCGCGGTCTCGGCCACCGCGGGATGTTCGTACAGGACGTTCTCCACTTCGGCCGGGTACACGTTCTCGCCGCCGGAGATGAACATGTCCTTCAGGCGGTCGACGATCCGGTAATGCCCGTCCTCGTCGACGGTGGCCAGGTCGCCGGTGCGGAACCAACCGTCCTCGGTGAACACGGCCGCGGTCGCCTGCGGGTTCCGCCAGTAGCCGGGGGTCACATTCGGTCCTTTCACCAGGATCTCCCCCGGCCCCGCGCCCGGCGGGTCGAGCCGGACGTCGGCGAAGAACACGGGTACGCCCGCGGAGCCGGCCCTGCCTTCGGTCTCGCGCGCCTCCAGGAACGTCACGCCCGGCGCGGTTTCGGTCAGCCCGTAGCCCTGGCAGAACACGAGCCCGCGCCGCTGGTACGTCCGCACCAGCTCCTCCGGGACCGCGGCGCCACCGCAGATCAGGCTCCGCACCGACGACAGGTCGACCGACGGCCATCGCGGGGACGCCGACAGCGCGGCGTACATCGTCGACACCCCGAACATCCAGGTCACGCGGTGCCGCTCGATCAGGTCGAAGCAGTGGTCGACGTCCCAGGATTCGGTGAGCAGCGCGCAACCGCCCTTGACCAGGGTCGGCAACAGTGTCTGCGCCAGCGCGGCGATGTGGAAGAGCGGCGCGGTGACGAGCGTGACCTCGTCGCCGCCCACGTCCACCCCGATCAGCAGGTTGAAGGTGTTCCACAGCAGGTTGGCGTGCGTGAGCGTCGCGCCCTTCGGCCGTCCCGTGGTGCCCGACGTGTACAGGATCAGCGCGACGTCGTCGGGCTGCACCGTCACCTCGGCCGGGGTCTCGTCGCCCTCGGCGAGCCAGGTTTCGTAGTCCTCCAGCGTGACCAGCTGCGCGGTGACGGTGTCCAGCCCATCGACGACCTTCGCCGTCTTCGGCGCGTAGATCAGCACTGTGGCGCCGGAGTCGGTGAGGATGTGTTCGATCTCCGGCGTGGTCAGCCGGAAGTTGAGCGGGACGAAGATCGCGCCGAGCGAAGTGGCCGCGAACAAGGTTTCGACGAACGCCGGATGATTCGGGCCGAGGTAGGCCACGCGATCACCCTGGCGTACACCCGCCACCGTGAGCCGTGACGCCAGCTTCGCGATACGCCTGGCCAGCTGGGCGTACGTCGTCGGCTCGTCTTCGAAGAGCAGCGCGGTCCGCTGTGGGGAGATCCGTGCGCGGCGGGCGGGCCAGCCGCCGATTCCTTCATCCCGCATCTGCGGCCTCGGCGGTGGACCGCACGGGGCGGGTCTCGATCAAGTCTCGCCGGTTCGTCTCCTTCAGCGCCAGGACGCAGCCCGCCGACAACAGACAGAACGCCGCGATCGTCAAGGACACCGCCGTGGTCGACGGGTCGCCAGACGCACGCTGGAACTCGGCGAACAGCACCGGCGCGAAACCGGCGCCGAGACCGGCGAGCTGGTATCCCAGCGAGGCGCCGGTGTAGCGGTTCTCGGTGGCGAACAGTTCGGTGTAGAGCGCCGCCAGCGGCCCGTACATCATCGGGTGCAGCACGCCTTGCCCGATCACGAGCGCCACGAGCAGCAGCGCGCCGCTACCGCTGTCGACGAGCGGGAACAGCAGGAACCCGTACACCGCCGTCACGATCGCGCCGATCAGCACGATCGGCCGCCTGCCGAACCGGTCCGAGAGCGCCGACCAGCCGATGATCCCCACCACCGCGCAGACGGAGGAGACGGTGAGCGCGTTCAGCACCGTCTGGCGTCCGTGTCCCGCCTGGACGCCGTACGCGAGCACGAACGTCGTCAGTGTCCCCTGCACGACGAACGCGGCCAGGCCGACGCCGACCCCCAGCAGCAGCGTCTTCGGCTGCTCGCGCAGGACGGCCACCAGCGGGAACCGCCGTCGCGGCGCCGCGGTCTTGGCGGCGAGGAACGCCGGGGTCTCTTCGACCCGGGACCGGACGAACAACCCGATCCCGAGCAGGACGACGCTGAGCAGGAACGGTACCCGCCAGCCCCAGTCGAGGAACGCCGCCTCGCCGGTGACCGCCACCGTCCCCGTCATCGCGACCGTGGACACGACCATCCCGCTCGGGGCGCCCGCGTTCGCGAAGCTGGCCCACAGGCCGCGGCGGGAGGTGGCGTGCTCGGCCGACATCAGGACCGCGCCACCCCATTCACCGCCGACCGAGATGCCTTGCAGTACCCGCAACAGGATCAGCCCGATCGGCGCGGCCGCCCCCACGTCCGCGTAGGTGGGCAGCAGCCCGATGAGGAAGCTGGACACGCCCATCAGCGTCATGGTCAGCACGAGCATCCGCTTGCGGCCGAGCTTGTCGCCGAAGTGGCCGAAGAGCACGCCGCCCAGTGGCCGCGCGAGGTAGCCGGTGGCGAACGTGCCGAAACTGGCGACGGTCGCGAGGGCGGGATCGAGGTTGGAGAAGAAGACCTTGCTGAACACGACCGCGGAAGCCGTGGCGTAGAGGAGGAAGTCGTAGTACTCGATGAGGCTGCCGAGGTAGCTCGAAGCGACGGCTCGGCGGAGCTGGACGTTGCGGTGGGATCGCACGGCTTTCCCCTTGTCGTCAGGCGTAGTGCCGGTAGACGGCCCGCGCGACGCACGCGGGTTTGGCGGAACCGTCGAGTTCGATCGTGAAGTCGAGGACCATCTGCACTCCCCCGGCGATATCGGTCACCTCGGCGACCTTCCCGGCGAGGCGGATCTTGCCGCCTGCCGGGACCGGAGCGGGGAACCGCACCTTCTCCAGCCCGTAGTTGACGCTCATCCGCACGCCGGTGATCCGCAGCAGGTCGCTGAAAAGCGGGATCAGCAAAGAGAGTGTCAGGTATCCGTGCGCGATGGTTCCGCCGAACGGGCCGTCGGCCGCGCGTTCCGGGTCGACGTGGATCCACTGGTGATCGCCGGTGGCGTCGGCGAAGCGCCCGATGCGGTCCTGGGTGATCTCCAGCCAGTCGCCGTGCCCGAGGTCCGCGCCCGCGAGTGCCTTGATCTCTTCGATGCCGTTCGCGTGGGTCATGCTTCTCCTAAGCCGTGTCCTAGTCGGTTTTGACGAGACCGAGCAGCTTCGCCGCGTTGTCCTTGAGGATCTTCGGGCGGACTTCGGGTTTGATCTCCAGCTCGGCGAAGTCGGCGAGCCAGCGGTCCGGGGTGATCACCGGGAAGTCGGAACCGAACAGCACCTTGTCCTTCAGCAGGGTGTTGGCATACCGGACGAGCTGAGGCGGGAAGTACTTCGGCGACCAGCCCGACAGGTCTATATGGACATACGGTTTGTGCGTCGCGACGGCCAAGGCCTCGTCCTGCCAAGGGAACGACGGATGCGCGAGGATGATCCGGAGTTCGGGGAAGTCGACGGCGACGTCGTCGACCAGCATCGGATTCGAGTACTTGAGCCGGATCCCGCCCCCTCCCGGCACACCGGCGCCGATCCCGGTCTGTCCGGTGTGGAACAGCGCGGGGACCTCGAGTTCCTCGATGGCCTCGTAAAGCGGGTACGCCATCGGGTCGTTCGGCGCGAAACCCTGGATGCTCGGATGGAACTTGAACCCGCGGACGCCGTATTCCCCCACCAGCCTGCGTGCCTCGCGGACGCCCGCCCTGCCCTTCCAGGGATCGACGCTAGCGAAGGGGATGAGCACGTCACCGTGTTCGGCGCAGCTCTCGGCGACCTCCTCGTTCGCGATCCGCGGATGGCCGGTGGCGTATTCGGCGTCGACGGTGAACACGACCGCGGCCATCCTGCGTTCCCGGTAGTAGGACGCCATTTCCGCGATCGAAGGCTGCCGGTGCCCGTGCGCCTTGAAATACTTTTCCGAGGCGCCGAACAACGCCGGGCTCAACGAGCCGTGGCCGTCCTTGGAGATCTCCGCGTGCGTGTGGACGTCGATGGCGTCGATGGCGTCGAGATCGATGGGCATGGTCACGGTCCTTTCGGCGCGGGGATGCCGAAGCTCTCCGGCGCGGCGCCGACCCCGGCGTGCCAGGAGGCCGCGATCCCGTCGGCGGTCCAACCTCCGTCGGCGAACGCCACGGCCTTCTCCCGCGGGTGCGCCCAGAGCGAGAGCCGGTCACCGCCGATGCCGATCGCCTGGCCGGTGATGCCTTTCGCCTCGTCCGAAGCCAGGAAGACGACGAGCGAGGCGGCGTCCTCGACCGTTCCCAGACCTTCGTCACGGCGGAGCCAGGGCGGGAAGGGTTTCCCGGTCCGTTCGGCCTCTTCGATCACCGGCGCGAAAGCCGGGATGGTGCGGGTCATCTCGGTCGCCGCGACCGGGACGACGGCGTTGACCAGGATCTCGGCCTTCGCCAGTTCCGCCGCCCAGGTACGGGCCATCGCGGCGATCCCGGCCTTCGCGGCGGCGTAGTTGGTCTGCCCGAAGTTGCCCCGCTGCCCCGCCGGCGAGGAGATCAGGATCAGCCTCCCGCCGTCCCCCTGCTCACGCATCCGCACCGCGGCGGCCCGCGCGCAGGTGAACGTGCCGCGGAGGTGGACGCGGACGACGTCGTCGAACTCGTCGTCGGACATCTTCCACAGCACCCGGTCCCGCAGGATTCCGGCGTTGGTGACCATCGTGTCGAGCCGCCCGAACTCCTCGACCGCGGTGGCGACGAGCCGTCCGGCGACCTCGGCGTCACCGACCGGCGCGACGACGGGAACCGCTTGTCCGCCCGCTTTCCCGATCGCGTCGGCGGTTTCGACGGCAGCGGCCTCGTCGACGTCGTTGACCACGACCGCGGCACCGGCGGCGGCGAGCGCTTCCGCGTAGGCCCGTCCCAGCCCGCGGCCGCTGCCGGTGACCACCGCGACCTTGCCCGACAAGTCCATGGAGCCGTCCTCTCATCGTCCGTTGCGCATCTCAAAGTAGGCACAATCACAACTACCGTCAATAATCTGCCCAACATCATCGGCTAAGCTGCTGTCCGTGACCGAAGACGACACCCCGCCCGGCCAGGCCCATCGGCCGCAATCCCTGATGCTCACGTTCCTGGGCATGCACGTGCTCGGCCACGAAACCGCCGTCTACTCCGGAAGCGTGATCGACGTGTTCGCCCGCGTCGGCGTCTCCGAAGAGGCGGTCCGCTCGACGCTGACCCGGATGGTCGGCCGTGGCCTGCTGATCCGGCAGCGACACGGCCGCCGTGTCTACTTCGGACTGACGCCCCGCGCGACGGAGGTGCTGGAGGACGGCGCGCGGCGAATCTGGGACACCGGCGCGGTCAACCGCGACTGGGACGGCACCTGGACACTCGTCGGGTACTCGCTGCCCGACAGCAGGCGCAGTGACCGGCACGACCTGCGCAGTCAGCTCGTCTGGGCGGGTTTCGGCCTGCTGCAGAACGGTTTGTGGATCGCGCCGGGCACCAGGGACGTCACCGCGATCGCCGGGCCGCTCGGCCTGCTCGACCACGTCACCGTGTTCACCGCGCAGGAGGCCAAACCGACGGAATCGGCCGACCTGGTACGCAAGGCCTTCGACATCGACGCGATTTCCGCGCGATAC
The DNA here is from genome assembly GCF_055575975.1 of Amycolatopsis sp. NPDC033938. Taxonomy (NCBI): domain Bacteria; kingdom Bacillati; phylum Actinomycetota; class Actinomycetes; order Pseudonocardiales; family Pseudonocardiaceae; genus Amycolatopsis; species Amycolatopsis sp. NPDC033938. The sequence continues at coordinate 8,392 of NZ_JBVIRO010000031.1, forward strand.
CACACTTTCCTCGGCCGGTGGGACACGCCGAAGCCGCTTCCGTCGGCCCCGGACGACCTAGCCCGCCGGCTGCTGCTGCACACCGACTGGCTCCAGGCCGTACGCCAGGATCCGCACCTCCCGGCGGAACACCTGCCCGACGACTGGCCCGCGATCCGGGCGGAGCAGGTCTTCGCGCGGCTCGACGAGCGGATGCGGGACGCTTCCACCCGGTTGGCCGAAGAAGTGCTCGACGTCGTCGAGGTCACGGACGGCTGATCCTCGCTACCCTCGCTTTCGGAAGTGGATCACTCGACCCGGGGAGCTGCGGAATGGATCGTCCGGCCACGGCGGCGGAACTGTTCGACGCCATCGGTTCCGCCTACGAGGACGCCTTCGGCCGCCCGCCGGTGGTCGACAAGGCGGTGCGGCAGCTGCTCGACGCGCTGCCACCGGCTTCGAGGGTGCTCGACATCGGCAGCGGCACCGGCCGTCCGGTCGCCGAGGATCTCACCGCGGCCGGACACCGGGTGACCGGGCTCGACGTCTCGTCGGTGATGATCGAGCTGGCCCGCGAGCAGGTCCCGGCCGCCACTTTCGTCCACACCGACGTGCGGGAATGGACTTCACCGGACGGATCTTGGGAGGCTGTCTGCGCGTTCTTCCCGTTTCTGCAGATGCCGCGCAAGGACACTGAAGCCGTACTCGCCGACATCGCGCGCTGGCTGGTGCCGGGTGGTCTTTTCGCGCTGATCACCGTCCCTCGGGACATCGAAGACGTACCGGTGGAGTTCTTCGGCCGCACGTTCCACGAGACCAGTTTCGCGCCGGAAGACCTCGTACGGCGTGTCGAAGCGGCCGGGCTGGAAATCACCGGGACGCATGCGGAAATCTTCACCGCGGACGAGCCCGGGACCCCGCCCGAGGAGCACCTCCTGATCACCGCTCGCAAGCCGGGCTGAGCGGGTACGTTCCCCTCGTGCCCGTCATCAGCGTGATCACCCCGGTCCACCCGCCGAGCCTGCCGTATCTGACCGAGGCCTACGCATCCCTCGCGGCACAGGAACTCCCTCCGGGCTGGGCCTGGGAATGGCTGGCGCAGGAGGACGGGGAGACCGGTCTGCTCGACGACGTCCTCCCCGCCGACGAGCGGGTGCTGACCGGTTCGGGTCGCCGCGGTGGCCCCGGGGTCGCGAGGATGATGGCGCTGTCTCGGGCTTCCGGAGAACTGATCAAGGCGCTCGACGCGGACGACGTGCTGGCGCCGGGCGCGCTCGCCCGGGACATCGCGGCGCTCGAGGACCCCGCGATCGGCTGGACCACCTGCCGGGTCCTCGACCTCTTCCCGGACGGGGCCACGGCGGGCGTCGACAGCGATCCCGAGGAAGGGCCGATCGAACCCGGCGCGATCCTCCGGTACTGGCAGCGCAACGACTATCTGTCGCCGGTGGTCGCCGGAACGCTGTGCATCCGCCGCGAACTGCTCCTGGAGCTGGGCGGCTGGATGGCGCTGCCCGCGTCGGAGGACACCGGGCTGGTACTGGCGGCGAACGCGTCGGCCGTCGGGTACTTCGTGGCCACCTGTGGCATGTACTACCGGAAGTGGGCCGGACAGGTCACCAAATCCGCCGCGCACAACGACGACACCGAACGGCTCGCCCGGATGAAGCTGATCGGGGAACGCGCCGAGATCATGCTGACGCGGCGGGCTCAGCGGGTGCCGAGCTCTGAGCGGTCAAGGATCCCCCGCTGAGCAATGGCGCGTCATTGGGACACCTTTCGGGGACTCGGTGTCCGATTGATGTCGCTATGTGCGGTTCCGCGTGGGGGTCGTGTGTGGCGAATAGGGTTAGAACCCTCATTGCCACTCACGACCCCCGTCCACAACCTTCCGTCTGCCAGCCTCCAGGGCACGCGATGCGAGCGCCCCTACAGGTCGATGTGGACGTCCGGTGACGCGGCGACGATGTCGAGCAGCGCCTTGGCGCACAGATCGCGGGTCTGGTCCCTGGTCAGCCGCTGATACTTGAGCCAGTCGAGGCAGACCGCGACGACGAACGCCAGCCAGCCCCGGACGGTCACGCGCAGCGTCTCCGGCGGCTCGCCGTCCGGGCACAGCACCGCCAGGATCCGGCGGCCCTGTTCGGCGAAGTTGCGGTCCAGGATCTCCCGGACGTCGTCCACCGCGATCGACGTGCCCGCGTGCAGGGCCCGGTAGCCGTCTTTGTTGGCTTCGACGTAGCGGAGGTACGCGTCGAGACCTGCCATCAGCTGGTCCGCGACCGGCAGCGCCGGATCGGTCCTGGTCATGGCGAGCAGCCGTTCGCCCTCGGCCTTGACGACCTCGGTGACGAAGTCCCGTTTCGTCGGGAAGTAGTGGTAGAGCAGGCCCCGCGACACCTCGGCGATGTCCGCGACCTGCTCGATCCACACGTCGTCGTACGGCCGCTCCGCGAACAGGCGGGCGCCGATCCGCAGCAGCTGTTCCCGTCGCTCGGCGGTGCTCAGCCTGCTGCGGGGCCTTCCGGAGGTACTCGGCGCCATCCGCTCATCGTACTTACTTGACACGAGTTCAGTAACGCGCCACCCTCACTATTGGATGCCGATTCAACAGCGTTCGGATTCACCACTGCTCACCTGGAGGGGCTCGATGGCCACCGCTCTCCCCCATCCCCCGCGCCGGATCCCCCTGATCGGCGACGTGCTCGGCGTTTCGCCGAAGACGCCGGTCCAGGACTCGATGCGGCACGCCGCCGAACTGGGCCCGGTGTTCGAACGCAAGGTGTTCGGCCGCGCGATCGTGTTCGTCCACGGCGCCGACATGGTCGCCGACCTCTCCGACGAGAAACGGTTCGCGAAACACGTCACGCCCGCGATCGCGAACCTGCGCCCGCTCGGCGGCGACGGGTTGTTCACCGCGCACAACGAAGAGCCGAACTGGCGGCGCGCGCACGAGATCCTCGCGCCCGCCTTCAGCCGCAACGCCATGCAGCGCTATCACCCGGCGATGCTGGCGATCACCCGCGAATTGCTGGACACCTGGGACCGGGGCGGCGAGGTCGACGTCACGGGCGACATGACCAAGCTGACGCTGGAGACCATCGGGCGGACGGGCTTCGGCTACAGCTTCTCGTCGTTCGAACGCGCCGAACCGCATCCGTTCGTCGCCGCGATGGTCCGCACACTGCGGCACGCACAGCGGACGGTGCTCCAGCCGCCGGTCATCGGCCCGCTCCTCAACCGGAAAGCGAACCAACGCAACGACGCCGACTTGGCGTTCCTCCGGTCCGTCGTCGACGAGGTCGTCGAGGCACGCCGGGACGACCCGAGCACCGACGACCTGCTCGGGCTCATGCTGAACACCACGCAGCCGGGCACCGGCGAAGCGCTGGACGAGGTCAACATCCGGAACCAGATCATCACCTTCCTCATCGCCGGGCACGAGACCACCTCGGGCGCGCTGTCGTTCGCTCTGTACTACCTGGCACGGAATCCGGACGTGCTCGCCCGCGCCCAGTCCGAAGTGGACAAGGTGTGGGGCGAGAACCCGGACCCGTCCTACGAAGAGGTCGCCAAGCTCCGGTACGTCCGGCGTGTACTCGACGAGGCACTGCGGCTCTGGCCGACGGCGCCCGCGTTCGCGCGCCAGGCACAGGTGGACACCGTCGTCGGCGGCCGGTATCCGATGCGGAAGGGGCAGTGGGCGCTCGTCCTCATCCCCGCCCTGCACCGTGATCCCGTATGGGGAGACGATCCGGAGTCGTTCGATCCCGACCGCTTCGCCCCGGATCGCAATCGTGCCCGCCCGGCGCATGTCTACAAGCCGTTCGGCACCGGGGAACGGGCCTGCATCGGACGGCAGTTCGCCCTGCACGAGGCGACGCTGGTGCTGGGCATGCTGCTGAGCCGGTACGACCTCCGCGGCGATCCATCCTACCGGCTGAAGGTGCAGGAACTGCTCACGCTCAAGCCGGAGGGCTTCAAGCTCGACGTCTCACTTCGCGACCGCGCGACAGTGGCCGTTTAACCCTCGCGGGGTTCGAGCAGGTCTTCGCAGAGGGCGTCCACGAAGCCGCGCGGGATACTCGCGCCGATCAGGGCGCGGTAGACGATCGGGCCGACGACGGCGTCGATGGCGGCGTCGACGTCGAGCCTCGGCGAGACCTCACCGGCCTCGATTCCGCTCGCGAGGAGCTCGCGCTCCTGTTCACGGCGAGGGCCGAGATACCGGCTTTGAAGGCTCTTGGCCGTTTCGGGATTGTGCTGCGCTTCGGCGACGAGTGCGAGCAGGACCTTTCCGGCCGGGTCGCGAGTGACGAACCGGGCGAAAGCGCGGAAGTAGCCGCGGATGCTGTCCTGAGTGGACTCGCCCGCCGGGACGGGGAATCGCTTTTCGCTGTCTTCGATGAGCGTGTCGAGCAGGATCTCGACCTTCGACGGCCACCAGCGGTAGATCGTCTGCTTGGCGACACCTGCCTGGCGGGCGATCGCCTCGATGGTCAAGCGCGCGAAACCGTGCTCGACGAGCAGATCGTCCGCGGCATGAAGCACGGCGAGGCGGGCGGCCTCGTCGCGCTGGTTGCCGGAGCGCGCCCTGCGGGGCTGCGAATTCACGGCTGACATGCGGACCACAGTACCGGCCGGCGCGGCCCCGCCGGGGCGGCAGGTGCCGTGCTACTGTCGAGACGCAACGTCTCGTCTAGACAAATACCCCCATCCCCAAGGAGTTCTCATGTCCGAAACTGCCGACCGGCAAGCACTCGTCATCGGCGCCTCCCGTGGGCTCGGACTCGTCCTCGCCGACGAGCTCACCCGGCGCGGCAGACGGGTCATCGCCACGACACGCCGGAGCGGCGGCGAACTGCAGGCGAAGGCCGACGCGTCGAACGGACGGCTGCGGGTCGAGTCGCTGGAGATGACCAGCGGCGACCAGCTGGCCGCCCTGCGAGAGCGCTTGGACGGCACCGAACTCGACCTGCTCTTCGTCAACGCCGCGATCGACCGAGGGAACCTGCCGATCGCCGAGGTCACGGACGAGGAGTTCACCGAGGTGATGATCACCAACGCGTTGAGCCCGTTGCGTACCCTCGAAGCCCTGCGCGGATTGGTCGCGCCCGGCGGCACCGTCGCGGTGATGTCCTCCGAACAAGGCAGCATCTCGCGGAACACCGAGGACGGCTACGAGCTCTACAAGGCCAGCAAAGCCGCGCTCAACCAGCTGATGCGCAGCTACGCGACCCGCCATGCCGCCGACGGGCAGACCAAACTGCTCATCGACCCCGGCCACAACCGGACCCGTCTCGGCGGCCCCGACGCGCCGCTCGATCCCGGGAAGAGCATCCCGGCCGTGGTCGACGTCCTCGAAGCGCAGGCTGGCGCCCGAGGTCTCCAGTTCCTCGATCTGCACGGCGAGGTGGTGCCTTGGTAGCACCCGGTCACATTCTTCATCCGGGATCCGTCAGTGCGGTGAAAGCAAGACGGAATCCTTGAAGGAGAACATCATGGAAGCCCGGATCCCGAACCCCGCGATGGCGAACCCCGCCACGCTGAAGGCCCTGATCGCACTGGCGGAGTCCACCGGGGACACCGGTGTCCCGAACACCACGCACTACCTCATGCACGTTCGCGCCAGCCAGATCAACGGCTGCAGCGGCTGCCTGGAGATGCACACCAAGGAACTGCGCAAGGCCGGCGAGTCCGACGAGCGGATCTTCACCGTGGCGGCGTGGCGGGACACGGCCTACTTCACCGACGCCGAACGCGCGGCGCTCGCGCTGGCCGAGGCCCTCACCCGGATCGCGGACCGGGCCGACCCGGTCGACGACGAGGTCTGGAACGAGGCCGCTCGCCACTACGACGAGAAGCAGCTCTCGAGCCTGGTCCTCTCCATCGCCGCGATCAACACCTGGAACCGGCTCAACGTCGCGACCCGGCAGATCGCCGGCGCCGCCTGAGTCTCACCGGGCCTGCCGCAATTCCACGCAGCACTCGGCCGCGCCGGGAGCGAGGACAGCCTCCACGTTCCCGGCGCCAACGCCGGTCAGGAAACCGGCGAGGAACGCCTGGTTGAGCCCGCAGACCAGCTCGGGCGCCTCGGCGGCCAGCGGATGGAACGGACAGTTCCGCAATCGCACGCAGGTCTGGGTGTCCCGGCTCGGCTCGAAACCGAAGCGGCGAAGCATTCCTTCGGCCACGGTGAGCGCGCGTTCCACGCCCAGCCTGCCGGGCCGGGTCCGCGCACGTTCCTCCTCGCCCAGGGTGAGGCCGCGCTCCCCCGCGACCCGCAGCACGGCGTCGCGCGCCGTTTCACCCGATCCCTCGGCGAGCACGGCTTCGGTGAGGATGCCGGCCAGGATCTCGTGCCGCCTCGCCGGAAGCTGCACCTGGACGGTTTCCTCGACGGGTTCGTACACCTTGGGCTTGCGCCCCACCTTGGTCACCGGGCCGGCCGCGAAGCCGAAGCGGAGCAGCCCGGCCGCCACGAGTTTGTCGAGGTGGAACGCGGCGAGCTTGCGGGAGATCCCGACCGCGGCCGCCGCCTCGTCCCGCGTCACCGGACGCCGCGCGCGCCGGGCGAAGGCGTACATGCCGCGGCGCAGGTCGTCGTCGAGCGCCGCCACCGCGGCGATGGCGGTGGCGTCGAGGCCGTCCGGGCCTGGCTCTGTCACGTACACCACGATATCGCCCATCTCAACCGGCGGAACATCCTGGACCATGGATCTACCATGTAGGCTGAACCGGCAGGTGCTAAAACACCCAAAGATTTTAGTCGAATAGCACCGGGATCGCGGTACAGCCTAGGAGGCCTTATGTCCACTCCCGCCTTGCGCGTCGTGCACGAACCCGGGCCGGGGCCGGACCTGGAGGCCGCCGAAGCCGCGGCCGCCGACCTCCTCACCGCACTGGGCATTTCGCTGGACTCCGAGAGTCTCCGCGGCACTCCCGGCCGGATGGCGCGCGCGTACGCCGAGCTGTTCACCCCGCGCTCCTTCGACCTCACGACCTTTCCCAACGACGAGGGCTACGACGAACTCGTCCTCGCCAGGGGTATCCCCGTCCGATCGGTCTGCGAACACCACCTGCTGCCGTTCGTCGGCGTCGCGCACGTCGGTTACCTGCCGGGAGAGCGAATCCTCGGCTTGTCCAAGCTGGCCAGGATCGTCGAGCATTTCGCCTGCCGTCCGCAGGTTCAGGAACGCCTCACGAAACAGGTCGCCGACTGGCTCGACGAGCAACTCGACCCGCGTGGCGTCGGTGTGGTGATCGAGGCCGAGCACTCGTGCATGACCCTGCGCGGTGTCCAGGCCACCGGATCGAGCACCGTCACCTCCACCCTGCTCGGCACGCTGCGCGAAGACGCCCGGTCACGCCAGGAGTTCTTCGCCCTCACCGGTATCAACGGCTGACGACGGGTTCCTCCGCGTAGGCCGCGGAAACCACGGCGCGATCGAACACCCGCCAGGTGACCGCGGAAACGAGCACCGCCACCACGAACCCGGCCCAATACGGCGTCGTCAGCCCGAACTCGGCCGCCACCACTCCCCCTAGCTGCCCAGCGCGGGAGTTTCACGCACAGCTGAGCGGCCGCCCTCTAGACTGCCCTTCCGTTCGGCCTTGGAGGGGACCACGGATGGACGATCACGACCCGGTTCGGATCTTCGTCAGTTACGCGGGCGACTCGCCGATTCACCACGAACGGGTTCGCGAGTTCGCAGCGTTCCTGCATACCGAAACCGGGTCCGAGGTGTTGCTGGAGGACTGGAGGGCAACCCCCCGCCGCCGCTGGACGGCATGGGCCGCCGATCAGTTGGGCAAGGCCGACTTCATCCTCGCGATCGCATCGCCCGAGTACAGGAATCTCATCGACAGCGGGAATCTCTTCGATACGGCAGAGGTGGACGAGGAGCTCTCCAGTCGGGTCTTGCCGGTCGTGTTACCGGGACAGTTACCGGAGTACATTCCCGAAACCCTTTCGCCGTACACCTCGACCTGGTTCAGGGTGCAGGACTTCACCAGGGACGGGGCGGCGGCCTTGCTGACCACCATCACCGCACGCAAGGTCACCCGTCCCCCCGACCGCACTGATACCCCCTCCGACCCCTTCACCGCCCACGTCGCCGACTACCGGCCCGACACCGACGACGGCATAGACCGCCTCGGTATCGGTCCCGACGTGCGGATGCTCGCCGACCTGGTCGTCTCCCGGATGATCACCCCTCCCCTGTCGATCGGCCTGTTCGGCAGCTGGGGTTCGGGCAAGAGTTTCTTCATGCGCCAGATGCAACTGCGCGTCCGCGAACTCGCCGATTCCGCGCAGGAGGCCGAAACCGCGGCCGGAGCGCACGGCAAGACCGTGTCGTCCTACTGTTCGAGCGTCCGCCAGATCAGCTTCAACGCCTGGCACTACAGCGAAGCGAACCTTCTCGCCAGCCTCGCCACCCACATCTTCGACAACCTCGCCGCGAGTGGCGCCGAGAACGACCTCCAGCGCCAAGCCGACGCGCTCGCGGAACGCCGCAAGACGGAGAAGACCCTCCTCGGCAGGCTCAGCGCTGTCCGACTCGAACGCAGGACCCTGACCGCCCAACAGAAGCAGGCGAAGCGACGGCGACGGAAGCCACGCGAGTACGTCCGCGCGGTCTTCGACAGCCTCACCGACGCGGACAAGGCCTGGATCGCGTCCCGGCTCGGCGTCGAGCGGCCGACCGCCGAGGATCTCGAACGTCTCGCGCAGGAAACCGGCGGACTGCGCTCGGACGTCGCCGAATTCCGGCGGCGGCTGCGGCAGGATCCGGTTCCCTTGCTGGTCCTGATCGGTGGGCTGGTGACCGTACTTGTGGTCACGCTCCTTCTGGGCCAGTCGCAGGTGTCGGGCGTTCTCGGCGGGCTCACCGTGCTGAGTTCCGCGCTGACCGTCGTCCTGCGGATGCGCGCCAGCGCCGGCCGGATCCATCAGGCGCTCGACGATCTCGGCGGTCCGTCCGAAGAGGACACCGAGACAGAGCGGCGGCTCGCCGAACTGGACGCCGAATCCGACCGGCTCCAAGCGGCGGTCACCGAACTCGCGCCCGGACTGGATCTCGTGTCGTTCGCCGAGTCCCGGGTCTCGGACTACCTCGAACATCTGGGCGTGGTCTCGTTGCTGCGCAAGGATCTCGAAACGTTCGCGACCATGCTCTCCGAGGTACCCCACGGTTCGGGGAAGATCGAACGGACCGTGCTCTACATCGACGACCTCGACCGTTGCCCGCCCAAGGTGGTCGTCCAGGTCCTCGAAGCCATCCACCTTCTGCTGGCGCTGCCGGTCTTCGTCGTCGTGGTGGGTGTCGACTCCCGATGGCTGAAGAAGGCCGTCGAGCAGCACTACGAGGAGATGCTCGGCGACGATCCGGACACCTTCGCCGAAAACTACCTGGAGAAGATCTTCCAGGTGCCGTTCACGTTGTCCCCCATGGACGATCCAGGGTTCGCGGAGCTCGTGCGCGGGCTCGCCGCCACCGAGGGTCAGGACGCCACACCGGAGGCCGCTCCCGCCGAACCGGATCAGCCCACCGACGACCGCTCCCCGGATGCGGTCGCACCGGCTCCTCGTCGCGAGGAAACACCTGGACCGTCGTCCGAACAGTCCACAATAGACCTTCGACCTCCTCGTCTGGTGATCTCGACGGCGGAACTGGACTTCCTGGCCACGCTGGCCCCACTCGTCCGGTCACCGCGCGCCGCGAAACGGCTACTGAACCTGTATCGGTTGTTACGGGCACGCCTCGCCGGAGAAGAACTGGCCGAGTTCCTCGCCGACGGCACACGCGAAGCACCGTTCAGGGCGGTGCTGGTGCTGCTGTCGGTACTCGTCGGGCATCCGGAGGCGGTTTCCTGGTTCTTCGCTTCGCTCGACGGGACGGATCCCGACGACGACGTGCTCGAGATCGTGTCGTCACTGAACGACCACGAACTGCGGCCGAAACTCGAACGCGGCCTGTCCGGCGAGTCGTGGCCGGAACGGGCCGCGTCCTATCAGCGCTGGTTGCCGTTGGTGAACCGGTTCTCGTTCTCCCGCGACGGCTGAACCCGCGATCGCTCGATGTCGGGCCCCCGGTAGAGCCGCTCCGGAATGTTCGCCAGTGTCGAAGGATGGACCTGTGGGCCGAGGCCGTAGAGCTTCTGGAAGCTCATGATCAGCGGCCGCCACCGGTCAGGGTCGATCCGGTCGTCGGTGCCCGGCATCCGGATGTCGTCGTGGACGTGGACGCGCTGTACGCGGACCTCGAACACGAGCACGCCACCGCGCTGTGCCTCGTCGTCCTCGGCGAGCGGATGGACCGCCTCGACGACTGCCTCCATCGTCACCGGGCATTCCGCCACGCGTGGCGGCCGGACGGTTTCCGAGGCGACCGGGGTCAGCCCGGCCCTGCCGAACTTGTCGGCTTCGTACCGGTAGCCGCGTTCGTACTTGCGGGCAGGGACGGGATCCGATCCGGTGGTCAGGGCCAGCCTGTCGACGGCGGCCGCCAACTCGTCGGAAGGGAGATTCAGAACACATTCACGACTTCGCATGAGATTCTGCGCCGTCTTGGATTTCGCTCCCAAGCCGAGCATGCCCCGCCAGCCGAGCCAGAACGCCGACGACATCGGAGCCAGGTTCGGAGACCCGGTCTCGTTCGACGTCGAGAGGAGCACCACCGGGGTGCCGAAGTAGAGGATTCCCGGCTCGATACGGGTGTGCGCGGTCTCGGCCGCTGGAGTAGTAACTGTCACGTTGGTCAGCTTCGCCGCGCCGAGCGACGAAGGCTGGCGTGAATCGGACGTCGCGATCAACCCCGTCGGCAGGCAGCTCGCCGGGCCGGAAACCCCTACCCTTTCCGTAAAGGTCCCCTTGGGCGGCCGATGACCCAGTGTCGTTCGGAGTATTGCGTTCGGCCGATTGCTGGTAGGTTCGCCGAACTTGAACAACGGAGGAGGCGCCGGCAGCTGCCCGGTCAACACCCGAACGCGCGTGGTGAGGCGAATCGCATGCGAGACGATGTGGTCCAGGCGAGCTCGATCATCGGGCACTCTCCCGGTCAGGTTTGGGAAGTGATCGGCGATCCCGAGTCCTACTCGAGGTTCGTCGCGGAGATCAGCTGGTGCGAGATCCGGCAGCCCGCCGAACGCGGACGTGGTCCGAAATGCCTTATTCGCCTGGAGCCCCGGCCGGGCAAGCTCGTCGTCGGCGAGATCGAGGCCAGGGTCTGGCGCCCCGGTGAGCACGTCGTCTGGTGCGGAGTCGAAGACGACGGCAACTGGGTCTCGGTCGAACTGAGGCCTGCTCCCGACGAGGGCACGGAACTCGTCGCGCAGCTGATGCTTCCCGCGCGGCATGCGCATCTCGTGTCCGCCGCGTCGTTCAAACGCAGCGTCCGCGCGGTGTCCCGGCGGATCGACCTGCACCTTTCCGGCCGGGCCGCGCCGCCGCAAGAGGAACCCGCGCATACCAAGGCCACCACGCTGCACACGGCGAGCACGCTGATCAAGGCAGGCGTGCTCGCGGCCGCGCGGCCGGACAAGATCGCCCGGCAGCTGACCTCGCTGTCACAGTGGGGCGCGACCGTCGCGGGCGGCTACACGGCCAACGCCGCCCGCGTACCGGACGAACCGGCGCTGCGCGACGAACGCAACGTCCGGACGTTCAAGCAGGCGGCGAATCGCAGCAACCAGATCGCGAACGCGCTGGCACTGCGCGGAATCGGCTCTCGTGACCGGATCGCCCTGTTGTGCCGCAACCACGCCGCGATGGTCGAGTCACTGATCGCGTGCAGCAAACTCGGCGTGGACGTGATCCTGCTCAACACCGGGCTTTCCGCCAGCGCGGTCGCGAACGTCATCGGCCTGCACAAACCGGTCGCGGTACTCGCCGACGACGAGTTTTCGCGGATCATCGCCGACATCCCCGGCGATTTCCTGCGCTTGTCCACCTGGCCCGAAACCGAGAACGGTTACCCGACGATCGACCAGCTGATCGCCGGGGTGCCCGCCACCAAACTCAAACCGGCGGACCGGATCGGCAGGCTCGTCGTGCTCACCTCGGGCACCACGGGCACTCCCAAGGGCGCACGCCGTCCGACGCCGAAGGGGCTCGCGACTTCGGCCGCGATGCTGGACCGCATCCCGCTCCGCACCGGTGATCGTTTCGTGGTGGCCGCGCCGCTGTTCCACAGCTGGGGCCTCGCCGGAATGCAGATCGGGATGGCGGTGCGCGCGTCGCTGTCGCTGGTCCGCCGATTCGACGCCGAAGAGATACTGAGGACGATCGCCGAACACCGGTGCGGTGTGTTGTTCGCCGTCCCGATCATGCTGCAGCGCATCCTCGACCTGCCCGAACGGATCCGCACCAAGTACGACCTGTCGTCGCTGCGCATCGTCGCGAGCAGCGGATCCGCGCTGCCGGGGACGATCGTCACCGAGTTCATGGACACCTTCGGGGACGTGCTCTACAACTTCTACGGCTCCACAGAGGTTTCCTGGGCCAGTATCGCCACGCCCGAAGACCTCCGCGCCGCGCCGACCACCGCGGGCCGCTGCCCGCCCGGCACCCGGGTCGCCATCCTCGACGACGACCACAACCGCGTCCCGCCAGGCTGGGAGGGACAGATCTTCGTCGGCAACGACATGCTGTTCGAGGGCTACACCGACGGTGCCAGCGTGCCCCGTGCCGAAGAACTGATGGCGACCGGCGACGTCGGCTACCAAGACGCCGCCGGACGGCTCTTCGTCACCGGCCGTGCCGACGAGATGATCGTGTCCGGCGGGGAGAACGTGTCCCCTCGCCCGGTCGAGGAGGCCATCGTCGCGTTGCCCGGCGTCCACGAAGCGGCGGTGATCGGCGTGCCGGATCGCGAGTTCGGGCAACGGTTCGCGGCGTACATCGTCCCGAAACGCGGTGCCAGGATGAACGCCGAGGACGTCCGCGCCTACATTCACCGGCGCCTCGCTCGCTTCGCGGTGCCCCGCGACGTGTACTTCGTCGAGGAACTTCCCCGGAACGCGACCGGGAAGGTGCTCAAGCGGCTGCTCAGGGACGAGACCTGGCCGATCGACCAGTGAGCGTCCTTTATGGACTGGCCAGCTCGAACGATGGCCCGGCGAAGTCGCATGACTGCTGGTCGGCTCCACCTCTATAGCGGACAAGGCAAACGTGTCGTAGCGCGCCCGACGGGGAGCAGCCTCACGCGGACCACGCGCCGATCGTGGTGGATCTGGTGCTTTGCGGGGCTTCGTCCTCGCAACGCGTGTGATGAGGGCCGAAGCAACTTCCGCGTCGCCCGCCGCTCACGTGCCATGAAAGGTCCTTTCCTTGCAAAATTTGCAAGGAAAGGACCTTTCATGGCACGTGGGGCACCCTGATGTTGTCTGGTTCTGGAGCCGGTCGGGGGTTATGGCGAGCAGGGAAGGAGGCCTTCACGACGCGTGCCGCTGCCGCAGCAGGAATCGCTGGATCTTCCCGCTGGGCGTCTTGGGCAGCTCGTCCACGAAGTACACCTCACGAGGATAGGCGTGCGCCGCGAACCGCGTCTTCACCAGCGCCTTCAGTTCCTCGGCCAGTCCGGCATCGGCGAGGACACCGTCGCGCGCCACCACATACGCCACGACCACCTCGCCCCGCAGTGCGTCCGGGACACCGATGACGGCGGACTCGGCCACGGCGGAATGCTGCTGCAGAACGCTTTCCACGTCGAACGGACCGATTCGGTAGCCGGCCATCAGGATGACGTCGTCATCGCGCGAAGCGAAGGTGAGGTAGCCGTCGACGTCCTTGGCGGCGACGTCGCCCGTGTAGTACCAGCGGCCGTCGGGGCTGAACCGGGCCGCCGTGCGCTCAGGCGCGTCGCGGTAGCCCCTGAACCACACCAACGGGCTGGCGGGTAGGTCCAAGGCGACCCGGCCGCGCTCCCCCGGCTCCGCGACGACGTCGGCGTCCTCTTGGAGGACCTCGACGGAGAAGCCCGGCAGGACCCGCCCCATGGACCCCGGCTTGACCTCGGCGCGGAGGTCCGGATGCCACGCGTTGCCGACCACCATGCCGAGTTCGGTCTGTCCATAGTGGTCATAAACGCCGACGCCGAGGTTCGACGACGCCCACTCCAGGACATCCGGGGTCAGCGGTTCACCCGCCGACGAGCAGCGCCGCAGGCGCAGACCGTCCGGCACCGGAGCGTTCGCGTTGCGGAGCGCGCGGTACACCGTCGGCGCGGCGGCGAAGTTGGTGACGCCGAATTTCGCCAGTACCGCCCACGTCAGTTCGGCCGAGAAACCCGCGTGCAGCAACAAGCTCCGCCTGCCGGTCGCCATCGGCGTCATGATCGCGTAGTACAGCCCGTAGGCCCAGCCGGGATCCGCGGCGTTCCAGAAGACGTCGTCGGCCCGGACGTCGAGGGCGAAGTCTTGATACGCCTGGAAACCCGCGAGTGCGCCGAGCGGAATCGGGACCGCTTTGGGTGTCCCGGTCGTCCCGGAGGTGAACAACTCGACCAGTACACCGGAGCCGCCGGTCACCGCCGCCTCCCGCCGCGGCACCGCATCGGCCTCCAACTCCGCGAACGACAGGGCTCCGCCGACGGCGTCACCGCCGACGACGACCCGGCGCCCGTCGTCGGCGGGCAGGTCCGCGGACGGTTCCAGTTTCGCCAGCTGATCCGCGTCGGCGATGACGACCTTCGTCCCGTTGCCGGTGATCCGCAAGGCGATCGCGGGCGGCGCGAACGCGGTGAACAGCGGAACGTGCACCGCGCCGAGCCGCCAGATCGCCAGCAGCGCCACGACCAGTTCCGCGGACTTGCCCATCAGGGTCGCCACCCGGTCGCCCGGCCCCACCCCGAGACCGGCCAAGGCCCCGGCGAACCGTTCCGACCGCTCGCGCAGTTCGCCGTAGGTGAGATCGTGGCCGGTCAGATCGGGTTCGACCACGGTGAACGCGACCGACTCCGCCGGATGCCGGTCGCACAGCAGGGTGGCGGCGCTCGCCCGCTCGTCGCCGTAGACCTCGAGCAACCGCCGGACGTGAGCTTCGGTCATCGTTTCTCCCGGTACCTTCCGAAGGCGTACAGTTCCGGAAATCGTGCGGGCGGATCCGATCCGCCACCACCCCCGATCCAGGGGGGTCACCGAGGAGGGTGAGGCGATGCGGGTCGACGACGCCCTGCTTCTCGGCGCGGTCTCGGACCTGCGCCGCGACACCGGACTGCCGGTGGGGTTCGCGGGGGTCGCGGGCCCCTCGCCGCGGATGCGGCTGACCGCGTTCCTCGGCAACCGCGGCACCGCTCTCGACGGTCTGTCCGTCCGCGCCGGCCTCGGCCTCGGCGGCAAAGCACTCGCGCTGACCAGGCCGGTCGTCGCCAACGGCTACCACAGCACCACCACGATCAGTCACGACTACGACGAGCCGGTCCGCGACGAGGGCATCCACTCCGTCGTCGCGATCCCGGTCGTGGTGCGCCGCCAGGTCCGCGCCGTGCTGTACGGCGGCCTGCGCGACGAGGCCGTCCTCGCCGGCCGCACGATCACCGCCGCCCTGCACGCCGCGCGCGATCTCGAACAGACGATGGCCGTCGAGGACGAGGTCGAGAAGCGGCTGGCGCGGTTACAGCCACTCGCCGAGCACCACGAGGACGCCGCGCCGCGGGAACGGCTACGCGAGGCCTACGGCGAACTTCGCGCACTTTCCGGCCAAGTCACCGACAGCACGCTTCGTGCCCGCCTCGACGAGGTCTGCGAGAACCTGACCGGCACCCCGACTTCGGCGGTTCGCCTGGCGCCGAGGGAATTGGACACCGTCGCGCTCGTCGCGCTCGGCCTCACCAACGGCGAGATCGCGCATCGGCTGGGCCTGACCGCCGAGACGGTCAAGAGTTATCTGCGGGACGCGATGCGGAAACTCGACGCGCACTCCCGGCTGCAGGCCGTCACGCACGCGCGGCGTCTGGGCTTGCTGCCTTAGGCCGTGTCCTGCAAGTCATGTTCGCGGTCTCCGCGCCCAGGCGGCCCCTGACGGCACGGGTGGATGCGGCCGAGTACGACCCGGTACGAGGCCGATCCGCCCGCACCGTCAGGAACCACCTGGATCACGAAGCCCATCGAACAGACTTACAGGACACGGCCTAGGCCGGCGGCGGTAGCGGCGAGACCGAGACGATGCAGTACTGGTCGTTGCCCTCGCGCCGGACCTCCATCGTCGTGGTGAAGTCCTTCTCGTAGTTCAGGGTTCCGGACATCGTCACCGAGATCAGGTCGGGGCCTGCCTGTTTCGGGTCCTTCGCCGTGAGCGACGCGTTCTGGTCCCCCAAGGCCTTCGCCGCCGCACGGACCTTGTCCTTGGCGTCCGCGCAAGCCGAATCGGCCGCCCTGTCGGCCTCGTCGCCGTACACCGCGAGCATGAACTTGCCCGCCAGGACCGACCCCCAGTCGACGCTGAGCGGTACCTGGGTCGCGCTCTGCTTGGACGGGGCCTTGCTGTCGCTCAGCAGGAAACCCGGTGCCACGAACGCGAGGATCACGAAGACGACCACCACGAGCGCTCCACCGCCGGCGATGAGCCCGATCATCAGGCCGTTGCCCTTCTTCGGCGGCTGCTGCCCGGGGAACTGCTGCCCGCCGTACCCGGGCGGCGGGTAGCCGGGCTGCTGCGGGTACTGCTGCTGGGGATAACCCTGGTGCGGCGGAGGACCCCACTGCGGGCCAGGTGGTCCTTGCGGTCCCTGTGGATACGACATCGAAGCTTCCTTCCCCCTGGCGAACCGTGCGGCGAATCTACCGTCCCCTTCGGACAGTCAAAATCCGGCTCCGCGACCTCTACACTTCTGTGTCATGAGACGGCTGGCCGTGGTGGTCTTCAACGGGGCGTCGCTCGGCGCGATGTCCTTCGCGTTCGGGGTGTTCGAGATGGCCTCGGCCTTCGGCGAACTGCCCGGCCTCGAGATCAGGGTCGTCGGTGGCGAACCGGACACGGCGTTGCGGGGTGGCGGTCTGACCGTCCCGGTCCCCGAGGACCTCGACGCGATCCGCGCCGCGGATCTGGTGCTCGTCCCGAACTGGCGGTCACCGATGGAGGATCCGCCGGAAGCGGCACTGGAGGCGCTCCGGACGGCACACGACCGGGGCGGCCGGGTGGCCGGCTTGTGCAGTGGCGCCTTCGTGCTGGCCGCCGCCGGGTTGCTCGACGGCCGTCCGGCGACCACGCACTGGGCGATGGCGCCGCTGCTCGCCGCCCGGTTCCCGGCGGTCCGGCTCGACGAGTCGGTGCTCTACATCGACGACGGCGACATCCTGACCGCCGGCGGGGGCGCCGCCGGAATGGACCTCGGCCTGCACCTGATCCGGTCGTGGTGTGGCGCCGATGCGGCGAACCGGCTCGCGAAGGGCATGGTCGTCCCGCCGCACCGGCCCGGCGGGCAGGCGCAGTACATCGAATCGCCGATGCCCGAACTCGACGAAGGGGACCCGGTCTCGGAGACGATGGCCTGGGCGCTCACCCGGCTGGACACCGCCTTGCCGGTCGACGAACTGGCCGCGCGGGCGCATATGAGCAGGCGTAACTACGACCGCCGGTTCCGGGAGATCACCGGCGCCGCGCCCGGCACCTGGCTCACCCATCAGCGGGTCATCCGTGCCCAGCAGTTGCTCGAATCCACCGATCTCCCGGTCGACGAGATCGCCCGGTACTGCGGGTTCTCCTCGTCGGCGGCACTCCGGCCGCACTTCCGGCGTCAGGTCGGCGTCACGCCGATGGCGTACCGGGAGACGTTCGGACCCCGCCTCGGTGTCCTCGAACCGGCGTTGTCCTGAAGAGCGGGTCTGTCCGGAAACCGACGTCGGTTGGCGAAAACACCGCTCACGCTCGCGCGCCCGCCGGACCCAGGATCAAGGCATGACCGAAGACAGCCGTTCCTTCCTCAGCCGCCGGTCCATGCTCACCCTGGGCGCCGGTGCCGCGGCCGCGCTGGTGGCCTCGGCGGGCCCCGCCGCGGCCGGGCAACCGTCCGCACCGTCGGACGCGGAACTCGCCCGTTCCCTGCCCGGCGGTTTCCGCAGCGCGTTCGCCCAGGTCAACGGCGTACGGCTGCATTACGTCGCGGGCGGCCGGGGTGAGCCGCTGATCCTGCTGCCCGGCTGGCCGGAGACCTGGTGGCAGTACCACAGGATCATGCCCACGCTGGCGAAGCGGTATCGCGTGATCGCCGTCGACCTGCGCGGGATGGGCGGGTCCGGCAAGCCCCAAGGCGGGTACGACAAGAAGACGATGGCCCGCGACATCCACGAGCTCGTCCGCGCGCTGGGTTACCGGCAGGCGCATATCGCCGGGCACGACATCGGCGCCATGGTCGCGTTCAGCTTCGCCGCCAACCATCCGGAAGCGACGAAGTCCCTCACGCTCATGGACGTCGCGCATCCGGACGAAAGCCTGTACCAGATCCCGTTGCTGGCTCCGCCCGGACAGCCGGTGCACGTCTGGTGGTTCGCCTTCAACCAGGTCGCCACCCTGCCCGAACAGCTCGTGACCGGCCGTGCGCGGTTCCTCGTCGACTGGATGTTCGACCACCTGCTGGCCGATCCCGCTTCGATCGGCGACCGCGACCGCGCGATCTACGCCTCGGCGTACGACCGTCCGGAGGCCATCCGGGCGGGCAACGGCTGGTACCAGGCGTTCGGCCAGGACATCGAGGACCAGAAGGCCTACGGGAAGATCGCCGCACCGACGCTGGGGCTGGGCTCGGAGTTCAACCACGACTACCTCGCGGCGGTCCTGCCGTCCAAGGCGGTGGACGTCCGGGTGCGGAAGGTCGCCGGTTCCGGTCACTTCGTCGCCGAGGAACAGCCTCAGACGGTCATCGATGAGCTGCAGGCTTTCCTCGGGTGAGCCGTATACCCCAAATGGGTCAATGCCGCCCACCGAATCGCTTGATTCACTCGGTCAGGTGAAAGACGCGGCCAGCCGTCATTCTCGCGGCAAGGGTCCCTCTTCTCTGGTGTGTCGGTACCGGCCGGGCAGCCCCCCGAACGGCCGGTACCGACATGGAAGTACAACTCAACCGATCCACCAGCGGGCCTTGTAAATCCACGCGCCGTGCAGCGCCAGCTCGGCGCGTGGAAAGGCCAGCCGGACGGTGTCGGTGCACCACGTGCACAAATGCCCGTCCTGCACCGAGGCCGTCAGGATCTGCCCGGTCCGTGGATTCGTCGAAACGCTCTTCACGTGCGGCCGGTCGATCTCCCGCGCGCCCGCGTACCGCCGCGTGAACCCGCCGCTCGGCTTTTCGAACTGGTACACGCCCGCTTCCGTGGTCACCCACAGCAGGTCCGGCCGATGCGGAACAGGCTGGAGGTCGTGCCCACCCTTGCTCGGCACCGGCACGGACCACTGTTCGGTGACCACCGGCGCGGCGGCCGTCCCGCCGATGCTCAACGCGACGAGTGCGTCGGTGCCCAGTGCCCACAACACCTTCCGGTCGGCGTCCCACACCACGCCGTGCGCCCCCACCAGCGGATACTGGACGTGGCTCGTCGAGCGTTGTCCCTGCGAAGCGGTATAGATCCGCACCCAGCCACCGGCGCTGGCCGCCACCGCGACATTGCCGTCCGGCAGCAGCTCGATGCTGTGCGGGTTGGCCGGGCCGCCGACGTCGGCGGCCCAGTACGCCCGGTCGCCCGCCGGGTAGGGCACGACGGCCGCGAACCCGCCTGACGCCGACGTGAGCAGGTACTTCTCGCCATTCCGTTCGGCGAGTTTCGCGTCGCTGGGATTACTCCACGAACCGGCGAGGTCCGCCAGTCCGTTCGCGGCGTTCGGAGCCCACGTCCAGCTGATCTTCCGGTCCTGCCACGAGGTCCGGTCGGCGGGCAGGACCAGTATCCGTTTGGCCGCCTGTTCGGTGATGACGATCGAACCGCGATCGCGCGCGCCCGAATCCGCCACCGCCGTCGCGGACGCCGCGACCGAAAGCCCGGCGATGACCAGCGCCACCAAGGATTTCCGCATGATCTTCATACCGAGACTGAATCCGTCCCGGATGACCGGCGCGTGGCGGCCACCGGAAACGTGGGTGTCGACGAGATGACCCGCTCAGAGCATCGCCCCCGACCGGACCATCACCTCCTCGACCGGACGGCGTGCCGTCATCGGCACCGGCCTGCCGTGGCCAAGGCGCAGCACCGCGTGGGGGCGGCCGAGGTCGGCGAAGATCCGGTCCATCGCGAACCGCGTCTCCCTGGTCTCGAACGGCCTGCCGACGAACGACGCCGCGAGTCCGGCGGCCGTCGCGGTCAGCAGCACGCGCTGCAGCACCATCCCCGCTCGCAGGTCCGCGGCCGGTCCGCCCTCGGCGGTCAGCACGGCGCCCAGCACCGGCTCGCCGCCCTCGGGTTCGGCGGCGGAGAACGACTCCTGCGCGGGGATCAGGTGCGGCGACGGCGGCTGGGCGGGCGCCGGGACACCGTCCGGAGCGTTCGCCGTCCGCCGGGTCCACAACGCGACCTCCGCCTGGAACGCACCGTTGCGCGCCTGTGCGGCCTCGGCGCGGTGCAGGACGCGCGCGACGGCGTTCGCCCGATCGCCCCGGCCGAAGAGTTCCAGCAGCCCGCCTTCCACCAGCGCGGCCGCCCGTAACGTCGTCCAGACCCTGGCCGGCACCGGCCTGTTCAGGAACGGACGGCGGTTCGTGTGACGGCGAAAGACGGCTTCCGCCAGCCTCCGTTCTTCCGCTGAGGAAAACCGGTCACCACCGATCCGGAGGTCGGCGAGGAAGTCCGGCTCCTCCGGTGAAGGCAGCAGCCGCAGTGACAGCGTCTTTCCGTTCGAGCGCAGCGAAATGATCAGGTTGTACACCGCCGCGCCGCACGAGAGCCGTGCCTCACGGGCGTCCGGGTCGGCGATACGGAGCACCCTGGCGCGGTCGAGCCACACTTCGATCCGGTCCCGGTCGACGACGAACCGCCACGGCTGGGTGTTGAGCGGGGACGGCGCGCGCACGGCCGCCGCCACCGCTTGATCGACCTGGGTGGGGAACGGGATCTTCATCGTGGACTCCGGAAAATGAGGGGGTTGGCCCACCCTCCTCCGGGGTATCCGGCGACCGCAGCGGCCGCCGGTCACGAATTCCGAGGACTTTCGCCCCCGTTTCCGGCGGGAGCGGGGACTTAGGACCCTGTGCCACGAACGGCGGCGGTGAGAGTCTCGATGACCGGAACGGAGCCGATGATGACCGACAACACCGGTAAATGGACCATTGACGTATCCCTGCAGCCCGGACCGTACCGGGTCCGCGCGGAAGCGTTACTCCGTCTCGAAGACGGCGGTGAGTTCGTCGGCGTCGGGCTGGCGCACGCCGGACTGAGAGACGGCTCGATCTCCCAGGTCGGCTCCTACCTGGCGGTGGCGCGGGCACTTTCCGACCTCACCGCGGAACTTCTGGAGACCGTCGCGTCCGACGTCGACGCCGAGGTCTCCCGCTCCATCGAGGTCGACGGGATCCTCGCCGTGCAGTCGACGAACTAGAGCGTGATTCAGCGCAACGGGGCGGACCACTCGATCCGGGTGCCGCCCTCTTCGCGCGTCTCCGCCCGGAACGTCCCGCCCGCCCGATCCGCGCGCTCGCGCAGATTCCGCAGCCCGCCGAAACCGCCGGGCTCCCCGCCGATGCCGACGCCGTCGTCGGTGACCACGATCCGCAGGGCGTCGTCCTTCACCGCGACGCTCACCGAAACACCGCTCGCCCGCGCGTGTCGGACGACGTTGCCGACCGTCTCCCGCACCACCGCCTCGACGTGTTCGGCGAGCGGGAGAGGGATCGAATCGAGCGGTCCGGAAAGGCTGATCGTCGGATGGATCGCGGTGTCGTCGGTCAGTTCGGTGATCGAGTCGTAGAGGCGGTACCGCAGCCGGACACCTTGTTGGCCGGCCTCGCCGCCGTGGAGATCGAAGATGGCCGTCCGGATCTCGTGCACGATTTCGTGCATCTGGTCGATGCTGTCGCCGATCCGCCGCCGCAGTTCCGGTGACTGGGCCCGGCGGTGCGTGCTCTGCATGGCGAGACCGACCGCGAACAGCCGCTGGATCACGTGATCGTGCAGATCCCTGGCGATCCGGTCGCGGTCGGCCAGCACGTCGAGTTCCCTCGCCGTGCGCTGCTGCGCGGCGAGCTGGAGCGCGAGCGCCGCCTGGTCGGCGAACGAGGCCACCACCGGCAACTGGGCGAGCTCGAACGGGACCGAGCCCGGATTCCGTACCGCCATCAGCACCCCGGACGTGCGTTCCCGCGCGCGGAGCGGCACGACCAGCGTCGGCCCGAAGCGCGTCTCACCGTCGTCACCGAGTACCAGTTCCGGCACACTGCGCGGAGTCCGGTCGCGGTAGACCGCTCCCGGCAACGAGGCGGCGACGCTGATCCGGGCCCCGGTCAGTTCCGCCGACCGGGCGCCCGCGCAGACGGCGATGGTGAGTTCGTCGGCCTCGTCTTCGCCGTCCGGGCTGACGTCGAGCCTGCCGGAACCGGGCAGTGCCAGCAGGGTCAGGTCGGAGCCGGTCAGTTCCAGTGCCCTGCTGGCGATCAGGTTGAGCGCGTCGACGGGGTCGGTGCCGCCCAGCAGTTCCGTGGTCACCTCGCTGGTGGCGGCCTGCCACTGCTGGCGGATCCGTGCCTGCTCGTACAGGTGGGCGTTCTCGATCGCGATCCCCGCCGCGGCGGCGAGCGCCTGGACCACCACCTCGTCGTCGTCGGTGAAACCACCACCGCGTTTCTCGGTCAGGTAGAGATTTCCGAACACCTCGTCACCGACCCGGATCGGCACGCCGAGGAAGGAACGCATCGGCGGATGACACGCCGGGAAGCCGACCGACGCGGGATGCCGCGAGATGTCGGCCAGGCGCACCGGTTTCGCCTCCTCGATGACGAAGCCGAGCAGCCCGTGCCCTTTCGGCAGATGGCCGATCTGTTGTTTCGTCTCGCCGTCGATCCCGAGATAGACGAATTCGGCGAGCGAACCGTCTTCCGCGATCACTCCCACCGCACCGTAGGTGGCCTCGGCGAGGTCGATCGCCGCCTGCACGATCCGGCGCAGTGTCGTGTCCAGTTCCAGTCCGGACGCGACGGCGAGCACCGCTTCGAGCAGGCCGTCCATCTTGTCGCGGGTGCCGATGAGCCGCTCGATGCGGTCCTGGAGATCCCGCAACACCTCACGAACCCGCAGCTGGGAGGGCGCACCGGTGACCCGGTCGTCCGTTCCGCCCAGCCGGTCATGAGCCGACATCCTTGCTTCGCCTCCGAAGATCGGGACGACTCGCGGCCGTGGTGACTTTCTCCTCTTTCGGCCCCGCACCGCAGGCGGGACCGTCTCACCGAGAAACCAATTACCCGTGGCGCGGCGGCGGGAGAAACCATGACCTTACAAGTCACCAGGGTCGGGCGTTTGAACTCCGATCAGGTGAATTCCGTGCTCCGGTCGGCCATGCTGGCACCGTCGACGCACAACACCCAGCCGTGGCTCTTCCGGTGCACCGGCACCGGAATCGAGCTCCACGCCGATCCACGCCGTATCCTACCGGTCACGGATCCGGACGGACGCGAACTCATCCTTTCCTGCGGTGCCGCCCTGTTCACCCTCCGGACGGCGATTCACGCACTGGGTTTCCATCCGGCGACCACCCTCATGCCGAGCCGCGCCGATCCCGATCTGCTGGCCGTCGTCCGCCCGTTCGCCGAACGCACCCCCGACCCCAAGGTCACCCGGCTCGCCCGCGCGATCCCGCGCCGCCGCACCAACCGGCGGCCGTTCCTGCCCACCACCGTCCCGCGGTCCACGCTCGCCGTACTCCGCCACGCCACCGAACTCGAGCACGCGTGGATGCCGAGCCTGAGCGCCGAACAATGCGGTCACCTGCGTGACCTCACCGCTCGCGCGCGCCTGGCCCAGCTCTCCGATCCCGCCTTCCTCGCCGAACTCCGCCGGTGGACCGAACTGCGCGCGGGCACTCGCGACGGGGTGCCGTCCTACGCGACCGACGGCTCCCCCGCCGACGAAAGCTGGCTCCTCGAAGAATTCGGCACGCCCGGTGCCGCCGGCCGACCGGATCCGCCGCTGGTGGTGGCGATCGGGTCGTTGACCGACGAGCGGCTCGACCGGCTGCAGGCAGGGCAAGCGCTGCAACGGGTTCTGCTGACCGCGACCGGCGCCGGACTCACCGCGTCGTTCATCTCCCCGCCGGTCATGGTCAGTTCGGCACGCGCCGAACTCCGGCGCCTTCTCGGCTGCGGAGTGTGGCCCCAGGTGCTGTTGCGCCTCGGCTACGGCTCGCCGCTGCCGTGGACGCCACGCCGTCAACTGGAGGATGTCCTGCTCGAAACGCTCGTTTCCGCCTGAATTCGGGCTCTTTCAGCGGAGGCCGGTGTCAGTGACGACGCAGCTCCGTGGCCAGGACGGCCGCCTGGGTACGCCGCTGCATCCCGAGTTTCGTCAGCAGCCGGGACACGTAGTTCTTGACGGTCTTCTCGGCGAGGAACATCCGTTCGGCGATCTGCCGGTTGGTCAGCCCCTCGCCGATCAGTTCCAGCAGCGTGCGCTCCTGTTCGGAAAGCCCGGCGAGCGGGCCCTTCTTCACCGTGACGTCACGGAACTTCGCCATCAGCGTCGCGGCGGCGCGCGTGTCCAGCAGGGAGCGGCCGAGGCCGACCTCCTTGACCGCGGCGACCAGGTCCATCCCCCGGATGTCCTTGATGACGAAGCCGCTCGCGCCTGCCATGATCGCGTCGAGCATCGCCTGCTCGTCGGTGTAGGAGGTGAGCATCAGGCATTTCAGTTCGGGGACCTTGGACCTCAGTTCCCGTGCGAGTTCGACACCGTTGCCGTCCGGCAGCCGGACATCGAGGACCGCGACGTCCGGCCGCAGCGCCGGAATCCTCGCCAGCGCCTGGGAAAAGGTCGCGGCCTGACCGACGACGCACAGCTCGGCGTCCTCCTCGAGCATGTCCGCGACCCCTCGACGGACCACCTCGTGGTCGTCGACCAGAAACACCCGGAGCATTCCGACCTCCACGGTTTCCCTCCTCCGCTCAGAGCGTACGGTGCACGACCGGTCACTGCGACCGGCCAAAGGACCCTGTTCGGCACCCGTTCGAGTGGCCGCCGCCGTCGACCAGGTTCATTTGCATCAGGCGAGTCAGGACGTTCTCTTCTTTCCCGCGCCCGCCGACCGCTGCGACGATCGCCCCATGTCCGAGACCACGCTTTCGCCGGCCCACTCGTCCGGCACACCAGACCCGGCAGACGAGCTCGTGGCCATGCGCAACCGCATTCGCTTTTACCGCGCCCGTGCCGAGCAACTCCAGTACGCGCTGGACCACCGGCTGCCCATCGAACAGGCCAAAGGCATCCTCGCCGAGCGTTACCAGATCGACATCGACTCGGCGTTCGAACTACTGCGGTCGTTCTGCCGTAACAACAACATGAAGATCCACGACGTCGCCAGGACACTCGTCGAGCAACCGAGCGAAGGCGATCGACGACTCTCTTGCTGAGTCACGCCAAGTTCGGCGGCGGGCCCGCGACCACCACCGGCACCGCAAACACCGCGGGCACGGACTGGGCCATGAACCGAACGCAGCCCCTCAGACTTCGGGTGCTCGTCGCGGACGACAACCCGGTCATCGGCGACGCCTTGCGCGCCCTTTTGGAGAGCGAACCCGACATCGAGGTGGTCGCCGTCGCGCTCACCGCCGGTGAAGGCGTCGCGCTCGCCGAACTGCTGGCCCCGGAGGTCGCCGTCCTCGACGTCCGCATCCCCGGCGGTGGGGCGTGGATGGCCAGGGAGATCCGGCGGCGGGTGCCACGCACGCGGCTGATGGCGTTCTCCGCGCACAGCGATACCCGGTCCATCGCCCAGATGGCCTCCGCCGGCGTCACCGAGTACCTCGTCAAGGGCAGCCCCAACACCGAGATCGTCGCCGCCATCCGCCGTCTCTGCGCGAACAGCGCCAGCGGGACGGAATAGCGTGCCGTGAGTGGGCGACTCGGTTCGCCGACGATGGTCGGTGAAGGCCCCTTCCTTGCGCTACGCGTCAGGGGCCCGGCTCTTGACTGTCCACAAGGGACACTTTGTGAGACCGGGGTTCTAGGTACCTACGGTGGGCGAGCCTGGTGGCCGGGCCGTGAAGGCCATCACGCGCCTCGGCAGCACCAGCAGTCACACCGGCTGCGCGTGAAGGCCCCCTTCCCTCGGCTGAGCCGAGGGAAGGGGGCCTTCACGCGCTTCCCCCATTGCCTTACCCCTCAATAACCCCCATCAGCACTCACAACCGCACACCGAGCCGTACATGGCGACATCAATCGGACACGCAATCACCCAGCGTTTGTCCCTTGTGGACACTGGAACCCCGCTGGCGCCCCCGATCCTTCAGTCCGAGAGCCAGCGTTCCATGCAGGCCAGCAATTCCACCGCGTTCACGGGTTTGGTGACGTAGTCGCTCGCCCCGGCGGCGAGGCTCTTCTCACGGTCACCCTCCATCGCCTTCGCGGTCACCGTGATGATCGGCAGGTCGGCGAACTTCGGCATCTCGCGGATCGCGGCCGTCGTCGCGTGGCCGTCCATCTCCGGCATCATCACGTCCATCAGGATGAGGTCGATGTCGTCGTCAGCCAGCAGTTCCTCGATACCTTTGCGGCCGTTGGGGGCGTGGACCACCGACAGGCCGTGCAGTTCGAGCATCCCGGAGATCGCGAAGACGTTGCGGGCGTCGTCGTCGACGAGGAGGACCTTGCGCCCTCGCAGTCGCCGAGATCCCTCGGGCGGGTCAGCGGCCTTCGCCGTCACCTCGGGGGGCACTGGGGTCTCTTCGGGCTGGTGCATCAGCGGGAGGATGCCGTCGAGTTCGCTGGCCGAGATGTGCAGCATGATGCGTTCCCGCAGCATGTCGAGCGACGGCAGCAGCTCGACCGGGTGCTGTCTCGCGTGGCCTTGCAGCAGCCGGTCCTGCGCGGCACTGAGCTTGCGGCTCGCGTGCGCCAGCACGGGAACTTTGACAGTGTCCGGTCCCTCGACAAGACGTTTGAGGAACGACAACGCGCTCGTGCCCGGGATGCTGGTGTCGAGCACGACGCAGCGATAACTGTTGCGTTTCAGTTCATCGAAGGCTTCGGCCGGGTCGGACACGGCCCGCACCTGGACGGAGCCGTGGCTGTCCGCGAGATCGGCGGCGACCCCTCTGGCGAGCAGGGTCAGCAGACTGTTCTGCTCGCTTTCCACGACCAGGACGCGCCGCCCTGCCGTACCCACCTTGTCCACAGTGGACTCGATCGCGGGCACGGGTGCGGCGAACCGGGCCACCGGCAGGTAAAGGGTGAAGGTGCTGCCCGTTCCCAGCACACTGTCCGCCCGGATCTCGCCGCCGAGCAGGTAGGCGACCTCACGGCTGATCGACAGGCCGAGTCCGGTACCGCCGTACTTGCGGCTGGTGGTGCCGTCGGCCTGCTGGAAGGCGCCGAAGATCGATTCGAGGTTCTCTTCGGCGATCCCGATCCCGGTGTCGATCACGCTGAACGCCACCAACGACTCGTGCCCGTCGGACGGCGAGATCGGATCGACCAGTTTCACCCGCAGCTCGACGCTGCCGTCTTCGGTGAACTTGACCGCGTTCGACAACAGGTTCCGCAACACCTGCCGCAGCCGTTGCTCGTCGGTGAACAGCAGTTCCGGCACGTTGGGCTCGACCGTGACCTGGAAGTCGAGCCCCTTCTCCGCGGTCAGCGGGCGGAACGTCGTGCCGACGTAGTCGAGCAGCTGACGCAGCGGGAACGGCTCGTGGTGGATGTCCATCTTGCCCGCCTCGACCTTCGAAAGGTCGAGGATGTCGTTGATCAACTGCAGCAGGTCGGTGCCGGCGGACTGGATCACCTTGGCGAACTCGACCTGTTTCGGCGTCAGGTTCTGGGTCGAGTTCTGTGACAGCACCCCGGCGAGGATCAGCAGGCTGGTCAACGGGGTCCGGAGTTCATGCGACATGTTCGCCAGGAACTCGGACTTGTACTTCGACGCCAGCGCGAGCTGCTGCGCGCGTTCCTCGATCTCCTGCCGCGCCTGCTCGATTTCGAAGTTCTTCACCTCGATGTCGCGATTCTGCCGCGCCAGCAGCTCGGCCTTCTCCTCCAGTTCCGCGTTGGATCGCTGGAGTTTCGCTTGCTGCGCCTGAAGTTCCTCCGAACGCGCCTGCAGCTCCTCCGCCAGCCGCTGGGATTCCTCCAGCAGGGAGTCGGTCCGGGCGTTGGCGATGATCGTGTTGACGTTGACCCCGATGGTCTCCATCAGTTGTTCGAGGAAATCCTTGCGGACGGCGGTGAATTCGCCGAACGACGCCAGTTCGATGACGCCGAGCACCTGGTCCTCGAAGACGATCGGCAGCACGATCAGGGTGACCGGCGGAGCGGAACCGAGACTCGACGAGATCTTCACGAAGCCCGGCGGCGTCCGGTCGACCACGATCGGCTTCTTGGTGTGCGCGGCCTGCCCGATCAGCGATTGGCCCATGGCGAACTGCGATGGGACGTCCGGATCCCCGCTGTGCCCGTAGCTGGTGATCAGCCGCAGCCGGGTGCCGTTTTCACCGGACTCGGTGAGGAAGAACGTCCCGTGCTGTGCGCCGACCAGCGGGGTCAGTTCGTTCATGATGAGTGTGGCGACCACCCGCAGGTCCCGATGGCCCTGCATCAGGCCGGAGATCCGCGCCAGATTGGTGTTGAGCCAGTCCTGTTCCTCGTTCGCCCGTGTCGTCTCGCGCAGCGACTGGACCATCGCGTTGATGTTGTCCTTGAGTTCCGCGACCTCGCCCTGCGCCTCGACGGAGATCGACCGGGTGAGGTCGCCGGTGGCCACCGCACTGGTGACCTCGGCGATCGCCCGTACCTGGCGGGTCAGGTTCCCGGCCAGTTCGTTGACGTTCTCGGTCAGCCGTTTCCAGGTGCCCGAAACGCCCTCGACCTCGGCCTGTCCGCCGAGCCGTCCCTCACTGCCGACCTCGCGCGCGACCCGGGTGACCTCCGCGGCGAACGCGGAGAGCTGGTCGACCATCGTGTTGATGGTGGTCTTGAGTTCCAGGATCTCGCCACGCGCGTCGACGTCGATCTTGCGGGACAGGTCGCCCTGCGCCACCGCGGTGGTCACCTGGGCGATGTTGCGCACCTGGCCGGTGAGGTTGTTCGCCATCGAGTTGACGTTGTCGGTGAGGTCCTTCCAGGTTCCGGCGACGTTGGGCACGCGGGCCTGCCCGCCGAGGATGCCCTCGGTGCCGACCTCGCGCGCCACCCGGGTGACCTCGTCCGCGAACGCCGAGAGCGTGTCGACCATCGTGTTGATCGTCTGCGCGAGCGCGGCGACCTCACCCTTGGCTTCGACGGTGATCTTCTGGGACAGATCCCCTCTGGCGACCGCGGTCGCGACCTGGGCGATGGAGCGCACCTGGTCGGTGAGGTTGTCGGCCATGACATTCACCGACTCGGTCAAACCCTTCCAGGTCCCCGACACACCCTTGACATCCGCCTGACCGCCCAGCCGCCCCTCCGTACCCACCTCACGCGCCACCCGCGTGACCTCGTCGGCGAACGACGACAACTGGCCGACCATCGTGTTGATCGTGTCCTTGAGTTCCAGGATCTCGCCACGCGCGTCGACGCGGATCTTCTGTGACAGGTCACCTTTCGCCACCGCGGTGGTGACCTCGGCGATGGAGCGCACCTGGTCGGTGAGGTTGTCGGCCATGACATTCACCGACTCGGTCAAACCCTTCCAGGTCCCCGACACACCCTTGACATCCG
>NZ_JBVIRO010000031.1:38290-38706 GCF_055575975.1 Amycolatopsis sp. NPDC033938
CTTGGCCACCCAGGCGCCCCTCGGTGCCCACCTCACGCGCCACTCGCGTGACCTCGTCGGCGAACGAGGAAAGCTGATCCACCATCGTGTTGATCGTGTTCTTCAGCTCGAGAATCTCACCCCGCGCGTCGACCGTGATCTTCTGCGACAGATCGCCCTTCGCCACCGCGGTCGCGACCTGCGCGATGGACCGCACCTGTGCGGTGAGGTTGCCGGCCATGAAGTTCACCGACGTCGTGAGATCCCGCCACGTCCCGGCCACCCCGGGGACCTGCGCCTGCCCGCCGAGTGCGCCCTCGGTGCCGACCTCACGCGCGACCCGCGTGACCTCGTCGGCGAACGAGGAAAGCTGATCCACCATCGTGTTGATCGTGTTCTTCAGCTCGAGAATCTCACCCCGCGCGTCGACCGTGATC
>NZ_JBVIRO010000031.1:38804-64535 GCF_055575975.1 Amycolatopsis sp. NPDC033938
TCTTCTGCGACAGATCGCCCTTCGCCACCGCGGTGGTCACTTCGGCGATCGACCGCACCTGATCGGTGAGATTGCCCGCCATGAAGTTCACCGACGTCGTCAAGTCCCGCCACGTCCCGGCCACACCGGGAACTTCCGCCTGCCCGCCCAGCCGTCCTTCGCTGCCCACCTCGCGCGCCACCCGCGTCACCTCGTCCGCGAACGACGACAACTGATCCACCATCGTGTTGATCGTGTTCTTCAGTTCCAGCATCTCGCCTTTGACGTCGACGGTGATCTTCTGGGACAGATCCCCTTTCGCCACCGCCGTCGCGACCTCGGCGATGTCGCGGACCTGACCGGTCAGGTTGCCTGCCATCGCGTTCACCGAATCGGTGAGGTCCTTCCAGGTACCCGAAACCGAAGGCACCGCCGCCTGCCCACCGAGTTTGCCGTCGGTCCCCACCTCGCGCGCGACCCGGGTGACCTCGGAGGTGAACAACGCCAGCTGGTCGACCATCCCGTTGAAGACGACCGCCATCTCGTCCATCAGGACGTCATCCACCTGGGGCAGCCGTGTGCTGAAATCGCCGTCGCGAACGGCTTTGAGTCCCTTCAGCAGCCGCTGCAGCCCTTCGTCGTTGAGCCCACCGCCCGCTCGGGCGGTGTCACGCGACACCCGCTTGTTCCCCGGTTCCGGCATCGAGGTGTCTCCTTCGTCCAGGGTTCCGCAGGTCCAGGGGGACCGTCATCGCCGTCCCGGTCCGGAACCGGTCAGCGGAATCCAGCAGACCACGCAGGTGCCTTCACCCGGTCTGCTGGAGACCCGGAACCATCCTTGCGCCGCCTCCGCACGCTCACGCATCGATGCCATTCCGATGTGCTCACCCGACAGCACTTCCGGGGAACCCTCGGCGCCCGGCTTCATCCCGTCGCCGTTGTCGGCGACCTTCATCAGCAGTCCGCCGTCCTGTCCGGTCAGGGTGACGTCGACGGTGGTGGCATTCGCGTGCTTCCGCACGTTGACCAGCGCCTCCTGCAGGATCCGGAAGACGGTGACGACGAGTTCGGGCGGCGGCTTGCCGGTGAAATCGTGCCGCAGCGTGTAGTCCAGCCCCCAGCCCTGGACGACCTCGTCGAGGTAGTCACGGATGGAGCCGACCAGGTCGTCGTCGTTCAGGGCGGGCGGCCGCAATTGGGCGACCAAGATCCGCAACCGCCGGACCGCGCCTTGAATCGCTTCGTCGAGTTGCAGCAATGCCGAATCGCGGCGCTGCGCGGCGAGCATCTGCAGGCGCATGCTCACCGCGATCATCGACTGGATGGAATCGTCGTGAACATCCCACGCGATACGGCGTCTTTCGGTTTCTTGCGCTCGCACCAAATGCGCGAACGCCTGCCGGCGGCCCCTTCTTTCCTCTTGTACTTTCCGCTGTTCGCTGAGATCCCTGGTCACCTTGCCGAAACCGATCAAGGTACCCATGGGGTCGCGTACTGCGGTGAGCACGGTATTCGCCCAGAAGCGTTTCCCTCCCCGGCGGACCCGCCAGCCTTCGTCCTCGTGGCTGCCCATCTCGGCGGCGATCAGCAGTTCCGCGGTCGGCCTTCCCTCGGCTATGTCCTCCTCCGTGTAGAAAACCGAGAAATGGCGGCCGAGGATCTCCTCCTCGGAATACCCCTTGATCCGTTCGGCGCCCTGGTTCCAGGTGATCACCTTGCCGTCGACGTCCAGCATGTAAATGGCGTAGTCGACGACGCTGTGCACGAACAGCTCGAACAGCACAGCATTGCGATTATCGGGCGCCGATTCCGATGACGGCATGGCCATAGTGCAGCTTGGCACTCAGGCGCGTCCCGGCGCTACGGCCGTTCGAGGAGGCCGTTCCTGCGCGCGTGCGCCACGGCTTCGAGTTTCGAATGGGTTCCGGTCTTCACCAGTATCCGCTGCACGTGATTCCGCACGGTGTTCCGCGCGAGCCTCAGCTCCTCGGCGATCCGGTCGGTTCCCGCCCCGTCGGCGATCAGGCCGAGCACCTGCCGCTCCCGCAACGACAACACCGGCCCGCGTGAACCCGAACTCCTGGCCAGCATGGCCAAAGCCCCGCTGAGCAGTTCCGGATCGATGATGACGTCACCAGCCGCGACGGTACGGATCGCCGTGATCAGCTCGTCGAGCAACCCCGATTTCAGCAACAGCCCGGCACCGCCGACTTCGAGAATCCTGGCGGCGATGGCGCTGTTCGCGTCGCCGGTCAGGACGAGCACGCGGCTCGACGGCGAAACCGCGCGGAGCCTCGCGATCGCCTCGATCCCGTCGCCGTCCGGCAGCCGCCTGTCGAGCAGGACGATATCGGGCAGATAGCGTTCCGCCGCGATCATCCCGTGCGCGAGGGATTCCACCGAAGCCACCAGCTGGATCTCCGGGAATTCCTCGAAGGCGGCACCGAGTGCCTCGGCCACCATCTTGTGGTCTTCGACGAGCAGCACCCGGATCGGAGCCGCCGCCGGGGTTCCGGGCCGCGGGGAGGTCGGGTTCGGCATGCACCTTCTCCGTCGATCGAGGTCTCGCCGGCGGACATTGTCCCACCGACTTCCGCCGTCCAGGCGTTTCGAAGCCAACCCGTGACACGCCGTACCCGTTCGGCGACCGACTGGGGTCTTTGTGCCCTCGATGGCACTACCTTCGGCGGTGACCTGAGCACCCCGCGATACCGCATCGTCGAAGGTGGCAATCGCCGGACCGCCGACGGGAAAGGGTGACCGGGACGTGACCACGAGGATCTGCGAGACCCGCCGCCGTCCCGGCACGCGCGCCGGCGCCACCCGGACACTGGTCTCCGCCGAACTCGAAAGGTTGCCGCGGGTATCGGCGAAACCCGAGACGCACGCCTCCCTGCTCGACGACGTCATGACCGTCATCGAGCAGGTCGACGGTGCCGCGCCTGCCACGAACGACGCCGCGCGCCCCCGGCACCGGTACCACTTCCCGCACTGGAACCCGCGGGACCGGCGCGTGCAGCGGCTGCGCGGCTGGCTCAGCGGTGCGCCCGGCTGATCGGTCAGACCGGACGCCACCGGCCGATATCGGCCTCCATCGGCACGATCCGGGTCAGCGACGAACGCACCTTCAGCTCCATCGCCCGGTCCCGGCCACGGGTCCCGCGCGGGGCATAGGGATAGAAGGTGCCGCGCTCGCGGCGGAAGACCATGGTGAGCTTGGGATGGCGCATGTCCCGCAACTCCGCGAAATCGACCGTCGTGTGCAGGAGCCAGGACGCGAAGCCCGCCTGCGCCAGCCGGTCGTTGACGTCCACGAGGTCGCCGAGAAGCCAGCCGAGATCGCCGTTCTCCCGCCAGCAGCGCACGATCGTCCTCCCGTGCGCGTCGTGGTTGATCACGTTCCGGCGAACGGAATCCCCGGCGAGACCGGCGACGATCTCCGCCTCCGTCCCCTCGCCAGGACGGCCCTCCGCGACGAAGCAGACCGTCCCCGTTCCGCTCGGCACGAGCCCGTAGCCTGCCCGCAACGGCAAGGCGGCCGCTCTCAACTCCAGCAACGGAAGCAGGCTCGGCCGTACCGAGCGGTTCCTCCCCAGAAGGCTTCCCAGTAGCGCCATGGCATTCACGCATCCTCTCTGCTGCGTGAAGCCTTCCC
Organism: Amycolatopsis sp. NPDC033938; assembly: GCF_055575975.1. Lineage (NCBI taxonomy): Bacteria > Bacillati > Actinomycetota > Actinomycetes > Pseudonocardiales > Pseudonocardiaceae > Amycolatopsis > Amycolatopsis sp. NPDC033938. Next base: position 42,439 of record NZ_JBVIRO010000031.1, read on the forward strand.
GTTTCCGTCCCGGCGCTGCAGGGCCGCACGGCCGCGTATTCCTCGGGAGAAGTCATCGGTTCCGGTGACCAACGACCCTACCGGCAACTGCCGGACACCATTCGGCAGTTGTCAACGACGGCGCGAGCGGAGGAACACCTCGCTGTCCAGCGAACCGTCGACGACATCGCGTGCCACGTCCGCCAGCTTCCGGTTCGAGCCGCGGGCGAAGGCGCGCATGCGCTGAAAAGCCTTGCCGACACCGACCCCGGCGCGCTCGGCGAGCACTCCCTTCGCCTGCTCGATGACGATCCGGCTGTCGAGCGCCGTCTGCAACTGCGCCGACAGCGCCCGATAGTGGCGCAGTTCCCGTTGCTGGAACAGGCACAGGGTCGCGACGTCGGCGAGCGCCTGCCCCAGCCGACGATCCTCGGCACTCAAAACCACGGTTTCGGTACTCAGAAACGTGACCGCGCCGAGGGTTTCCTCCATCGCGCGCAACGGAAGCGCGGAAACCGCGGCATAGCCCAGTCCGGCCATTCTGGCGACGTAACCCGGCCACCGTGACCTTTCGGCGGAGAGATCTTCGACCACGACGTCGTTCCCGGTTTCGAACGATTCGAGGGCGGGGCCTTCTTCGACCGCCGTGGAATGCCGCTCGGCTTCCAGCCCCGGCAGGAAAACCTCCATCGAATCGATCGGCAGCAGGCGCACGCATTCACTGGACAGGATGTCCACCAGCCGCTCCGGCCCCGGATCCTCCACGACGCTCGCGGTCAAACTCACGAACGCCGCGCAGACCGAATATTCCCTGTTCAGCCCGGTGGTGAGCTCGGCGTCCCTCCCCATGAACGCCATCACCGATCCCGGAAGTGCGTTCGCGTCCCCGCGCGCCAGATAGTCACTCGATCGATTCTGGCCCGCATGGCCGCACCCGGCAACGACCAGATGGAGGATCCTTGGGAAGGTTCCCAGTGCGCCTTACCGGCGCAAGGAAATCGGCGGCACCGTATTCGCCCGCAACGCGTATTCGTCCATAGTGGACTCCCCGATTCCCGCCTTGCCGATCTTCTCCGCGACGAAGGCGCCCGGATCGTCGAGCTCGTCGGCCCTGCCGCTGAGGAACGCCCACTCGTGCTCGTCCGAGCCGTAATAGAGGACGGTTCCGAACGAATCGGTGAACCGGCGCCACGACGAGATCAGCGTCTGATTGCGCCAGAGCGTCGGGCAGCCCGCCTGGCAGCCGACCACTCCCCCGGCGGTGAGCAGTGCCGCGCACCGGGCCAGGAAATCGTTTCCGTACAACCGATTGTGCTGCGCCTCCGGATCGTCGTTCTCATCCGGCAGGTCGATGACGACCACGTCGTAGGAGTCGCCGCGCTCCCGTGCTTCGGCGAGGAACTCCCAGCCGTCGCGGTAGTGCACGCGGATCTTCCCCTCGCCGCGCTCGGCACGGGCGAGGTCGTCGAGCGTGTAGCCGTAGGGAAGATGCTCGGCGCAGGCCCGCACCGCCTCCGCGTCGATGTCGACGTGATCGACCACCTCGGCACCCGCGGCGACCGCGAGTTCCGAGGCGACCCCTTCACTGGAGCCGATGATCAGCACCCGCTCGACCCGTTCGGCGAGCAGCAGCGACGGGACCATCAGCGCCTCGTGGTAGACGAGCTGGCTCAGCTCCGTGCTCTGCCGTTCGTCATCGCAGAAGAGGGAGACCCCCTGCGCCGTCCGTCCGATGAGGACGTTCTGGAAGGCGGTACGGCCTTCGAACAGCACCTCGTCGACGTCCCAGTACCGGGTGAGTCCCGGTCCGATCGGTTCGGCGATCCGCCGCTGCGCCATCAGTTCTCTCCTCGTTCCACAGTGGACATCCGGACGGTACCGGCGCCGAGCAGTTTCGCCAGCAGTGCGACGGCTCGCTCTGGATCTGCCCGGTCCCCGCAGGTGAACACGTCCACGAACACCGAGCCGATCTCCGGATAGGTGTGCACGGACGCGTGCGACTCGGCCAGCAGCGCGAGCACGGTGACCCCCTGCGGCGCGAAAGAATGCGACACGACTTCGCACACCGTCGCCCCCGCTTCGGTCACCGCGTCCGTGAGGGTCTTCTTGAGCAACGCGGGATCATCGAGGAGCGACGGCTCGATCCCCTCGAACTCCGCGAGGACATGGCGGCCGGCGAACCGGCCGACGAGTGGCGTTTCACCCGGCATCGGCGAACCTCCCCACACCATAGGTACGCAACGGCTCGATTCCGTTGAAAGCGACGGACGAATAGCTGGCGGTGTACGCGCCGGTGCCCGGGATGTCCAGCCGGTCGCCCGCCTTCAGCGACATCGGCAGCGCGCAGGGCGTCCGCTGGTAGAGCACGTCGTCACCATCGCAGGTCGGCCCCGCCAGTACCACCGGTCCTTCCGGTCCTTTGACGCCGACGGGCTCGAGCCGATACGCGACGGCTTCGTTCTCGCACTCGGCCATCCCGTTGTACCTGCCGACGTCGAGATAGACCCAGCGGCGTTCGTCGGTGGCGGCACGGGTGGTCACCAGAACGACTTCGGTCCGGATGAGCCCGGCGTCGGCGACGATCACGCGGCCCGGCTCGAGCATCAGTTCCGGCCCCGGCAGATGCTGCTGGACGGCGGCATGGATCACCGCCGCGTAGCCGGCCAGAGAGGGCACGGGTTCCCGATGCTCGGTGGCGAACCCTCCGCCGATGTTGAGCCGTGCCAAGCCGACGCCCGCCTCGGCGGCGACCTTGGCCGCGGTCGCGATGCCGATCTCCCACGCCGCCGGATCCGGCTGCTGTGACCCGACGTGGAACGCGATTCCCGGCCTCAGCCCGGCTTCCACGGCCCGGCGCAGCAACCCGGCCGCCACGGCGGGCTCGCAACCGAACTTGTGGCCGAAGGGCGTGACCGAGTCCGGGCCGCCGGTCAGCAGGCGGATCGAGACCAGCGAACCGGGCGCGTGCTCGGCAAGGTTCGCCAGATCCCCGGCGGAATCCGTGGTGAATTCACGGACTCCGCGCGCATACGCGTACGAGATGTCCGACGGCTTCTTGATCGTGTTGCCATAGGCCAGTTCCGCCGCGTCCGCGCCGCGGGACAGGCACAGGTCGATCTCGCCCGTGCCCGCGACGTCGAACCCCGCCCCCGCCGACCGCACCGCGTCGAGCACGCCGGGAGCGGGATTGGCCTTGACCGCGTAGCGGATCAGCGCGTCCGGGAACGCCGCCGAGACCGCGGCCGTCCGCTCCGCGACCAGGTCGGTGTCCACGACCAGGCACGGTGTCGGCGGTTCGCGATCCGCCAGGAAGGCGCGGATCCGGTTCAGGCTTTCGGTCACGCGCCCCAGGGTGTCAAAGGCTCATGGGCGCTGTGGAACCCGGGGTCACGCCCGGGCGTCGTCCGAGGCCTGTTCAGGCAGGTCCACCCCGTGCTCGGCCGCCAACCGCTCCAGATTGGCCAGATCGGCGCCGACGGCCGACGCGCGATCCTCGTCCGAATCCCGCCTGGCGATCCGGACGTCTTCCCTCGCCTGCCGTACCCGGTCCCGCAGATTCACCGCGAACTCGCTCATCGTGCACCCCCGATCTCCCGCACCTCGTCCGTCTTCACCCTAGGACCCTCCGAATTCATAACCGACGTGATCTGCGTCATCACGGGCTCGTTCGTGGTCGAAGTGAAGAAGTATGACGGCGCCGCCATGGTTTCGCAGATCAGGGGAGGCCGGCTTTTTCAACGGAGGCGGCCGCGCTCGCCCGGCGGCCGATCACCGCGAGCGGGGCGAGGGCGCACAGCCCGCCCGCGATGGCGACCAGAACGTAGCCACCCAGGCCGAACAGCTGCCCGGCGAGCAGGCTCGCCGCCGCGGACGTCCCCCATACGAAGGCGTCGACCGTGCCCTGTGCCCGTGCACGTTGCGCGGGCGGGAGATCACGGCTGAGCATGCTGCTGCCGCCGACGAACACGAGGTTCCAGCCGTAGCCGAGCAGGAACATCGCGACCGGGATTCCCACGTGATGCGAATCGGGGCCGCCGATCGCGGTGACCGCCGCGACGGCGAGCGTGCCGATGCCGCCGAAGATCGTCACGCGGCCTCCCCAGCGGTCGGCGATCCAGCCGGACAACGGCGCCAGCGCGAACATCCCGACCAGATGGGCGCTCAGCACCCAGCCGACGACGTCCAGGCCCTGACCGTGCTGGTGCAGCTGGACCGGGGTCATCGTCATCACCGCGACCATCGCCAGCTGCGCGCCGACCATCGCCACGAGCGGACCGAGGATCAGCGGGTTCCGCACGGACATCCGCTCCCGCCTCGGTACTCCTTCCGCCGGGGCGGCGAGGCCGCGCGGCAGGGCGGCGACGGCGACCACCGCGATGGCCACGACGATCGCCCCGGCCGCGAGCGGACCGGACAGGGCAGGCAGTTCGGCGGCCTCCGCCCGTGCCGCGGCCGGCGCGATCAGCGCCGGACCGGCCACCGCGCCGACCGTCCCCGCCCAGACCATTGTGGACAGTGCGAAACCCTTGCGGTGCTCGGGAGACAGGTCGGCGGCCGTGTAGCGCGAAAGCTGCGCCCCGCTGTTGCCGAAGCCGATCAAGGGCATCCCCGCCACCAGCGCGAGCACGGATCCGCCGAGCACACCCGCGAACGAGATCAGCGCGCCCACCACCGCGGCGCCGTACATCAGCATCAGGACCAGCCGCCTGCCGTAGCGGGCGGCCAGCGTGCCCGACGACAGCGATCCCGCGGCGGAACCGAGTACCAGTACGGCGTTCGGGAGCCCGCTCCACGCGGCACCGGCGTGTTCGACCACGATCAACGCCGCCGTGGTGGACAGGCCGACGACCGCGGTACTGAGGCAGGCGACGCCGGTGAAGAGCGCGAACATCGGTTTCATGATTCAAACCTAAGGAATCCGGGCGCTCCGGCGAATAGGCTCACGAAGGCCTTGCGGGGGTGCGAGGCCCATCATGAAAGGAATCCCGGCGCGATGACCTTACGATCGGAAAGACCGCTGGACGAGCTCGACTGGCGGCTCGTCGAGACGCTCCAGAGCGACGGACGGCTCTCGTTCAAGGAACTGGGACGCCGGGTCAACCTCTCCGCGCCCGCGGTCGCCGAGCGGGTCCGGCGGCTGGAGGAGACAGGCGTGATCACCGGGTACCGCGCGCAGGTCGACGCGCGCCGCACCGGGTACGACCTGCAGGCGTTCGTGGAGATGCGCTGCTCACTCGGCAGCTGCCTGCTGCGTACCAGCAAGTCGGAGGACTATCCCGAGGTGGTCGAGCTGCACCGGCTCAGCGGTGACCGCTGCACCATGTTGAAGGTGCGGGCCGTGTCTCTCGAACATCTCGAAGGCCTCTTCGAACGGCTCGGCAAGCACGGTGAGCTGCGATCTTCGGTGGTGCTGTCGACGCAGTTCGAAGGCAGGCCGGTCGGTCCGCCGGTCGAGGACTACCTGAAGGCGACGAAGAGCGAGGGCTGGAGCGTCTGAACCCCGATCAGGAATCGAGAAGCGCCGGGACCGTGGCTCACCTAGCGTGAGCATCGTCGCGGACGGACCGTACACGCGGCCCACCTCAGGATGGAGACACGATGCGCAAGACCACCAGGCCGCAGCCGCCCGAGCAGCACCCCGCCGACACCCACGACCTGATCCGTGTGCTGGGCGCGCGCGAGAACAACCTCAAGGACGTCGCCGTCGAGCTGCCGAAGAGACGGCTGACGGTGTTCACCGGTGTCTCCGGCTCGGGCAAGAGCTCACTGGTCTTCGACACCATCGCGGCCGAGTCGCAGCGGCTGATCAACGAGACCTACAGCACCTTCGTGCAGGGTTTCATGCCGACGCTGGCCCGGCCCGAGGTCGACGTGCTCGACGGCCTGACCACCGCGATCATCGTCGACCAGCAGCGGATGGGCTCCGACCCCCGCTCGACGGTCGGCACCGCCACCGACGCCCACGCGATGCTGCGCATCCTCTTCAGCCGGATCGGGAAGCCGCATATCGGCTCACCGCAGGCGTTCTCCTTCAACGTCGCCTCGATCAGCGGGGCGGGCGCCGTGACCGTCGAGAAGGGCGGGCGGACCACGAAGGAACGCCGCGAATTCAGCATCACCGGCGGCATGTGCTCGCGCTGTGAAGGACGGGGCACGGTCAACGACATCGACCTCACCGCGCTGTACGACGAGAACAAATCCCTCAACGAGGGCGCGCTGTCGATCCCCGGTTACTCGATGGAGGGCTGGTTCGGCCGCATCCTCCGCGGCTGCGGCTTCTTCGACCCCGACAAGCCGATCAAGAAGTACACGAAGAGGCAGCTGAACGACCTGCTCTACAAGGAGCCGGTCAAGCTCAAGATCGAGGGCATCAACCTGACCTATTCGGGTCTCATCCCCTCGATCCAGAAGTCGTTCCTCGCCAAGGACCGCGAGGCGATGCAGCCGCATATCCGCGCGTTCGTCGACCGGGCGGTCACCTTCACCACCTGCCCCGAATGTGACGGCACCCGGCTCAGCGAGACCGCACGGTCGTCGAAGATCAAGCGGATCAACATCGCCGACGCCTGCTCGATGCAGATCAGCGACCTCGCCGAGTGGGTCCGGGGGCTGAAGGAGCCGTCGGTGGCTCCGCTGCTGGAGAAGCTGCTGCACACTCTCGACTCCTTCGTGGAGATCGGGCTCGGCTACCTCTCGCTCGACCGGCCGTCCGGCACGCTGTCGGGAGGCGAGGCACAGCGCACCAAGATGATCCGCCACCTCGGCTCGTCCCTCACCGACGTCACCTACGTCTTCGACGAGCCCACCATCGGCCTGCACCCGCACGACATCCAGCGGATGAACAACCTGCTGCGGCAGCTGCGCGACAAGGGCAACACGGTGCTGGTCGTCGAGCACAAACCGGAGACGATCGCCATCGCCGACCACGTCGTCGACCTCGGCCCCGGCGCGGGCACGGCAGGCGGCACGATCTGCTTCGAGGGCACCGTGGACGGCCTGCGCGCCAGCGACACCATCACCGGCCGCCACCTCGACGACCGGGCCGCGCTCAAGGACAGCGTCCGCACGCCGACCGGCAAACTGGAGATCCGCGGCGCGGACCGCCACAACCTCCAGAACGTCGACGTCGACGTCCCGCTCGGGGTCCTCTGCGTCGTCACCGGGGTGGCGGGCTCCGGCAAGAGCTCGCTGATCCACGGATCGCTCCCCGCCGCCGACGGCGTGGTCTCGGTCGACCAGACACCCATCCGCGGCTCACGGCGGAGCAACCCGGCCACGTACACCAGCCTGCTCGAACCGATCCGGAAGGCGTTCGCCAAGGCCAACGGCGTGAAGCCGGCGCTGTTCAGCGCCAACTCCGAGGGCGCCTGCCCGAACTGCAACGGCGCCGGTGTCATCTACACCGACCTCGGCATCATGGCGGGCACCGCGACCACCTGCGAGGAGTGCGACGGCAAACGGTTCCAGGCCTCGGTACTGGAGTACACCTTCGGCGGCAAGAACATCAGCGAGGTCCTCGCGATGCCGGTGTCCGAAGCCGAGGAGTTCTTCGGCGAGGGCGACGGGCGCGTCCCGGCCGCGCACGCCATCCTCGGCAGGCTCAACGACGTCGGGCTCGGCTACCTCAGCCTCGGCCAGCCGCTCACCACGCTTTCCGGCGGTGAACGGCAGCGGCTGAAGCTCGCGACGCATATGGGTGACAAGGGCGGCGTCTACGTCCTCGACGAGCCCACCACCGGTCTGCACCTCGCCGACGTCGAGAACCTGCTCGGCCTGCTGGACCGGCTCGTCGACTCCGGCAAGTCGGTGATCGTGATCGAGCACCACCAGGCCGTCATGGCGCACGCCGACTGGATCATCGACCTCGGCCCCGGCGCCGGTCACGACGGCGGCAAGATCGTCTTCGAGGGCACCCCCGCCGACCTCGTCGCTACCGGTTCGACCCTCACCGGCGAGCACCTGGCGGCCTACGTCGGCAAGTGACCCCGGCAACCCGCTGGTCGGTTCCGCCGCCAGAGCGGGACCCGGCTCTTGACTGTCCACAAGGGACACTTTCCGAGACAGGTGTGCCCGATTTGGTCAAGTTGCACGGTTTTGCGAGGGGGTCGTGAGTGGCAAAGAGGGTTCTAACCCTCATTAGCACTCACGACCCCACGCCGAACCGTACATAGCGACGTCAATCGGACACCCAATCGCCCGACCAGTGTCCCTTGTGGACACTGGAACCCCGCAAGACCTCGACTCCGCCGCGACCGAGGGGAACTTTGAGGGACTCCGAGTCCCTCAAGGAGTCCTTCACGGCCCACCCCCTACCCGCCGCCTACCCGCGTTTAGTCCTCCAAATCCGGGTCGCGGTCGGCCCACTCGAGAAGGGTGTCGAGCGAGTACGCCGTGTCGTCGATGCCCGCGTGCAGGTCGCCGAGTTCGGCGAAGCGCGCGGGCACGGTGGCGATGGTGAATTCGCGCGGCTCGACGTCGTCGATCTCGTCCCAGCCGATCGGCGTCGAGACGACGGCTTCGGGTACGCCGCGGACCGAGTAGGCGCTGGCGATGGTGTGGTCACGAGCGTTCTGGTTGTAGTCCACGAACAGTTTCGAAGGATCGCGATCCTTGCGCCACCAGGTGGTGGTGACCTCGTCGGGCATCCGGCGCTCGACCTCCCGCGCGAAGGCGTGCGCGGCCCGGCGTACCTCCTGGAAGCCCCACCTCGGTTCGATCCGGACGTAGATGTGCAGGCCGTGGCCGCCGGAGGTCTTCGGCCATCCGGTGATGCCGAGTTCGTCGAGGATCTCGCGGGAGGTGTGCGCGACCTTCCGCACGGTGGAGAACGGGCAGTCGGGCATCGGGTCGAGGTCGATCCGCCACTCGTCGGGACGTTCGGTGTCGGCCCGGCGGGAGTTCCAGGGGTGGAACTCGACGGTCGACATCTGCACCGCCCAGATCACGTCGGCGGGATGCGTGACGCACAGTTCGTAGGCGTGCCTTCCGGAGGGGAAGTCGACGCGGACGGTCTGCAGCCAGTCCGGGGCACCGTTCGGGACGCGTTTCTGGTGGACCTTCTCCCCCGAGACCCCGGACGGGAACCGGTGCAGCATGCACGGCCGTTCCCGCAGCGCGCGCACGATCCCGTCGCCGACCGCGAGGTAGTACCGGACGAGATCGAGTTTGGTCTCACCCCGCGCCGGGAAGTAGACCCGATCCGGATTCGAGACGCGCACCGTCCGGTCGCCGACCTCGATCTCCACCGCCGAGCTTTTCGCCATGAGGGGAAACTAGCCCGGATCCGGCTGTCCGGCCTACCCGGATCACTCGCTTCCGACGAACATTTCGACCAGGCTCCGCGGAAGTTTCTCGCGGAACTCGCGATCACGGAGGACAGCGGTCTCGCCTTCGACTTCGGCACTCCGGACGAACATGGCCTCCTCGTACTCGGCGATCCCGGCCTCGACGTCGCCGGGATGCGCGGCGAGCGCTTTGGCCAGCTCAGCGCCGTCGAGCATCGCCAGGTTCGCCCCTTCGCCGTTGGGGGCGGCGAGGTGGGCGGCGTCGCCGACCAGCGTCACCCCCGGCACCCGGTCCCAGCGGAGCCCGGCCGGGAGGGCGTAATGCGGACGGTGGACCGGTGCGGTGTCGGCCTCGGTGATCAGCGCGGTGAGTTCCGGCGCCCAGCCGTCGAACTCCCGCACGATCCGCGCGGTGGCCGCGGCCGGGTCGGCGAAATCGATGGCCGCGAACCAGTCCAGCGTCTCGTTGAGCACCACGTAGGTGTGCAAGGTGTCGCCGCTTTCCCGGTGCGCGTGGATCTCCCTCTCCGGCGCGGGTGCCATCAGCGACCCACCGCCGACCGCCTTCGCGGCGGCCTGATGCCGGGTGGCGGCGTCGAACAGATAGGTCTCGACGAACGACGTACCGGCGTACTCGGGTGCGGCGTCGGTGAGCAAAGGCCGTACTCGCGACCAGGCGCCGTCCGCGCCGACCAGCACGTCTCCCTCGGCGGTGGCGCCGTCGGCGAAGGTCACCTCGTGGCCGCCCTCGTCGAGCCGCCGGACGCCGGTGACCTTGTGGCCCCAGCGGACGGTGCCGTCCGGGAGGGAATCGAGCAGCATCCGCCGCAGGTCGGCGCGCTGCACCTCGGGGCGACCGCCGGTCCCGTCGTCGGCCTGCTCGAACAGGACCGTCCCGTCCGGAGCGAGGACCCGCATCGCTTCGCGGCCCTCGAGCACGAGGCCGCGGAACTCCTCCATCAGGCCTGCCGCCTGGATGGCGAGCTGCCCGTTGTAGTCGTGGATGTCGAGCATCCCGCCCTGTGCCCGGTCCTCCGGCGAGCCCTCCGCCTCGTAGACCACTGCCGGGATGCCGTGTACGTGCAGGACACGGGCCAGGGTGAGCCCGCTGAGTCCCGCGCCGATGATCGTGACGGTCGCCTTCATGACACCTCTTCTGGAATGACGTTCCATGATGGAATGTCATTCCATGTTGGAACGGCGCTCCAGATCTGTCAAGATGACGGCATGGCCACACGGGCAAGCCGGACACCGCGGCGCACGGAGGCGCTCTCCCGCGAGCGCATCGTCGAGGCCGCCGTCGCACTGCTCGACGCGGACGGCGAGAGCGGGCTGACCTTCCGGACACTGACCGAACGCCTCGCCACCGGCCCGGGAGCGATCTACTGGCATGTGGCGAACAAAGGAGAACTACTCGCAGCCGCGACCGACTCCGTCATCGCGGACGCCCTGGCCATCGAGCACGACGAGGCATCGGACACGCCTGAGGACGAGATCCGCACCATCGCACTCGGCCTGTTCGACGCGATCGCGGAACACCCGTGGCTTTCCGCGCAACTCGCCGTTCAGCTTTCCCGCAGCCCTTGGGGTTCGGTGACCCCGCGGATCTTCGAAAGCTTCGGACAACGGGTGGCCGCGCTGGGCGTGCCCGAAGCCACCTGGTTCACGGCGACGTCGGCGCTCACGCACTACGTCTTCGGCGCCGCGGGCCAGAACGCCGCGAACGCCCGCGCACTCGGGCCCGGCGTGGACCGGGCCGAATTCCTCCACGCCGCGGCGACGGCGTGGGAAGAACTCGACTCCGGCGAATACCCGTTCATGAAGTCCATCGCCGGCCAGGTGCGCGAGCACGACGACCGGGAGCAGTTCCTCACCGGGGTCGATCTCATCCTCACCGGCATCACCGCCCCGAACCGGACCTGAGCGGCCGCGTCAGGCTTTCCGGCGCCGGGCCTTGTGGATCGTCGCGACCATGACGGCGAAGACCGCCCCGAGGAAGGTCACGTCCACCGCGGGCACCCAGCGCACGTCGCCGCCCTTGAGCACGTACGCGCCGACAGGCCGCGCGGCCAGGATGAAGCCGCCACCCTCGCCTTCCTTGTCCTGTTCGGTGCCGTGCCCGCCGCCACCACCACCGATGACGCTCGCGGCGGGGATCACCACCACCCCGTCGCGCTCCACCGGTTCGCCGTAGACGCGGCGGACGGTGAGGATGTCGCGCATGGTGCCGGCGACCTTTTCGAGTCCCATCGCGGTCAGCCTTCCTGCGGCAGTACCGACATGACTTCGGACACCGGGCGCAGATGCTCTTCCAACAACCGTGACGCTTCTTTCGCGTCGTGGGCGTTCAAGGCCGCGACCAATTCCCGGTGTTCTTCGTTGATCACCGTCAGTCTTTCCGGCCGGGCCTCCAGCGCGCGGACCGTGACGCGTTGCTGCCGCGAGCGGAGAGTGTCGTACAGCTCGGTCAGGACGGTGTTGCCCGCGGCGTTCACGATGGCGCGATGGAACCGGCGGTCGAAGCCCGACACGGCGAACCAGTCGCGTTCGTTCCCGGCGTTCACCATCGCTTCGATGAGTTCCGGCAATTCGGCGGGTGCCCCGGCGCGGTTCGCGCAGAGTGCCGCGATCGCGTGACCTTCGATCAGCCGCCTGCTCTGGTAGACCTCTTCCAGTTCGCGTGCGGTAACCGTGCGCACCTGGGCGCCCTTGCGCGGCAAGAGACTGATGAACCGTTCGGCGGCCAGGCGGTGGAACGCCTCGCGCACCGGGGTCCGCGAAACGCCGACCTCGCCGGAAACCCACATTTCGTCGAGGAAGCGGCCGCCTTCCAGCTCACCCGAGATGATCCCGTCGCGCAGCCATGTGTAGACCCGCTCGCGTGCCGGGCCGCCTCCTTCGGCGGTCACAGTCATCTCGTCCCCCTCCAAGCCGTCACTTTCCGCGACGGAGCCTACACCTGGACCCTTCAAGTATCCATCATGTATACAAGAGTCCCACCTATCGGAAGGGTCCCCATGGTGCATGTCGCGGTGGCGCAGTTCGCGCCCGGCAACGACAAACAGGCCAATCTCGCCCGCGTCGCCTCCCTCGTCGGTGAAGCGGCCGACCGCGGGGCGCGGGTGGTCGTGCTGCCCGAGTACTCGCTGTTCACCGTACCGACGATGAGCCGGGAATTCGTGACCTCGGCCGAAGAACTCGACGGCCCGTTCGTCACCGAACTGCGCGGTCTCGCGAAGGACCGGCAGATCACCGTCGTCGCGGGCATCAACGAAGCGCTCCCCGAGGGTGAGCGGATCTCGAACACGCTCGTCGCGGCCGGTCCCGACGGGGCGATCGCCGCGCTCTACCGCAAGCTGCATCTGTACGACGCCTTCGGTTTCCGCGAGTCGGAACTGGTGCGGCCCGGCGATATCGAAGCACCGGAGACCTTCGAGGCCGACGGCTTCGTCTTCGGCCTGCAGACCTGTTACGACCTGCGCTTCCCGGAGGTCACCCGGAGGCTGGTCGACGCGGGCGCGGACGCGGTACTGCTGCCGGCGGAATGGATGCCGGGCCCGCTCAAGGAGGACCACTGGACCACCTTGGTCCGGGCGCGGGCGATCGAGAACACGATCTATCTGGTGGCGGCCGGCCAGGCGGCGCCGACCGGGTCGGGACACAGCATGATCGTCGACCCGATGGGCGTCGTGCTCGCCTCCGTCGGTGAGCGCACGGGAACCGCCGCCGCCGAGCTTTCGGCCGACCGTGTTTCCGAGGTCCGCGCCAAGAACCCGGCGCTGGAACTGCGCCGGTTCGCCGTCACCCCGAAGTCCTGAGTATCTTCTCCAGCCGGGAGTCCGTTCGTGAAGACACGTCCTCGGGCGTGGTGACGCGGCTTCCGTTCGCCTGGGTGCCGGGTGGCCGCCCGGCACCCAGGCTCACGACTCACGGCACGAGCACCGTGGCGGTCATCGCCTGCCCACACGGACCACCTCGAGCGACGGCGACGCGAGGATGTCCTTCTCGCAGTACCGTTCGGTGACCCACTGCTTGCGCGAGTACAGCTCCGTCTGGTCGCTGTGGTGCGCGGACTTCGGATTCGCGGATTGGGAGTAGGTCAGCAACGTCGTCGTGTCCGGGCAACCGGTGCCGTCGAAGGCCACCACGTGCAGATACGTTCCGCCGTGCACGACGTCGGCGTAACCGTGGGCCGGATCCCATGGCCCGCCCAAGGAGTCGTAGACGCCACGTCCGGCCGTCCCACCGCCCAGCGGGATCTTCTCGCCGCCGCGCACCACATAGTGGTTGTCGCCGTACGGCGCGTCGAGCGGGATCTTCGCCGCGGTCAACTCGGCGACCGCGTCGGCGAGGGCCTTCCGGATCGCGGCGTTCCCGGTGTCGAGGGTGTTCGGCGTGTGGACCGGATCCGTGACGTCGAACGGCACCTTCCAGATACCGGGCCCCGACCGGACCACCGCGGACCAGAACCGGTCGAACAGCAACGCGCCCCTGCTCCCGGTGTCCGAACGCCCGTCCCAGCCGGCCAAAGCGGCACAAGCCGCGTCCATTCCCGGCATCGTGGCACACATCCCGACGACGTCGGTTCGCACGAGTTCGGCCGCGTGGTCGCGGTGTGAGAACATCAGGTCTCGCATCGCCTGTCCGGTGAAGCCGCCTTTCCGCAACTGGTCGGCGATGGCGACGAAGCCGCCCCGTGTCCGCAGGTTCTGCTCGGAGCGGACCGGCCCCACGATCCGCGCGTAGCCGGTCCGCGGCTCGGCAGGATTGAAGAGCCAGTAACTGTCGTTCGAGTTCGCCAGGTAGTCGTCCCGGCTCAGGTTCGGCAGGCTGGACGGGCCGAAGACGCCGGGCCGCACCGCGTCACGGTCACTGCCCCACGCGCAGGACGTCTTGGCACCGTCGAGCACGGCGACCCCGTTGGCGGCGAACAGTTCCTTGCCCAGCGGGGTGTTGCAGCGCGTCGCCTTCTCGTCGGTGACGTGCGGGACCCCGTGGATCTGGCTGTACTCCACGCGGCCGCGATCGTCGGTGGCGAGGATGTTCATCCACGGCAGCCCCTGTGTCCTGCGGACCGCGTCGATCATCTCCCCCGCCGTCCGGCCGCGGGCGATCTCGAACATCGAGTTCGTCATCCCGAGGTTCCCCGCGTTGGCGTCAGCGATCGCGAACGCGCTCGACGCCGTCCACGGCAGTTCCCGTTGTCCGAGCCGGGTCGTCACCGGGCCGTATCTCGTCGTCCACTGTGGACGCGTGATCCGCTCCAGGGTTCCGTCCGCTTTGCGCGCCAGGACACTCACGTCCTTGCGCCGCATCGGCTCCGGTTTCCCGTCGACCAGGTAGGTGGTCGGCGAGCCGGGCACGAGCTTCAGCTCGAACAGCGTGTAGGTGCGGGTCTTGTCGGTGGCCGTACCGCTCCAGGCGGCGGTCTCGTTGTGCCCCAGCCACATCAGCGGAATCCCCGGGATGCCCGCACCACTGACGTTGAGCTCGCCCGGCAGGCTCAGCTGCGACTGCCACAGCCTCGTCCCGCTCATCTGCCACGGCAGATGCGGATTGGCCAGCGAGACCCCGCGCCCGTTCGCCGACGCGGCCGAACCGATCGCGATGGCGTTGCTGCCGATCCCGGACTCCCCGAGCATTTGTTCGGTACCGCCGCCCGAGGGCCGCGCGCCCGGCAGTGACGCGGTGATCGAATCCGCCACCCCGCCCTGCCCGAAGATCATCCCGACCGCGTGACCGTGCCGGTGGACGTCGAGTTCGGTGATCGGCTTCAGCCAGCCGGCGCCCCGGCACGCCGGATCGGTGATCTCGCCGTCGCGCAGGTACTTGTTGACGCCCTCGACGTAACCGCGGATCAGTTCGCGGACCTCGCGGTACGGACCGCGAGGCGCGGGCTCGGCCAGCAGCCGCTCGAGCGCACCGCTCTCGTTGAGCCCCTGGAAATACAGATCGCTGGCGAGGTTCGTACTCGCCTGGCTCACGCCGCTCGTCGGCGCCGCGTCCGGGCCGAGCCACCGGGACCGCTCGGCGCGGGTGGTGAGCGCGACGTCCGCGATCGCGCAGATGTTGTCCTTGGCCGCGGCGTACCCTTGCCCGAAGCCGAGGTCCACGTAATCGTTCGCGACGATATGCGGGATGCCGTATTCGGTGTAGCGGATGGTGGCACCCCCGCGGGATACCCCATCCGGCGGTTGTGCGGCCGTCGCGGTCCCCGCCGCGAGCAGGCTCATCGCGGTACCGACGACCGCGATTCTCTTCCAGAGCAGCATGCTGCTCCCCCTTGTCTGTGAAGTCGTTCGTGAAGACACGCCGTCCGGCGTGGTGACGCGATCCCCGGTGGTCGAGTGGCCGCTCTCCCACCGGCATTTCAGTTCCCCTTCACCTCTCCCTCCCTGTCCGGATCCGGAAACGCCGTCCAGCGGACGAAGACCTTCCGCGCGTCCGGGCCGGGCTCGGTCCGGTGGTAGCGGTGCAGCAGTTCCAGGTACTCCTCCCAGAACTGCTTGAGCTCCTCGATGTTCACGTGTACCGCGCCGCGGGAGAACACCAGCGCGTCGCCCCATTCGCCCAGCTCGTCGCGGCGTTCGAGGAAGCGCGCCATCCGGTCGAGGTCCTCGCCGAACGCGGCGCGCTGCGCCTCGTCGAACACCGCGCGCATCTCTTCGCTCTGCTCGCTGTGCCGCGGCCAGCGGATGTCCCGCGATCTGGCCCGCCACCAGCGCTCCTTGCCGTGCGCGAGTTCCGGCGCCTCCTCGACGAAGTCGTACTTCGCCAGTTCCCGCAGGTGATAGCTGGTGGCGCCCGAGCTCTCCCCCAGTTCCTTCGCCAGCTTCGTCGCTGTCGCGGGACCCCGGCCCAGCGACTCCATGATCCGTCTGCGCAACGGATGCATCACCGCCTTCAGCACGGCGGGGTCGGTGATCTCTTCAGGTGGCGGCGGACCTGTCATGACACCAAGGTAGCCATGCAAAGGAGATTGTGCAAAGGACTCTTTGCACGGGGTTCAGACCAGTTCTCCGGAGCGGCCGAGGATTCTGCTGACGTTTCGGTGAACTCAGCGTGAAATTGACAACTTCACTACGAAGGTCTTGTGCCGGGCGGACGAAATCCCGGCAGGCTCGCAGGTTTTTCGTTGTGTCTTCCCCGAAATTCGGTTGTATCGGATAGTTTTGCGCGGAGTCGACCCAGCGGGAGAGAACATGCCGAAGCACCGCCCCCGACAGCCGGAACGGTTGTCCGCCCGGCACCGGACGGCCTTCGCGCTGGCCGGTGGCGCGCTCGCCGTCCTGCCCGCGGTCACCGCGTCGGCCGGTCCCGACACCCCGATCGCGGCGGCGAAGGAACCCACGCCGCAGAATCAGGCGACGCCCTGGCGGCCGCCGGCGGGCATCGTCCCGGAGATCGCGGTCGACGGCAGCCTCCCCGAGCCGCCCAACCCGGACCCGCTGACCGTCCCCGGCGGCACCGGGAACGTCGGCGGCTCGTTCGCGCCGTCGGGTGCGCTCGGCATCCCCGCCAGCATGATGAAGGCGTACAAGAACGCGGCCGACATCCTCGCGAAGGAACTGCCGGGTTGTCACATCGACTGGGCGCTCATCGCCAGCATCGGCCGGATCGAGTCCAACCACGCGCGCGGCGGCTACGTCGACGCCAAGGGCAACACCCTCGAACCGATCCTCGGTCCGCAGCTCAACGGTGCCGGTCCGTTCGCGGCCATCCCGGACACCGACGGCGGCAAGTACGACGGCGACCCGGTCTGGGATCGCGCCGTCGGCCCGACGCAGTTCATCCCGTCCACGTGGAAGGGCTACGCCTCCGACGGCAACGGCGACGGCGAGTCGAACCCGAACAACATCTACGACGCGACCCTGGGCTCGGGCCGGTACCTCTGCTCCGGCGGAGTCGACCTGACGTCCGAGCAGACCCAGCGTGTCGCCGTGTACCGCTACAACCACTCGCTGTCCTATGTGGACACAGTGATCCGGTGGGCGGTCGCCTATCGCGGTGGTGTCGCCACGTTCCCGGACAGCCAGGTCCCCGTCGGCGCCCCCGACTCCCAGGACGTCGCCGCCGGCACGCCCGACGGTCAGGTCCCGGTGCCGACGCTGCCCGGAACTCCCCCGCCCGGCACGACCACGCCGCCGCCGACCACGCCGCCCGGCTCGTCGCTACCGCCGAGCAGCAGTGCCCCGTCGAGCAGCACATCGCCGTCGAAGCCGAGCAGCACGCCGCCTTCGTCGACGCCACCCTCGTCGAACCCGCCCTCGTCGACACCGCCTTCGAGCACCCCGCCGTCGTCGACGCCTCCGCCGTCCAGCACCACGACCACTCCGCCGCCGTCCTCGACCCCGGCGGGCAACACCGGTGACGCGACGCCCACCAGTTCCGCTTCGCCCACGCCGTAACGCCCGCATTCAGTCCTCTGAATGCGGGGCTCCCTGCCCGGAATGTCCTGAACGTCTCCCGCGTTGGCTTCTCTTGTAGATCATCGAGCCGAGAGAAGCGAGACACGGATGTCGTCATTCGTCATGACCGCCGAGGAACGGGAAGCCTTTCTGAGCGAGGTCCACATCGGGGTCCTGGCCGTGGAACGGGAGGGACGGGCTCCGCTGGCCGTGCCGGTCTGGTACGACTACGAGCCCGGCGGGGAACTCCTGATCTGGATGGACGGCGGTTCGGTCAAGGACAAGGCGATCAAGAAGGCGGGCAGGCTCAGCCTGGTCGCCCAGTCGGAGACGCTGCCGTACAAGTACGTCACGGCCGAGGGGCCGGTCATCGCGAACGACGCGCCGCCGACCCGCGAGCAGGCGCTGAAGATCGCACACCGCTATCTGTCCGAGGAAGACGGCACGAAGTACGTGGACGGCGCCCTCAACGACAACTCCGTACTGGTCCGGGTCCGGCCGGAGAAGTGGTTGAGCAACGACCAGGGCAAGGCGTAGCACCGGATGAGATGAACGGGACTTTCCTCTCGTTTTTTGAGATGAAAGTCCCGTTCATCTCACTCTTTCATCCCGCGATCGGCTCGAACTCGACCACGCTGTCGAGCGCCTTGCCCATCGCGGCGTTCCCTTCGCGTTCGATCATGATCTCCACCAGCACCGGCCGCGAGGTCCGCTCGGCCTCCTTGCGCGCCCACTCCAGCGACGCCCGGATCTCGCCCGGCTCGGTCACCCGGGTGCCGGAACAACCGTAGGCCTCCATGACCTTCACGTTGTCCGTGCCGATCTTGTCGTAGTGGATGTCGACCTCGAAGTTCATCTCGTAGCCGGTCTCGGCCTGCCGGATGAGCCCGAGATACTCATTGTTCAACATGATCAGCACGAATCCGACGTCGTACTGCGCGGCCACCGCCAGCTCCTCCACCAGGAACTGGAACGAGTAGTCCCCGACGACGCCGACGACTTCGGCCTCCGGTTTCGCCTTCTTGACGCCGATCGCCGCCGGGATCTCCCAGCCGAGCGGACCGGCCTGGCCGCACACCTGGTAGTGGCGGGGCTTGTGCGCGCGCTGGAACTGCCCGGACCAGATCTGGTACAGCCCGATGGCGGTGACGAAGTAGGCGTCCTCGCCGTAGAACTCGTTGATCTCCTTGAACACCCGGGGCGCCTTGATCGGCGTGTCTTCGAAGTCCTCGCGTCGCGGCAGGCTCTCCTTGAGTTCGCCGATCCGTCGCGGCCACGCCCGATCCCGCGCCGGAGCACGTTTCGACGCCGCCTCGATCAGCGCGTCCAGGAAGGCGCCCGTGTCCGACACGATCCCGAGATCCGGCCCGAACACCTTGCCCAGCTGGGTGGGCTCGATGTCGACGTGGATGAACTTCCGGCTGCCGCGGTAGACCTCCAGGTCACCGGTGTGCCGGTCACCGAACCGGGCGCCCAGCGCGAGCACCAGATCCGCCTCGAGGAAGGCCGCGTTCGCCCACCGCTGCGACGTCTGGATGCCGGCCATGCCGGCGAACAGCTCGTGATCCTCGGGGAAGGTCCCCTTGCCCATCAACGTCACGCCGACCGGGACGCCGAGCAGTTCGGCCGCGGTCCGCAGCCGGTCGCTCGCGCCGCCGAGGACCACGCCGCCACCGGCGAGGATCAGCGGCCGTTCCGCCGCCAGCAGGAGATCGAGCGCCCGCTCCACCCTGGCGGGCGACGGCGTCACCGTGGTGACCGGCAGCGGCGAATCGATGGTGGAGTCCCATTCGATCTCCTGTCGCTGGACGTCGATCGGCAGGTCGATCAGCACCGGCCCCGGGCGGCCGGACCGGGCGACGCGGAACGCCTCCCGGAACACCCACGGCAGCTGCGCCGCCTCCTTGACCTGGACCGCCCATTTGGTCACCGGCTTGGCGATCTCGACGATGTCGACGGCCTGGAACGCCTCGGTGTGCAGCTTCCGCGAATCGGCCTGCCCGGTGATGCACAGGATCGGGATCGAGTCGGCCTGCGCGGTGTAGAGGCCGGTGATCATATTCGTCCCGGCGGGTCCGGAGGTGCCGATCGCGACGCCGACGTTGCCGGTGGTCCTCGCCCAGCCGTCGGCCATATGGGTCGCGCCCTCTTCGTGGCGCACGATCAGATGCTCGATACCGCTGCCCTGCATCGCCTGGTACAGCGGGAGGATCGCGGCACCGGGGCAGCCGAACGCGGTGTCGACGCCCTCACTGACCAGGACGTCGACGACGGCCTGCATGGCGGGGATTCTTGGCATTCCTCACTCCTTGCTTTCCGCGCCGGACAGCGATTCGACGACCTTCAGCAGAGCGGAGTGATCGAGCGAGCCGTGCCCCATCGCCCGTCCGGCGGCGACGAGCTGGGCGACCAGCCCGGTGAGCGGCAGCGCGACCTCGGCCCGCCTCGCGGCGGCGAGCGCGATACCCATGTCCTTGTGGTGCAGGTCGATCCGGAAACCCGGCGCGAATTCCCGCGCCACCATGGACTTCCGTTTGAGTTCGAGGATCCGGCTGCCTGCCAGGCCGCCCGCCAGCACGTCCAGTCCGACACCGGCGTCGACGCCCGAGGCTTCGAGCAGCACGATGGCTTCGGCGATCAGCCCGTAGGTCCCGCCGACCAC
Source organism: Amycolatopsis sp. NPDC033938 (assembly GCF_055575975.1). NCBI lineage: Bacteria > Bacillati > Actinomycetota > Actinomycetes > Pseudonocardiales > Pseudonocardiaceae > Amycolatopsis > Amycolatopsis sp. NPDC033938. The sequence continues at coordinate 62,772 of NZ_JBVIRO010000031.1, forward strand.
CAGCTGGTTGGCCGCCTTGACGACCTGACCGGCACCGTGGGGTCCCACGTGGACGATCGTCTTGCCGACGGCTTCCAGTATCGGGAGCGCGGCCGCGAAGTCCTCGTCCTCACCACCGACCATAATGGACAGTGAGGCCTGCTGGGCACCCGCTTGACCACCCGAGACGGGCGCGTCGAGCACCCGGATCTCCCGTTCGCCCGCCCGTTCGGCCACCTCGATGGAGGTCTCCGGCCGGATCGTGCTCATGTCGATCAGCAGGGTCCCCGGTTTCGCCGATTCCAGCACCCCGCCCGCCGCCAGCACGACGGCCTCGACCTGAGGGTGGTCCGGCAGCATCGTGATGACGACTTCCGCGCCCGAGACCGCGTCCGTCACCCCGTTCGCCGCCCGGCCGCCCGCCGCTTCCAGCCTCGTGAGCGCGTCGGCGTTCGTGTCGAATCCGCTCACTTCGTGCCCGGCCGCGGCGAGATGTCCCGCCATCGGCCCGCCCATGATCCCCAGCCCGATGAAACCCAGCTTGGTCATGCCAGTCCCCTTCGTTCGAAAGGCAGCCACGACAGCGATTCCGCACTCGGCCCGGCGGGCTTGTACTCCACGCCCACCTGCCCGCGGTAGCCCGCCGTCTGCAGCTTTTCCAGGTATCCCTCGATGTCCAGCTCTCCGGTCCCCGGCTGGTGCCGCCCTGGGGCATCGGCGATCTGCACATGGCCGATCCGTCCGGTGTGGACGGACACGACCCGGTCGAGGTCGTCACCGTTGACCGCCAGGTGGTAGAGGTCGGCCAGCAGCTTCACGTTGTCCCGCCCGAGTTCGTCGAGCACCTTCAGCACGTCGTCCGCGGTCTTGAGCGGGTACTTCTCCGCCCCCGACAACGGCTCCAGGACGATCTCCGCACCGATCCGCGCGGCGGCGTCCGAGGCCAGCGCCAGGTTCTCCCGGCCGAGCTTGTCCTGCTCGGCGGGGTCGGCACCGTCGAGGCGGTTGCCGTAGAGCGCGTTGAACCGGCGGCAGCCGAGCCGCTCGCCGAGCTCGATCGCGGAAGCGACGCCGCGGGCGAACTCGTCCTCCCGGCCGGTCCAGGTGACCAGGCCGCGGTCACCGGCGGCCATGTCACCGGGAAAGAAGTTCAGCCCGGTCACCGCGACGCCCGCCTTCTCGACCGAGGCCACGAACCGCTCGACCTCGGCGGCGTCCGGTACCGGCGTCTCGAACGGCCACCAGTACTCGACCGCGGTGAACCCCGCCGTCCTCGCCGCCTCCGCGCGTTCGAGGAGCGGCAACTCGGTGAAGACCATCGACAGGTTCAGCACGTACGGCAGCGCATGACCCGAACCGGCAAGATCAGCCATCGAAACCTCTGCAATTTCGTTATGCGGAAACTTTCTTTCGTATATCGAGAATAGCCCGCTGACCAGGTCGCGGTCAACGGGCAGCACCACGAGCGAAAGGGGGAGGTCGCGGTGCGGCCGGGCGCGAAGGGCACCGGTGGGCGTTCGGTGCGGTGGTGACTCGGCGGCCGGTCGTGAAGTACATGAAGGTCCCCTTCCTTGGCGCCTAGCGCAGGGGTCCGGCAAAGTCGCATAAGTGCTGGTCGGCTGCACCTCTGGAGCGGGACAAGACGAACGCGTCGTGGTGGACGCGGCGGGAGCGGGCCCACGCAAGGGGTCTCACCCGGGTCCGGACTGTCTATAAGGGACACTTTTCGAGACAAAAATGCCCGATTTGGGCATCTTGCACGGTTTCGCGAGGGGGTCGTGAGTG
>NZ_JBVIRO010000032.1:0-51470 GCF_055575975.1 Amycolatopsis sp. NPDC033938
CACCGTCCACACCAGACCCCCGGGTTGCGCGTCATGCCCCCCTGCCTTCGGATGTGCGTTTCTATGTTGGCCTCCACGCGCACGACCCCCGTCAAGGTAGTGAAGGCCTCCTTCCCTACCTTGAGGGTAGGTAAGGAGGCCTTCACGGCAGTGAGCCGATCAAGCCACGTCGACTTACCTTTCAAATAGCCATCACGCGTCGGTGGACCGCTTCCACAGGTTGATGTCGGCTTCGGTGGCGTAGCGGTCGATCTCGGCCAGTTCTTCGTTGGTGAAATGCAGGTTCTTCAGCGCGCCGACGTTGTCCTCCAGCTGCGCCACACTGCTCGCGCCGATCAGCACCGACGTCATCCGCGGGTCGCGCAGGCCCCACGCGAGCGCGAGCTGCGCCAGCGTCTGCCCGCGCCGCTGGGCGATCTCGTTCAACGCTCGGATCTTTCCGAGAGTGTTCTCGGTGATCGTCTCCGGGTTGAGCGATTTCCCTTGTGCCGCGCGGGAATTCTCCGGAATTCCGTTGAGGTAGCGGCTCGTGAGCATGCCCTGCGCCAGCGGCGAGAACGCGATGCAGCCCGCGCCTTCGGCTTCGAGGGTGTCGAGCAGTTTGTCGCCTTCGAGCCACCGGTTGAACATCGAGTACGACGGCTGGTGGATCAGCAGCGGCGTACCAAGTTCCCGCAGGAGCCGGGCGGCTTCGGCGGTCTTCTCCGACGAGTACGACGAGATGCCGACGTAGAGCGCGCGTCCGGAGCGGACGGCGGTGTCGAGCGCGCCGACGGTCTCTTCGAGCGGGGTCTCCGGGTCGAAGCGGTGTGAGTAGAAGATGTCGACGTAGTCCAGGCCCATCCGGCCGAGCGATTGGTCCAAAGAGGACAGCAGGTACTTGCGCGAGCCCCATTCGCCGTACGGGCCGGGCCACATGTCGTAGCCTGCCTTGGTCGAAATGACCAGTTCGTCGCGGTACGGCTTGAAGTCCGATGCCAGCAGCCTGCCGAAGTTCTCCTCGGCCGAACCGTAGGGCGGCCCGTAGTTGTTGGCGAGGTCGAAATGGGTGATGCCCAGATCGAACGCCCGCCGCGCGATGTCCCGCTGGGTGCCCAGCGGTTTGTCGTGCCCGAAGTTGTGCCACAGGCCCAGCGAGATCGCGGGCAGCTTCAGTCCGCTGCGCCCGGTGCGGCGGTACGGGATGCTCTCGTATCGGCCCTCGGCCGCGACATAGGTGCTCACGAGCCCGATGCTAGCTGTCCGGACGCCCTTGAGAAGAGCGCGGCGACCGAGCCCAAGTGATCTTTGAAGGCCGAAGGCCGCTCGACCTCGAAGGGCGCGCCGATGGCGGCGAGGATCAGCACGGGCCAGTCGAAGGTGTCGACGTTCATCGTGAGGCGGCAGGACTCCTCGTCGATGGCTTCGAGCGCGCCGCCGAGATACCGCACCGCCGCTTCGACCTCGGCTTTCGGCGCGTCGACCCGGACCGTCAACGTATGCGTGGTCGGCCTGGCCTTGATCTGCGCTTCGACGAATTTCACCGCGTCGCCGCCGGGGATCTCCCGCGGCCGGTAGCGGGCACCGGTGGTGCGCGGCTCGCTGAGCCTGTCGACACGGAAGGTGCGCCAGTCGACCCTGTCGAGGTCCCACGCCACCAGGTACCACCGGCGGCCGAGTGAGACGAGCCGGTGCGGCTCGACCAGCCGCGCGGACTCCTCGCCACCTCGTGCCGCGTAGTCGAACTTCAGCCGCTCGTCGTCCCGGCAAGCCTGCGCGATCACCGTCAGGCTGGCCGCGTTGACGCGGGGACCCGTGACGGCCGCCGGTGTCGTGTACGCCTGGAGCGCGTCGACGCGTCTGCGCAGCCGGGGCGGCATCACCTGGACGACCTTCGTCAGCGCCCGGACCGACGTCTCCTCGATGCCCTCGACCGAGCCGCTCGCCGCCGTCCGCAGGCCGACCGCGATCGCCACGGCCTCCTCGTCGTCCAGCAACAGCGGCGGCATGACCGTGCCCGACCTCAGCTGGTAGCCGCCCGCGACGCCGCGGCTGGCGTTGACCGGATAGCCCAGCTCACGGAGCCGTTCGACGTCGCGTCTCAGTGTCCGCTCGCTCACTTCGAGCTTGTCGCTCAGTTCGGTTCCCGACCAGAAGCGGTGTGTCTGCAGCAGGGACAGCAGCCGCAGCATCCGCGCACTCGTATTCGCCATGAATCCAGATTCGCTCCGATTCCGGTCAGAAAGTGGCCGGAATTGACTTTAGCGTTGTCCCCATGACGATGACAGTGGACACCCCGAGCGTCGTGACCTCGGAAAACACCCTCGCGGCAACGCCGTATCGCTGGCGCTGGCCCGCGCTGTTCGTGATCCTGACCGGTTCGGTCATGGAGCTGCTCGACATGACGGTCACGAGCATCGCCGGACCGGTCATGCGGGCCTCGCTCGGCGGCGGGACGGCGATGATCCAGTGGCTCGGCGTCGCCTACACCCTCGCGATGGTGTCCGGTCTGCTCACCGGCGGACGGCTCGGCGACATCTTCGGCCGCAAGCGCATGTTCCTCATCGGCGCGATCGGCTTCGTCGCCGGTTCGCTGCTCTGCGCGATCGCCGTGAGCCCCGAAATGATCATCACCGCGCGGGTGGTGCAGGGCCTGTTCGGCGCCGCGATGGTCCCGCAGGGCCTCGGCATGATGAAGGAGATGTTCTCCGGCAAGGAGCTGCAGTCCGCGTTCGGCATGTTCGGCCCCGTCATGGGGCTCGCCGCGATCGGCGGCCCGATCCTCGCGGGCTGGCTGGTCGACGCCGACCTCTTCGGCACCGGCTGGCGGATGATCTTCCTGATCAACCTCCCGATCGGCGCGCTCGCCGTGCTCGCCGCGCTGAAGTTCCTGCCGGGGTCCCGTTCCGGCGGTTCGCTCACCCTCGACATCCCCGGTGCGCTGCTCGCCACGACCGGTGCGCTGCTGATCGTCTTCCCGCTGGTCCAGGGCCGCGAGTACGGCTGGCCGCTGTGGACGTTCGCGATGATGGCGGCCGCGATCGGCGTGTTCGCGGTCTTCGCCTGGTTCGAGAAGCGCAAGAGCCGTCGCGGCGGTGCCCCGCTGGTCGAACCGAGCCTGTTCCGCAAACGCAGCTTCCTCGCCGGGATGGCGACCGGGACGATCTACTTCGCGGCGTTCTCCGGCTTCGGTCTCGTGTTCACGTTGTACCTGCAGCTCGGGCTCGGTTTCTCCCCGCTCAAGGCCGGGTTGACCGGGGTGCCGATGTCGCTCGGGATGATCGTCGGGATGGGCCTGGTGCAGGTGGTGCGCAAGCACGGCCGCAAGGTGCTGCACACCGGCGCGCTGATCATGGCCGCGGGCGTGGTCGCGCTGCTGCTGCTCCTCGGCCCGGGAACCGGTCCGTGGCTGATCGCCCCCGCGTTGCTGGTGGTCGGGGTCGGTTCCGGGCTGATCATGGGGCCGTACTTCGAGATCGCGCTGTCCGGAGTGGAGCCGCCGGAGGCAGGATCGGCGTCCGGCGCGCTGACCTCGCTTCAGCAGGTCGGTGGCGCGCTGGGGATGGCGCTGCTCGGCACGGTGTTCTTCGACGCGGGCACCGCCGACCCGACGGACGCGGCGCGGCGGACGTTCTGGGTGGTCGCGGTGATGGTGCTGCTCACCTTCGCGGTCGGGTTCCTGCTGCCCAAGCGGATCCGCGACGTAGAGTCGGCCGGGTAGGCGATCGAGCTGGGAGGCCGCGTGGCTGGGACCGGGTACTTCACATCCGTCGAAGACGTGACGGCGAAGCTCGCCGACACCGGCTACCTGGCCTCCGCGGCCGTCGCCACCACGGTGTTCCTCGCGGACGCCCTCGGCAAGCCGTTGCTGATCGAGGGCCCCGCGGGGGTCGGCAAAACCGAACTGGCCAAGGCGGTCGCGGAGGCGAGCGGCTCCCGGCTCGTGCGGCTTCAATGCTACGAAGGCGTCGACGAGTCCCGCGCGCTGTACGAGTGGAACCACGCGAAGCAGCTCCTCCGGATCACCGCCGGCAAGGACGAGACGTGGGACGAAGCCCGCAACGACATCTTCGGTGAGGAATTCCTGCTGGCGCGGCCGCTGCTGACGGCGATCAAGGGCGACGAGCCGACCGTCCTGCTCATCGACGAGACCGACAAGGCCGACGTCGAGATCGAGGGCCTGTTGCTGGAGGTCCTCGGCGACTTCCAGATCACCGTCCCGGAACTCGGCACGATCACCGCCGGGCGCAAGCCGTTCGTGGTGCTGACGTCGAACGCGACCCGGGAGCTTTCCGAGGCGCTGCGGCGGCGCTGTCTGTTCCTGCACATCGATTTCCCCGACGCGGCACTGGAACAGCGCATCGTGCGCCTCAAGGTGCCCGGCGTCGACGACGCGCTCGCGGCGTCGGTGATCAAGGTGATCACCGCGCTGCGGGCGATGGAACTGCGGAAGGCGCCGTCGGTCGCGGAAACCATCGACTGGGCCCGCACGCTGCTGGCGCTCGGCGCGGACAGCCTCGGTGAGGACGTCGTCCGCGCGAGCCTCGGTGTCATCCTCAAACATCAGGAAGACGTCGTGAAGGCGGACGCGCGGCTGGAACTCGGCAAGGTCCTCGACTCGTGAGCGGCGTGCCGGGCAGGCTCGTCGAGTTCGTGGAAGCGTTGCGGGAACACGGGATTCCCGCCGGTCCCAGTGAGACGGTCGACGCCGCCGCGGCACTCGAAGTGCTGGGACTGGCCTCCCGCGAGCAGATGCGGGAAGGGCTCGCCGCGGCGCTGGTCCGGCGCGGCGGTCAGCGCGCGGTGTTCGACGCGACCTTCGACATCTACTTCCCGCTCGGCGTCGGCGCGCCGACGCAGGACCCCGTCGAAGATTTGGCCGCGCTGCGGGATCGGCTCGCCTCGGCGCTCGCCGCCAACGATCAGACGGAACTGACGCAACTGGCCGGGCTCGCCGTCGACATGCTGGGGGAGTACGGCAGCGGTACGGCGGGGTCCGGTGGCTGGTCGGCGCACCAGACCCTGGAACGGCTTCAGCCGCAGACGCTCGTGGTCCGCGTGCTCGAAGCGATCCGCGCGGGAGCTTTGAACGATTTCACCGACAGACTCGACCGCGACGACGTCCGCCGCCGGGTCGAGGGCTTCCGTGGCATGGTGCGGACCGAAGCGCGGCGCAGGGTCGCGGAAGTCCGTGGCCGGGAACGGGTTTCGCGGCACGCCGTCCCGCCTGCCGCCGACCGCGTCGACTTCCTGCTGGCCAGCCGCGCGCAACTCGCCGAACTCCGCCGCGTCGTGCAGCCGTTGTCGCGCAAGCTCGCCACCCGGCTGGCCGCTCGCCGCCGACGGCACGCGCGCGGGCAGATCGACCTGCGCCGGACGCTGCGGCGTTCGCTGTCCACCGGCGGCGTCCCGATGCGGCCGTCGTACCGGCGGCACCGGCCCGGGCGCCCGGAAATCGTGCTGCTGTGCGACATGTCGGGCTCGGTGGCCGGATTCGCCAACTTCACCATGCTGCTCGTCCAGGCTCTGCGGGATCAGTTCAGCAAGGTGCGGGTCTTCGCGTTCATCGACGCGTGCGACGAGATCACCCATCTCGTCGACACCGGCGCCGCCGACCCCGAGGATCTCGGCGCGCGGATCCTCGCCGACGCCGAACTCACCCGATGGGACGGTCACAGCGACTACGGACACGCGCTGGGGGAGTTCGCCGAGCGGTACTCGGACGCGGTGGGGCCCAAGACGTCCGTACTGATCCTCGGTGACGCCAGGACCAACGGTGGCGACCCGAATCTGGCTGCCGTGAGGGGAATCGCCGCCGCGGCAAGGCATACGTACTGGCTCAATCCCGAGCGGACCGCGTTGTGGTCCACAGGGGACTCGGAGGCGCACTCCTATGCCGAAGTCGTCGAGGTGCACGAATGCCGGAACGTGCACCAATTGACCAAGCTGGTCACGCGGCTCTTGCCCGCCTAGGGCTTGAGCGCGGCCTTGCCGTAGGCGTCGGCGTTGCTGAACACTTCCTGCCCGTACTGGGCGGAGTTGTTGTACGTCAGCACCGCGTTCCACCAGCCGGTCGGCTTGCCGAGGTCGCCGCCCTTCGCGCACATGTAGCGCGCTGTCGTCATCGCGGCGTCGTCGATGTTCTGCGGGTCCGGCGCGGCGCCGTCACCGCTCGCGCGGACGCCGTACCGCTTCCAGGTGGCGGGCAGGAACTGCATCGGGCCGACCGCGCGATCCCACTTCGGGTCGCCGTCGAGGGCGCCCTTGTCGGTGTCGACGACGGCCAGCACACCTGGCGAGCCGTCGAGCGGGATGCCGATGATCGGCGGGGTCACGACGCCGTCTTCGCCGGCGCGGGAGCCGTCATGCCGGGCGTGCTGCGACTCGGTCCGGCCGATCCCGGCGATGGTCGCCCAGGTGATTCCGCAGCGAGGCGTGGTGGACGCGGTCTTCTCGGCCGCGTTCACATAGGCGCGCAGCACGCGCGAAGGGACGTCCGTGTTCTCCGACACCTTTGCGATCCAGGCGTCCTTCGCGGGCTCGGCGGGCAGCGGTCCGGCGTCACCGGGGATCGCCGAACGCGGCGCGGGCTTGAGCGCGGGAACGACGAATTCGGGTTTGACCGGCACCGGCTCGCGGTCGCTGATGCTGACCACCACCCAGACGGCACCGGCCACGAGGGCGCCCACGACCAGCAGCGCGAGCATCACGCAGCCACGCGGGCCGCGCTTCTTGGGCGCCGGTTGCCACTGGTCCATCAGGTCCAGGGTCGAAGGGGACGAAGCGGTCACCGGTTCCACGGTACGTGACGCTTGTGGAGAAGTTGTGAAGCCCACGCGTCAGGCGAGCCAGGCGTCGATCTCCTGATGGATCGAGCGCTTCAGGTCGGCGGGCGCGAAGGACGCGTCGACGGAAGCCCGTGCGAGACGCGCGAGCGCGAGGTCGTCGTAGTCGAACGCCTCCCGGGTCCGCAGGAACTCGTCGGTCAGCGTGGTCCCGGTGACCGACGGGACGTCGGTGCTGAGGGTGACCACGAGTCCGGCGTCGACCAGCCGGGGAAGCGGATGCTCTTCGAACGACGGCACGAGCCCGAGCGTCACGTTCGACGACGGGCAGACCTCCAGCGCGATACCGCGTTCCCGCACCTCGGCGACCAGGGCGACGTCTTCCAGGATCCGGATGCCGTGTCCGATCCGTTCGCTGTGCCCGAGGTCGAGCGCTTCGCGGATGCTGTCCGGGCCCGCGTCCTCCCCGGCGTGGTGGATCAGATGCAGTCCGGCCTCCTCGGCCTCGTCACAGATCCCCGCGAACGGCGCGAGCGGATACTTCTCCTCGCCCGCAAGGCCGATCGCGATCACTCCGTCCGGGGCGTACCGGCGGGCGAGGTCGAGGGTGCGGCGCGCGCGTTCGATCGACCGGCGGCGCGAATGGTCCAGGATCACCCGGGTGGTCAGCCCGTGTTCGGCCGCGCCGATCGAGAGTCCTTTGAGGACGGACGCGAGCGGCATGTCCGGCTCGCCGAGCCGTTCGCCGTGTGCCGCCGCCGTGAAGGTGACCTCGGCGTAGCGGACGCCGTCCGCGACCTGGTCCTCGCAGAACTCGCGCGCCACCCGTTCGAAGTCCTCCGGCCGCCGCAGACAGGAGCGGATCAGCCCGTTGTAGTCACCGAACGCGCGGAATCCGTCGAACACGGGTTGTTCGGCGGGGACGGCGACGTCGTTCGCGTCACCGAGGTCACGGAGCGTGTCCGGCCGGATAGTGCTTTCGAGATGGACGTGCAGATGCGCCTTGGGCAGCAGCGAAAGATCCCGCATGAGCCCGAACCTAGCGCTACCGGCCCCCTCGCGCGCCCCGTTTTCCGGCGGCCCGACCAGCAGGAGTATCCGAAATGAGTGATTTGGCGCGCTACGGGGAACCCGATGACCGTCACCGGTCGTTGAGCAGGACACCAGACGACCCCGAGGAAAGGGACCACAGTGCCTCTACTGCGGAAGTTGACCGCCCTGGCCGGCACCGCCGGGGCCGTGCGCGCCTACGTGCGGAAGAACCCCGAGAAGGTCTCCAAGGTCGTGAACAAGGCCGCGACCTTCGTCGACCACAAGACGAAGGGCAAGTACCACAGCCAGATCGACGGTGCGGTACGCAAGGTCGACGGGATGACCGGACGGCCGCCCCGTCGCCCCTACGAGCACTAGTTCCCGGCTGAGAGCGTCTCGAGGATCTGCTCGCCGTACTTCGCGAGCTTGTTCTCACCGACGCCGCTGACCGTACCCAGCTCCTGCAGCGTGGCGGGCCGTTTGGTGGCGATCTGACGCAGGGTCGCGTCGTGAAAGATCACATACGCGGGCACTCCCTGCTCCTTCGCCGCCGCGGCCCGCCACGAACGCAGCAGTTCGAACACCGGTGCCGCTTCGGCGGGCATGTCGGCGGCCGCGGCCTTCTTCGAGCTGGACCGGGCCGCCGCCTTGGCCGCCCGCTCCGGCTCGCGCCGTAGCTGGACCTTCCGTTGCCCGTTCAGGACCTCGGCGCTGCCCTCGGTGAGCACGAGCGAGCCGTAGTCGCCTTCGACGGCGGCGAGTCCCTGCGCGAGCAGTTGCCGGACGACGGCCCGCCACTCGGGTTCCTTCAGTTCCGTGCCGATCCCGAAGACCTTCAGTGAATCGTGCCGGTGCTGCGTCACCTTCGGCGTCGACTTGCCGAGCAGGATGTCGATGATCTGCCCCGCACCGAACTTCTGCCGCCGCTCGTTCTGCAACCGGACGATGGTGGAGAGGAGTTTCTGCGCCGGGATCGTGCCGTCCCAGGTTTCCGGCGGCGCCAGGCAGGTGTCGCAGTTGCCGCACGGCTCGCTTCGCTGCCCGAAGTAGCTCAGCACCTGCACTCGACGGCATTCGACCGTCTCGCACAAGGCCAGCATCGCGTTGAGGTGGGCGCTCAGCTGCCGCTTGTACGCCTCGGCCCCCTCCGACATGTCGATCATCTTGCGCTGCTGAACGACGTCCTGGAGGCCGTACGCCAGCCAAGCCGTCGACGGCAGCCCGTCCCGGCCCGCGCGGCCTGTCTCCTGGTAGTAGCCCTCGATCGACTTCGGCAGGTCCAAATGCGCGACGAACCGCACGTCCGGTTTGTCGATGCCCATCCCGAACGCGATCGTCGCGACGACGATCAGCCCGTCCTCGCGCAGGAACCGCGACTGATGCTTCGCCCTCGTCCGCGCGTCCAGCCCCGCGTGATAGGGCACCGCCGGAATCCCGTTCTCCACCAGGAAGTCCGCGGTCTTCTCCACCGAGTTCCGGGACAGGCAGTAGACGATCCCCGCGTCACCCTTGTGCTCGGTGCGCAGCAGTTCCAGCAGCTGGCGCTGCGGTGAGTTCTTGCCGACGATCCGATACTGGATGTTCGGCCGGTCGAAACTCGCGACGAAATGCCGTGCGTCCTCGAGGTTGAGCCGGGACGCGATCTCGGCGTGCGTCGTCTTCGTGGCGGTGGCGGTGAGCGCGATCCTCGGCACGTCCGGCCAGCGTTCGTGCACCGCGGACAGCATCAGGTAGTCGGGCCGGAAGTCGTGGCCCCACTGGGAGACACAGTGCGCCTCGTCGATCGCGAACAGCGAGATCTTGCCGCGATCGAGCAGCCGCACCGTCGATTCGACCGACAGCCGTTCCGGTGCCAGGTACAGCAGATCGAGATCACCGGAGAGGAACGCGGCCTCGACCCGGTTGCGCTCGGTGTAGTCCTGCGTCGAGTTGAGGAAACCCGCGCGCACGCCGAGGTTGCGCAGCGCGTCGACCTGGTCCTGCATCAACGCGATCAGCGGCGACACGACCACGCCGACGCCGGGCCGGACGAGGGCGGGGATCTGGTAGCACAGCGATTTCCCGCCGCCGGTGGGCATGAGGACGAGCGCGTCACCGCCTGCGATGACGTGTTCGACGATGGCCTGCTGGTCACCGCGGAAGCTGTCATAGCCGAAGACGCGGTTCAGCGTTTCGAGGGCTTCCGAGGTACCGATGTCGGGGGCTGGCACCCGGCTGATTCTAGGGGCGGGGTCCGACACGTTTTCCGGCGACATCGCGGCGGCCGCGCGCGATCTCCGTGGCGAGCGCGTCGAGCGGCCCGGTCCAGAAGCGCCGGTACTGCTCCAGCCAGCCGTCGATCTCCTTGAGCGGGGCGGGATCCACCGAGTACAGCCGCCGCGTGCCCTCGGCGCGGACGGTGGTGAAGCCGTTCTCGCGCAGGACGCGCAGATGCTGGGAGACCGCGGGCTGCGAGATCCCGAACTCGGCGCGGACCACCGTGGTCACGTCGCCGGAACTCTGTTCCCCGCCCGCCAGCAGTTCCAGGATCCGGCGGCGCACCGGATCCCCGAGGACGTCGAACGCGTGCATCCGGCAACTATCACGGCCTGGGCTTATATAAGTCAAGGTGGTAAGGCAGGGGGCACCTGGCGGTGGCATCGTGGGCGGGAGACGCAGGAAGGGGATTCGATGAAACTGGCCGAAGTGGTGGCCGACGGGTTCGGCCGCGTCCAAGAGGTCGTGCACGCCGCCGTCGACGGGCTGAGTGCCGAGCAGCTGGCGGCGAGCCCGGCGCCGGAGGCGAACACGATCGCCTGGCTGGTCTGGCATCTGGCACGGGTGCAGGACGATCACGTCGCCGATCTCATGGGCACCGAGCAGATCTGGACCTCGCGGGGCTGGCTGGACCGGTTCGGGCTGCCGTTCCCGGCGGCCGACATCGGGTACGGACATCGCCCCGAGGACGTCGAGGCGGTCCGGGTCGACTCCGCCGATCTGCTGACCGGGTACTACGACGAGGTCCACGAGGCGACGACGGCTTGGGTGGCGGGTCTCGACGAAGCCGCTCTCGACCGTATCGTCGACGAGGCGTGGGATCCGCCGGTCACCCTCGGGGTGCGCCTGGTCAGCGTCCTTTCCGACGATCTCCAGCACGCCGGGCAGGCCGCGTACGTCCGGGGACTCGTACTCCGCGCTGCGTAGGACAGGTGCCGCTCCACGACGGACGACGGGGGCTCCGCGCGCGGAAACACTGGCCGCATGAGTACTTCCACAGTGCGGCGACCGCCGATGACGCTCACCCCGCGGTGGCGGAAACCCGTCCTCGTCGTCCATGTCGTCTCGTCCGTCGGCTGGCTCGGGATCACCCTGGTGAACGCGGTGTTGACCTGCACCTCCGTGTTCACCGGCGACCCTCGTCTCCAGCACGCGGCCATCCTGATGATGGACCGGATCGGCGGTTATCTGCTGCTCCCGGTGAGCCTGATCGCCCTGGTCAGTGGGCTCGTGCTCAGCGTCGGCACGAAATGGGGGCTGATCCGGTACAAATGGGTCGCGATCAAACTGGTGCTGACGCTGGTCGCGGTAGGGCTGACCCTGTTCTCGCTGCTGCCGGGGCTCCGGGAACTCGCCGCGCTCACCGAGTCCACTGTGGACGGAGTGTTCGTCGAGATGGGACGGCGTCCGGACGGGTTCTATCCGATCATCGTGTCCACGACGATGTATCTGACGATGACCGTGCTGTCGGTGTACAAGCCGGGTGGGAAGACGCCGTACGGGCGGCGGGTGACCGCCGTCGCCCGATAGCCGCCCGGAACACCGCCCACGGCACTCTAGAACCGTTCGAGTTCCTCGTCGATCCGCTTCGCTTCAGAGCGCAGATCGTCCAAAGTGGTCTGGGCGGCGGTGGTCTCGCCGTTCGCCGCCTCTTCCTCGAGTTCGGCGTCGGCGAGCCGACGCCGGAGATCGTTCGCCTTCTCCGTGCTCTTCTCGGCGCGGCGTTCGGCGCGAGCGAGGTCGATTTCCGCTTGCTTGCAGGCTTTCGCGAGGTCGGCCGCCTCGCGCCGGAGCCGGTTGAACTCCGCCACCCGCTTCTGTTCGCGTTCGGCCTCTTCGCGGGCCTTCGCGGTCCGCTCCTCTTCGGCCTTCGACGCGGCGTCAGCGGCGGCCTTCTGCTTCGCCTTCCGCCGATCGTCCAAATGCGACACGGTGGCGGGCTTTTCCCGCTCCGGGACCGGTTCCCGCTTCGGTCGCGGGGCGAACCCGCTCGTCAGCCACTGGTCGCCCGCGCTGTCCGCGCCGGTGCTCAGCCGTCCGGCCAAGGCCAGCGCCGCCACTTCCGGGTCGGCCACGACGGCTTCGAGGGTCGCTTCGACTTCGCGGGCGACCGGTTCGCTCATCGAGCGTTCGTCGTGCAGGACCTGGTTCACCAGTTCCTGACGCCGCCGGGTGAGTTTGCGCAGTTCCGCTCCGGCCAGCGCCGAATGCGCCTTGCGCAGCTCTTCGCCCAGCTGTGCCAGTTCCTTCAGTTCGGGGGAATCCGCCCGGCGGTTGAGGATCGTGGCCGCGAGCGTGGGCTTCCGCAGCGCGCGGATACGTTCGGCCAAGGCGGCGTCACCCGCCGCTTTGGCCTCTTTCGCCCGCTGGTTGCGCACCTTGACGAACTCGGCCGGATCGCCGGCGTAGAGCTCGTCCGCGACCTCGTCGAAGTCCATCGTCCTCCGCGGATCCGGTGGCTCAGCTGTCGGTCAGGCTCGGGATCAGGTGGCCTTGCTCGCGCTTGGCCTCCAGGTACGCGCGAGCCGAGTCACTCACCGGCACGATCGACGGCTCACGTTTGACGATGATCCCACGGGACTCCAGCGCCTTCACCTTTTCGGGATTGTTGGTCAGCAGGGTGACCCGGGTCAAGCCCAGGCTTTCCAGCAGATCGGCGGCGGCCGCGTAGTCGCGGGAGTCGGCGGGAAGGTGCAGCGCGCGGTAGCTGGCGAAGGTGTCGGCCTGGTGCAGCTGGCTGTAGACGTATCCGCGTGCCTTGGCGAGCAGGCCGGCTCCGCGCCCCTCCTGGTCGAGGTAGATGATCACGCCGGTACCGGCGGCGGTGATCAGTTCCTTCGCCTGCTGCACCTGGTCGTGGCAGTCGCAGTCGACCGAGCCGAGGATCTCGGAGTAGACGCAGCGCGAATGGATCCTGACCAGGCAATCGTCGGCAGGTTCGCCGTAGATCGCGGCCACCGGCGGATTGTCCGCGGCCGGCTCGTTGTCGAGGACCCGGACCCGGAAACCGGTGCCACCGGTCCGGCTGAGTGAATGCTCGACGAAAAGTTGTTCAGTCATCGGTCTCATGCTCCGGGGTCACCTTGAGGACGCGGTCCACCTGTTGCGCCAGCGGCATCGAATCCGCGACCCCGCCGAACGACTGGGCGGCGGTCATGGCCGCGGTCGCCCATTCGAGATCGGACTGGTCGATCTTGCGATCCTTTTGCAGCAAGCGGTGGATCAACGCGGCGCTGAAGGCCTCCCGCGCTCCGGGGGTGTCCCGCAAGGCGGTCGGGAAGCGGGCGATGTCCGCCCGCAGATGTTCCGACCGCACCATGCAGCCGAATTCTTCGGTGATGCAGACGCCGTGCACGCCGAGCATGAGCAGGCTCGCGGCCAGTGACTCCGTCGTGATCTCGTCGCTGGCCCCCGAAAGAAGCTCGCGGAGCTCCCACTGGGTGCCGACCAGGTAGTCGATGTCGGAGAAATGTTCGTAGAGGAACTGAGGGCTGGCGATCGGCGGGGACGGCCGGACCACGATCAGGGGCTTCTTCTTGAGGCTGCTGACCACTCGCAGCACCTCACGGGTGGCCGCGATGGGCTGTTCGAAGGTGATCACGACGGCGTCCGAGGCTTCGAGCACGCTCCGCAGCGAGTGGGTGTGGAAGTCGGCCGGGTCGAGCCGGATCTCGCCTTCGTTCATCCACGGCAGCAGGACCGCGCCGCCGTTGCGGGTCATGAACACCCCGACCACCGGGGTCTTGGCGTTCGGCACCACCTTGACCAGGTTCAGCCGCATGCCTTCGGTGGTCATGTAGTCCAGCAGCATCTGACCGGGGTCGTCGTCGCCGACCGCGGTGATCATGTGCACGTCCATCCCCAGCCTGGCGTTGGCCACCGCGTGGTTGAGGCCTTTGCCGCCGGGGTGGGTCTCGTAGGAGATCAGCGGGGTCGACGACCCTGGCGAGGGGATGTGGTCCACGACGTAGATGTGGTCGACCACGGCCGAGCCGATCACGCTCACGGTCGCCGCGCGGGTCGTGACGTCCTTCGACGTGCCGGGCTCGGGTAAGGCCACGTCGAGCACGGAACTGCTGACACAGAGTTCGGCCAGCTTGGCGATGGCGGCACTTTCCAGGGTGGAGCGGAGCGCCCGCACGGTCAGATGCCGCTCCGGGACGCTGACGCCGAGTAGCCGGTGAATCGGCTCCCACAGCTCCACGAGACGCTCGCGGCGTTCACCGACGTCGGCCGCGTACAGGGTCTCGATCTCGGGCTCGTCGGGGAACCGCTTCGCGAGCAGGCCGAGGGAGAGTGCCATGTCGACGATCACGAGGTCTTCGGTCGGGAGCTGACCGGCGATCCTCCGCACCGCTTCCAGCGCGGCCTCGGGTTCGGATTTGTCCGTGGTGTTCACGATTTGCCGGACCACCGGGAGATCAAGGATCGGCCGGACCCCGACCTCGGTGGAGCGCAACCTTTCCGCGCTCAGTCCGGTCCGCGTTCGCAGCCTCACGAGGGCGCTGCGGACACCGTCCACGCCGGGCACCGGACCACTCATCGGAATAGATTACTCCGTTCGCATCGGCAGTTGCCATCGCGCTGGGCCTGCTGTGTGGCTATTGCCGCACATTACTCCTGGTAGTTCTCGGCGGGAGCATACCGCCGAGCTCTGGTGGACCGGTCGCGACTCCCTGCAGGGCTTGTTCACTCATTCGAACCAGTGTGACTCGGGGCTGGGGTGGGTATCTCTCAAGTTCATATCTGCCAACTGCCTGTATCGATTGGCAATTGACGCTTGTTACCGGCAACTGCCACACTGGGCTTGCCTTCAAAGTCGGGGAGGTCGTCATGAAGCGTTCGCAAGCCGCACCACCGATCTTTTTGATCCTCACCGCGCTGGTGACGTCGCTGGTCAGCGCCTGCGGAACCCGGGCGGGAGCGGCCGGGGGCGACGGCGAGCGGATCGTCATCCTCGCCTCGGCCAGCTCGAACGAGCCTCGTCCGTCGCTGCCCCGGGGGATCGAAAGCCTTCTCGAGGAGGCCGCCCACAGCCGGGACGCCACCGACGGGAAGAACGGCAAGGGCAGCCTCGCCATGGTGACCACGGCAGACGGTGACACCGCGCGGACCCTCCCGCTGACGCCGCGCCGGGCCAATGGCGCCGTCGAGCACGGGCTGCAGCGGGAAAGCCTCATCGAGGGCAACGTCCGGCGGGTCGCCGAGGCCGTCGGGGGACTGGCAGCCACGCATTCCGGCGTCGACCTGCTTTCGGGCATCGACAACGCCGTCCGCGGCGCCGGGCACGGGACACTCGTCGTGATCAGCAGCGGGCTGTCGACCGCGGGCGGATTCGACCTGCGGCGCACCGGATGGCAGATCGAACCGGCCGCGCTGGCGGCGGAACTGAAAACACGCGGTCTCCTGCCGCGGCTCGACGGTCACCGGTTCGTGATGACCGGGCTCGGCGCCACCGCGGGCCGTCAGGCGCCGCTGTCCCTGCCGACCAGGGAACGGCTCGCCGCGTACTGGCGGGAGATCTGCCGCGCGGCGGGCGCCGCCGAATGCGTCATCGACGAGGCAAAGCCCCAGGAGAGCCCGCCGAACGGGACCGTCCCGACCCCGGAGGTCCCGGTGCCGGGGATCGTCTCGGTCAGCGGGCCGGACGGGACGACCAAGACGACGTTGTCGAACGACGTCCTCGGTTTCGGCGGCGATTCGGCCGCGCTTTCCCCTGCGGCACAAGGTGTTCTGGCGGAACTGGCGGCGAGGATCGTCGCGAAACGGGCCGAGCGGCCGTCGGCGAAGGTCGTCGTCCGCGGGTTCACGGCGGATCCGCCGGGTTCGACCGAACAGGGCAGGGCCGAACTGTCCGCCGCGCGGGCGAACGCGGTGGCGGGCGCGCTGCGGGCGGCCGGAGTGGAAGGTTCGATCGATTCGAGTGGAGGGGGGACCGCGCCAGGAATGACGGCGATGTCCGGCGGTGCTTTCGACGAAGGCGTCGCCGTGAAGATGCGCCGGGTCGACATCACGTACTGAGCAAAGAGGGAGGAAACTGTCATGGACGGCTTGGACCGGATCACGCCCCGGCTGCCCCAACCTCGGGCGGCGGTGGAGGAATATCACGACGACTATCAGCGGGCGGCCGCCGGGACACGGGGGCGGCTGGGCGCGCGGATCACGGAACTGAAGCTCGCCGCCGACCGCGTCCTGCGC
This sequence comes from Amycolatopsis sp. NPDC033938, assembly GCF_055575975.1. Classification (NCBI taxonomy): domain Bacteria; kingdom Bacillati; phylum Actinomycetota; class Actinomycetes; order Pseudonocardiales; family Pseudonocardiaceae; genus Amycolatopsis; species Amycolatopsis sp. NPDC033938. The sequence continues at coordinate 16,251 of NZ_JBVIRO010000032.1, forward strand.
ACCCCGGTGATCGGGCCACGAGGGCAGTTCATGACCGTGCACGAGGCCAAACACCGCGCGGAGATGCTGACCGAGCAGATCGACACCGACGAACTGCGCGGCAGCCTGCGGCACTACCGGGTGTCGCGATCGGCGAAGGCACTCACCCTCTTCGGGCTGGTGGTGGTCGACTTCCCGGTGATGCTCTGGCTGGCGAGTTCGGTGTTCAACGTCGACTGGACGAACCCGCTCGGCCTGCAACTGGTGATCAGCTTCGTGATCTCGGTGCTGGCCACCGGTGGCGCGGCGACCGCGCTGTACCACCTCGGGCACAACCAGCGGGAGAACAAGGACGACCGGCGGCGGCTCACCTGGCGCACGCTGTCCCGCGGGTCGAAGCTCAGCATGCTGGCCGCGGTGGTGCTGGTGGCGCTGATCGCGGCGGTGATGTTCGTCCGGGTCTACACCGAAGGCGAGCTGAGCGGGCTCGACAGTCTCGCCTTCCTGCTGGCGGTTTTGGTCGCCTTCGTGATGCTCATTTCGGCCGCGCTGGTGTTCTGGACGGCGTTCCGCGACGGTTCGCTGGAACAGGACGATCTGCGGTGCTACAGCTCGATGATCATGAGCTGCGAATCGCTGCGCCGCGAGTACGAGGTCCGCATCGGCGAGCTGACGGCACAACTGCAACGGCTCGAAGGCGAGTATCCGTTCCGCACCAAGGTGGACACGACCTAGCGTGCCGCGGGGGCCGCCGTAGCGGATCGGTTCGCTCGGTGGCACCCGCCGTACCGGTGAATCACCGGTCGCCCGCCAGGCGATCGGACCAAACCCGGATCGGCACTTTGGAGGTGGCGCGCCGCCGACGGCGGAACAACGATGGGTACCGGGATCGCGGATCCCGGGGGAAGTCATCTGCCGCTGGAGGTCCGAGTGTCCGTCACCGAACGCGTTCCCGTTGCCCCACAGGCGAATTTCCTCGGTTCCGGCCCTTATCCGGAACACCGGTGGCGAGTGGTCTGCTGGTCCGTCCTCGCCGGATTCCTGCTGACGGTGGTCTGGTCCGCGCCCTTTGTGGACAGTGTGATCGGTGACAGCGTGGCCAACACCCTGCTGGGGCACAACGCCAAAGAGACCCCGATCGGCGGAGTGCTGGCCGGGACGTTCTTCGCTTTCGTCTCTGGACTCGCCGGAACGTTCACCGCCTGCAACATCGCCGCTTTCGGCGCCGTCGCCCCGCTCGTCGGCGGAAAAACCGCCGGGCGGCCGAAGTTCGTCGACACGGTGAAGCCGCTGGGCTGGATCGCGGCGGGCACGCTGACCGTTTCGGTGGTGTACGGCGTCATCGTCGCGCTCGTCGGCACCCGGATGCCGCAGTTCTCGACCGCCTCCTCACCGGGCGGGCTCACCCCGCGCAACATCCAGTCGATGATCGTCTACGGCGTGATCGGGATCGTGTTCATCGTGCTGGGCCTGGCTTCCGTCGGTATCGTCCGCAACCCGATCGCCGGTCTCACGCGCCGCTTCCCGCCCGCGCCACTCGTCCTGATGGGCGCGCTCATCGGCGGATTCCTGATCGGCCGCCCGTTCCCGCTGTTCCGGATCATGTTCCGCAGCGCGGCCGAAAGCCACAACGTCCTCTACGGCGCCGCCGCCTTCGCGCTGCAGTCGGTCGGCAACATCCTGGTTATGTCGTTGTTGTTCCTCCTCTTGACCCATGGCACCGGAGGGCGCCTGCAGCGGTGGATGCTCGCGAAGCCCGCCAGGATCGCCGTGGTGACCGGCGCCGCGCTGCTGATCGCCGGCACGTTCACCCTGCTGTACTGGGATCTGCGGGTGCTGGGCCGGACCGGTGTCATCTGGTACCCGACCATCAAGTGGTGAAGATCTTGGCCAGGACCTGCTCGACCGAATCCTGAAGGCACTTCGCCGCGTCTGGCCGGCCGGCGAGGTGCTTCAGCAGGCCTTGCTGGAACAGGCCGTCGAAGAGCGCGTACGTCGTGGACGGAGTCAGATCCAGCGGCTTGCCGAGCAGTTCCGCGTACCGGGCGACGATCCGCCAGATCATTCCTTCGAGTGTCTCGTCGATGGCCAGGACGTCGGCCCGGAACACCTTTTCGAAAAGGCTCTGGTTGCGCAGGTCGTACCAGAGCCGATGCAGCCGGGCGTCTTCGCGCAGCGTGGCCACCATCGCGGTGCTGAAGGCCAGCTTCAGTTCTTCCGCTGTCTTCGCGGTCTCGGCTATCCGGTCGTACCGGGTGACGCATTCGGCCTTGTACTGCTTGACGCAGTAGGTGATCAGCTCGACCTTGTTCCGGAAGTAATAGTGCAGTACACCGTGGGAGAACTCGGAGTTCTGCGCGATCTCCCGCAGGCTCGTCCTGGCATAGCCGAGTTCGGACAACGTGACCAGTGCCGACATCGCCAGCTGTGCACGTCGTTGGTCGAATCTGTCCACCTGGCGGGTTCGGTCACCGCTACGGTCCGCCACGTCGGTCACAGTTCCCGGTTCCCGTCGCCTCGGGTGCCCGCCGGCCACGAGCACGTCGTCGGAGTCTAGCCCCGGAACGGTTTTCTTGTGTGCGACAGAATTTATTCGAGCCACTCGGTGATGAAATGGTCGCTTTCGTGGATGTGGACGGCTTCGTAGACCTCCGGTCCGATCACGGCGAACTTGTGCGGGGTGTCCGCGGGCACGACGAGGACCTCACCCGCGCCACCCTCGCGTTCGGCCGCGCCGATGGTGAACCTCGCCCGGCCGCGGAGGATGACGAACGTTTCGCCGTACGGATGCCGGTGCAGCCGCGGTCCGGCACCGTCGACGTCGGTCCGCTCGCGGATGATCGAGATCCCGGAGCCGATGTCGCGGCCTTCGACGTTTTCCAGGGTTTCGGTGCTCATCCGGCCACTTTAACCCCGGCGCGGGGTTCAGAACGGCGGTTCCGGGCTCCCGGCGGTCACCGGCGTTCGCTCCCAAGCGCCGTCCGACGGGGTGCCGCCCGAACTGCGGCCCGCCTTGTTCACCTTCGCCGTGGCGTAGCGCAGTGACGGGCCGATCTCGTCGACGTCGAGTTCCACCACCGTCCGTTTCTCGCCTTCCTTCGTTTCGAACGATCGCTGTTTCAACCTGCCCTGCACGATCACCCTGGTGCCCCGGGTGAGTGATTCGGTCAGGTTCTCCGCGGCCTGCTTCCACAGCGTGCAGCGCAGGAACAGCGGGTCGCCGTCTCGCCATTCCCCGCTCGCGCGATCCAGCACGCGCGGGGTCGACGCGACCGTGAAGTTCGCGACCGCCGCACCTGAGGGGGTGAACCTCAGTTCCGGGTCGGTCGTCAGATTGCCGATCACCGTGAGCACCGTTTCTCCGGCCATGGGACTGCCTCCTCGTTTCCGCGCGCGGGCCCCGGCCGGGGCCCGCTGTCGCCTGGGAAGAGGAGACCACCGGGGTACGACAGTTTCTCCACGCCCGCGGCGCTCGGAGTGCGTGAAAGGGAGGTTCAAGCCGGAAAGTGCCGTGAAGTTCCCTCTCACGACAGCCGGGCGGCCGAAACGCACGCGCCGAGCAGGGAAAGCCCTTCGTCGATCCGCTCGGAACCGACCAGCCCGTAACCGATCACCAGACCGGCGCGTGTTCCCCCGTACTTGGACAGGCTTTCGACGGCCACCCCGGCGCGCGCCGCCGCCGTGACGGCATCGTCCACACTGACCGTCGCATGTGGAGCGACAGGCGCGCACAAATGAAGCCCGGCGCTCGAAGGCACGATCTCCAGAAGGTCCGGCAGTCCGTCGCGCACGAACGCCAGAATCCGTTCGCGCCGCACCGAATACTCCCGGGTGGCCTTGCGGACGTGCCGGGCGAGCAGGCCTTCGTCGATGAAACTCGCCATGGCCGCTTGGGTGACGAGGTCGCCATGCCAGTCCGCCAGTTGCTTCGCCTGGCGCAAAGCCGGCCGCAGTGACGCGGGCGCGATCAGGAAACCGATACGCAGCAAAGGAAGCAGCGTCTTCGAGAAGGATCCGACGTAGAGGACGCGGCCGTGGTGGTCCAGGCTCTGGAGCGGTTCGAGCGGCCGGTCGGAGAACCGGTACTCGCTGTCGTAATCGTCCTCGACGATCACCGCGTCGTTCCGCTCCGCCCACGTCAGCAACGCCGTCCTCCTGGCGAGTGACATCGGCGTGCCGAGCGGGAACTGATGGGAGGGCGTCGTGTAGATCAGACGGGTGTCTCGGGCGAGTGCCGTGACGTCGAGACCTTCGGCGTCCACGGGCACCTTCGTGATCCGGGCGCCGAGGGAGGCGAAAAGCCGCTCGGCCGGCGGGTAGCCGGGGTCTTCGACGGCGACGCGCGTGCCGGGTTCGATCAGGATCCGGCCGATCAGGTCGAGAGCCTGTTGCGCCCCTTGGGTGATCAGGACGTCCTCGCCGCTCGCGCGCACCGACCGGGCGGCGCCGATATGCCGGGCGACCGCGACCCGCAGTGCTTCGAGCCCGGCCGGATCGGCGTATCCCGAGCGCGGGAGCAACGAGGGCCGCAGCGCCTGGCCGACCAGCCGCCGCCAGGTCCGCAACGGGAACAGGGCCGGGTCCGGGGCCCCGACGCGGAAATCGAAGCCGGGCACGGACCGGTCGGCGCCGAGCGGGGCCGACAGTGCGCGCCACCGGGCGGACGGCCGCACTCCGGCGCCCGCCGGGGCGGCGCGGTCCGCCCGCGCCACGGGATCCGCGCTGACGAACGTCCCGCGTCCGACGTGCCCGCTGAGGAAGCCCTCCGCGGTGAGCCGTTCGTAGGCGACCGCGACGGTGTTGCGCGAGACGTCGAGTTCGCGGGCCAGTTCCCTGGTCGGCGGCAGGCGTTCCCCGGGCCGCAGGCGTCCGTCGAGGATGCCGTCGCGGAGTTGCCGGTAGATCCGCGCGGCCAGGTCGGTGTGGCCGTCGAGGCTGATGTGGAACGGCACCCACCGAGCCTACATTGGCCCAATCAAACCGTGCGAAATTGGAACTGGGATGTGGCCAATACGGCGCCTAACTTGAGGGCATGGAGTCCACGAAACGACTGGCCTTGGCCCAGCTGATCAGTTCCGTCGGCGATGGTGCCTACTACGTCGGTTCCGCCTTGTACTTCACCCTGATCGTCGGGCTCTCGCCCGCACAGGTCGGTCTCGGCCTCACCGTTGGCTGGGCGGCCGGCTCGGTCGCCGGGATCGCGCTGGGACAGCTGGCCGACCGGCGCGGGCCGAAGGGGATCGCCGTGTTACTGGGGCTGGGGACGGCGGCGTCCGTCACCGCGTTCCTCTTCGTCGGTTCGGCCGTGGCCTTCGTGATCGCGGCCTGCGTTTACGCCTGCTTCCAATGCGGTCTCGGCGCGGCGCGGCAGGCACTGCTCGCCGGGCTGGTCGATCCGGCCGGGCGCACCACCTTCCGTGCCCGGTTGCAGGCGATGTCCAACGCCGGGATCGCGACCGGCGCGGCCCTCGGCGGGATCGCACTCGCCATCGGTACGCGCGAGGCCTTCCTGACCGTCTTCGTCATCGACGCGCTGAGCTTCGTCGCGGCGGCTTTGGTCCTTCGCAAGGTGCCTTCGGTCGCTCCGGTACCCGTGCGGACCGGTGAGCCGTCCGTGGCCGTTCTCCGCGACCGCCCGTACGCCCTGCTGGCGTTGCTCAACATGATCATGCTGCTCTACATGCCGCTGTTCAGCCTTGTCCTGCCGCTGTGGATCTCGACGCGAACCGCGGCTCCCAGCTGGCTGGTTTCGGCGATGCTGGTGCTCAACACCGCCAGTGTCGTGGTCTTCCAGGTGCGGGTGGCGCGTGGTGTGACCGGTCTGCGCAGCGCCTCTCGCTACGCCCGGTACGCGGGGGCACTGCTCTTCGTCTCCTGCCTGGTCTTCTCGGTCTCCGCCATGAGCGGTTCGGCATGGACGGCGGCGCTGGTCCTGCTCGCGGGTGCCGCCTTGCAGGTGGTGGGGGAGATGGCCCAGGCGGCGGGCTCGTGGGAAATCGGCTTCGGTCTCGCGCCCGACGGCAAACAGGGTCAGTACCAAGGGCTCTTCGGTGCCGGGACGGCCATCGCCCGCATGCTCGGTCCGGTGCTGCTGACCGGCCTCATCCTGGTGGGCGGTGCGGTGGGCTGGATCGTGCTGGGCGCGCTGTTCCTGCTGGCGGGCGCGCTCATCGGGCCCGTGGTCCGCTGGGCCGAGCGGACCCGCGGCGCCCGATCCGCCCCGGCGCTCGCCGGGGTGTGAGCTCCTCAGTCTTCGAGCGACCGCCGGAAATGCGCGGCGAGATCGAGCATCACCGCCTCTTCCGGGGTGCACCAGGCGAAGGCGTCGTGCTCGTCGGGGTCGAGCACGACCTCGCCAGGCTCGTCTTCGGCGAGCGCGTACACCGTGGCGTGGATCCGCATCGGCCTGCCTTCGACGTCGTCCCAGCTGTGGGCGCCACGTTCGCCGGTGATCCGCACGGTCAGCCCGGTCTCCTCGGCGAACTCGCGGACCGCGGTGTCCGACGGCGGCTCGCCAGGCTCGACGGTCCCGCCCGGCAATTCCCAGTGGCCACCGAGAAAGGAACCCGGCCGCCGCCGGATGAACAGGATCTTCCCGCCTCGGCTGAGCCTGCCGTAGGCCAAGTACTTGTCCGTCACCAGCGCATCTTAGGGACTCTTTCCATCGAGGACCGAACCTGTCCGCAATTCCTCGTAGCGTGAGCGTCATGGAAAACACGGAGATCCGCCCCTTCCGCCTCGACATCCCTCAGGAGCAGCTGGACGAACTGCACGCGAAGCTCGACGCCGCGCGCTGGCCCGCTCCGCTCCCTGGCGACAGCTGGGACACGGGGGTGCCGGTGGCCTGGCTGCGCGGCCTCGCCGAGTACTGGCGCGACGGCTACGACTGGCGTGCCGCGGAACGCGAGATCAACCGTTTTCCGCAGTTCACCACGGAAATCGACGGTCAGCGGATTCATTTCCTGCACGTCCGCTCGCCCGAGGCCGACGCGACACCACTGATCCTCACGCACGGCTGGCCGGGTTCGGTGGTGGAGTTCCTCGACGTCATCGGACCGCTCACCGACCCGAAGGCGCACGGTGACGACGCGGCGGAAGCGTTCCATCTCGTCATCCCGTCGCTGCCCGGCTTCGGTTTCTCGGGCCCTGTCTCGGAGTCCGGCTGGACCATGCCGAGGATCGGCCGTGCCTGGGCGGAGCTGATGCGCCGGCTCGGCTACGAACGCTACGGCGTCCAGGGCGGTGACCTCGGCGCTTCCGTGTCTCCGGAGGTGGCCAGGGCGGCGCCGGACAAGGTGATCGGTGTGCACGTCAACGGCGGACTGACGCCGATGCCCCCGATGTCCCTGTCCGAGGAGGAACTCGCGTCGCTGACCGACATCGAACGTGACCGCGTCAAGCGGATCCAAGCGTTCATGCGGGAGGAGTTCGGGTACATCGCGATCCAGTCGACGCGGCCGCAGACCCTCGGCTACGGGCTCGTGGACTCCCCGGTCGCGCAGCTGGCCTGGATCATGGACAAGTTCCGCGAGTGGACGCACCCGCGTCCGACGCTGCCGGAAGAGATCATCGACCGGGACCGGTTGCTGACCAACGTCATGTTCACCTGGCTCACCGGCACGGCGGCTTCGTCCGCGTACGTCGGCTACGCGCAGGCGGAAACCTGGGGAGCCGTCGAGAAGAACTCCGGCGTACCGACGGCGGCGCTGATCTTCGCGCACGACGTCGGGATCCGGCGCTACTCGGAGGACGCGCACACGATCGTGCGGTGGACCGATGTCGACCGCGGCGGGCACTTCGCCGCCTTGGAGGAGCCCGAGATCCTGATCGCGGACGTACGGGAGTTCTTCCGGTCCCTCAAATGACGATTACGGCCGCTTCGCCGAGGAAGCGGCCGTAATCGTCCACTTCGGACTCGAGTCCGGCGATGGCTGACCGCGAAAGCGCGGCGAAGGGTTCGATGACGACCTTCGTCTGCTTCGCGGTTCGCTTGACGCGCCAGGTCCCGGCGATCCGGCCGTCCACCAGTACGGTGGGCGCGATCATCCCGCCGCCGGAGTTGACGCGTTTCGCGTCTGCCGGGTCGAGGAGCAGATCGCGGTCCCGGTAGCCCAGCAGGCAGGTGTCGAAAGCGCCGAGCAGACGCGGAGGGCAAGGGGGAGCGGAGAGATCGGTCTCCCGGAGGGCGAAGCCGCCACCGGCGGGTACGAGGTCCAGTGCGGCGAAGGCCTTACGGCAGAGACCGAGCGGCAGGTCGGACCAGGTGCTGAAGTCCTCGGCCGTCGCGATGCCATACGCGGTCAGGTAGCGGTGGGCGAGTTCCGCGTGCGGGTCGGCCGGGTCGTTCCCTTCCGCGGTCCACTCGTCGAGGAGAACGTACGTCGGCTCCGCTCCGCTGTCCGGGCCTCGGCAGATCAAGCCGCGGTTGGCCGCGTACGCCAGCAGGTGGGGCGGCGCCTGTGACGTCGCGTCGAGCACGATGCCGTTGGCCGCCAAGCCCTTCAGGATCTCCTGCCGGGTGAGCGCCCTGCCGGACAAGAGAACCTGGAGGTTCTTCAGCGCGCGTTCGCAGAGTTCGTCGGTGAGCGCCAGTTGCTTGCGTCGTCCCTGGCCTGCCTGAGCGTTACGTGCGCCGAACAGCCGGTTCAGCCAGCGGAGATCGGCTGTCGGGACGAGGTGGAGCGTTTTGCGCATCAGCCAGGTGCGGCTCACCTCACGGGACGTGTCGACGTCCGACGAGGTCAGCCTCCGGCTGCGGGCGCGGACCGCGCGGATGTCGTCGTCGGACAGCGTCACCCGTTGACGATCTCATGGGCGTTCGCCGGTTCCGTGTGCACGACCGCTTCCGCGAGCCGCGGCAGTACCTCGCGCAGCCGCTGTTCGACGCGATGGGCCAGGTGGTGCGCTTCCGTGACGGTCAGCCCGGCCTCGACCGAAACCGCCAGTTCCGCGCGCAGGCTGTGGCCGATCCAGCGCATCCGCAGATCCCGCGTGCCGAGTACGCCGGGGACTTCGGCGGCCGCGCGTTCGGCGCGATCGACGTCGGCCGGGTCCACGGCGTCCATCAGGCGGCCGAACACCTCCTTGGCGGCATCGCGCAGGACGAACAGGATCGCGACCGTGATGGCGAGGCCGACGACCGGATCGGCCGGCGGGAAACCGGCCGCGACCCCCACCGCGCCGAGCACGACCGCGAGCGAGGTGAAACCGTCTGTCCGCGCGTGCAGCCCGTCGGCGACCAGCGCGGCGGACCCGATCTCGCGGCCGACCGTGATCCGGTACCTGGCCACGAGTTCGTTACCCGCGAAGCCGATGACCCCCGCCACCGCGACCACCCACAGATGCTGAACCGGTCGCGGGTCGAGCAGCCGCAGGATCGATTCGTATCCGGCGAGGAAGGCCGAGGCGGCGATGAGCAGGACGACGAGCACCCCGGCGAGGTCTTCGGCACGCCCGAGTCCGTAGGTGTAGCGGCGGGTGGCGGCGCGGCGGCCGAGCAGGAAGGCGATGCCGAGCGGGACCGCGGTCAGCGCGTCGGCGAAGTTGTGGATCGTGTCCCCGAGCAGGGCGACCGAGCCGGTGACCAGCACGAGCGCGAGCTGGGCGACGGCGGTGACGGACAGTGCGGCGAACGACCAGATCAGCGTCCGGACGCCGCGTTTGCTGGTCTCGAGCGCGGCGTCGACGCGGTCGGCGCTGTCGTGGCTGTGCGGGGTCAGCACATGGCGGAGACGGCTCTTCCCCGGCTGGTGCCCGTGACCATGCCCGTGTCCGGTCATCTCCCACCTCACTGTCATGCTACCTGCGCAGTCATGCAGGTACGCAGGCAGAAGGATAGCCGGTACCCTCCTGGCATGCACGAGTCGGTTCCGGATTTCGAGATGCCCACCGAGGAGCAGGTCCACCTGGCCGCGGAGACCTTCCGGCTGCTCGCCGATCCGACGCGGGTCAAAGTCCTTTGGGCGCTGCTGCAGGGCGAGTCCTCGGTCGCCTGTCTCGCGGATCTGGCGGGCGCGGCGCCGACGGCGGTCAGCCAGCATCTGGCGAAACTGCGGCTCGCCGGAGTGGTCAAGGGACGTCGTGAGGGGACGTTCGTGTACTACTCGGCGGCCAACGACCATGTCCGCGGGCTGCTCGCGCAGGCACTGTTCCACGCCGACCACATCGATCGTGACATCCCCGCCCTGCATTCGACGGCGAAACCCCACCGGCCGGCGGCCCCCTGATCCGGCTACGGTTGAGCGGTGACCCAGTCCTCCTACCCGGCCGCCCTGCGGTGGCTGTTGTTGTGCGTGGTGGCACTGGGTCTGGTCGGCATGCACCACGTCATCGCCGAATCCGGCCATGGCGCGGGACACGAGACCTCCGCCGTCGCGATGGCGGACCCGTGTTGTCCGGACGCTCCTTCGCACGACAACGGCGGCCACAGCGGGTTGCATCTGTGTCTCGCGGTACTCGCCGCGGCCGTGCTCCTGATCATCACCTGGCTGCTCGTCCGAAGTGGACGGACCGAGGTGGCGTGGCGAGCGCGAGCGTCGGGCGGTTCGGCCTCGGGGCGGGATCCGCCACGGTGGAGACCGGTACCCGAGAGATTGTCCTTCCTTTGCGTGTTGCGGGTGTGACAGGCGGGTTCGTCCCGCCCTACCCGAAACGATCCGAGGAAGAACCCATGACCAGCAGGAAACTGGTCGGGGCGGCGCTCGCCACCCTGGCCTCCTTCGCCGTGCTCACCGGATGCGCGAGCTCCGACACCGCTTCCAGCGGGCACGCGATGTCCACGATGAGTGTGCCCGCCCCGCGGCAGGCCGGGCACAACCAAGCCGACGTCACGTTCGCGCAAGGGATGATCCCGCACCACGAACAGGCGATCGCGATGGCGAAACTCGTCGACGGCCGCACTCGCGACGCCAAGGTCGCCGATCTCGCCGCGCGGATCCGGAAGGCGCAGGATCCGGAGATCCAGCAGCTGACCGGATTGCTGAAAGGTTGGGGAGTGGCGCCGTCGGGCGAGCACTCCGCGCACGGCTCGATGTCCGGCATGATGACCGAAGAGGATCTCGCGAAACTCGGTCAGGCCAAGGACGCCGCCTTCGACCGGCAGTGGCTGGAGATGATGGTCGAACATCACGAAGGTGCGCTTGAGATGGCGAAGACCGTGCTGCGGCAAGGAAGCAACGTCGAGGTGAAGGCTTTGGCGCAGAAGGTGATCGACGGTCAGCAGGCCGAGATCGCCGAGATGCGGGCACTGCTCGGCTGAGTGGGACGGTGGCGCGGGTCAGGCGGCCCGCGCCACCGTCTGCCGGGCGCCGGATTCCTCATGACGAAGAACATGGCTCTGGGTGCTGGCTCGTCCTTCCTCGGTTGTGAGCCTCCGAAATTGTCGGTGGCCCGTTGTACGTTCTGCGTGTGGATACTTCCAACGCCACTTTGGCGCTATTAAAGGAAATTACCGAGTCGGATGTGCTGGGGGAGGTCAATGGTTCGCTGGATATGTTGGGGGACAAGGATGCTGTGGATGTAGCTGTGGCGGCGTCGGAGGGGATCGCGCGGTTGGAGGCGGTCCGGTTCCGCGCCATCGCGCAGTTGGCTCGGCATCGTGAGGGTGCGTCGAGCGTGGTGCAGGAGGTGGCGTTCGCCTTGTCCGTTGTGGACAAACGTGCGGGTTCCCTGGTCACCACGGCGGTGGCGTTGACCACCCGGCTGCCCTGCACGCTCGGGTTGATGGATCGCGGGGTGGTGGATGGTTTCGGGGCGATGAAGGTCGCCGCGGCGACGTCGTGGCTCTCGGATGAGAACGCGCGTGCCGTGGATGCGTTGTTGGAAGACCGCTTGGAGGGAAGGAACTCGGAGCAGATCCGGAAGGCGGCGAATCATGCGGCGGGCACCGTTGATCGTGATGGTGCGGATAGGCGTGCTCGGCGGAATCGGGAGGGGCGTCGTCTGCGGTTGCGGCAGGGTGAGCTCGGGGTCGCCTCGATCGAGGTCGAGGACGGGCCGGTGGAGAAGGTCACGGCCGCCTATCGGCGGATTGACCGGGAGGCTCGGGCCTTGCGTAAGGATGGGGAGACCCGGACGCTGGATCAGTTGCGCGCGGATGTCGCGCTCGATCTCCTGCTCGGTGGGCAGGGCGGCACGAGTGAACGCACCGAAGTGTTCCTGTACATGGATTTGTTCACTTATCTCGGGGTGAATAATGATCCGGCGGAGCTGGCGGGGCATGGGCATATTCCGGCGGGGTTGGCGCGGCGGATCGCGACGGGGCCGGACTCGGTGTTGCGTCGGATCGTCACGGATCCGTTGTCGGGGCAGGTGCTGGATTTGGGGCGGGATCGGTATCGGCCGTCGGCGGGGTTGGGTGAGTTTGTGCGGGTGCGGGATCGTGAGTGCCGAAGACCGGGGTGCGGGCGTCCGGCGCAGGCCTGCGATCTGGATCATGTGGTGCCGTGGCAGTTCGGTGGTCATACCAGCGCTGATGAGTTGGTCGACCTCTGCCGCCGCGACCACCGGCTCAAAGACGAACCCGGCTGGGTTTACCGGCTTGCCTCGGACGGCACTCTCACGGTGACGACGCCGACGGGGCAGAGTTATGACAGCTCGCCTCCGCCACTGCATGAGCCGCGCGTGGACGCGGAACCGCCGCCGTACTGAGTCATTGCCGGAAATCGGCGAAGGATTGCCGTCGCCCACTACCTCGCCGCAACAAGACCGGCGCGAGGACCACCTGGTCCGGTCGCTGCTGTGCGGACCGATCCGGCAGTCGCGGAGTACGAGGCTCTTCGCTCATGAGCGCGGGTGACAGCCAGCCTCACAGACGGCGGAACCTCTGGCAGACTACTGGCAAGTGGACCTCCTACTGCTGAAGCTGTTCCTGGCGCCCCTGCTGGTCGTGATGTCCACCTTGGCCGGCCGCCGATGGGGGCAGGCTGTCGCGGGCGTGCTCGTCGGACTCCCGATCGTGGCCGGGCCGATTCTGTTCATCACCTACCGACAGCACGGCGCGGACTTCGTCACCGGGGCAGCGAATTCCTCACTGCTCGGGCTCGTATCGCTTGCCGTGTTCGCCGTGGTGTTCTCTCATGTCGGCCGCCGGGCAGGCTGGTTCGTCACCACAGCCATTACCTGGACCGCCGTTCTGGGCGCGGACCTCGCGTTGTCCTTCGTCCACGTCCCGGCGTTCGTCGCCTTCGCGTTCACCTTGGCCGCGACCGCGGTGGGACTTGCCGGGCCGTGGCTGGACCGGTCTGGTGGGGTTCGCGGTCTTCTGCTTCACGGTTGCCATTCAGCTTCTGGGGGCGCGCGTCCGGAACGCATTACGCAACACGCGTCGCAGCAGACAACCCACGAGTCAGTCGTGACACTCCAGCACCGTGTGCGCACAGCGGCGACTCGCCGCCGCACCCCGAGCCGAGGAACCACTTCCGAGTCATCGCCGGAAAACGGCGACGGCCACGCGCGACCTCAAACGCGGGTACCGAGCACGGACATGCCGAACACCAGTTCGTTCGCCGGGTCGCAGCCGATGAGGTCTTCGACCAGTTCGTCGCGAAGTGCCGCGGTGAACGTGATGTTCAGCCCGAGCGCCGTCGCCAGCAGGTAGACGGTCTGGCTGAGATGCCCGACGTCCATCAGCAGTACCCGATATGTCCGGCTTATCGGGTACTTCCACTGATTCCGCTCGATGACGCTGGTGTAGATCAGCAGTGCGCCGGCGTTTCGGGTCCACTGCTGATCGCCGGCGAGGGCGACCAGTTCGTCGTCTTCGATCTTGCCGTCCAGCGGCGTGAGCCCGTGCCGGAAGCCGTCGTAGTGGTACACGCCGCGATCCAGGCCCTCGACGTTCCTCGCGTAGACGTAGACCTCGGTCGGATGCCTCGCCCCGCCCGACGGGCTCGTCTTGAAGACGTTGCCGGTGGCCGGGATGTCGGGATGCGTCTCCGGCCTGGTCGGCCGGGCCGCGGTGAGAAGGGCGCTCAAATCGCGCAGCCGCACGGGTTCTTCGCCGAACTCGCGCGTGCTCCTGCGCTTGTCGAGCGCTTCGCCGAGGCTGATCGCGTTCAGGGGTTCCGGCGACGGTTCGGGCAGCGGTATCGCGTCGTACTCGCCCGGCGGCCTCACCGGAGAAGGCGGAGGGCTGGCCTTCGCCTTCTCCAGCAAGGTTTTCGCGGTTGTTTCGCCGGCCGTGAACTCGGTCTCACGCAAGGAACGGGTGCCGAAGTGGAACGCCCGCGCGGACGTCCCCCAAGGGCCCCAATCCCGAAGGATCTCTTCTTCCCGCCGCTGACGGGAAGACCCTCTGGCCACCAGCACGTCGTACCGGAGCATCGCTCGCGTGATGCGGACGAGCCTTTCCCCTGTCTCGGGATTCTCGTCCGCTTCACGTATCGATTCCGGTTCTCGCCAAGAACTGAACCAGCGCAGGACGCGTTCGGTTCCTTCGGCGAGTTTGAGCTGGCGATGTCCGAGGTGATCGTCCCAGATCACGTCACCATTGGACCAGTAGAGCGTTCCGCAAGAGGAAACCCTTACCAGCATCGAATGTCTTTCGCCCCAGTCCCCAGTTAAGTGAATACGTTCCGAATATGCCCGGTCATTCAGTGTCGCGAGCGGAAAGGAGGGCCACCGTGCGGCGGCGGCTCGAACCCGCCCCAAGTGCTCTGTGCCTTGTACTCCGCTTCGAGTTCGAGCAGGAACTCGTCTTCGTCTTCGTCGTGCATACGGCCGATCCTCTCCGTGAACGGTTGGTCCGGTCAAGTGAATTACCGACACCAACAGAGTACCGGAGCAGTACGACAAATTACGCCGAGTGATCGTTCAGGCGCTGTTTGAGTTCACGAACGTCGGCGGAGTCCGCAATGCCCAGATCCGTGTACAACCGCAAAGCGAACCGGCGATGACGGTCCGCTTTCGATCGCTCACCGAGAATGTCGAACGCGGTCGCCATCTCCTTGTGCGCGATGGGCAGCATGCTGCGATTCCCGGTCGAGTCGAGTACTTCCACCGCGGTGGTGAACTGGGTGACCGCGAGTGCGGCGTCGCCGAGTTCGCGCGAATTGATACCGAGGGCCAGAAAACATTCCGCCTCGAGATCGGGTGATTCGTTGTCGTGAGCCAGCCGAAGTGCCTGGTCGAGTTCCTCGGCGGCCTCGAGATAGCGCCTGTTCTCGGTGTGGATCAGCCCGATCCGATGCCTGGCGCGGGCTTCGATGAGCACGCTGCCGTGGGTATGGGCGGTCTCGCGGACCCAGCCGAGGTGCTCGATCGCCTCGTCCGACTCGCCCTTGAGCCAGTGGGTGACCCCCGAATTGCCCCTGGCCCGGCACTGCATCCGCACGTCGCCGGTGGTCGCCGCCAGTTCGAACACCTCGTTGAACAGCCGGTTCGCCTCGGTGAATTCGTTGAGCCGCCACAGGGTCAGCGCGTACATGTGCAAGGCCTGGTATTCGAGGACGACGCTCCCCGTGACCCGCGCGGCGGACAGGGCGAGGGTCTCCAGTTCCCTGGCCTGGCGGTAATAGCCGCGGTTGTCGAAGTAGCGCCAGACCGACGAGCAGAACGGCACGAGGTCCGAATAGTGCTGGTGGTTGTTCATCGCGACGGCCACCGGCAGCACGTTCTGCCAGTGGTCGTCCATCCAATGCGCGGCCTGGTCGTAGTCGGCGAAGGACTGCCCGTACTCGCTCTTCGGGACTTCGAGGCCGCCACCGGACTCCTCTTCGGAATCCGGGTCGATGAATTCCATCGCGGCGGCGACGGTGCAGCGGTAGTAGTCGAACAGCCGTCGCATCATCGCTTCGCGCTGGTGTTCCGGCTCCTCCGTCAGCAGCAGTTCACGGCCGTAGCTGCGGAGAAGGTCGTGCATTTCGTACCGGTCCATCGACGGTTGCCGCAAAAGATTCACGTCGACCAGGCGTTCGGCCAGGCGGCGGGCCTCGGCGAGGTTCACCTCCGCCAGCGCCGCCGTCGAATGGAGATCGAAGGCGGCACCGGGATGGTGACTCAAACGTCGGAACACCCGACGTTCGGCTTCGGTCAAGTTCAGATAGGACACTCGGAACGCGCCCGCGACGTCGCGTTCCCCGGCGGTGAGTTCGCCGAACCTGTTCCGTTCGTCGCGCAACTGCCTGGCGACGAAGTCGAGCGTCCAGGAAGCCCGCGCCCGCAGCCTGCTCGCCGTGACGGCGAGCGCGAGCGGGAGGTCGCCGCACAGGCTCGCGACCTGGTCGGCCGCGTCGGGGGATTCCCTTCTCAGCCGGGACGGCCCGACGATCCGGCCGAGCAGGTCCACCGCGTCCGCCCGGCTGAACGGTTCCAGGGAAAGCAGTTCCGCGCCGTCGAGATCGGCGAGCCGGGTCCGGCTGGTGATCAGCACGCAACAGCTGGCCGAGCCGGGCAGCAGCGGGCTCACCTGCGCCGCGCTGATGGCGTTGTCCAGCACCAGGAGGACGCGCTTGCCTGCCAGGCAGCTGCGGAACAACGCCGCGCGCTGGCCGGTTCCGGCGGGAATGTCCGAACCCTGGATGCCGAGCGAGCGCAGCAGCGCCTCGAGTGCCGCGGCCGGGTCGACCGGGTCGCCGGCAGGCGAAAACCCTTCCAGGTTCACGAAGAGCTGTCCGTCGGGGAACAGCGGCGCGAGCAGATGCGCGGCGTGGACGGCCAGCGCGGTCTTGCCGACACCGGGCATCCCGTCGATGGCGATGAGCCGGGGACCCGCCAGCGAGCCGTCCCGGCCGATTTCGAGGACGGTCCGCAGTTCCGCGGCGCGACCGCCGAACGCGGGGAGGTCTGCGGGCAGCTGTGCGGGCCGGGGGAAGAGCGCTTTTCGCGCGTCCGCGTCCTCGCGCCGGCCGACGGTGTCCGTCCCCGCCCGGAGCCCGCCGACGCCGTACCGGACGAGGGCGCCGTCCTCCATCAGTTCGGGGTCGGTGCGCAGGATCTGCTGATGGAGCGCGCTCAGTTCGGTACCGGGGTCGACGCCGAGTTCCTCGGCGAGCGCGATCCTGCTCCGATCGAACATCCGGAGCGCGTCGGCGCCACGGCCCGCCCGGTAGAGCGCCAGCATGGTCAGTCGCTGCAGGGTCTCGCGGGTGGGATGCCAGGCGGCGAGGTCGAAGGCCTGACCGGCCGCCGCGTCGGTCTCGCCGAGCCTGAGCCTGGCACCGATGAGGAGTTCACTGGCGGCGAGGCGTTCTTCGTCGAGACGGCGGGCCGTCTGCTCGATGGCGTCGCCTTCGAGCCCGTCGAAGGCCGGGCCTCGCCAGAGCGCGAGCGCGTCCGTGAGCTTCGCCGCCGCCTGGGAGATCAGCCCGGCGGCCAGGAGTTCGGCGCCTTGGCGGTAGTCCGCTTCGAAGCGGACGGAGTCGACCGAGGCGCTGCTGGTGACGATGCGGTAGGCGGAACCGGTGGTGACCACGGCGGACCGGGCGACGCCGAGATCGTGCCGCAGCCGCGCGATCGCGTTGCTGACCTGGCGGACCGCTGTCTTCGGCGGACTGTCCGGCCACATCGTGCCGACCAGGTACGACGCCGGGACGAGCCGGCCGGCGTTGATCAGCAGGCAGGCGAGCAGACGTTGTTCACGGCGTCCGCCGAGCCGGACGGGGACGCCGTCGACCTGGGCTTCGAGCGGGCCGAGGACGAAGAAGCTGAGCTGAGAAGGATGACCGGTTTGTGCCGGATCGCCGGGGGTTCGGGGCGATCCCGCCGATTCAGGTAACGGACCGGCGGTCATATGCCACTATGTCGTCCGAGACCGTGAGCGTGCTCACGCACTACCTCCCAGTCCGCTCGCCGGGTGACCGGCACCCTAACCCACCGCGGTGGCCTCCAGCCAGGTCGGCGCGGGGTACGCCGTGCGGCATTCGGCCTAACGGGCGGGCAAGCGCCTGCCTTGGAACGGGTCTCATTCTACTCCCGGCGGTCCCTGAACTGCGCGGATGCCCGCCGGTGGAGAGCCGATGTAATTCCGATGCAGGGCCTTGGAAAGCTGAAAGGCACAGCTGACAGGTTCGGCGCGACGGGGCAGCGCGCCGAATCGTATGCAGGGGCTCCGCGGCGGTTGGCCTTCGTACTGGGGGTGGCCAACCGCCCTGGGAGCCCTTTCCCGTCACAGGCTGTTCCCAGCAAGGCACGGCACACTGGAGCAAAGAGGAGTGTGCCGCTATGAGTGCTCTTGGCGATCTGCTGGGCTTCCTGCTCACCCTGTTCCTGATCGTGCTCGTCGCCCGGATGGTGCTGGACTGGGCCGTCAATCTCGCCTCCCGGCTGCCGTCCTGGTCGTTCCGGGCCCGCGGGATCACCCACCGGCTGACCGAACCCGTGCTGGCGCCCGTCCGCCGCGTGGTCCCTCCGGTGCGGGCCGGCGGCGTGGCGTTCGACCTCGCCTTCACCATCGTGTTCGTCGCGGTGGTCGTCCTGCAGTCGGTCGCGTTCAACCTCTGACCAGGTGTGATCGCCCGCGATTCCGGGTACCCGGGCGAGGAAGGAGAGAGTGAGGAGTGCCCATGCGCCCGGTCTGGAGCGGTTCGCTTTCGCTCGGTCTGGTGACGGTGCCTGTCCGGCTCTACAGCGCGGTCGAGGACCACACGGTGCACTTCCGCCAGTTCCAGCGCGGGACCGAGGACCGCATCCGGTACCGGCGGGTGAACGAACGCACCGGCAAGGAAGTCGACTACGACGACATCGTCAAGGGCTACGAGCTCGACAGCGGCGAATACGTGGTCGTCGAACCCGAAGAACTGGACGAGATCGCCCCCGGCCGGTCGAAGTCGCTCGACATCGAGAGCTTCGTCGAACTGGACGCCATCGACCCGATGTTCTTCGACAAGACGTACTGGCTCGCGCCCGCCAAAGCGGAATTCGAGCGGCCGTACGCGTTGCTGCTCGAGGCGATGCGGTCGTCGGGCCGCGCCGGGATCGCGAAATTCGTCATGCGTGGCCGCGAGTACCTGGCACTGGTCCGTTCGGGTGACGGCGTCATGGTGCTCAACACCCTGCACTTCGCCGCCGATCTGCGCGATCCCGCCGAGCAGCTGCCGGAACTGCCGGGCAAGGCGCAGGCGCGCGGCAAGGAACTCGACATGGCCCTCAACCTGATCGACGCGATGAGCGACGACTGGCGGCCCGAGGAGTATCACGACACCTACACCGACCGCGTGCGGAAGCTGATCGCGGCCAAGAAGAAGGGCGAGACCATCACGCCCGCGACCGAACCCGGCGAGCCGACCAAGGTCGTCGACCTGTTCGAGGCGCTTTCGAAGAGTGTCGAGAACGGGAAGGCCAAGAAGAAGAGCTCCGGCGCTAAGGCGGGAACGGCCAAGAAGTCCCCGGCAAAGAAGGCGCCTGCGCAGAAGGATCTGTCTTCGTTGTCGAAGGCGGATCTGGAGAAGCTGGCGCGTGAGCGGGACATCAAGGGGCGGTCGAAGATGACCCGCGCCGGGCTGGAGAAGGCGCTCAAGGCCTCGTGACCTGGACGCCCGCCGCGGCCAGCTCGCCGTCGATGGCCTCGATCAGCAGCCGGACGTCCTCGGCCGCCGTGGCGTGCAGTCCTTCCGCGACGATCAGGACGTCGGACGTCGTGGCGGAGACCGCGGAGTGCCCGCTCTGCCGGTTCGTCCACCGCCGCGCGTGGGCCTGATCGTCCTCGTCGGCGAAGATCACCTCGCCGGGATTCGGATGCTCGACGGTGCCCGCGAAGGTCACGTATTTCTCGTCGCCCCGCGCGTGGCGGACTTCGAGCGAACCGCTGATCTTCGCGACGTCGAGCACCGCGACCGGGATGGCGTACGCGACCGAGACCGCGTTGCAGAGGTCGATCACCGGGTGGATGCGCGGAAGCGTGCCTTCCTTCCGCAGACGGCGCAGCAGTGATTCCGACGCGCAGCGATACTGCGTCGGCTTCAGCCCCATCTTGGCGAAGGCCCGGCGCCACGCCTGGATCTCGGGAAATTCCGATTCCGGGCCGTCCGCCAGCCGCCGCACCGCCCGCGCGAGGAACTTGTCGAGGTCGACCGGTGTCGCGGGGGTGATTCCGCTGGCCGAAAGCGTGCCGACGGCGAGGCCGGGGTGCTCGGCGCGGACGCCGGGGTTGTGCTGGAGTCGCATACGAAACCTGTCTACTGGGTGGTGAACGCGAGTTTGGCGCCGAGCGCGGCGAAGGAACCGGCGAAGATCCGCCGCATCCAGGCGAGTACGCGCGGCCGGGAGATGACATGGTGGCGCACCCCGGCGGCGAGGACGCCGTACACGCTGAACACCACGAAAGTCGCCAGCATGAACACCCCGCTCAGCAGCAGCATCCGGGGGATGGAGCCGGGTTCGCCCGCCGGGACGAACTGGGGCAGGAACGCGAAGAAGAACAGTGTCAGCTTTGGGTTCAGGACGTTGATCAGCACGCCAGAGGTGATCGTCCGCAGCGCCGACTTCGGTTCGGGATCACCCTCCACGACGATCGCGTCCCGGTCTTTCAGCGTCGCCCACGCCATGTAGAGAAGGTAGGCCACGCCGAGGTATTTGATGATTTCGAACGCGACCGCGCTCGCGTGCAGCAGTGCCGCGAGGCCGGTGATCGCGGCGACCATATGCGGGATGATGCCGAGGGTGCAGGCCGTCGCGGCGATGACGCTCGCGCGTCTCCCGCGGGCGAGTCCGGCGGAGAGGGTGTAGACCACGCCGGTGCCGGGCGTGGCGACCACGACCAGCGTGGTGATCAGGAAGGCGATGCTCACGCCGACCACTCTGCGCGTTCTTTGGCCCGATGGACAGAGCCAAAGCTGTATCACTCCAGTGGACCAAAAGTCTTGTCTGGACCACAGCGCGGGGAAGATCGCCTACGGTGTCGAGGCGGTCGGAGTCCGTCACCGGATGGGGTGGCATGATGCACGCTCGCACGTCGACGAGGAAGGCCAAGGTTTGAGCGCGCGCACCTCGCAGATGGACGACCTCCGGCTGGTGGCACAACCGAACGCCCTGTTGTGCTCCGAGCTCTTCGTCCGTCTCATCCTCTCGGATTGGTCCTTGCGGCCGCTGCTCGATCAGGCGAAGACGGCCGCCGCCCGCTTGGTGGGTGTGCTGGTCGACGCGGCCGATCCGAAGGAGCCGCCGTTCTTCACACTGCGACTGCGGCTGCGGTCGGACGTCCTGGTCATCGAGGTCGACCACGAACTGGACGGTCTTCCCACGCCGACGCCGGCGCCGGGGGAGCGGACCGGGGTGGCGCCGAGCGAGACCGGCGGGGTCACCACGTGGTGTGAGCTGCCGCTGCCCGGTGGCCTGTCCGCCGGGCAGGTACGCCTGCCACGCCGGGGCGACCGCCGGACGCTGGTGGACGAGCCCGTCTCCGGTGAGCCCGTCGGCGCGGATCCCGAGGTTCTCGAGCGGCTTTTGTCCCGGTTGAGCGGCTGGTCCGGCTGATCCTCGTGAAAGGATCGGCTCCCTCCGGCGAAAGGAAAGTCCGTGACCGATTCCCAGCCCGTGCCGCCCGTTCCGCCTGGGACGTTCCTGCTCGAACTGGTCCCGGTGCCGGTCAGTGACATCGACCGGGCGAAGGAGTTCTACGCCGAACGGCTCGGTTTCCAGGTCGACGTCGACGTGCGACCCGCCGACGGGGTCCGGATCGTCCAGCTCACCCCGCCCGGTTCGGCCTGTTCGATCACCTTGACCACCGGGCTCGCGTCACTGGACATGCCGGTCGGGACCCTGCGAGGGCTCCATCTCGTGGTCGCCGACATCGAGGAGGCACGCGCCGCGCTCATCGCCAGGGGGGCCGAAGTCGGTCCGGTCGAGGACATCGGCGGCGTCTACTACGCGGCTTTCAGCGACCCCGACGGCAACACCTGGACGCTGCAGCACATGCCGTGGCGCACGGCGTGAGCGTGATCACCCGTCCGTGTGCATGACGAATCCTGATCAAGGGTTGTCCTTACCGTGTACGGCGCACGATCCGGGCGCCACGGACGGAGGAGGACCCGATGTCGTTGGGCGACAAGATCAGCAACAAGGCGGAGGAGTTCGGCGGTAAGGCCAAGGAGGCCGCCGGCGACGCCACGGGCAACGACGAGCTGCGCGCGGAGGGCCAGGCCGATCAGGCGAAGGCCGGTCTCAAGGGCGCCGTCGAGAACGTGAAGGACGCCGTCGGTGACGCGGCGGACAAGATCCGCGACACCTTCAAGAAGTAGTCCGGTTTTCCGGGCCGGGGCAGCGGATTTCCGCGCCCCGGCCCGTTTTTTCGGCATAAGGGATGGTCAGCCGCGCGACCAGGAAACCGACGCTCTTCCCGGCACGGACCAGTCCGCGGCGCCGTCGGCTCCGAATGCCTCTCAGACGTCATGGCAACCGCGTAGCCGGGCGTCGGGTGAGGTGGAGGCAGCTTGATGGTCGAGGGTGTGCGGACGAGTCTGCGCGAAAACGGCGGCACCGGAGCGGAGCCCGCCGAGACAAGCCTGATGCAACGGGTCGCGGCGGGTGACGAACAGGCGTTCGCCGACCTGTACGACGTCGTGTCGGGGCCGGTGTGGGGAGTGGTGAACAGGGTCGTCCGCAACGGCACGTTCGCCGAAGAAGTGACCCAGGAGGTCCTGGTGGAGGTGTGGCGGACGGCGGCGCGGTTCAAACCGGGCAAGGGAAGCACCCTGGCCTGGGTGCTCACCATCGCGCACCGGCGGGCCGTGGACCGGGTGCGTTCGCATCAGGCGGCACTCGACCGGGACGACCGGGCGGGCAGACTCGATTTCCGGCGCCCGTTCGACGAGGTCGCCGAATCGACGATCAGCAATCTGGAGCAGCAGCGGGTGCGCCAATGCCTGTCCGCGCTGACCGATCTGCAACGGGAATCCGTCGTGCTGGCCTATTACAACGGCTACACCTATCCGGAAGTCGCGGAAGTGCTCAAAACCGCGCCGGGCACGGTGAAGACCCGCATCCGCGACGGCCTGATCCGGTTGCGCGACTGCCTGGGGGTCGGGCAATGACGGTCGAACTGCACACACTCACCGGGGCTTACGCGCTGGACGCCGTCCCGGAGGAGGCCGCGGCGTTCAAGCGGCACCTGCGGGGCTGCTCCGCCTGCCGTCAGGAGGTCCGGGAACTGCGGGAGACCGCGGCGCGGCTGGGGTCGGCGATGGCCTCGGTGCCGCCTCCGAGGCTGAGGGAAGCGACGCTCACCCAGGCCGCCCAGACCCGCCAATGGCCGCCTCTGATCGCCGCCGTCCGGCGCGTCGAACCGTCGAAGAAGCCGTCCGTGCGGATCGCCCTGTGGGGTGCCGCCGCGGCCGCCGCCGGCGCGCTGGTGTTCGGACTGGTCACCACGAACACCGAACCGGGAACGGATCCGGCTCAACAGCGGCTCGCCTCGGTGAATTCCGTGCTCACCGCTCCTGACGCCTCGACGGTGAAGGGGCCCGAGCGTGACGCCACCACAGTGGTGACCTCGCGCAGTCACGGCAAGGTCGTCGTACTGGCGGGTGACCTGCCGACGCTGGCGCCCGGCAAGGCGTATCAGGTCTGGCTCATCGGAGCGAGCGGCGTGCATTCTGCCGGGCTGCTCGCTTCCGACGGTCCACATCGGACCAGGCCGGTGCTCGCGGATCTGCCCGGCGGGATCGACCGGGTCGGTATCACCGTCGAACCCGCCGGGGGTTCGCGCACGCCGTCCACCCCCGCGGTCGCGATGGTCCCCCTCGGCTAGAGGCCGGTGAGCCGCCCGCAGGCCTGCCAGAGTTCTTGGCGCTGCGCGGCGGTTTCCCTGGTCTTGCCGAGGTAGTGCGTCGGCCGGGGGACGCGGTCGTGCCAGAACATCCCGTTGTACCGACCCGGTTCTTCGGCCGCCGCGAGCCAGACGAAGGTGTCCGCCCCCTGCTCGGGGTTCCGCAGGATCGGCCGCGTCAGCTTCCGGAACGTCGGCAGGGAGTTCGCGACCCCAGGGGTGTCGGCCCAGCCGGGATGGGCGCTGTGCACGATGACGCCGGAACCGTCGAATTCGTCCGCCCAGAGTTCCGCCAGCACCACCTGCATGCGTTTGGTACGCGCGTATCCGGCGGCGGGCCGGTAGTCGCCGTGCAGATAGTGGAGGTCGTCGGTGCGCAGGGGCTGGCCGTACATGCCCCCGGAGCTGACCCAGATCACCCGCGCGCCGTCGGCGAACCGCGGCCGGAGCGACGCGGTGAGCAGATGCGGCCCGAGTACGTGCGTGGCCAGCATGACTTCGTTGCCCTCGGCCGTTTCCGTTCGTTCGGTGGGCATCACGCCGGCGTTGTGCACGAGGACGTCGATCTCGCCGTCGAGGTCTTTCACGTAGTCGCGCACGGACGAGGTCAGGCTGACGTCGCAGTGGTCGACGATGATCCGCGAGCCGGGCACGGCGCGCTCGATCTCGGTGCGGGCGGCCTCGCCGTCGCCGCGGACCGCGATCCGGACGGTCGCGCCCGATTTCGCCAGCCCGATGGCGGTCGCCTTGCCCAGACCGGCTTTCGCGCCGGTGACCACGGCGACCTTGCCCGCGAGCGCGTCCGGCGCCGGATCCTCGGGCCACCACCGCCGTCGCAGGTGGTGCCCGAGGCTGCTGTACCCGAGCAGGGTCCGGTCGAGCAAGGTGTCGGCTGCCCTGGTCACGGCGGACATGCGGGACTCCTCTGGATCGGGGCGGGGGTGCCTGGACCGGCTTCCCGATCCAGGCACCCCGGAAACCTCGCTACTGGATGCGGGGGCCTGCCTTGGCGGAGAAACGGAACTCGATGGTCATCGGCAGCTCGTCGAGGTCCAGTGCCTGGCGCAGCCGGGGCAGCCCCTCTCCGGCGACGCGCTCGCGGATGGCGACCAGATCGCCGTCCTGTTCGGCGCTGAGCACCACGGCCAGCACCGGCGCGTCCTGGGTGCCGCCCAGCGTGGCGTGCGCGGCGTGGACACCGGGGTAGGTCGCGACCTCCGCCGCGAACGGCTCGACAGCGGTGCTCCCGGCCAGTGTGGTCCGGCCCGTGTCCTGGTCGAAACGCCAGGTGCGGGACTTGGGTTTGTGGACGGGCTGCGCGATGAGCCAGCGCAGCGTCAGCAGTCCGACGACGACCGCGGCTCCGGCGACGACGTACCAGGCCCATCCGGGTGGCATCGCCGTGCCGGGTACGAGCGCGGCGCCGGGTTCGAGCAGGGGAATTTTGCCGAAATGGGTGCCGACGGCGAACATGCCGGCGGCGAGCAGCACGAGTCCCGTGAGTACCAGCAAGGTGCGGTTCAGCCGGGCGGGACGGTTGAGGTCGGTCATGACGCGCTCCTGGTTGCCTTGACCCGGACTCGTACGGCCGGGACGGTGGCGGGACCGATCTGGGCGATGCGGTGCTCGATGGCGGCGCGGACGGCGTCGGCGAGTCCGGCGGTGTTCGTCCGCCCGGTGGTCACCACCGAGACGATCCTGCGCCGGTTGACCTTCAGCTTCGCCGCCGAGACGCCGTCCACAGTGGACGAGGCGGCGCGCAGCGTCGACCGGTAGCCGCGCCGGGAGGCGCCGGAGTCCGGGCCGCCTTCGAGCGGCAGCACGGTCGGCTTCCCCGGGACGATCGCGCTCACGAGCAGGAGCAGGCCGATCAGCGCGACACCACCGCCGACGAGCGCGGGAAGCAGGTCACTCCATCGGGTTCCGTGCAGCGCGGACGCGACGGCGTCGTAGCTGACCCACGGTTTCTCCCCGATGATCGTCTGGACCGCGACGGCGGCGGCCAGTACACATCCGGCGAGCACCACGAGTGCGACGAGCACGGCCGGGACACTGCGGCGGGGGCGCCGTTTCATCGGACCCTCCTCGTCTCGGGTTCCGCGGAATGCAGGGCCGTGACGGTGATGTCGACCTGCGTGACGGTCAGGCCGGACAGTTCGCCGACACGGCGGATCAGGTGCTCCCGCGCGGTTTCGGTGGTGGCGC
Organism: Amycolatopsis sp. NPDC033938; assembly: GCF_055575975.1. Lineage (NCBI taxonomy): Bacteria > Bacillati > Actinomycetota > Actinomycetes > Pseudonocardiales > Pseudonocardiaceae > Amycolatopsis > Amycolatopsis sp. NPDC033938. Next base: position 42,133 of record NZ_JBVIRO010000032.1, read on the forward strand.
GGACCGAAAGCGGGTACTTCACCGAAAGCCGGACGGCCAAAGTGGCCGTGGTGCCGGTGACGTTCGCGCTCACCTTGGCGCCCTGGTCGAGGTCTTCACCGCCGACCGCGATCCCGAGCACCCGGGAGGCCGAGCCGCCGATGCCGTCGAGTTCGGTGATCGCCTGCGCGGCGATCCGTTCGACGGCACCGCCGGCCACGGTGAGCCCGCCGCGCCCGTCCGTTTCCGGCGCGGCGGCGGTCATGGTCGTCATGGTGGTCAGCCCCTGTCGCGGCCGGCCAGGGCCGAAAGGTCGAGCTTGCCGTCGAGGAACCGGCCGACCAGCAGGCCGAGGCCGGCGAGGACGAGTACGACGAGGAAGGCGCCGAAGCCGCCGAAGGCGCCTGCCACGCCGAGCACGAGACCGGTCAGCAGGCCGAGATGAGTGGCGTTCATGAACGTTCTCCTTGCGGTAGGGCGCGGTTCGGCGCCGGTGGTCACTGGACTCGGCCGGATTCGGTGTTCTCGTCGCCTTCGTCGTCACCCGGGATGTACACGTCGGACACGTTGATGTTGACCTCGACGACCTCGAGCCCGGTCATCTGCTCGACGGCACCGATCACGTTGCGGCGCACCGACTTGGCGAGATCCGCGATCGCGACGCCGTATTCGACGACGATCTGCAGGTCGACGGCGGCCTGGCGCTCGCCGACCTCGACGGACACGCCCTGTCCGGCGGACGCGGTGGCGCCCGGGATGCGCTCGCGCAGTGCGTTGAACGCCCGCACGGCGCCGCCGCCGAGCGCGTGGACCCCGGTGATCTCACGGGTCGCGAGGCCCGCGACCTTCTGCACGACGGTGTCGGCGATCGTGGTCACGCCCTGCGTCGTGACGAGTGCGCTGTTCTCGGCGGGAGCGGAGGAGTTGGTGTTCGGCTTGGTGGTGGCGGTGGTGCTCGTCATCGCAGTCTCCTTGATTCGGATTTCCTTGCCTGTGGCGGAAGTTCGCGGGTCATCCCGTTCTGTCCCACACTCCATAGACCCAGCCGTACCAAGATCGTCACGACCCGATCGTGTGGTCTGGATCTCACCGCGCGTGGGTATCCCTCCGGGATGGTTCTCGCGGCTCGCGTGGCCGCTCGGCCTCTGGCCTTCGTCTCGGTTCTCTGTTAGGAAAGGTTCCTAACTAACGGGAGGCGACATGCGGGGACGCGGTCTGGCGGCGGCGACGGTTCTGGTGGTCCTGTGCGGTGGCTCGGCCGCCGTCGCGCAGACGACGACGGCGGAGTCCGGGGCGCGGGTGGCGCGCAACATCATCTACATCCAGGGCGACGGCCTCGGCCTCGGCCAGCGCGACCTGCTTCGGCTGGCGCTCAAGGGCAAAAGCGGCGAACTGGCGATGGACGGCCTCGCGGTCACCGGCCTCGTGCGGACGGCCCCGGACGACCCGGACGAGATCGTCACCGATTCGGCCGCGGCGGCCACAGCCCTCGCCACCGGGCACAAGACCCGCAACGGCGCCGTCGGCATGGACGTCCACGGCCGTCCGGTGGAAACGATCCTCGAACGGGCGAAACGGGCGGGGAAGTCGACCGGCCTGGTCACCACCGCGCAGGTGACCGGCGCCTCGCCCGCCGCCTTCGCGGCGCATGTTCCGAGCCGGGATTCGCAGAGCGACATCGCGAAGCAGTACATCGAGGACAGCCGCCCGGACGTTCTGCTCGGCGGGGGTGAGGACTGGTGGTACCCGAGGGGGAATCCCGGTCTCTGGCCGGACAAGCCGGGGGAGGAGAGCCGCAGTCCCTACGGCGACCTCGTCGAACGCGCGCGGCGAACCGGCTACACCTACGTGCGTGACGGCGACGAACTGCGGAACACGCGGGCGAACCGGATCCTCGGCCTGTTCGCGAACGAGGACATGGTCGACTACGGCCCGGACGGCGTCGGGAAGTACGCGCCACGAGTGCCGCTCCAGCAGATGGCGCGCAAGGCGCTGGACACGCTGTCGAAGAACCCGCGCGGTTTCTTCCTGTTCCTGGAGGAAGAAGGAACCGACGGGATGTCACACGAGAACAACGCGCACGGCGTGATCGACGCGGGCCGGGCACTGGACGCCACGATCGCCGAGGTCATGCGCTTCGTCCGCGCGCATCCCGACACGCTGGTGATCATCGGCGGCGACCACGAGACCGGCGGATTGAGCATCGAGAACTACGACGCCTCCGACACCGATCCCGACCAGGACGGCCCGTTCGGCGTACCGGGCTCGAAGCTCCAGTTCACCGTGGACTGGACGACGCACGACCACACCGGTTCCGACACCCCGGTCACCGCCGAGGGGCCCGGTTCCGCCCGATTGGGTGGCACGGTCGAGAACACCGACGTCTATCGAGTGATGCGGGCGGCAAGCGGTCTCTGAGCGAAAAGGCCACCTCCGGGATGGAGGTGGCCTTCGCGGCTTTGGCCGGGTCCGTCAGCCGATGCTCTCGACGACGGCCTCGGCCACCGCCTTCATCGTGGTTCGGCGGTCCATCGCGGTGCGCTGTATCCAGCGGAAAGCGTCCGGCTCGGTGAGCCCCTGGCGGCTCATCAGCAGCCCCTTGGCCCGGTCGATGACCTTGCGGGTCTCCAGCCGATCGGTCAGGCCCGCGACCTCGGACTCGAGCGCCTGCAACTCGGCGAACCGGCTCACGGCCAGCTCGATGGCGGGCACCAGATCCCGTTTGGCGAACGGCTTGACCAGGTACGCCATCGTGCCGGCGTCCCTGGCCCGCTCGACGAGGTCGCGCTGGCTGAACGCGGTCAGGATGACGACCGGCGCGATCCGGTCGCCGGTGATCTTGGATGCGGCCTCGATACCGTCGAGCTTGGGCATCTTGACGTCGAGAATCACCAGGTCGGGCTTCAATTCGGTGGCCAGGTTGATGGCCTGCTCGCCATCACCCGCCTCACCGACGACCTCGTAGCCCTCTTCACGGAGCATCTCGACGAGGTCCAAACGGATGAGGGCCTCATCTTCGGCCACGAGCACCCGCCGCTGGGGTGCGGCGACGGCACCATTGGCCTCGGCAGCCTGCTCGGTCACCGGGGTCCTCCTGAAGGTCGTCGGGCAGTTCGGCTCGCGGTCAGTCCGCGAACCTGAAGCCTACCGGGAACGATCCAGTCGGCGAGATGGCGTTCACCACGTCAGACGGGCATCACACTCCGGGCCCGGCGAAAAGGGCGCGGCCGCGATCCCGTAAAGTTCACCCCGCACGCCCCCGTAGCCCAACTGGCAGAGGCAACGGATTCAAAACCCGTCCAGTGTGAGTTCGAATCTCACCGGGGGCACCAACAGGAACCTCACAAGCCGATCCGGCGCGCTGCGCCGCCCGTAGATACGGTTCTGGCACTTTTGCGAGGTTGACGGCGAGATAGGGAAGCGCGTCGATCAGTGGCAGTTCGTCGGCTGTCATGCCCCGAGGTGTAGCCGAGTCCGCCTCGTCCAGAGCGGTGATCTTGGCGTGGAGTTGCTTCTCGCCCTTGGCTAGTTCGTTGTAGCTGCCTCGCAAAGCGGCTGTAAAGGGGTCGTCCGGGTCCCCTTGCTGTGCTTGCTTCAGGATCGATGCTTGCTTCTTGGCGATCTCGGCGAGCTGTCGCTGGATTCGGGCTCGTTCTTCCTCTCGTTCAGATGTGGCGTGATCGTCGGAACCGGCCAGGTCGGCTTCGAGGACCGTGCGACGGTCAGGGCCGAACACGCGGTCGGCGAAGAACCTGGCGACGGCGTCCAGCAGGGCGTCTTCGCGAAGATAGAGAGCGTTCTCGTGGTCGGTGAACCTGTCCGAGCGGCCGTGGTTGTTGTTGCTGGGCCTGCAGAGGTAGTACGCCCGTTTGTGCCGCGGTACCCCGACCAAGCGCCTGCCGAATCCATGGAAGAGCCGCCCGCGGAACAGATAGGTCCTGGCGGTAGCCGGATGCGTGTTGGGTGTCTCTGCTTCGCGTGTCGGCCCACCCCGCGCCGAGATACGTACCGCGATTCGTGCGGCGATCGCGGTGAGTGAGGAAGAGATTTCCCACGTGTCGCCCGAGGACATGCTGTCCGATCGCATGTGCATGACCGTCTCTGTCGGGGATGTCACGAAGTGGGTCCATTGGGGTTCTCAGGAGGTCCGTGAGACGTCAATCCGGCGCTGGAGGGCCAGAAGAATCAAGAAGTGGCGCGAGCTCAAGTCCTCGGGTGATGAGGATTCTCTGTAGCTGGCACGTTTCCGGAGACTCACTCGTGCGCAGCGCCACGGCGTACACGCTGTTCGTCGTCTCAACGTTGCACCCGCTCATCGCGATCCTCTTGTGGCGGCCGTGCGGCGGCTTCGCCAAGGATCGCGCCCGTGGCGGCGGTCCACGTTCCGCTCGGTGTCCCATTGTTCGGCTTCAGCCTCGCGCAGCTGAGCCGGATCTGCTCGGCACAGGACACAGCCCGCTGAGTGTCGCTTCCGAGGCAGATGAACGGACGGCGCAGCGGGTCGCGGCGCCAGGCGGTGCTCGATGGCGAGGTCGTCGTGCTGGATGAGCTCGGCCGCCCGGCCTTTGGGCTGCTGCAGAACGCCGGCGGTCAGGTGGGATGAGGCGTGACCTGAAGCAGGGGCGTTGTGGTCCTAGCGTCTGAGTGGGCAGTGATGATGTGTCTGAGAGCAGGGCAGAGCTGGTTGACGCCGTGTGGATGGGATCACCCGTTAGGGCGTCGGGTGTGATGGCGGTCTGCCCTGCTCCCGGATGAGGCGATTCGGTCGGCGGGGGTTCGCCACGGCAGCGTGCACCTGGTTTCGCCGGATGCGGTGCACAGTGCACCTACTTCGACCGCCCCCCGTTGCGCACAGCGATCGCTGGACGGCCGGATGAATGAACCAGGGTTTGGACCTTGGAAAGGCGGCGACGTCGGGGTGGGGATACCTCTCGGGTAACGCGTCGGCTGTAACAGACGACTGTCGAACGTGACCAGACCCAGCCGCTCTCCCTCGAACGCGGTCGTTCCCATCACTGCGGTCTTCATGGTGCTCGTCGTACTCGCGTTCAGTGACGAATTCCTGGGTGCGTTCGACGAAGAGTTAGAACTGCGCCACAGGTGGGATTGGCTGCTGGCCCCGATCGACCTCGCCATCTTGGCTGCGGTACTGCTGACGAAGAGCCTGTTCAGACGGCGGATCGGAGGTGCAAAGAGAACCTCAGTATTGGCCTGGTGGTTCGTTGGCGCCTTGGCGACGTTGGCGCTCGATCTTTTGACCACAGTGGTCGTCGCTCCTAGGACCTCTCCCGGTGACTTGACGAGACTGTGGCTCGATCTGGTAACCCCGCTCGCCTACCTGGCGGGGTTGGCACTCATCCTGTCGACCACCTTGGATGCCAGACCGGCGATGTTGGTGAGCCGGAAGGCTCGGGAGAGCGACCAAAGCGAGTGGGTCCGTCTCCGGACTTCCATTCCTCTTCTGGCCGGTACGCTCGCCGCTTACTATGCGACCACGTGGTGGGAGTACCAACTGGGTGGTGAGGTTGACAAAGAGTTCTTCGCGCAGATGACACAGGTCATCGTTCTGCTCATCGTCGCTTTAGGACTTGAGGTGGGCTTCTTTCGGGAAGCCGCGACAGACCCCAGCCAGCGGCCGGTCGTCGTGTTCGCCGTGTTTATCCTCAGTCTCGGTGAAGTGATGGCGCTTTCCGCACTCGTTCCCTCCGAACACATCTTCGGCTGGCATGTATACGCGGCGTTCGTCATCGTCGTCGAAGCATCTCTCGTTGCCTTGGCGACCATGCTCTGGGTGCTGCTCTTCCGCATGCCACGGCCCCTGGAACCAGCCCCATGTCGAAACGTTTCTCCCGGAACAGCGAAAGTCCCAGCCGTCCAGGCTGCGGGTAAGGCGAAACCTGTGGCTCTCGTAGTGCTCGGGTTCAGTCTGGCGGTCGTCGCGGCCTTAGTGGTCGGGCGTAGTAAGAAGAAGGAGCGGGCTGCCACTTGATCGGCGAAGCATCGCACACGAGAGTGCCGGACGCGGCAGCGATACGTCGCTTGCAGGTGACCCAGCCAGCTTGGACCGGACAGGCCGGGCCGTCAGACCGTCGGCACGCGGATTACCGCCGTGTCGAATGACTAGATGGTGATCACGCGCAGGTGCGAGTCAGTCGGCAAACATGCCTGTCAAGACGAATGATCGTTAGATGAGTCGTCACCTGCAGACTCATAATCCCTTGGCCGTCGGTTCGAGCCCGACCCGGCCCACAACGTCGACATCGCTTCCGACCTGCAGGAACGTTGGTCCTTTGGCGGCATTTTCGCCTTGGCGTCGATCGTGGCTGGGCTCCGTTATGTCTCCGTTTGCTCCGGTGTGCTCTGCGGGGCCGGTTGGTGGTGTAGCAGCCTTTCTGCTTCCTTGTCACAACCGCTGTGGTGGGGGCTTCCACGGCTGGACAAGCTGGTGTGGCCGCAGGTCGGCTGGTTCGACGATTGCGCAGCGCTCCGGCAACAGTTCGCTGTGCCAGGAAGAGCATGGGCCCGGCTGCTGTGACGCTCACTCCCAGCTAGATTCTGTCGGTGTGTTCCAGGAGTGCGGAACCGGCCAGCGGGGCGAAGGCGGAGCCGAGGCTCCTCGACCTCGCCGGAGACGGTTTCTGTTGATGAAGAACGGTTTTAGGCTGCCGTCGAGTCTGGGCAGGTTCTTGTCCGCGGCGGTGGGCAACTCCGCTCCTGTTGGCGTCACATCACTCACAGGTGGTCGTCGGACACGCGATCATCCTCTTCGCTTGTCGCCGACACGTTCTCGGCCTGTTCGCAACTGCGGTCCTGGTAGCCTCTGTCTTCTTTGGATGGGGGAGATGAGCGCAAGATGCCAAACGTGGAGCGCCTCGGCTATCTGAGGGCCAGTCGAATTGCAGTGTTTGTCGCCGCGTCGGCAATGCTGTGGCTGGTCGGGTGTTCGTCGGACAAGTCTGCTTCGGCGCCGCAAGGCAAGGTCGCCGAGGGTGTGGCCCCGTCGTCCGCTGACCCGGCGACGAAGACGTCCGCTCCGGACGCTTCGTGTGCACTTCTCACAGCGGCTGAGCTGTCGATGCTTGCCGGAGAGGTGTCCGAGCCGAAGTCTTTGGCTGTCGGCGGATTGCCCGCGTGCCACTGGGAGATTCCTGCCGGGGGTCGCGTCCAGGTGATCGGTACGTCAGCAGAAACATGGGCAACGCAATTGCCCGCAGCAATAGAGCAGGTGAAGAGGTCAGGACTGCTCGACGATCCGGAGACGACTCGCAAACTGGAAGCGGCTCGCGACCTGATCGCCTCAGGCAAGGGAATCACGCCGGATCGTGCCTGTGAGCTGTTCTCTACGCTGCTGGAGGTCCAAGGGCTACCGGCCGGCAGCTCCCGCACCGTGAATCTGATTCCCACTCGGGAGAACCCCAAAGCCATCAACGGACAAACCTGCGGTGGAGGGAGATTTACGTCCGTCCAGGCCGTCGCTCCGAACCTGAGCGGCTCCGACGATGAGGTCTCAAGACTGTCTACCGTGCTGACCAAGGCACACGAACGCAACCGCGGCTGAAAACCATCCAGCCGCGGTTGCGTGCAACATGGCGGCGCGTTTCCACTTTATCGAGAATTCCGACGTCGAACTCCTCTACCTGCGGTGCCGGGATTCCATGCATCTTGGTGGCGATGCTGGTCGATGTGGTGTTCTCGGGACTTTCGGCGGTCGAGGGCGTCGAGGAAGTGGGCGATGTAGTCGTGGTGCGGGCATCGAACAAGGGCGATGCTGTGGCGTGCCCGGTCTGCGGGACCCTGCTCGGTCGGGAAGTGCCTACGACTACGTCATCGCCGACCCCATCAACAAAACGGACCTCAATGGCCAGTGGTGGTCCTGGCTCGAGAAAGCGGCGGACTTCGGCCGCAAGGCACTCGACAACCCATGGGTCCGGGGTATCGCGGTCGGCGCCGGGGCACTGGCCGGAGCCGGGCTCGGTGCCGCCAACTGGGCAGCGAACCACCGCAGCGAAAGCCCGGTCCGGCATATTCTCGGTGACGCCGTATGCGGAGCGATGGGATTCGGGATCTCCCGGTTCGCACAAGTCAAATTCCCCGTCGCTGCGAGCCATGGAGCCCGTGGTGGCTTCGTATCCAGGTATGGCAACGCCAAGAGGAGCTTCAGCCCGTCCCGCTTATGGGTGGTAGGCAGGTACTTCCGGCACCGGAAACAGGTCAAATTCAAGAACCGCTACCGGTAAGCGGAGACCTGAGTATCGCCTTCAGGTAGGTCTTCGTCGCAAGACTCGGCAGGTAACATGACGAATCGGTGCTCGGGGTGCTCGACGCGGTCGAACACCCCGAGCACCGACGTAAGGATGATCACGTCGGTAGGGTGCGAATTGAACCTTGGTATGGACATCAACGGTCAGATCAGGAGAAGCCGGCTCATCAACTGGCTGGCTGCCGCTATCGTCGCCATCTTGGCTTCGTACGTTCCCTATGATCACGCTCTCGAGGGACTTGCGGTTCCGCCTCTCCTGATATCGCTCACGTTGGCAGTGGTGCTACTGGAACTCATCCGACGAGGCGGCCTGCGCGCACGCCTGACATGGAACTCTCACGGTGTCGACTTGGTCTATGCCTTTCGCAATCGACATATCAACTGGCATGACATCAACGACATCCAGGTAGCAGGCAACCGAATCAACCTCATCACGAGCGTGGAAACCGTGTCCTGGGAGTTCGATCAATCATGGCTGCTATCGAAACTGTTCCCTCGTTACGCCTGCAGGGCTGACCGCCACCAGCAGGTGCTGCAGGAAGCCATGGCGGCCGCACACGCCGTCGATCTTCCTGCGCAAGCCCCCAAGGAAGTGCCTGTCGATCGCTCGTTCTGGGTGTATACCTTGCTGATCCTTGTCGTCGGATTGACACCCTGGTTCGGTTCGATCATTCCCTGAAGGCATCTCTCTGGCGGTTCCGGGGGTGTTCACAGTTGCCGTTGCATGCCCATCAGTGTTGCACTCAGCGTCGCCTGCACGGCTATGAAGTCGGTCAGGACCTGATTGCCCCTGGCGAACAGGGTGAAGACCTGGTCGACGCCGGCCAGGTTGTTGTATCCGGCGACTGATGACCACTTGTCCTAGGGGCTTGACCTGCGCATACTAAGCACCCTTAGTACTGCAACGGCAGTTTGGTGAGTGGGTAGCCGCGTCGTTTGTAGTGGCCGAGGCGGGCTTGGTGTTGTCGTCGGCGGCGGAAGTGTGACCAGTGCCAGATGTGTTCGGCGGTGTCGGTGACACGCGGGATGAGTTTGGTGAGCAGGCGTCGGATCTCCGGTAGCGTGAATCCGATCATGCCTGGTTCGCCGACGCCGATTC
>NZ_JBVIRO010000033.1:0-45312 GCF_055575975.1 Amycolatopsis sp. NPDC033938
AGCTCGTCATACGACGGACGCTCACTCCCGGACACCCGGCAATCATCGCAGAACAACGATCACCGGATGACCAGGACCTGACTAGTTACGATTCGGGTTCTAACCCGAATCGCCACTCACGACGCGCGCTCAGCCCTCCAGCTTCTCGATGGCCTCCTTGAACCCCGCCAAAGCCGCGCGATAGAAGCGGGGACCGTACGAAACCCGCGCCACGCCGAGTTCCCGGAGCGCGGCCAGGTCCAGTTCGTCTCCGACGTTCCCGTTCACCGGGCAGCCGAGTTCGGTGACCAGTGCGGCGAGGTCGTCCCGCCGTCGCACGCCGATCGGGTACACGCAGTCGGCACCGGCCTCCCGGTAAAGCCTGCCTCGCCGGACGGCCTCGGCGAGCCTGTCCTGCTCCGGAATCCCGCGGTCACCCAGGAACGTGTCGACGCGGGCGTTGACGACGATCGGGACGCCCGCGTCGGTCGCCGCGGCACGGATGTCCGCGAGCCGCTGGGCGTGCTCGTCCGCGTCGGCCAGCCCGCCAGAGGAGTGATCGGTGTCCTCCAGGTTGCAGCCGACGGCGCCGGTCTCCAGCAGCCGCTCCACGAATTCCCGCGGCGCCAGGCCGTAACCCGCTTCCGCGTCCACGGTCACCGGCACGGAGACCGCGCGGGCGACCCGGCCCGCCGCCGCGAACATCTCCTGCCATGGCGCGCCTTCGCCGTCGGGGTAGCCGAGCATCGCCGACACGGCGGCACTGGCGGTGGCGATCGCGGGGAAGCCGGCCTCCGCCACGACTCCGGCGCTCGCGGCGTCCCAGACATTGGGCAGCACGAGCATTTCCCCGCTGTGCAGGCCGCGGAGCGTTTCGGCGCGAACGTTCAGGTCGGTCATCGGTTTCCTCCTCGATCGGTACCTGACAGGGCGGGTGCCCGCGGTGCGTCGGCCGGTCGCCTGCCCGGTATGCCCAAGGCGACCAGCATGCCGGTGAAGGCGAAGGCGACGACAGCGCCCATCGCCGCCGAGAACCCGCCGCCGAATTCCTCTGGTGACACGTGACTTCCGGCGCCGGTGAAAACGGCGACCGCCACCGCCACGCCGAACACCCCACCGAAGATCCGCAACATCATGAACGCGCCGGACGCCTGCCCGATTTCGGGCGGCCGCACGGCACCGACGACCGAGCGCTGCGCGGCGGGCATGGCCGAGGTGATGCCGACACCGCTGACGATCAGTCCTGGCAGCAGGGTCGCGTAGCTGGTGCCTGGGACGGCGACCAGGGCGATCCAGCCCATGCCGATGGTCTGGAGCAGCAGCCCGGCGGCCACGAAGGTACGCGCGCTGTACTTGTCGGCCAGTTTGCCGGCGATGGGCGCGCAGATCATCAGGGTCGCGGTCCACGGCATGAGCCGCAGTCCCGCCTCGAACGGCCCGAAACCCTGTGCGGTCTGGAAATACTGCGGCAGGAAGAACAACGTGCCGTACAGCGAGGCGAAGACGCAGAAGTTCGCCGCGTTGGCCGTGGAGAAGGCCCTCAGCCGGAAGAACCGCATCGGCAGCATCGGCGCGTCGCTGTGGCGTTCCCAGAACACGAAGGCGATCACCAGTACGACGCCGAGCGTCAGCGCCCCAAGGACCTCGGCACTGCCCCAGCCCGCGAGGTTCCCGCGGACCAGGCCCCACACGATGCCGAGCGATCCCAGCGTCATCAGGACGACGCCGCCCTGGTCCAACCGGTTGTTCGGACCGGCGCTCTCGTCGACGCGCCGAAGTGTCAGCAGGACGGCGGCCACGCCGATCGGCAGGTTGAGCCAGAAGATCCACTGCCAGGCCAGTCCCTCGGCGATCACACCGCCGATGAACGGGCCGCTGAACGTCGCCAGCCCGGTGAGGCCCAGGTAAAGCCCCATCGCCTTACCGCGCTGTTCGGGCGGGAAGATCGCGCTGATCAGGGTGAGCGACAGCGGCAGCACCATCGCGGCGCCGGCGCCCTGCACGGTGCGCGCGACGATCAGCGTGCCGATGTCCGTCGAGATCGCGCAGCCCACCGAGGCGAGCGTGAACACCGTGAGGCCGGTGACGAACATGCGGCGGCGGCCGAACCGGTCACCGAGTGCCGCCCCGGTCAGCAGCAGGACCGCGAAACTCAGGTTGTAGGCGTTGACGGTCCATTCGAGTTGTTCGATCGAGGCCGAGAGATCCCGGCGGATCGTGGTCAGCGCCGTCGTCACGACCTGGCTGTCCAGCGCCATCATGAACGACGCCAGCGAGGCGAGCGCCAGCACCCACGCCTGTTTGGGGGTCAAGATTTCTCCTTGGTTTTCGGGCATGACAGGGCACACGCCCGTCGAGGCGTGGCCAGGGGGCGGGGAAGGTCAGTCGCGCAGCGAGCGGGGAAGCCCGAACACCGCGAGCAGTGAGTTGTCGAGGAACCGGGTCACCGCGGTGATCCGGTCGCCCGCGAGTTCCAGCACGAGAACGCCGTGCGCGTGGCAGATCGGCGTCCTCGGATCGCGCACGTAGCAGCCGAAGGCGGGCTGGCCGTTCGCGCGGGTCGGGATCAGCGAGTACCGGCGGTTGTCGCGAAGCGCGACGGTCGCCAGGAAGTGCCCGACCGCGTCCGGGCCTTGGTACTCCAGGGGGAGTGGCGGCATGGTCAGCCAGGCGTCGTCGGTCAGCAGCGCCACGATGGCCTCGACGTCGCCGGTCTCGAAGGCGCGGGCGAACTCGTCGACGATCCGGCGTTCTCGCGGCGAATCCGGCAGGGGAGCGGTTTCCCGTCCGCCGTCCGGCATCTCCTTGGCCAGCGCCGTGCGCGCCCGGTTCAGCGCGCTGGTCACGGCGTTCTCGGTGGTGTCGAGCATCCCCGCCACCTCGGCGGCGCGGAACCCGAGGACGTCCCGCAGCACGAGGACCGCCCGCTGTTTGGGCGGTAGCTGCTGGAGCGCCGCCAGGAACGCGAGCGAGATCGATTCCCTGGCCTCGTAGCGCGCCTCCGGGCCGGGCACCTGATCGGCGATCTCGTCGAGCAGGAGATCGGGGTAGGGCTCCAGCCAGCTGGGTTCCGGGCGGCGGCGTGACGGCTCTGGCAACGGGACCTCCGGTCGGTAGGCCGCGTAGTCGGGCGGGCGGCGGTCGGCCGCCCGCAGCGCGTTGAGGCAGCGGTTGGTCGCGATCCGGTACAGCCAGGTCCGCACGGACGCGCGCTCCTCGTACGCGTCGATCCCGCGCCACGCGGCCAGTAGCGTCTCCTGCAGCAGGTCCTCGGCATCCTGCACGGATCCCAGGATGCGGTAGCAGTGCACCTGCAGCTCACGGCGGTACGGCGCGACGAGGTCGCGAAACGCCGCGCCGTCGCCGGTCTTCGCCAGGGTCAGCAGTTCGTCCGCCCGCATGCCCGGCTCCTTCCTCCTGATGGTGTCTCTCGAAAAGGTGGACACCGCCGCCGCCGGAAACTGGTCGGTCCTCGCCCAGTTTCCTCCGAATCCGCCGAAAACCCGTATGCGATCCACTGCGCGGTGGCTAGACTCGCCACGAATCATCCCGGCGAGGAAGGACAGGACCGTGCGTCATCACAACGCCGTCGTCGTCCCCTCGGCTCGGTACGAGGTGATCCTCGTGTCTCCGCGCGTCCGGTGCCTGCCGCGCGGCTAGCACCGGCCCTTTTGGTGAACGCCTGACTTTTTCGCGCCCGCTTCCCGTCGCCCCGCGACGGCGAGGGCGCCTGTCCGCGTTCGCCGGAATCGCGCCGTCGGAGTTTCCGGAGTTCATCTCGAAAGGCCCTGCGCCATGCGCACCGACCCGCACCGTGTCCCCCTGTCCGCCGTCCGGAACCTGGGCATCCTCGCCCATGTCGACGCGGGCAAGACCACTCTCACCGAACGGATCCTGTACGTCACCGGCACCACCTACAAACGGGGTGAGGTCCACGACGGCACGACCGTGACCGACTTCGATTCCCAGGAGCGAGACCGTGGTATCACCATCTTCGCCGCCGCCGTCAGCTGTTCGTGGGACGGCCATCGCGTCAACCTGATCGACACCCCCGGCCACGTCGACTTCTCCGACGAGGTCGAACGGTCGCTCCGCGTCCTCGACGGCGCGATCGCGGTGTTCGACGGCGTCGCCGGGGTCGAACCGCAGAGCGAATCGGTGTGGCGCCAGGCAGACCGGCACGGTGTGCCGCGGATCGCGTTCGTCAACAAACTCGACCGCGCGGGCGCCGATCTGGACGCGGCCGTCGAGTCCATCCGGGACCGGCTGCATCCGCGTCCGCTGGTGGCCCAGTTGCCGATCGGTGCCGAAGACGGCTTCGTGGGCGTCGTCGACCTGCTGCGGATGCGGTCGCTCGTCTGGGCGGACGGTGCCGAGAAGGCCGAGGAAGGGCCGGTTCCGGAGTCCCTTGTGGACGAAGCGAACCGGCGTCGCCGCCTGCTCGACGAGAGCGTGGCGGAGCTGCATCCGGCCGCGCTGCAGGAGTTCTGCGAGTCTTCGACGGTTTCGACGGAGACGCTGGTCTCGGCGCTGCGCGAGCTGACCCGCACCGGGGTCGGGCTCGTGGTGCTGTGCGGTTCGGCCTACCGCAACCGCGGTGTGGAGCCGCTGCTGGAAGCCGTGGTGGCGTACCTGCCGGCGCCGTCGGATGTTCCGCCGGTCCGCGGTGAGTACGAAGGCACGGTCCAGGAACGGCCTGCCGATCCGTCGGCGCCGTTCGCCGCGCTGGTCTTCAAGGTGACCTCGACCGCCACCGGGCGGTTGACGTACCTGCGGGTGTATTCGGGCACGATCCGGACTTCGGAGGCGGTGATGGACGTGGGCAGCGGGCGCGGCGAACGCGTCGGCCGCATCCTGCGGGTACAGGCGGACCGGCACACCCGGGTGGACAGTGCCGTCGCGGGCGACATCGTCGCGGTGGTCGGGCTGAAGACGGCCCGTGCCGGTGCGACGCTGTGCGCGCCGTCGGATCCGCTCCTGCTCGAGCCGCCCGTCGCCGCCGATCCGGTCGTCTCGGTCGCCGTCGAGGCACGGACGGGCACCGACACGGAACGGCTGATGTCGGCGTTGGCGCGGCTGGTCGAGGAGGATCCGTCGCTGGTGCTCCGGACCGATCGCGAGACCGGCCAAACCTTGTTGTCGGGCATGGGAGAACTGCACCTGGAGGTGGCGGTGGAGAAGATCCGGCGCGACCACGGGCTGGACGTCGCTGTCGGACGGCCTCGGGTCGCCTACCGCGAGACGGTCGCCCGCGGCGTGTCCGGTTTCGTCTACCGGCACGTCAAACAGGACGGCGGCGCCGGGCAGTTCGCCCACGTCGTTCTCGACACGGAACCGCTGGCGGAAGGGGAGTTCGAATTCCGGTCCACTGTGGTCGGTGGCCGGGTGCCGCGCGAGTACGTCCGCGCGGTCGAAGCCGGTTGCCGTGACGCGCTGGCGGAAGGCCCGCTCGGCGGGCATCCGGTGACCGGTGTCCGGGTCACGCTGACCGACGGGGCCACCCACTCGAAGGACTCGTCGGAGATGGCGTTCCGGACGGCCGGTCGGTTCGCGCTCCGCGACGCGTTGCGGGCCGGGGCGATGACGCTGCTGGAGCCGATCGCCGAAGTGACCGTCACCGTGCCCGAAAGCGCCGTCGGCGTGGTGCTCGGCGACCTGGCCGCCCGGCGTGGCCGGGTGCTGGGTTCGACGGCGCGCGCGGGCACGACCGTGGTCACCGCGACCGTGCCGCTGGCCGAACTGTTCGGTTACGCGACGCGGCTGCGCAGCCGGACCCAGGGCCGGGGCACGTTCACCGCCCGGCCGATCGGGCACGCCCCGGCACCGGAGGGACAGCCGGTCCGGTAGGCCGACGATGGCCCGCCCACGACGTTGTGGGCGGGCCATCGCTCGAACCGCTGTCACCCGGTGATCGGGCACCGGGTGACAGCCGTCTTCACCCGGTCACGCCGAAGGCCACGGCGGACGGCAGTTCTGCCGCGGCAACGCGTGCGAACCGTTGGTGTACACACCGTCCGCGATCGTGTCCTCCATGATCGAGCGGTGATCGGTGGGGCGGGCCCACTGGTAACACTGGTGCTGGGCGAAATACCCACCTGGGGCTTCGATGGTGTCGAAGTGGCAGACACCGTCGGTCTCGATGCAGTAGCGGATGAACGGGATTCCGCCGAAATCGGTGCGGCCGGGCCCGAACGACACGTAGCCGCCGAACGGCGACGGCGCGCCTGCCCCCGGCGGGAGCACCGCGCTGATCCCGCGTCCCGGCGGACCGACCGGCTGCATCGGGTCGGCGAAGATCTTCGCGCTGAACCGCGACTTGTCCACGCCCAGTTTCCCGTCGGCGATGTCGTTCAGCACCAGGTTCGCGACCAGCGCGCCCTGCGAGTAGCCGACGACGGTGAACTCCGCGCCCGGGTTCTCGTCGAAGGAACTCTGGACCACGCGACGGGCTTCTTCGTGCCCGCGCGCGACGCTCTGGTCCATCGGCGTCTGGTCGCAGTTGGGCAATCCGGCGGCCCCGGCCGGGTAGTGGACGACCTTCCGGATCCCGCCCCGCAACCAGGCGTCGTTGTACACGGTCGCGGCGCCGTCACAGGTGCCGCCGATGAGGATGTAGTAATGCGCCTGGTCGGCCTGGGCCGTCGGCGCGGTGACGCCGATCAGCCCGGCGGCCAGCGCGGCCGCCGCCAGGACCCCCCTGAGTTTCTTCACATTCGACTCCCTTTCGCTCGACTACGGTGCGTGTTCGAACGCTAGGGAAGCGTCATGAAATTCTGATGAAACGGCTTCAGCGGTGGGCGAGGACGTTCACCACGTGACCATCGGGGGCGCGGACGAAGAACCGCCGCACCCCCCACGGCTCGTCGGTCAGCTCGTGCACGATCTCCGCGCCGGACGCCTTCGCCTCCGCGTACGCCGCGTCGACGTCGTCGACCTGGATCGACGCGACCGGCACGACCGGCGCCGTCTCGTCATGCGTCATCAGGCTCAGCTGGACCTCGGGACGCGCCGGATCCGCCAGCGTCACGATCCAGCCGTGATCCATCACCACCTCGAAGCCGAGCACCCGCTCGTAGAAGGCTTTCGCCTGCTCCAGCGACTTGCTCTCCAGATTGGGAACCACCCTCTTGATCGTCATGCGCCGATCCTGGCACAGGGGTCCGACGGTTTCGGGGGAGCAGGAGTGGCGTCGCGAGCATGAGCGCCCCGGCGATCCCGACCGCGACACGCGGACCGGTGAACGCGGCGAGCAGGCCCCAGAGCGCGGTCAGTGCGGCGGTGGTGAGCTTGCCTGCGATCGACCAGGCCGACAGCGTGCGCGCCGCGCGGTCGAGGGGCACCTGTTCGAGCCTGGTGGTGGCGAGCACCGGGCTGAACACGCCGATACAGGTGATCAGGCAGAGTTCGACGACGATGACCAGGATCAGTCCGGGAACGCCGGGCTGGATGAAGACCAGTCCGACGGGCCAGCAGATTCGCAGCCAACCGGCGACGAAGAGGACCCGGCTCCGGCCGTACCGGGCGACCACGCTCCGGGAAAGTCTCGCTCCGAGCAGCCCGCCGAGACAAGGCACGGCGAAGGCGACCGCGTACTCCCACGGCGCGAAGCCGAGCTGCCCGAGCATCAGGACGGCCATCAGCGGTGCGGTCGCCATGATCAGGCCGTTGACCACGATCGTGTTGGCGAACAGGGGCCGCAGCACCGGGTGGGTGAGGATGAACCGCCACCCTTCCCGCAGGTCGCGACCGGTCAACCGGGCACCTTCCGGCCTCGCGGGTGGCGGTTCCGAACCGCCGACCGCGCGGATCCCGAGCGCCGACAGCAGGTAGGTGACCGCGTCGGCGGCGATCGTGATCACCGGCCCGAACAGGCCGACGGCGAAGCCACCGAGCGGCGGGCCGAGTACGGTCGCGGTCCAGGTGGTGGACTCGAACCGGGCGTTCGCGACGAGCAGGTCTTCGCGGGGCAGCAGCGTTTTCAGGAAAGCGCCGCTGGCGGCCAGGAACGTGATGTCGGCCGCCGCGACGACGACCGAAACGACGAGGAGCTGACCGAAGCCGAGCAGCCCCAGCGCGTACGCCAGCGGGACGGTCAGCAGCGCCGCGCAGCGGACCAGGTCCATCGCGATCATCACCGGTCGTTTGCGGCGGAACTCGACCCACGGGCCGAGCGGCAGCGCGACGACGGCGCCCACGACGAGACCGGCGGCCGCCAGCAGCGAGACCTCGGTGGTGCCCGCGCCCAGCACCACGATGGCGATGAGGCTGAACGCGTCGAACGCGAATCTGGTGCCGAACGCGCTCGCCGCGTACGCCGCCCACAACCAGCCGAACCGTCGCCCCAGCGATCTCCCACTCACCCGCGAGATCAAAGCAAGCCGGGACCACGAAGTCGAACAACGGGTCGTTGGCGGTTCACAACCACGAGTTGTACTGGGCGCTCAGAGCTCCCCTAGCGCGGTGACCGGCGACTCGACGCAGTCGGCGACGAACCGCAGGAAGCCACCGGCGGTGCCGCCATCGCACACCCGATGATCGAACGCCAGTGTCAGCTCGCAGACCTTCCTCGCCACCAGCGTGCCGTCGACCACCCAGGCGCGGTCGATGATCCGGCCGATGCCGAGGATCGCCGCCTCCGGGTGATTGATGATCGCGGCCGAGCCGTCCACCCCGAACACCCCGTAGTTGTTGACCGTGAACGTGCCGCCCGCCGGGCCGGGTTTGCCTTCCCGTGCCTGGGTGGTCCGTTCGCGGATCGCCGCCGAAAGGTCCCTTGTGGACAGTGAACCGGCGTCACGGACGACCGGAACGACGAGCCCGCGTTCGGTCTGCGCGGCGAAACCGAGGTTGATGTCCCGCAACTGCACGATCTCGTCGCCCTCGACGCGCGAGTTCAGCTCGGGGTACTTCCGCAGCCCCGCGACGGCGAACCGGGCGATGAGGCCGAGGAGGCTCACGGGACGATCCGGCGCCGAGGCGTTGAGCGACTTCCGTGCCGCGACGAGCTCGGTCGCGTCGACGTCGACCCAGACCGTCGCCTCGGGGATCTGGCGCCGCGAGGTCGTCAGCTTGTCGGCGACCGCTTTGCGGACCCCGGTCAGCGGGATCCGTTTCTCCCCGTCCCTCTGCTCGGGGACGGCGGTGAGCACGGCCTCGACGTCGGCGCGCCGGATGATGCCGCCCGGACCGCTGCCGGTCAGCTTCGTCAGGTCGATCTTGTTGTCCGCGGCCATTTTGCGGACGAACGGCGAGATCACACCGGGCGCTTTCGACGGCTTCGCGGGAGCGGAGACGACAGTGCGCGCCCGGCGGCGCCTCGTCGTCGTGGTCGTGCCGTAGCCGATGAGGACGTTGCCGCTTCCCTCGCTCGCGGTCGTGACGCCGGGTTCGGTGAAGCCGGGACCGATGGTGAGCAGGGGAGCGCCGACCGGCAACGATTGACCTGGTTCGCCGTGGAGGCGGGTGACCACGCCGGCGAACGGCACCGGCACCTCGACCGCGGCCTTCGCGGTCTCGACCTCGACGACGGGCTGGTCGACGCCGACGGTGTCGCCCTCCGCGACCAGCCAGTTCACGATCGACGCCTCGGTCAGTCCTTCACCGAGGTCCGGAAGCAGGAAGTCAGGCACCGGCCACCACCGGTTCGTCGTGCCACTGCAGCCGGGCGATGGTGTCCAGGATCCGGTCGACGTCCGGAAGCTGATGACGTTCCAGTTTCGGTGGCGGATAGGGGATGTCGAGGCCGGTGACGCGCAGGACGGGCGCGTGCAACTGGTGGAAGCACTGTTCGGTGACGCGGGCGACCACCTCGGCGCCGTAGCCGCCGAACCCGGCGGCTTCGTGGACCACGACCGCGCGCCCGGTGCGGCGCACCGAAGCGGTGACGGTCTCGTCGTCGAACGGGTTCAGCGATCGGAGATCGACCACCTCGACGTCCCAGCCTTCGGCCGTCGCCGCCTCCGCGGTCTCCATCGCGGTGGCGACCATCGGGCCGTAGGCGAGCACCGTGACGTCCTTGCCCGCCCGGCGGACGACCGCGCGGTCCATTGGGGCGTTGCCGCGGGTGAACGACACGGATTCCTTCGCCCAGTAGCGGCATTTGGGTTCGAGGAAGATCACCGGGTCCGGTGAGTCGATCGCGTCGCGCAGGAGGTCGTAGGCGTCCTGCGGTGTGCCGGGCGTGACGACGCGCAGGCCGGGCGTGTGGGTGTAGTAGGCCTCGCTCGAATCGCAGTGGTGCTCGACGCCGCCGATCCCGCCCGCGTAGGGGATCCGGATGACCATCGGCAGGGAAAGCGCGCCGCGGGTGCGGTTCCGCAGCTTCGCCACATGCGAGGTGATCTGTTCGAAGGCGGGGTAGGCGAAGGCGTCGAACTGCATTTCGACGACCGGACGGAAGCCGCCCATCGCCATCCCGACCGCGAAGCCGACGATGCCGGATTCGGCCAAGGGCGTGTCGAAGCAGCGTTCCTCACCGAAGTCGGCGGTGATGCCGTCGGTCACCCGGAAGACGCCGCCGAGCGGGCCGACGTCCTCACCGAAGATCAGCACGCGGTCGTCGTCTTTGACGGCGTCGCGCAGGGCGGCGTTGAGCGCTTGGGCCATCGAGATCTCGTTCATCAGGCCTCCACTGCTTCGAGTTCGGCGGCGACCTGGGCGCGCTGGGCGATCAGGTGGCGGGTCGGCTCGGCGTAAACGTGCTCGAACAACGAAAGCGGGTCGGGCTCGACGTCGGCGTTGAGCGTGTCGCGCACTCCGGCCGCGAAGGTCTCCGCTTCGGCGCGGAACCGTTCGATGTCCTTTTCGGACAGCAGCTTCTCGTTCGTCAGGTAGGTCTCCAGACGGCGGACCGGATCGGCGGCGCGCCACTTCTCGACCTCGGCCGCGTCGCGGTAGCGGGTGGCGTCGTCGGCGTTGGTGTGCGCGTCGATCCGGTAGGTGTGCGCCTCGACCAGGACCGGCCCGCGACCGGAACGCGCGTGCGCGACGGCGTCGTCCAGCACCGAAAGCACGGCGAGGGCGTCGTTGCCGTCGACCTGTTCGGACCGGACGCCGTAGCCGACGCCCTTGTAGGCCAGCGCGGGCGCGGCGCTCTGCTTCTCGAACGGCACCGAGATCGCGAAACCGTTGTTCTGCACGAAGAAGACGACCGGTGCCTTGAACACGGCCGCGAAGTTGAGCGCCTCGTGGAAGTCGCCCTCGCTCGTGGCGCCGTCGCCGATGAGCGCGAACGCGACGGCGTCCTCACCGCGGCGCCGCATCGCGTGCGCGAGCCCGGCCGCGTGCAGTGTCTGCGTGGCCAGCGGCGTGCACTGTGGCGCGACCCGGGTCACGGTGGGGTCGTAGCCGCAGTGCGCGTCACCGCGAAGCAAGGTGAGGACCTCGCCCGGGTCGAGCCCACGGGCGACCAACGCGACCGAATCGCGGTAGGTGGGGAAGAGCCAGTCGGCGTCGGAGAGGGCGAGCGCGCTCGCGACCTGGCAGGCCTCCTGACCGGCGCTGGACGGGTAGACCGCGAGACGGCCCTGCTTCGTCAGCGCCGTCGCCTGTACGTCGAACCGGCGGCCGAGCACCATCAGCCGGTAGGCCTCGACCAGCCGATCGGCGGGCGGCTCGGAGTAGCCGTCGTGCTCGTCGACGCGCGTGCCGTCCTCGGCGAGGAACCGCACCGGGACTCCGGACGGCAGCAACGCGGCGGCAGGGGTCTCCCGCGACATGCGCAGCACCACCTTTCACAGACATATGATGCTGAGATGGTGGTTTCTGACGTCCCGGTGTTCAAGAGGCAGGCGGAATGAGCGACAAACAGTCCGCAGGATCGGTTCAGCCGAGCCAAACGTCCACGAGTGGTGTGGCTCACGGCCCGGATCCGGGACGAACGGTCCTTGCCCTCGACGACATCGACCGCGCCATCCTCGCCGCACTCTCCGCCGACGGCAGGCTCGCCGTCCGCGCACTGGCGGAACGGCTGCACATCTCGCGCACCAACGCCTACGCGAGGCTGGACCGGCTGATCTCCGAAGGCGTGATCACCGGTTTCGGCGCGAAGATCGATCCGCGGCGGGCCGGCCTCGGGACGAGCGCGTACATCCTGATCACCGTCGAGCAGACGTCGTGGCGCACGATGTCGGCGGAGTTGCGGGAGATCCCGTACGTCGAGCACGTGTCGCTGGTCGGCGGCGACTTCGACATCCTGCTGCTGGTGCGGACGCCGGACAACGCGTCACTGCGGGACGTCGTCCTGGAACGGCTGCAGGCGCTGGACGGCGTGCGGTCCACCCGGACCTGGCTGATCTTCGAAGAGCAGCCGGGCCTGGCGCCCCGCATTTAGTCCTCTGAATGCGCTTATGGCGCGGATGCCTCGGGAAGGAGCGTGGTTTTCGCCTGGGCGGGAGCTAGCGCGCGCCGACGTCCGCCGGGGGCATTCTGCCGACTGGCCGATTGATGCTCTTATGTTCGGTTGCGGGTCGTGAGGGTCAAGTGGAGTTAGTGAAAGGCAGGCAATATGGCGTGCCGAAGCTGAGGTGGCCGCGGACTCGTCGAAGGCGACCCAGGACGCCCGCAATCGTCCATAAGGCTCACTTTCGGAGACGAGCGTCCGATTTGGGTGCTATGCACGGTTCTTTGAGGGGGTCGTGAGTGGCGAATAGGGTTAGAACCCTCATTGTCACTCACGACCCTCGTCCAAAACCGCGCAAACCGCCCAAGTCGGACAGATTTCTTGAGAAAGGCGTCCCTTGTGGACACTGGGGGTGCGGGCCCGGCTTCCGTCAGTCCGCCCGGTCCCGCACCCGAGGCGCGCCACGTTTGACCTGGCTCTCAATAACGCTACTTGCCCCTCATGACACCGACGTTAAGTGCGCATACCGGCATCAATCGGACATCGGGTCGAGAGGAAGTGTTCCGAGTGGACGCCGGCTGGTCCGGACTCGCTCCGGCGCACGTCACCTTCGCCTCAGGCCTCGATGACACTCACGCCCCCTTGCGTCTCTTATGGACACTCATGGCGCAGAGCCTTCCGGCAGTCGGTCCAGGCTCGCGTGGTTCGGCGCAAGGCACCGCCGCGCCCCCGGTAACGCTCTCCGCCCTTTCGCCGACTACAGGCGGATTCGACGGCGGAGGCGGAGGAATCGTGGCACGTGTGCTGCTCCTGATATCGGCTGCCGTGTTCTTCTTCGGGACCGCCGCCTGTGCGCCGCCGGATCCGCCTGCGCGTCCGACGGTCACGGTCACGACGAGCGCCGAGCCGACGACCCTCTCGCCGAGCCCGGAAACGACCACGCCGGTCGTCATCACTTCGATCACCGCCGCGCCCACCACGACCAAACCGCCCACCACCGTCAAGACCAAGCGACCCTCGGCCGACGAGCGCAGGGCGGCTTGCCGCCAGAATGAGAACCAGTGTTTCGAACCAGGGACGAACATCAGGTGCCACACGGGTGGCTGCGTCAGCAGGGCGCGCGGGTTGACCCAGCGAGACGTCGAGACGGAGCGTGACAAGTGGCTGCGAGAGCACCCCGGATGGTGCCCCGCGGGCGAAACCGGAGCCGTGGCGCCCTGTTGACCCACCCATCGTCACCGCGCGGCGACCGGCAGACCCATTCGGGTGATAACGGTTCGGCATTCGATGTATCCGGCGCACTGTCCATTGACACCTCCCTACGATCGCGGCGACTGGGCGGAGGATTGCGGTGACGGTGGAGAGCGCGGGTCAGGACTACCTGACGCGGCAGGTCGGGGCGTTGCTCGAAGCGATTCGCGAGGAGGGGCCGGTCGGCGAAGGCAGACGCAGTTTCCGGCTCGCCGGGCATCTCGCCGCGGAGGGCGGGTTCCACCTCGGCGACATCCTCGCGGCGACGGCGCAGCTGCTGGCGGTCCACGCTTGGAACAACGGCTACCTCGCCGCGGCCGAGCTGCTGACACGCCGGATGCGGGATTTCGGCGCCGAGTCGGCCGAGCTGGTGCAGCACCTCGTGCGGCTGGAAACGGGGTGCGAGCAGGGGTGGCTTCCGCGCGAGGATCGTGAAGCCCTCATCGCCTACGCCCGGCGGGCCAGGCGCCCCGACATCGAACGGCGAGCGCAGGCGATCGAGCCGTTGCTGCCGGGGATCACCGGGCCCGAGCGTCCTGACCGGATGGCCAGTGAGTCGTGAGATAGTGCTCGGGATCCGCGAGGATGCCGCGGATGACCGAGCCGGCCGCGCCGCGTACGGCGGCTCCCGTGCCGAGCGCCGAGCGGACGACGCGCACCGGCGACCAGGCGGTGCTGGGCACCCGGCGGTCCAGCTCGGCCAGGAGTGGTTCACGCAGCCAGGGCTCGAGCCGCGCGTAGGTTCCGCCTAGCACCACCGCCGGGACGTCCATCAGATTGACCACAGTGGACAGTCCGATACCGAGATGCCCCGCGGTGGTGGTGACGGCGGCGCTTGCCGCGGCGTCTCCGGACTCCAGCGCGGAGATCAGCTCGTCCACCGTCTCCGCGCCGGCCAGCCGCAGGATCTCCTCTTGTCCGGCCATCCGTTCCAGGCAGCCGTTCGCGCCGCAGGAGCACGGCGGACCGTCGGGTGCCACGGGGAGGTGGCCGATCTCGCCGCCCGCGCCGCGTACCCCCTCGAACAGGGCGCGATCCAGCACGATTCCCGCTCCGATGCCGATCTCACCGGACACGTGGACGAAATCCGGCAACGCCGTGCCGTGCCAAAGTTCGGCGAGTGCGGCGAAGTTGGCTTCGTTGGCGACGGTGAAGCTCTCGCCGAGCCGATCCGCGAGGTCGACGTCGCGCCAGCCAAGGTTGGGCGCGAGGCGCACGAGTCCGCGGGCGGACTCGACCACTCCCGGCACCGCGATGCCGACACCCCCGACAGGTACCCCGAGCGCCTCCGCCTGCTGCCGTGCCTTGCGCAGGAACGCCGACACACGCTGGAAAACGCGCGGAGTCCGGTTGTCCGCGTACCGGACCTCCTCGGCCCGGACGGTGCCGGTAAAATCGACCAGGCAGGACGCCAGGTAGTCGACGCCGATCTCGATGCCCAGTCCGTGCGGCCCGGTGGGGGAGAGTGAGACGACGGTGCCGCGCCGTCCTGGGCCGACGCGTCGTTCCGGTTCGCCTTCGGCCACGAGATCCGCGGCGATCAGGCGGTCGACCACGCTCGACACCGTCGCCTTCGTGAGCCCGGTGGTGGCGGAGAGGCCCGCCCGTGAGGTTCCCGGGCCGTCGGCGATCGCGCCGAGGACGAGGGCGGCGTTGTGCTGTCGCACGGTGTGCTGTCCCGCGGGACGCGTGCCGGTCATCGCGCGATTGTATTCGTTCGATGCCTGAACGAAAGCCTTGACCCGCCGGAGGTGTCTCGATAAGTTCAGGCATCAAACTAATTCGTGGAGGCATGATGGCTCAGGCACCGACGCGTGAGGACAAGTTCAGTTTCGGGCTGTGGACCGTGGGCTGGCAGGCGAACGACATGTTCGGTCCGGCCAGTCGTGGCCCGCTCGATCCGGTCGACGCGGTGCACCGCCTTTCCGACCTCGGTGCCTGGGGCATCACCTTCCACGATGACGACCTCGTCCCGTTCGGCTCGTCCGACGCGGAGCGCGCGCGGCATCTGAAGCGCTTCCAGGCCGCGCTCGCCGAGACCGGCCTCGTCGTCCCGATGGTGACCACGGACCTGTTCCGCCACCCCGTCTTCAAGGACGGCGGGCTGACCAGCAACGACCGCGACGTCCGCCGGTTCGCGCTGCGGAAGGTGCTGCGGAACCTCGACCTCGCCGCCGAATTCGGCGCGTCGACGTTCGTGCTCTGGGGCGGCCGCGAAGGCAGCGAGACCGATGCCGCGAAGGACGTCCGCGCGGCGATGGACCGCTACCGCGAGGGCATCGACTTCCTCGCCCAGTACGTCATCGACCAGGGCTACGGGCTTCGGCTCGCGCTGGAGCCGAAGCCGAACGAGCCGCGCGGCGACATCCTGCTGCCGACCGTCGGCCACGCGCTCGCGTTCATCTCCACGCTGCAGAACCACGAGATCGTCGGTGTGAACCCCGAGGTCGGGCACGAGCAGATGGCCGGGCTCAACATCGTCCACGGGATCGGGCAGGCGCTGTGGCAGGGCAAGCTGTTCCACATCGACCTCAACGGCCAGCGCGGCCCGCGGTTCGACCAGGACCTCGTGTTCGGCCACGGTGACGTCCTGTCGTCGTTCTTCCTCGTCGACCTGCTGGAGAACGGCGGCTACGACGGGCCTCGCCACTTCGACTACAAGCCGCTGCGCACGGAGAACATGGACGGCGTCTGGGCCAGCGCCGAGGCGAACATGGCCAGTTATCTGCTGTTCGCCGAGCGTTCGCGCGCCTTCCGGGCCGACCCCGAGGTGCAGGCCGCGCTGGAGACGGCCCTCGTCCCGCAACTGGCGACGCCGACGCTCAACGAAGGCGAAACGGCCGCGGACCTGCTGGCCGACCGTTCGGCGTTCGAGGACTTCGACGCGGACAAGGTGGCGGAGCGCGGCTATGGCTTCGTCCGCCTGTCCCAGCTGGCGCTCGAACACCTCACCGGGGCGCGCTGACGCAGGTCGGTGACAAGTCCGTGAAGGCCTCCTTCCCTACTCTCAAGGTAGGGAAGGAGGCCTTCACGGATCGGCGGACGCAGGTCAGGCGACTTCCGGTTCGACGTCGAGGAAAGCCGCTTCCAGCCGGTGGATCCGGGCCCAGAACTCGGCCTCCCTGCCGGGCTCGAGAACACCGAGATGGCCGCCGGGGACGACGCGGCCCACGAACGGGCCGGACGTCCACACCCGCCAGCCGCCCGTGGCGTCGTCGCCCGAGGCGAACGCGGGATCGTCGCTGCCCCGCATCGCCGCGATCGGGCACGAAAGCCGCGCCCTCGCCGGCCCGCGGTAGGCGTTCAGCAACTGGAGATCGCCGAGCAGCAGGTCCAGCGCGTATTCCCAGCTTTCCGGCGAGTCGCGGTAGCCCGCGACCGGGGTGAGCCCGGTGCGGCCGAACACCCGCCCCATGGCCGAAGCGGCCGTCTTGGCGTTCTTGTCCGGCGACCGGCGCTGCGGGGCACAGGCGTCGGCCACGATCAACGCGCTGGGAGCGGCGCCGAGCCGCTGAGCGGTTTCCAGCGCGACGAACGCGCCCATTCCGAAACCGATCACCACGGTGCGGGAGAACCATTCTCGCGTCGTCTCGTCCGCCAACCGCGTGGCGAGGTCTTCGACGGACGTCGCGGGAGCCTCCGCGAGCCGATCCCCATGGCCCGGATACTCGACGCCCCAGACGTTCGCACGGGCCGTCCCGGCAAGCGGGCCGAACGCGCGGATTGTTCCGCCCGCGGGCGGAAGCAGCAGGTAGCGCGGGCCGCGACTGTCTGATGTGGACAGTTGAGTGAGCGCGGCCTTCATGATCCGAAAGATACGCGCCGTTAACCCGAATGGGGTAACGGTTTGGAATCGACCAAGATCAATTCACCCGGCAGGGGGAGGTACGGATCTCTCCGAAGAATGGTCGCCGGGCCATGTCGTATCCGGCGCCCCCCATTCAAGAGGCGAACCGGAGGATCCGTTCGACGATCAGGGCTCGATCCTCCGGCCGTCGATAGAGGTAGTGCCCGGCCTCGGGCAGGACTTCGACGTCGGCGTGGGGGACCAGATCCTTGAGCCGTTCGGCCGCCACGACGGAGTCGTGGACGACGCTGCGCGCGCCGAACAAGGCGAGAACCGGCACCTCGATCGACCGGAGTGCTTCCTCAGATGGGCAGATTTGAAAGGGCACTCGCGCGCGGTAGGACCTGATCCCGGCGAGGACGAGCCGAGGCGCGGGTTGATCGAGGACGTCCGCGCCCGCCGACCACCGCAGGAATCCGCGCCACAGCCGATCGTTGTCGAGGATCGCGGCGGCCGCGCCGTACCAGAAGACCTTCCGGGTGAACGGGGCCGAGACGGTGGTCGCGTCGAGCAGTCCGAGGGACGCGAGCCGTCCGGGCGCGTGAATCGCCTGGTTCACCGCGTGCCAGCCGCCGGTCGAACCGCCGACGAGATGCACCGAGGTCAGCCCCAGGCTTTCGAAGACGTCGTCGAGTGCGACCGCGCGGTCCCGGATCTCCTTGAACGGCAACGCCTGCATGCTTCGGCCCGCCTCGCCGAGCGTGTCGATCGCGTAGACCCGCCGTCGCTCGGCCAGCGCGGGAATCAAGGTCGCGTAGCAGGCCGACGTCGCCATGAGCCCGGGCAACAGGACGATCGGCGAGCCGTCGTCGCCGCCGTGGCGATAGACGCGGGTGGTGCCGTGCGGTGTCTCGACGTCGAATACCGCGTCCGGTTCCGGGCATTCGGTGATGGCCCGGTCATAGGCGGCGAAATAGCGTTTTTCGGCCGCCGGACTCCTGAATCCCCCGATTTTCGTCATGAGAAGAACGCTAAGCGGGAGCCCCGTTCCCGGTCTTGAACGAAAGTAAGATGGCGTGATGGGCGGATGGAGTCTCGTGGTGCCGCGGCGGGAGATCCACCGCGCGCCGGGTGAGCGGGTGCTCCGCCTGCCGCATCCCGCCATCGCCGCCCATGTCGCCGGCTATGTCGCGCACGACCTTCCCGCTACCGGGCCGAATTCCTGGCGGGTCACCCCGTTGTCCGTGCTCACCTGGATGATCGACTTCGAGGCCCCGGCCCGCCGTTCGGAGGAGGACGGCGAGATCCCGGATTCGCCCGTGCTGGGCTTGCGAGACCGGCCGCTGGTCGTGGAGCAGGCCGGGGCCGCGCGCGGTATCGCCGTCGCGCTGAGTCCGCTCGGCGCGTCCGCGTTGTTCGGGATTCCCTTGCGGGAGCTGGCGAACTCGACGATCGCCGCGGCCGAGGTGCTGCCGTCCGGATCGCTGACCGAACGGCTCGCGGAGGCGGTGGACTGGCCGGATCGGTTCCGGCTGCTGGACGAGTACCTGATGGCGAGGCTGGTTCGTGGCCGGGCGTTGTCCACGCCCGTCCGGTACGCCTGGGAGCGGCTGTCGGCGGGACCGGTCCGCGTCGACGCGCTCGCCGACGAGATCGGCTGGAGCCGCCAGCATCTCAACGCCCGGTTCCGCGAACAGATCGGGCTGAGCCCCAAGACGGTCGGGCGGATCACCCGGCTCAACCGGACGATGGCGCTTCTGAACCGGGAGTCGTCCCTGTCGTGGGCGGAGATCGCCCACCTGGGCGGCTACAGCGACCAAGCGCATCTCACCCGCGAATTCCGGGCGTTGAGCGGATGCACGCCGACCGAGATCGGGAAACCGACCGGATTGTTCATCCCCGGTGGTCGCTGATCGCTCCGCGCAACGAGCGTTCACCCGATCGGCGGCGGTAGGTTGCGGACATGACCCAGGTTTCGACGCCTGCCGAGGCGGCAACGAGGATCACCGGACGAGCCGTCGCCGAACAGCGCGGGCTGGCGGGCGCGGTGACCGAAGTCGTGCTGGACAGCGGCGACACCGTCGTCGTCAAACGCGGTCACGCCCCCGGCGCGGCGCTCGCGGAGGCCGCGGGACTGCGGTGGCTGGGTGAGGCGGATGCGGTCCGAGTGCCCGAGGTCCGCGGCCACGACGGCGAATGGCTGGTCACCGAACTGGTCGGCGGGGGACGGCCGACGCATCACGCGGCGGAGCGGCTCGGGCGGGGACTGGCGGCGTTGCACGCGTCCGGAGCTCCCGGGTTCGGCGCGCCGCCGCCCGGCGGGCCGTCCGACGCGTGGATCGGACCGGCCCCGATGGTGAACGCGCCGGGTGAGGACTGGCCGCGGTGGTACGCCGAGTACCGGGTCCTGCCGTACGTCCGCCGCGCCGTCGACGAGGGCACGTTGGACGGCGACGAAGCCGCGGTGATCGAACGGGCTTGCGCGCGGCTTCCGGAACTGGCGGGACCGGCGGAACCGCCCGCTCGCCTGCATGGTGATCTGTGGAACGGAAACGTGCTCTGGGGCGCCGTCGAGGCTTCCCTCATCGACCCCGCCGCGCACGGCGGTCATCGCGAGACCGACCTGGCCATGCTGCAGCTGTTCGGCTGCCCTCTGCTGGACCGGGTGCTGGCCGCCTACCAGGAGGTCGCGCCGCTGGCCGACGGCTGGGCCGAGCGGACCGGGGCACACCAGCTGTTCCCGTTGCTCGTCCACACCGTCCTCTTCGGACGGTCCTATGCCGGGCAGGCGGTCGCGGCCGCGAGGGTGGTCGGCCGGTAGTTCACCGCGCGACGCGGTCGAGCCATTCGCCGAGCAACGCGCGCTCGGCCGGGGTCAGCGCCTCACTGGGCTCTTTTTCCAGCGCGGCCTTGAGCGCGATCGCGCGGCAGGCGACACCGGAATCGCCGTCGGCGTCGGCGGTATCGGTGGTGATGGTCCCGATGACGTGTTCACGGGCGGCGGTGATCAGGTCGAGGTCGCGCCGCTCGGCAGGGCTCGCGATGAGCGAAAGGGTCACCCCCATCCCGGTGGCGTGCACCAGTTGCGCCGCCCGCTCGACCGGGACGCGTAAACGGCCGGATTCGGCGATCCGTTCGACGATGCGGCGAAGCAACGCGTCCGCCTCTTTGCGTGCCTCGCGGACCCTGGTCTCGCCGTACATGAGCAGGTAGAACGCGGGCTGGGAAAGGCCGAACTCGACGTGCAGATCCCAGCCGCGCCGCAGATCGCCGACCGGGTCCTCGGTTTCGCCGAGAGCGTGCTTGCCTGCCAGATAGCTCTCGAAGCCGTAGGTGGCGACAGCGTCGAGCAGCCCGTCCTTGTCGCCGAAGAGCCGGTAGAGCGTCGGGGCCTGCACACCGGCCGCGGCGCTGACGGCGCGCGTCGACAGCGCGTCGCGCCCGCCTTCCAGTAGAAGTTCGGCCGCCGCGCGGACCAATCGGTCTTTCGTCGTCAACGTCACGAATCAACGATAACACCTTTGTGGTAGCACTGGTTCGGTATCAGTGATACGGTCATAGTGTTATCGAAGGAAACACCTGATGGGAGCGCAACATGGCACGCGTAGCGATCGTCACCGGTGGGTCGCGGGGCATCGGCCGGGCGGCCGCCGAGCGGCTCGCGTCCGACGGATTCGCGGTCGTCGTCGGTTACGGCGGCAACAAGGACGAGGCCGGGGCGGCGGTCGACGCGATCACCGCCAAGGGTGGCCAGGCGATCGCGGCGCAGGCCGACGTCGCCGACGAAGAGGCCGTCGCGGCGATGTTCGACGCCGCGGAGAAGACCTTCGGCGGCGTCGACGTAGTGGTCCACGCCGCAGGCGCCACATACCTCGCGCCGGTGGCCGAACTGGACCTCGACCGGCTGGACCGCTTGCACCGCACCAACATCCGCGGCACCTTCGTGGTCGACCAGCAAGCCGCCCGCCGCGTCCGCGACGGTGGCGCGATCATCAATTTCTCCACTTCGGTGCTCGGTCTCGCCCTGCCGGGATATGCCGCCTACGCCGCCACCAAGGGCGCGGTCGAGGCGGTCACCCTGGTCCTCGCCCGTGAACTTCGCGGCCGCGACATCACCGTGAACGCGGTCGCCCCCGGCCCGACGGCCACGGCGCTCTTCCTCGACGGCAAGGACGAGGAGACCATCGCGCGTATGGCCGCCCAGCCGCCGCTCGAACGCCTCGGCGCCCCGTCCGACATCGCCGAGGTCGTCTCGTTCCTCGCCGGTCCGGCGCGCTGGATCAACGGCCAGGTGATCCGGGCCAACGGCGGCATCGTCTGACCTCACCGCCCCCGGTTCTGCTCGTCGTCGCGCCTTATCGCCTGACGGCCGCGCTCGCGCATCTGCTGGAAGCTCGCCTGAGCCTGCTGGGAGAACTGCTGGACCTGCGGCGCTTCCCAGGCCTGCCGGGCGAAGGTCATCCCACCGTCGAAGGCCCGCTGCTGGAACTCCCGCGCCTGTCGTAGCTGTTCCGTCCAGGTCTTGGAGACCACGACCGAACCGATCTTCCGGTCGTGCCAGCTGGTCTTGCCGTCCGGCGACATCCGCAGGAGACCGCATTCCACGGCCGAGAAGAGCAGGAGCGCGATCCCGGCCAGCGCGAGCAGCACGCTCAGCTGGAGGATCGCGGCGATCAGCAGTACCCAGCCGATTCCCGGGACGAGCACGGTGAGCGCGGAGCGGGCGCAGATCTGGCCGAAGGTCAGGCGGCCGCCGTCGGCGCGGCGCACCGAGAGGGTGAAGGCGGCCTTGCCCAGTGTGCGGCCCCAGGACCGCACGAGGACCACTTCGTACACCATGATCAGCAGGACCTGCACGGTCAAGGTCATGACGATCGCCAGGACGATGTCACCCCAAAGGCCTGCCACCTCGTCACCGGCGGCGTCCCCGAGAGCGCCCCATTCGCCGAACACGGTCTTGAAGATTCCCCTGCCGGCCAAAGACAAGCCGTGCTCGGCCGCCTCGGTCTGGATCTTCTCGGCGGTCAGGAACCACAGTGGTGAGGTGACCAGCCACGGCACCAGCCAGTCGATCCAGCGCGCGCCCCAGCGGCGGGCCGACGTCGACGACGGTAGCGGGCGAGGAGGCGGGAGCGGGTTCCCTGGTCGCTGGATCACCATCCTCCCTCCACCTGGACTCGCCTGTCCCACAACGGATCGCGGACCGCGTCCCACCACAGTGACGCCGCGAGCAGGCCCGCCCCGATCTCCACGAGATCGAATTTGAAGACCAGGCCGAGTCCATCGATCTCGACGACGGTCTCGAGCAGACAGGCCAGGCCGGCGATCGTCGCTGACCAGTGGCTGCGGAGGAGGAGGGCGAGCAGGCAGAGCACCGCGACGATGGTGGCGTCGGCGACGAGCATGGCGAGGGTCGCCATGGCGAGTCTGACCAGGAGCACGCGAAGCATCGCGAGCTCGTCCCGGTGTTCTTTCCGTAGCTTGCGCGGCCGGGATTCCTTCGGGTACTGGGAAAGCTGGAAGCGCTCGTCGAATTTGTCGAGCATCGCCGGGTAGGCGGCTCCCCAGATGAGGAAGACGAGGAAGCCGACGAGGATCAACCCGGTGTGGCCGTCTTCGGCGCCCTTGTACTTGCCGAGGAAGAAGGTGGGCACCAGGGCCGCGGTCCCGGCGATCACCAGCATGGCGCGGGAGACCGTGCCCAGTCCGCGGAGCCGGGTCGTCAGCAGCAGTGCCAGCGGAGCGCCGATCACGAAGGCCCCATAGACGACCCCGGTACTGAGGAACCAGAAGGCGAGGATCGCCGTGGTCAGCCAGAAGACGGCGTAGAGGAGACGTCTGCCCAGGCGGTTCTCGACCACCTCCGGGACGCCTTCCTCGATCGTTTTGTCCAGCCATTCGGCCATGATCAACCCCTCGTGCAAGAATTGCAGTCCGCAAAGAGACGGTAGTGACTGGCGTCACGTAGTGCAAGAGTTGCAGTGTGTAGTTTTTGCTTGGAGGTTGGTTCGGGTGGCAGCGACGTCTGAGGCGGTGGAAGACCGCCGCCGGTTCGGTGGCGAACTCCGGCATCTCCGCGAGCAGGCGGGCAGGACGCTCGACGAGGCCGCAGTGCGCCTGGAGTGCTCGGCCGCGAAGATCAGCCGCATCGAGACCGGTCAGGTCGCCGTCCGGCCACTGGACCTGCGCGAGCTGCTGGACTTCTACGAGGTGACCGGCGCTCGGCGGGCGGCGTTGCTCGCGGTTTCGCGGCAGCGCGGCAAGCGGCAGGAGCTCGAGGGCGTCATCTACGACGGCTACAACCTCTACCTCGGTTATGAGGACGAGGCCGCCGAAATCGGCGAGTACCAGCCACAATGGATACCTGGCCTGCTCCAGACCCGCGAATACGCGCACGCGCTGTCCCTCGCCGCCGGCTCCACGCCCGAGATCGCCGAGCGTCGCGTCGGGCTGCGGATGGACCGCCAATCGCTCCTCCGCCGGGAAAATCCGCCGCAGCTGTCGGTCGTGGTCGACGAGAGCGTGCTCCGCCGTCCGGTGGCCGAGCCGGGCTTGATGGCCGCGCAGCTGCGGTACCTGGCCGAGGCCGCGGAGGACCCGCACGTCACCGTGCGGGTCCTGCCGTCGTCCGCCGGGATGCATCCCGCACAGGCCGGCGGGTTCATCATCCTCGGCTTCCCCCGTCCCGAAGACCCGAAGATCGTCTACACCGACGACCTCACTGAAGGCCGGCTCACCCAGGAACCCGATCGCGTGGCGCAGTACGTCTCGGCGTTCGAGCGGGTCCAGGCGCTGGCCCTGACGCCCTCGGAATCGGTGGAATTGATTCACGAGGTGGCGGGGTCGCATTCCTGACCGTCCCGCGGCTCGGAACAATGGCGGACGAAAGCCGACCAGTTCCCAGGAGCGACGACGAACGCCGGGCCGGGGTCCTTGGCGTCCCGGACGCCGACCCCCGTTTCCAGGAAGGCGACTTCCACACAGGTCGGGCCGCCTCCGCAGCGACTGCTCTTGAACCATGCCGCGCCGGTGAGATCGTGGGTCACAGTAGTTCCTTCCTCATTTGTTTCGCCGGATGAGGAAAGAGAGTGGAATCTCCTGCCGTCGCGACGTCGGGAAATTTTGTCGCGACAGCGCACACCGTGCCGACCTGCGTGAACATGGCCGGAAGCGCCGGTCTGTCCAGGTGTCGCTAACCTACGTCTGCACGATCGCACAGCGCTGAGGGACAGGGGAGCGCTATGGAAGTCCGGAGCGGCGATTCCGGTGGCATCGCCGGTGTCGAAGAGCTCGGCACACTGATCAAACGGCTCCGGGACGAACGGCGCCTCACCCAGGACAACGTGGCGGGTCGCGCGGCGAAACACGGGCTCAGGATCAGGCGTGAACGAATTTCGGAAATCGAGAACGGCAGACGTGAACCGCCGACACAAGGCGAGTTGCGCGCCATTCTTCTCGGCCTGGGGCAAACCGAGGAAATGGTGAAGGGTTTACAAGGTGTCCTCGCCAGGGCGACCACCCAGACGGCGGACAACGGCGACGTCGTCGAACTCGCTTTCGGTGACCCCGTCCGGCAGCCACCCCAGGTGTCGCGTCGGTCGGTCTTCGGGCACCGGCTTCTCCTGCTCCTGGCCGGCGCGGTCACGGGTGTGCTGATCGCCACCGCCGTGGCCGGGGTGTGGCCGTGGACGATCCTCACCTACCAGCCGGACCTGCGAGTCAACGTCGGACGGCCGAACCTCGCCGACGCGGTCGGCCCCTGCCCGCAGCGCAGCACCGACGTGCGCGACCACCGCGACGACACCGCCGGGTCGATCTGGTACCGCGAATGCGGCGACTACCTGGAGATCTGGGTCACCGACCATATGAAGGACGGCCGGTGCGTATGGGCGATCGTGCACTGGAGCAACGGCGTCGTCGACACGTCGAAACGGGCCTGCCCCGCCGGCAAGATGGAGTTCTCGAAGATCGCCAAGTACGCGCCCGACTTCTGGCTGGAACTCGTCGCCGCTAACACCGACTAGCCGGAGGGTTACTGGTGGGTATGCCGAATATGGCGTGCCCTGGCTAGGGTCCGGACTGGCTATCGGAAGCAGAAACGAGGCCAGGGTGTCCACGGAGGACACCTTTGGCAGGCAAGCGTCCGACTTGAGCAGTATGCGTGGTTTTCCGAGGGGGTCGTGGGTGGAAAAAAATGTTATAAAACAATTTTTCACACACCACCCCCAACAAAAAACCACACCAAGACCAAAAAAGGAAAAACAGTTTCGGGACAGTGTCCCTGTTGGACAGTAAAGGGCGCGCCGTGTCTCAGGGGAGTACTTGACTGCGGCCAAAGTCCGTGAAGGCCCCCTTCGCTACCTTCAGGGTAAGCAAGGGGACCTTCACGGCAATGAGCCGATCACGCCATATTTGGCTTACCCGCCAATAGATCGGAGCGGTATGGGCACGACCTTGATCAACGGAGGATTTGGGACACTCACCGTCCCGGATCTTCCGTGGATCAAGGCTCCGGACTGGACGCCTCGGGTCGCTCAGACGACGGTACCTTCAGCGTCTTCGTCACCTTCGTCGTCTTCGATCTTCCACTTCAGCTGAAACTCGACCTCTTCCTCGCCGTCGCCGCGCTCGTGCTCGATGGAGAACTGGGCGCGGGCGGGGACGCGGAACCGTTCGCCGGCGATCTGGATGCGGAACGAGGTCTCGGACTCCAGCGCGTCGGCGAGACGGCGCAGTTTGGCGACGACGTCGGCGGTGGAATAGACGCGTTCGACATCTCGGGGTGCGGTCACGGTTGCCTCCAGGGTCCGACACCCCGGCCGGGTGTCCGTGGCGTCATTCAATCGTGTGATCGTCAGGTGCCCCCGAAAGGGGTCACCGTGTGCGGGCGAGGCGGAAACCGACGTCGTCGACGCGGAAAGTCGGGTGGCTGCGGCGCCGCACCGACGCCCGGCAGCTCCACTGTTCGTCGAACCAGCCGCCGCCCCGGAGAACCCGGTACTCGCCGTACACCTCGGCGTCGTAGATGTCCCAGCACCATTCCCAGACGTTGCCGAGCATGTCGTACAGGCCCCACGCGTTGGGTGCCTTCCCGCCGACGTCGTGCATCGACTCCGCCGAGTTCTCCCGATACCAGGCGATTTCGTCGAGCGGGCCGTAGCGGGGTCCGGTGGTGCCGGCGCGGCAGGCGTGCTCCCATTCCGCCTCCGACGGCAGGCGATAGCCGTCCGCGGACTTGTCCCACGACAGGGAATCCCAGTCGTACGCGGGGGCCAGGCCATCGCGTTCGGACAGGGTGTTGCAGAACCGGACGGCGTCCAGCCACGAGATTCCGGTGGCGGGGAGCTCGCCCGCCTCGCCCGTGTACAACTCCTGGGTGACCGGCACCGGCGCGAGCCGGAAGGAAGCGACGTCGACCGTCCACTTTCGCTGCGTCCGCCGGTCCGAAAGGGTCACTTCGCCGGGCGGGACGGTGATCATCTCCATGATCCGGCCGATGTTACCCAGACGGACCGACACCGGTGCGCGATGATGGTCGCGTGCCTCTGCTCATCGAGCCCGCCCTGCCGGCCGGCACCTTCCGGGCCGCCAAGCAGCCGTGTCTGATCGTCGACGACAGGCTCGTGTTGCGGCCCTGGTGCGCTGACGACACGGAGGCCGTCGAAGCCGCCTTCGCCTGCCCCGCCATCCAGCGCTGGCATGTCCGCCGCGTCGATGGCGCGGACGAGGCCCGCACCTGGATCGCGGCCTGGGAACAGCGCTGGGCGGACGAGACGGACGCGAGCTGGGCGGTGGTCGACGCCCGCGATGATCGGGCAGTCGGGCAAGTCGGCCTCCGCACCGTCTCGCTCTTCGAGGCCTCCGCGCAGTTGTCCTACTGGGTTCTCCCGTCCGCGCGCGGCGCCGGGATCGCGGGCGGCGCGGTGGCGGCGTTGACGCGGTGGGCGTTCGAAACCGTTCGTCTGAACCGGTTGTCCCTCCTGCATTCCACCGAGAACCCCGCCTCGTGCCGCGTCGCGGAGAAGGCCGGGTACGGCCTCGAAGGGACCCTGCGCTCTTCGATGTTGCACGCCGACGGCTGGCATGACGTCCACCTGCACGCACGGCTCCGAAGCGACTAAGCCCCCGAAAAACCGGTGGAGCGGTGACGCTGTG
The DNA here is from genome assembly GCF_055575975.1 of Amycolatopsis sp. NPDC033938. Lineage (NCBI taxonomy): Bacteria > Bacillati > Actinomycetota > Actinomycetes > Pseudonocardiales > Pseudonocardiaceae > Amycolatopsis > Amycolatopsis sp. NPDC033938. The sequence goes on from NZ_JBVIRO010000033.1 coordinate 27,513, forward strand.
CGCCGCTACTGTGCCGCGGAACCAAGTCGTCCAGGCAAAGGACGTGCCGTTGTACACCCTGTGAGACCTCCCGAGCGCTGATTCGTCGCGCGTCGCGCTTTCGCGCCGCGCACCTTTTTGCTGCGGACTTCTCACTGAAACCGGGTGTACTTGCCGTGTCCGAAAACTGGGCCGTCGTGCCCACCTGCCTTCCACTAGTCCAACGTCGTTGCCACGTATGCGCGTCCGAGCGTTTCCGGGCGAGCGGCAAATTCCGTGTCAACGCGAACCACAAGCTGATCGACGTCTGGCTCCTGGTGCTCTGTACCGTTTGCGGGGACACCGCGAAACTCACCGTCCTGGAGCGGACGAACGTACGCACCGTACGACCTGAGCTGTTGGACCGTCTGCACGACAACGATCCTGGCCTGACAGCGGAACTGCTTCAGGATCCGGTCGTGCAGCGGCGTAATCGTGTCGCACTCGACTGGGACAACGCCTGGCGTCTCGACACCGGCGGATCCGACCACCTGGACCGCGAGGTGATCGATGTGTCGGTCCGGTTCGCGGCGCGGATCCCGGTCCGGCCGGTGCGCTTGATCGCCGAGGGGTGCGCGCGTTCGAGGGCGGAGGTCGAGAGGCTGATCGCCGAAGGGAACCTTGTTTCGTCAGTCCGGTTGAGCGGGAAGCTCTCCGGCGACTTCACCTTCACACTCAAGCGCTGAACGAGGGGCCTGTCCGGCGAGATCCGCCGGACAGGCCCTTGGCTCTAGCCGGGCACCTTCACCCGTCGAACCGACAGAGCCGGAACGATCGCCACGGCGGCGATCGCCGCGCTGATCCAGCTGGCGTGGCGGTAGTCGTCGGTCGCTTCCGTGACGAAACCGGCGAGCACCGGCCCCAGGAACGCGCCCACGTTGAGCGCGACCGTGGCGAACGAGCCGCCGAGGGTCGGCGCGCCGGATGCCACGCGCATGACCCTGGCCACGAGCGCCGATCCGCAGCCGAACGACAGTCCACCTTGGACGGTCGTCACCGCGAACAGGACGACCGGGTGGGGGCTGGTCATCGCCAGCACCGCCCAGCCCACCGGCACCGTGCACAACGCCCACAGCAGACCGCGCCGCAGCTCACCGTCACCCAGGCGGCCCGCCACGGTGACCCCGATGAACGCGCCGACGCCGAACGCGGCCAGCAACCCGGAAACCGCTCCGGCCGGCAGATGAGCGACGTCCGTCGCGATCACCGCGAGGAACGCGAACGTCGCGAAGGTCGCGCCGTTGACCAAGGCCGCGAGGATCATCGCCTGCCGCACCGGACGTGCTTTCAGCTCGCGAGCTTCGCTCCTGATCGAGACTTCCGGCGGATTCGCCGCGTCGGCGGGCGCGGAACGGAACACCAGCACCAGTGCGGGCAGGCAGAGTGCGGCGACCGCCCAGAACGCCGAGCGCCAGCCCGCGAGCTCACCCAGCACGGAGCCGGCAGGCACGCCGACGACACACGACAGCGTGACGCCCGCGAGCAGGACCGCGGTCGCCCGCGCTTGCCTTCCCCGCGGTGCCAGGGTGGCCGCGACGGGCATGGCGACGGCGAGAAATCCGGCGTTGACGACGGCCGCGACGATCCTGGTGCCGAACAGCACCGGAAAGCTCGTCGTGAGCGCGCCGACGACGTGCACCACGACGAAGGCGGTCAAGAATCCGGCCAGCGCCCGCCGTCGGGGCCAGCGTGCGCTGAGCACGGCCATGGCGGGCGCGCCGACGATCATTCCGACGGCGTAAGCCGACGTCAGCGCGGCGGCCGCGCCCACCGGGACCGACAGGTCGGCGGCGATCCCCGGCACGAGACCGGCGGCCATGAATTCGGAGGTGCCTTGCGCGAAGACGGCAAGGCCGAGGACATAGACGAACAGGGGCAACGGACGACTCCCACGAAGAGGGTGAACAGGAGAAGCCGTGCGCGGGACAGGGAACCCGGCCGGGCGCACGGAACAGCGCTCCGGTCACCGGGAAGCGAGAGTGACGGCGTCTAACGGCCGGACACGACGACTCGCCGCCGGATGACCGGCGGCGGGGTTCTGTCCGACTCGGGGCTCGTCACGAGAGCGCACATTACACATCCCTGTCGACGGCACTCAACCCGATTGCCGTCCGGCGAGCGGGCGAATGGCCGAACGCCTGTCCCGGTGAGTGAGGAAAACGACCTCCGTTCCGGGTACCGGAACGCTTTCGTTGCCCTTGGGCATGGAGCCGAGGTTAGCCTCGGCTCCATGATTCCCACGGTTGTCTGGGGTACAGGCAACATCGGCCGCGCCTCCATCCGGGCCGTCGACGCGCATCCGGCGTTGGAACTCGCGGCGGTGCTCGTGCACGATCCCGCGAAGGTCGGCCGCGACGCGGCCGCGCTCGCCGGTGTCGACGGTGAACTGGGTGTGGCGGCGACCGATGACGTCGAAGCGATTCTGGCGGCGGGACCGCGAGCGGTGGTGTACGCGGCGTCCGGCGACATCCGGCCCGCTGACGCGCTCGCCGACATCGCCCGCGCGATCCGCGCGGGCGCGGTGGTGGTGACGCCCGCGCTCTACGCGTTGTACGACCAGCGCAACGCGCCAGGAGAACTGCGTGAACCCGTGCTCGCGGCGATCGCCGACGGTGGTGGTTCGCTGTTCGTCTCCGGCGTCGATCCCGGCTGGGGCAACGACATCCTGCCGCTGCTGATCAGCGGGCTCGGCACCACCGTCGACGCCGTCCGCTGCCAGGAGATCTTCGACTACTCCACCTACGACCAGCCGGATTCGGTCCGCTACCTGGTCGGCATGGGGCAGCCGATGGACTATCAGCCGCCGATGCTGGCGCCGTCGGTTCCGACGATGGTGTGGGGCGGGCAGGTGCGGCTGATCGCCCGCGGGCTCGGCGTCGAGCTCGACGAGATCCGCGAGACGCTGGATCGCCGCCCGCTCGAGGAGACCGTGACCACGCGGGCGATGGGCGAGTTCGAGGCAGGCACCCAAGGCGCGGTCCGGTTCGAGGTACAGGGCATCGTGGCCGGTGAGCCCCGCATAGTCATCGAGCATGTCACCCGGATCCACGCGTCGTGCGCGCCGGACTGGCCGTCGCCGCCCAGCGGCGACGGCGCGCACCGGGTGATCATCGAAGGCCGCCCGAGGATCGAGGTCTCGGTCGAGGCCACCGACGAGGGGGAGAACCGGTCCGCCGGCGGCAACGCGACCGCGGTCGGCAGGCTGGTCGGTGCCATCGACTGGCTCGTCGACGCCGAACCGGGGCTCTACGACGCCCTCGACGTCCCGTTGCGACCGGCCACCGGCAAGCTCGGAAGGAGCACGCGTTGAACATCGACATTCCCGAGGGCAAGGACCCGATCGGCTACGTCTGGGGCGAGATGGTGCCCGGTATCGGCGCCGCGGCGTCGAACTTCTCGCTCGCGGTCTATTCGCACACCACGCTGGGGCTGCGGGAGTTCGAGGCGGCGCGGCTGCGGATCGCGCAGATCAACGGCTGTGTCTTCTGCCTGGACTGGCGGACCGAACGCGACGGGGTGAAGGTCGAGGAGGAGTTCGCCGACGCGGTCACCGAATGGCGTACCACCGAGGCGTTCGACGAGCGGACCAGGCTGGCCGCCGAGTACGCCGAACGGTACGCGCTCGACCATCACGGTATCGACGACGAATTCTGGAAGCGCATGGGGGAGCACTACAGCCAGCGGGAAATCGTGGAATTGAGCATGAGCATCGGTTCCTGGCTGGCGTTCGGGCGGCTGAACCACGTGCTGGGGATCGACACCGTCTGCGTTCTGCCGAAGATCTGAAGAACGGGCCGGGGTGGCGGCCCCGGCTCATTCTCGCGAAAAGCGTCCGATCGTCGTCACAAATCGGTGGCGACGATCTTTTCGATGTTCCGTTCGGCCAGCGCGGTAATGGTGACGAACGGGTTGACGGTCGTATTACCGGGAATCAGCGCGCCGTCGATCACGTAAAGCCCTGGGTAGCCGTGCAGTCTGCCGTAATTGTCGGTCGCCTTGCCGAGCACCGCGCCGCCGAGCGGGTGGTAGGTGAGATGATCGCCCCAGATCTTGTACGTGCCGAACAGATCGGTCCGGTAGATCGTCCCCTCCTTGGAATTGATCTTGTCGAAGATGGACTTGGCCATGTCGATCGACGGCTGTTTCCAAGCGGTCTGCCAGTCGAGGTCGACCTTGTTCGCGCTCGGGTTCCAGGAGAACGTCGCCCGGTGAGGATTCTTCGTGATGGACAGGTAGAACGACGCGTAGGTCTCGATACCGGTCGGCAGTGGTGCGACCTCGGCGAACGCTCCGCCCGCCGCCCAGTTGTCGATGCCTCCGGTCGGGATCGACGACTGCAGCGAGCCCGTGGGGTCCCACAGGTGGTTGGCCCGGCCGCACATGACGTTCCCGTTGTCGCCCCAGCCCTTCCCGACCTCGGGGCTGAGGTTGGGCAGTGCCCCGGTCGCCTTGAGTTTGACCAGTAGCTTGCTCGTGCCGACACTGCCCGCGGCGAAGAACACCTTGCCCGCTGTCACGGATTTCGTCGCGGTCACCGTGCCGCCGGTGTCGAGTTGCTCCATCACCACGATGTATCCGCCGCCGGACGCCGGGGTGACCGAGGTGACGCGGTGCAGCGAGGAGATCGTCACCCGTCCTGTCGCCTTGATCCGCGGAAGATAGGTCTGCTGCAACGACTTCTTGCCCGCGTTGTTGCCGTAGAGGATCTCCCCGGCCAGCGCGGATCTCGGCACCGTGCCCGCCTGCTCCTTCTTCATGTAGTCCCAGTCGTACACGTCCGGGACGAACAGGAAGGGGAAACCCGAGCGCTGGGCGTGCTTCCGGCCGACTCGCGCGTACTGGTAGCACTCGGCGGTCTCGAACCAGTTCGGGTCGATCGTGGCGACGCCGAGGCCCGCGTTGGCGCGCGGGTAGTAGACGCCGTACATCTCGTCGGCGTTCACCGTCGGCAGTACCGAGCCGAAGTTCTCCCGTTTCGGCGTGACGGCCATCCCGCCGTTGACCAGCGAGCCGCCGCCGACGCCCCGGCCCTGATAGACGGTGATACCGCTGAACTCCTCGGCGTCGAGGATCCCGGTGTGGCGCGGGACGTCCTTGTCCAGCGGGAAACCGAGGAAGTTGCTCAACGGCTGTTTGGTCCTCGTCCGCAGCCAGAAGGAGCGGTAGTCCGGGGAAGTGGTGTTGGCGAAGATCTTGCCGTCCGTGCCCGGGGTGTCCCACGCCTTGCCGAGTTCGACGAGGTGGACGTCGACGCCCGCCTCGGCGAGCCGGAGCGCGGCGACACAACCGCCGTATCCGGAACCGATGACGAGTGCCGGGATTTGCGCGGCGTCGGTGATCGAGCTTTTCACCGCCGGTCTGTTCCCGGAAGAGGCGAAGGCGGTCCCGCTCAGGGCCGCGGCCCCTAAGATAGAACCAGTTCCTGTGATGAATACGCGGCGGGATAACTGTCCAGAAGCACTACTCCACACGGCTTCAGCGCTCATGTGATCTTCCTCACCGTTGAGGTATTTAGAACAAGTTATACCTCTGGCTCAGTCGGGTGGCAATAAAGGCGCGAGTTCTTTTCCGTGTGCTACGGCCAGGCAAGCGGGCATCGCGGCGGCGGATGGGCCACTATGTACGGCTGTGGAGTCCACTCGAGTTGATCGCTGGCTGTGGGCCGTCCGGCTGACCAAGACGCGCCCGGACGCCGCCGCCGCTTGCCGTGGCGGCCATGTTCGCGTGAACGGCAAACCCGCCAAGCCCGCGACCACGGTCGTGGCGGGCGACGAGGTGCGTGCCCGGGTCAACGACACCACGCGGATCTTGGAGGTGACGCGGGTGATCCAGAAACGCGTGGGGGCCGCCGACGCGGCGACTTGTTTCATCGACCGGACGCCTCCGCCGCCGCCCGAGTCCGCCATGCCGGTCGCGCGACGGGAACGAGGAGCGGGCCGCCCGACGAAGCGGGAGCGACGGGTGCTCGACCGTTTCCGGTCGGGCGAGGGCTGAGCCGGTCGTCGGACTGGGAATGCGCGTGAAGGCCCCCTTCCCTCGGCTCAGCCGAGGGAAGGGGGCCTTCACGCGCCACGGGTCGACGATTGTCGTATTCACATACGTGGACGATATTCACATCCGTTGACGCGTGACAGGGACGTGAACTATAAAGGCGAGGTCCGGGTGTACACGCCGCAACACCTTCCGTCAGTCCGTCACGGAGGTTTCGGGTGTCCCGAAAAAGTCCTCTTCGTCGTGCCGTCCTACCGGCGGTCGCCGCCGTGGTCGCCACCGCCGCGCTTCTGCAACTACCGCCCGGTGCCGCGGACGCCAGCCCGGGTCCGGGTGCGCTGACCGGCCTCGATGTCGGCGCGGCCAATCGCCGGGCGCCGGTCGTGGGGCTCTACGACTGGTCCAAGGCGGGATACCGGGGCGGCGCCGCGCTGCCCGGTTCCGCAGAGGTGAATCCGGACGCCACCTGTCAGGTCACCGCGGCGGAACTGGCGAGCCGGTACAACGTCAAACCCGACGACGGCGCCGACGACACGAACGGGATCCAGGCGGCGATCGACGGGATCAAGAGCGCGTGCTCGCCGTCCGGGAGCTACACCAAGCTGAGCACGATCACCTTCCCCGCCGGGCGGTTCGACGTCACGCACGAGATCCACGTCGACGCCGACTACCTGATCCTGCGCGGGGCGGGTAAGGACGCGACGAAATTCGTGTACCGGCCCGACGCGAACACGCTCTACGACACCCTCACCCCGGACGGTTCCGACTGGGACGAGGACGGAATGACCTCGGGCGCGGGCAAGGGCGGCTGGCTGTGGCCAGGCCGTGGGCTGTTCCGTGTCCAGTCGAGGGGAGTGAACACGGCCTACGCGAGTGACTATGCCTCGGCACCCGCGAACCGCAAGGACATCTTCGAAGGCACGGTCAACGTCCATTGGAAGGCCGGGGTGAAGCTGCGCGGCAAGGCCGGCGACACCGCGTTCGCCGCGCGGATGGGGGACCGGGTCGTCCACCTGGCGAGCAGTGGCGCCTTGACCTCGCTCACCGCCGGGAACCTGGTCAACATCCGGGCGGCCAACTCACTGAAGTTCTACGAACAGCAACAGGCGACGCCGACCACGTTCCCGCTGCTGAACATGCACATGCGCCAGCAGATCTTCACGATCACGGCGCTCGACACCTCCGCGCGCACCATCACCCTCGACAAACCGCTCGAGTACGACGTGCCGGTGAACTCCACTTCGGACGGTTCGGCCCCGATCGACGGCGCCACCTACGACTCGAAGGCGGCTCCGCTGGTCGACCCGGTGCTCGGCGTCGGGTTCGAAAACCTCGGCTTCACGCAGGACATGCCGGGCCTGAACCCCGCGGAGGCGAACAACAACTACGGGAACATGGCGCCCGCCGCGGAAATGCACGGCATCGTGTTCAAATGGGCGGCGAACTCCTGGGTGCGGGGAATCCGCGCCGACCTGACCGGTTCGCATCCGATCGTCACCGAGGAGGCCAAGAACCTCCAGATCGTCGACAACGAACTCAACGGCTCCTGGAACAAGGGCAAGGGCGGAAACGGGTACTTCCGCGGTTCCCGGGTGTGGGACTCGCTCTACGCCGGGAACACCTCGACCCTGTTGCGGCACTTCACCTTCCAGTGGTCCGCCTCGGGCAACGTCGTGATCGGCAACTCGTTCGACTCGGACCTGAACCTGCACGGCGGGTGGGAACGCAACAACCTCTTCGAACTCAACACGGTCAAGGTCCCCTACGCGCACCGCTCCGGCAACTGCCGGGCCAACTGCGGTGAGGAGGGCGGCGGCGGTCCCGACGACTCGAACTGGTTCCCGATCTGGTGGGGTGCCGGCAAGAAGGCCGTCAAATGGTCGGGCGGCTCCGGCTACCGCAACGTCTTCTTCAACAACGCCATGACTAAACAGCTCGCGGACGGCGGCCCGTATAACGACTTCTACGGCGACCGGCATCGCGTCTACGTTTTCGGCTGGGACGGCACCGCGTACAAGCATCTCGACGTCGGTGGCACTCCGATCGCGGACTGGGCGAAGAACGAGCAGCGCGACTACACCGGCGGGCACGGGGTCGACGCGACCAAGACCGACGCCGCGACGTCGCTGTTCCTGAGGTCCGTCGACGGGACTCCGCCGTCGTCGTCGACGGGCCAGACCGCCACGCCGACGTCCGCCACTCCCACGACGAGCACGACTCCCGGTCCCGGCGCTTGCCTGACGGCGGCGTTCGCCCGTAAATCGGTGTGGGACAGCGGTTACGGCGGCGGCTTCACCATCACCAACAGCTGTCCGGCGGCGGTGGGCTCCTGGACGGTCGAGTTCGACCTGCCTGCCGGGACGACCGTCAGCACGTCGTGGAGTTCGGTGCTGACCAGGTCCGGTCAGCACTACCGGTTCGGGAACGCGGCGCACAACGGCAACGTCAAACCCGGCGGCACGGCGACGTTCGGGTTCAACGCCGCCGGTCAGGGACTCCCGGTCGCGTGCACGATCGCCGGAACGAACTGCGGAGGCACCGAATGACGAGGAAACGACTGCTCGCCGCGCTCGCGGCCACGGTGTCGGCGGCGGGCCTGTTCGGCGCCGTCGTCACCGCGGAGGCGGCCGCGCCCCGCCTGTCCGCCACGTTCGTTCAGGCCTCGGCCTGGGACAGTGGCTACGGCGGCAAGTACACGCTGACCAACACCGGTGACGCGCCCAGTGCACAGTGGACGGTCGAATTCGACCTGCCTGCCGGGACGACCGTCACCACGTCGTGGAGTTCGGTGCTGACCAGGAGCGGCCGGCACTACAAGGTCACCAACGCCGGCTTCAACGCCACGATCAAACCGGGCGGCACGGCGAACTTCGGCTTCAACACCAGCGGCCTTGGCCTGCCGACCGGCTGCACGGTCAACGGCAGCCCGTGCGGGGGAGGCGCGCCGACCTCGACCCCCAGGACGACCACGACGAGCAACCCGCCCACGACGACGACCAGTGTCCCGGCGGGTGACGTGGTCGACGTCGGGACGGCGGCGGAACTCCAGGCCGCGCTGGCGGCCGCGAGTCCTGGGCAGACCATCCGGCTGGCCGCCGGAACCTACCGGGGTTCCTTCGTGGCCACGAAGCCCGGCACGGCGGGCGCGCCCATCACGGTGACCGGACCCGCCACGGCCGTCCTGATCAACGACGACCCGTCGGGAGAGGCGCCTTCGTGCCCGGTGCCGACGGCGGGCTGGGACTCCGGATACGGGTTCTGGCTGTACGGTGCGCCTTATTGGCAGCTCAAGGGTTTCACCGTGCAGGACTCGAAGAAGGGGATCGTCGCGGACGACTCCCACCACACGGTGATCGACGGTGTCCGGGTGCACCGGATCGACGAGGAAGGGGTCCACTTCCGCCGCTCCTCGGCCGACAGCGTCATCCGCGACTCGACGATCAGCCACACCGGTCTCGTGCAGCCCGGTTACGGTGAGGGCGTCTACCTCGGTTCGGCGAACTCGAACTGGGCGTGTCACGGGAACTCCGGTGGTGTCGATCGCGGCGACCGGATCCAGGTGCTGAACAACCACATCGGGCCGTACGTCGCCGCGGAGTCCATCGACGTCAAGGAAGGTACCGCCGACGGCGTCATCCGGGGCAACACCTTCGACGGGCAAGGGATCTCCGGGCAGAATTCGGCCGATTCGTGGGTCGACGTCAAGGGAACCGGTTACGTGATCGAGGACAACACCGGCACGTTCGCCTCGCCGGGGACCTTCGCGAACGGCTACGAGACGCACAACCCCGAGACCACTCCGTCGTTCCCGAACGGCTGCGGGAACGTCTGGCGGGGCAACAAGTCCGATCTCGGCGACGTCGGCCAGTACGCCATCAAGATCACGTCGACGTCGAAGTGCTCGGAACGGCCCAACACCGTTTACGCGTCCAATACCGTGTCGAGGGCGGTGAACGGCCTGACCAACGTCCCGGTCACTCCCTGATCGACGCCGGTGGCGGGGGCGGCGCGGCCCCCGCCACCGGCGGTCACGTCCGTACGGCGGTGATCGCCATCGTGGTGTAGCGGGTGGTGAACCGGCCGCCCATTCGGTCGATCATCGCACCGACCTCGGCGAGGATCTCTTTCCGCGGGCCGGGTTCGACCCAGGTGAGTGAGCCGAAGGTGGGGAGCTGGTCCAGCCATTCGTCCCGGGTGTACTCCTTTTCCCAGTCGTACCGCCGTTGCTCCGGCTCGCCGAAGCCGCCCGCCTCGCGCAGGCCGTCGGTGATCTTGGTGATGAGCTGCCCGTACGCGTCGGAGGACTGCTTCGGCACGTTCTTGAGCGCGTCGGGAGCGTCGGGGACGTGCCGCCGGTACGCGTCCATCAAGGCGTCCCCGACCTGCGACGGCGGTTCGGGAACATGCCAGAACACGGCCCAAAGCCCGCCGGGCCGCAGGACTTCCGCGGCCTTGACCGCGCCCGCGACCGGATCCACCCAATGCCAGGCCTGGCCCGAGACAAGCAGATCGAAGCGGCGTCCGGCGGGCTCCCAAGCCTCGAAGGTGCCCACTTCGACGTCGATCCCGCTCAGGCGCGCGAAGTCGGCCATGCGCGGATCCGGTTCGACGCCCAGTACCCGGCAGCCTGCCGCCTGGAACTGGCGTGCGTCGATCCCGGTGCCGATACCGATGTCGAGGGTTTCACGGCCGGGGGCGGCCGCGACGAGGTGGTCGATGAGTTCCGGGGGATAGGCGGGCCGGGTCCGGTCGTAGCGTTCGACGTCGACGCCGAAGGATTCGGCGGCCTGTCGATGACGGTGGGGCTCGCGCCCCGACGGTAGAGTGGGCATGCGCCCACCATAAGTGGGCACTTGCCCACTCGTCAACGCAAGGGAGCCGTATGCCGACCGGGATAGCCCTGCGCGCCGTGCGCGCGCAGCTGTTCGACGCCGCCGAGCGGGTCCTCCTCCGTGACGGGCCGAGCGGGCTCACCAGCCGCGCGGTGACCACGGAGGCGGATTGCGCCAAAGGCGTGCTGCACCGGCATTTCGACGACTTCGACGCGTTCCTCGCCGAGTTCGTGCTGGACAGGGTCGAAAAACTCGACGAGAAGACGATCGCGCTGAAGAGCATCGCCGGGACCGGGACTGTCGTCGATAATCTCTCCGAAGCGCTGACAGCGGTGTTCGAATCGGTCGCGGTGGCGATCGTCCCGCTGGTGATCTTCAGGGACGAGCTGCGCGCGCGGTTGCGCCGCGAATGGCCAGCAGGGGTCCCGGTGCTGACGCAGGCGGCGGTGATGATCGCCGCCTACCTCGAAACGGAACGCGGGCTGGGCAGGCTGGCCGCGGACGCCGACGTCGACACCCTCGCGGCCACCCTCATCGGCGCCACCCACCTGCTGTTCGCCGACCGCACGGGTGCCGCGCCCGAGCCTGAGGCGGTGCGGAAGACGGTGATGGCCGTCGTCGGCTCCGCGACATGAAAAAGCGGCGAGCCCCGCGTCGGGACTCGCCGCCTTCTCGGTGGATCAGGACTGCGCGGCGGTGACGGTGTGCCGCAGTAGCAGCGAGGTCGTGACCGGTCCGACGCCACCGGGGACCGGCGTGATCGAGCCGGCGAGGTCCTCGACCGCGGCCTGGTCGACATCGCCGACGAGTCCGCCTTCGGGCGTCGGGTTGGTGCCGACGTCGATCACCACGGCGCCGGGCTTGACGTGGTCCGCGCCGATGAAATGCGCGCGGCCGACGGCGACGACCAGGACGTCCGCGGACTTGGTGACCGCGGCGAGGTCCTTGGTGCGCGAGTGGCAGACGGTCACCGTCGCGTTCTCGCCGAGCAGCAGCAGCGCGGCCGGCTTGCCGACCACGGTCGAGCGGCCGACCACGGCGACCTGGGCGCCGGACAGGGCGACCTGCTCGCGCTTCAGGATCTCCAGCACCGCGGCGGCGGTGGCGGGGGCGTAGGTCGGCAGGCCGGCGGTGAGGCGGCCGAGACTGACCGGGTTGGCGCCGTCGACGTCCTTGCGCGGGTCGATATGCGCGCCGACGTCGTCCAGCGTGACCCCCTCGGGCAGCGGGGTCTGGCAGATGATGCCGTGCACCGACGGGTCGGCGGACAGTTTGTCGAGCTCGCGGGTGACGTCCTCGCCGGTCGGCTTCTCCAGCTGGACCACGCGGCAGTCGACGCCGACCTTCTTCGCGGCACGCTCGATCGAGCGCACGTACCAGGCGGTGGCGTCGTCGTCGGTCGGCACGAGCACGGCCAGCGTCGGCGCGGTGCCCGACTCGCGCAGCTTGGCGGCGGTCTCGGTGACCTCGGCGGTGATGGCGGCGGCGATGGCGCGCCCGTCGATCAGCGTCATCGGGCGATCCTCTCGCGGACCTCGGCGACGAGGGCGTCGGCGCGCCCGGCGGCGGAGGTGTACTCGCCGAGGCGGGCCTCGGTCTCCTTGCGCAGCTGCTCGTCCGACATCGACGCGAGGTTGACCTCGACGTTGACCACGGCCGACTCGAGCGCGGACTTGGCGGAGGAGGCCGCGACCGCGATGTCGGAGATGACGTTGGTGTTGGCGCCTTCGAGGATCGAGGCGGCCAGATCGATGACCTCGGCGGCGAGGGCGGCCGTGCGCAGGGGGACGTCGGCGGCGCCGACCAGCGCGGCCTGGATCGCGGCGCTGCGGGCCTGCTTCTCCTCGTCGGTGGCCTTCGGGAGCTTGTATGCGGAGACCACCGCGTCGAACGCGGCGGCGTCGTCGGCGGCGAGGCCGAGCGCGCGACCGCGGAGGTCCTCGGCCTTGCCGAGAGCCTCGGTCATGCTCTCCTCGAACTGGGCGTACTTCGGCTTGCCGATGGTCAGGTTGCACACCATGGAGACCAGGGCCGCACCCACCGCGGCGTTCATCGCGGCCCCCGCGCCACCGCCGGGTGTCGAGGCCTTCGAAGCCAGCTCGTCGAGCCACTGACCGACCGGTTGAGCCTCCACGCGATGTTCCCTTCCCGCTGGTTTTGCCGTCGCGCCGAAGCCTACCCGGGGGTTCTCGGACGGCCCGAAGGCCACCTTTCACCGTTGATCGACTTCGGCGAAAGACGGCCTCCGGGAAACCGGCTCACGCGCGCTGGTACTCCTCCCAGGTGAGCTTCGGCGTGACGGCGGGGCCGTCGTCGGCGCCGCGCCCGGCGAGGCCGTTGTAGCCGAGGTAGTAGTCACCGGCCTGGTGCTGCGCGGCGGACGACAGGTCCGGATCGGACAGCGCGATGGCGTGGATGTGGTAGGCGAAACCCTGGTCCGGCGTCCGGACCCACGCCGCGAAGCCGACCTGACGCAGCTTCCGCGCGACGTCGGTCCGCGTGGTCGAGGACATCCCCTCGACGCCGATGTCGAGCGCACCGCCGCCGTCGTGCGTACCGGCCGAAGCGCCGACACCGCCCGGGTTGTACGAGCCCTGCGTGATGGTGAGCTGCCTGCCGAGCAGACCCTCGGCCTTCACCAGCATCGCCTTGGTCCGGGTGTTCATCGTCTCGCCGTGGTAGGTCAGGCGGCTACCCGCCGAAACCACCGCGGTGACGGTGTACCGGCCTTCGCCCAGCTTCTCGAGCGAGGTCTTGCCCGGCAGGCCGGAAGCGTCGAGCCCGGTGTATCCCAGCGACTTCTGGTAGCTGGAGTACGCGGTGATCGTCGACGTGCCGAAGTGACCGTCGACGTACTGCTGGTCGAGCAGTCCCTTGGCCGACAGCGCCTGCTCGACGAGCAGCACGCTATCCTTGGCACCCGGCGTCAAGGCGCTGTCGGCCCGGCGCGGGTCGATCTGGGCGGCCTTGAGCACCGCTTCCATGTTGGCCGTGGGCAACACGGCCGCGGTCATTTCGGCACTGGCCGGTGCGGCCACACCGAACGAGAGCGCGGTCGCTGTCGCGAACACGGCTACCTTGGTCAACAATTCCTGCCTCCTGAACTCACCGAAGTTTGTCCGGGCAGCATGATCAGCGCGAATACAAGGTCCGTACAAACGAACAGTTCTCAGGTCTCCCGGCCGCTGACGAAGAGGGTCACCGCTTCGGCCAAGGCCCGGCAATCGGCGTCGTCGGGGTGTTTGGCCGCTTCCTGTTCGAGCGGGCGCAGCCGGTCCCTGGTGCGCACCGATTTGAGCGTTTCGGCGCTTTCGATCGCCTGGATGCCGACGGACAGCGCCTCGTCGCCGTCCCCGCCGAGAACGTGGCCCGTGGCCAGCATGCTCAGGCACAGCGAACGGCTGCGTCTCATTTCCGGACCGTATCCGCGGACGGCGTCGGCGAGTGCGGAGATGGCCATTCCGATATGACGGCCACCCTTGCGCAAGGCCAGATCGGTATGGACCGAACCCGCCATCGCGGAAACATCGATTTCGGTGAAGAACCTCGCCCAGTCGGGTGGCTCGCTGTCATCCTTTTCGGCGAATTCCTCACCCGCTCGTTCCATCAGCCCGACGGCGAGATTCGCGTCGCCCTTCTTGGCGTATGCCCAGCCTTGGTTCGCGCTCAGGATGCTCGCGGCGAGCTTCGAACCGGCACGCCGCGCGGCGAGCCTGCCCAGCTCGAACTGGGTGAGGGCTTCGTCCGTCGCCCCGTAATGGAGATGGATCCGGCCTCGCCGATAATGGATGTTCGCGGTCAATTCGGCGTCTTCGGCATCGGCGGCGAGCTCCAGTGCGACGTCGAGATGGTGCTGTGCGGCGCCGACGTGACCACTGTCGAAACAGGTCCATCCGGCGAGGTTGTGCAGATCCGCGACGGCCGAGGAAAGCCTGGTCCGCACCGGTTCGGAGATCGACATCGCGAGCATCCGGTGTCCGCGATGGATCCGCACCACGACGGCGTCGCGGCACATCCCGCCCCCGCATTGGTAGTCGACGGCACGGAGCGCCTTCGTCTGCGTTTCCAGCGCTTCGACATCACGTTTTCCCACCCGGTCCGGCGCGAAGTACCGGTGAACGGTGGCTTCAGGATCTGTCATGGTCATTTACCCCTGACGTAACCCCAGCGCGATATTCGTGGTCTCAAAGCGTAACCCGGGCCGAGTGTCGCCGCGAGCTTCGCGCCCTCTCTGTCAACGTGCGCTGAGGTATGAAGACAGGTAGTTGTACGGGTGTCATCCAGGCGGGAACTGGCGCAACCTGATATGACTTCCAGTGGATGCCGAAAGGTCGAGACCCACATGGTGCTACGTGCTTCACCGCGTTCGCGAGCCCGTCTCCGGCTGGTCTCCCGCGAGGACGCGCGTGGGGCTCCTCGGGTGGGCGGCCGTCTGGATCGGTACGGTGAACTCGCCGACCGGCGGCTGGCGGCCATCCTCGCCGCCGAGGACGTGGCGGAGGAACACGGGCTGAGCGCGCACGTGCGCACCACCTGTTACGTACACCGGTGCTGGGTGCACCAGTGCATCTCCGATCCGTTGCACGTACTCGTGGTCACCGGGCACCGATGGTGCCGTCGCTGCGACCGCACGATCGACGTCGAGGTCGACGAGAGCTTCCCGGGATCGGTCGAACTCTATTGCGACGGTTGTGGTGTCCCGCCGGACACGGTCGCGAACCGCGAAGTGCTCTTCGCCTGCCGGACCAGCCTCGTCGCCATGCACGGAGGCGACGCGTCGACGTTGTACGTGGTGCCGGACAGCTGAAAGCCGGTGGATTTCGAGCTGCGCGTTCAGTCGGCTGATTGCGGTGATTCTCGCGCGGTGTTTTGAGCGCGCCAGCCGCCACGCGACACACGCTCTAGATCAAGTGAATGCGGCCTCGGAAAGCGGCAGGCTAGCTTGGCGTTATCACCCTTCAGTGGTCAATGCGGCCGGTTCATTGTTACGTAAAATTACGAACACCTGTTCGAGCATTGTTTGGTATTATTGAGGGGTGTCCGAGACCTTTCTTCCTGAGTTGCCGCAGGAGTTGTGGCGTGCCGGCAGGCTGGAGCTTGCCCATGGCGTGCAGCAGTCCCTGCAGGTGATCCGGATTGCCTCCGCCGCCCTGGGGCGGTTTCTGGCGGAGGTCGAGTCTCGTGGCCCGAAAGACTTGTATGGCTATGGTTCGACGGCGTCGTGGCTTGCTGATGTGGCGGGGTTGACCCGGGGTGAGGCGGGTGCGATCGTGCGGCGGGCGATCGCGTTGAACCCGACCCGCGCACTTGATGGCACGGAGATCCCTGCGTTCGCTCCGGCGACCGCGGCGGCGGCTGCTGAGGGTGTGATCGGGGAGCATCGGATCGATCAGATCCTGGAGATTCTGAAGAAGATCCCGGCGGATACGGCCGTAGAGGATCGGGAGTATGCGGAGAAGGTCCTGGCTGATCTTGCCCGGGAGGCGGGGCCGAGGCAGCTCGGGAAGGCGGAGGAGAACCTGCTGGGCTGGCTCGACCCCGACGGTAAGGAACCCAAGGACCCCGAACCGGCCCAGCCCTCGCGGGAAGTCAGCCTGGAGCGCCGCAAGGACGGCTTCTGGAAACTCACCGGCCTCCTCGACGATGAACTCGGCGCCCGCACCGCCGCCGTACTCGACGCCTACGCCAAACCACGCCCAGTCGACGAGTTCGGCCAAGCGGATCCCCGCACGAAGGCGGAACGCCAGGGTGACGCCTTTGCCGAGGTCTTGGATCTGGCGATCGCCTGCCCGGACCAGCCCGGTACCTCTGGTTACCGGACGTTGGTGCACGTCACCATCGGGCTTGAGGAGCTGAAGTCCGGGATCGGGACCGCGTGTCTGGATTTCGTCGGGGAGATGACCGCCCGGGAAGCCCGACTGGCCGCGTGTGATTGCCTGATGTTGCCGGTGGTGTTGAGCGCTTCCGGGGAACCGTTGGATATGGGGCGGCTGCGACGGTTCGTCACCCCGGGGCAACGACGGGCGTTGAACATCCGGGACCGGGGTTGTGCGTTCCCGGGCTGTCATCGGCAGCCGAAGCACTGCCACGCCCACCACATCGATCACTGGGCCGATGGCGGCCCCACCGACCTGCGGAATCTGACCTTGTTGTGCGGTTTTCATCACCGGCTGATTCACCACGGGGATTGGGAAGTCCGGATGGCGGCCGATGGGCTACCGGAGTTCAGGCCGCCGCAGTATTTGGATCCGTTACGAAGACCCAGGCGCAACACGCTTCATCGCGCCGCTTAACCCTGCATGACCTGAGGAGCCCGCCAGCCGCACCGGCGACGGGCCCCTCGTCATGCCCACAGACCGGACTGAGGCATCGCGCCCGCTCGCGGGTGCCCAGGTGTCGTGAGTGGCGATTCGAATTTTGAGGGGTAGGGCAAAAGTGGCATGTCCTTCGACGCTGTAGCAGCAGTGCCCCTGTTATGTCGCGAAAGCCACTGCCTTGCTGGCTTGTGAAACAACTGTCCAGCGTGATCGAGGTCCGGGCCTGGCTGGCCTGACTTGATAGAAGCGTGGACTAGACGCCATCGACCTCGACTGAGGTGTGTCTGACCAGCCCGGCCCGGAAAGGTGCACCTGTTCTCCGGCTAGGGAAGGAACACGCGCGTGTCCATGGTGGTCATCGGGATAGGTCCGCACAAGTCCAGTCATACCGCGGTCGCTGTCGATCAGGCCGGACGGAAACTGGCCTGCAAGACCGTCCGCTCCGACGACAAGGGACTGCTCCGGCTGCGGGCCTGGTCCGCACCCTGATCGGGCAGGGCGCCACCTTACCAACACCATCTACCAAGCACTCAAAGCAGACTTGACGTAGGGCGTGTCCTGCGGATCTTGTTCATGATCGTGTGCAGACAATGACTGTGTGGTGGGTCGTGGTGAGCTGACGGATCGGGCGTGGGCGGTGAT
>NZ_JBVIRO010000034.1:0-38707 GCF_055575975.1 Amycolatopsis sp. NPDC033938
CACCACCATGACCCGCAAACTCACCCGCCACGACCCCACTAACACCAACCAATGGCGCGACGACTAACAGGTTTAGGAACAGGCTCTAACCCGAAATGCCACTCACGACCCGATCGCGCAGGCGAGGATAATGCCTGGGTAGACCACACCTCCATCGCGTGTCGAGTGCTCCGAAACCTCCGCCGCGTTTGCTGGAGAGCAGAGGAAAAGCGACAGCGAATCCGAGGTTGGTCTTGATGCAGCTACGAACAGTCGCCACGGCGGCGAACGAGAAAGGCGTCATCGAACCCGGTCGGCTCCCCGAGCCGGCGTCACCCCTGCAACCGGCGGTGCTGCAGGCCATCTCGTCGATGCACGCGAGGTACTTCGACCCGATCACCCTGGGCGACCTGGCATCGGAAGTCTTCGTCAGCCCGTTCCACTTCTCGCGGATCTTCACCAAGGCGACCGGTGTGACCCCCGGCCGGTATCTCACCGCGATCCGCCTCTTCGAAGCGAAACGGCTGCTGCTGACGACATCACTGACGGTGTCGGACATCGTGTGCAGTGTCGGCTACAGCAGTGTCGGCACGTTCACCAGCCGCTTCACCCGTGCGGTCGGGATGACCCCGACCCAGTACCGCGATCCCGAGGTCGGCGAACTGCTCGTGGCGCTGGCACCGCATTTCCAGCGGCTGCCGTCGCTGGAAGCGTTGCACAGCGCCGGAATGGGCTGTGCCTCGATGCGCGCCGGCACCGGCACGATCAGCGTGCGGGTCGAAACCCCGCGCGGGGCAGGCCCGGCGTGTGTCCTCATCGGACTGTTCGCCGAGTCGATCCCGCAGTGCGGGCCGGTCGCGTTCGGCGGCAGGGCGAACGTCCTTTCGGCGGACATCGAGATCCAGAACGTCCCCGAGGGCCGGTGGACCGTGATCGCGGTCGCCGAGCACGCGGCGGGCACCGCGGCGTCGTCGTTCTCGGTGGGCACACTGCCCGGCCGCGTCGACATCACCCGCTACGGCCGGGTCCACCTGCGGATGCCGATGCGCACCCCGCAGCCGACCGACGCGCCGATGGCGATCACCCTCGCCGGTGGCCCGACCTCCACCGGTAATCGGATGACCATGCCTGCCACGGACTACCTCCGCGCGGTGGCCTGAGGGCTATTCCCCGGTTCTCCCGGTCACGCAAACCGGGAGAACCGCGGGCGCAACCGTGGAGTAGCTGGGGCGTCGCCGCGCATGTGAGCCTTTAACCAGACCGCAGAATTCGAATCCACCCGTTAGGGGGAGAGTGCGTTGGGCAATGGTTGGCGCACGTTAAGACGTCGCATGATCACACCGGACGTCTCCGAGACGTCGCTGGAAAAGCGGGGTTTCCACAAGAAGAGCCCAGCCGCTCAAGAACTGCTGGAGACCGTCGGGGAAAAATTCCTCCTCGGCTACGCGCATGCCGTGGAAGCGCGTTCCGTCGAACAGGCCGAAGAATGGCTTGAGCGTATTCCGGTCAAATACCGCGGCTTCGCTTACGAGGGCGCGGGAATGGGCTACGGAATGCTCGACGGCCTGCCAGGGGGCGGCCGCGGGCATATCGCGGACTTCCTCGACGGCCCCGGCGAGAAGCACGACTACATCATCTACGTCGGTGTCGGCTGGGCGATGGCGCGGCTCCCGCGGTTCCGCTGGCCGTCGGCCGAGGACTTCGATCCGTTGCTGCGCTGGCTGGTGCTCGACGGATATGGCTTCCACCAGGCCTACTTCAAGACCGCGAAATACATCGACGGTCAGTTCCAGGACCCGGACTTCGACTGGCCCGCCGGCAACAACGGCTATTCGTTGCGGGCGATCGACCAGGGCATCGGCCGGGCGCTGTGGTTCGTCTGCGGCACCGACGTCGATCTGGTCGCCGACACGATCGCGCGGTTCCCCAAGCGGCGCCACGGAGATCTCTACGCCGGAGTCGGGCTCGCCTCGACCTACGCGTGCGGTGTCACCGGCGACGAACTGCTGAAACTCGCCGAGTTCGCGGGTGAGTATCGCGGAAACCTCGCCCAGGGCAGCGCTTTCGCCGCCGAAGCCCGCGTCCGTGCCGGGCTGCTGATCCCCGAGACCGAGGTCGCCACCCAGGCGATCTGCGGGCTGCCGGCCGAGCGCGCCGCGGCCATCACCCAGGAAGTTCGCCCCGCTGTGGTCGTCGACGGTGAACTCCCGCATTTCGAAACCTGGCGGCAGCGCATCGCCGCCGAGGTTCTGACTTCTGGAGGTGCAGGGAAATGACCGCGACCTTGGGCTGGCTCCGCAAGCAGCTTGCGGGCATCGTGGCGCTGTTGCTGATGGCGGGACTGTTCGTGGTGGCACAGCTGCCGACGGTCTCGACCGCCGAGGCGGACACCATGGCCTCGAAGTACGCGTTCGAACCCCTGACGATCGCCCTGCCGGAGGCGGCGAAGAGCCAGTCGATCCGGACGGTGAACAAGGAATACGAGCACATCCGCGCCTGGATCTCCTCGGTCGGCGCCGCGGTCGCGGTCAACGACCTCGACGGCGACAAGCTCGCCAACGACCTGTGCTTCGTGGACCCGCGCAGCGACCAGGTGGTCGTCACCCCGACACCGGGCAAGGGCGGCGACCGGTACGCGCCGTTCGCGCTCGACGCCGCGCCGCTGCCGATGGGCAAGTACATCGCGCCCATGGGCTGCGTGCCGGGTGACTTCAACGAGGACGGCCGGGTCGACCTGCTGGCCTACTACTGGGGCCGCACGCCGATCGTGTTCCTCGCGAACCCCGCCGCGACCACACTCGCGGCGAAGTCCTACGTACCGGTGGAACTGGTGCCGGGCAACAACGTCAAGAACGGTGAGTACTCCGGCCCACTGTGGAACACCAACGCCGCGACCGTGGGCGACTTCGACGGCGACGGCCACCAGGACATCTTCATCGGCAACTACTTCCCCGACAGCGCGGTGCTGGACGATCGGGTCGACGGCGGGGTCGAGATGAACAAGTCGATGTCGCACGCCGACAACGCGGGTGGCAAGTACATCTTCCGCTTCACCGGCGCCTCCACCCAGACAGGCAAGCCTTCGGTCACCTTCCAGTGCGACGACCAGGCCATCCCGGCCGACGCCCGCGGCGGCTGGTCGCTGGCTGCCAGCGCCACCGACGTCGACGGCGACAACCTGCCGGAGCTCTACATCGGCAACGACTTCGGCCACGACCGCCTGCTGTACAACAAGTCCACGGCGGGAAAGACCTCCTTCGCCGAGGTGAAGGGTATCCGCGGCGCCACCGAGCCGAAGTCCAAAGTGGTCGGTAACGACTCCTTCAAGGGCATGGGCGTCGACTTCGCCGATCTGAACCACGACGGCCTCTACGACATGTACGTCAGCAACATCACGACGTCGTGGGGCATCGAGGAAAGCCACTTCCAGTTCATGAACACCGCCAAGGACACCGCGGATCTGCGTGGCCGTCTGCAGGGTGGCGAGGCGCCGTGGGTGGACCGCAGCGCACAGGCGGGCACCGCGTGGTCCGGCTGGGGCTGGGACGTCAAGATCGCCGACTACAACAACAGCGGTGAATCGGTGATCACCCAGGCGACCGGTTTCGTCAAGGGCGACGTCAACCGCTGGCCGCAGCTGCAGGAACTGGCGACCTCCAACGACGAACTGCTGAAGCACCCGTACTTCTGGCCGAACATGCGCGCCGGTGACGACGTCGGTGGCGACCACACCCTGCACTTCTGGGCCAAGAGCGCCGACGGCCGCTACACCGACCTGGCCCCGCGCCTCGGTCTCGCGGTCCCGGTGCCCACCCGCGGTATCGCCACCGGTGACGCCGACGGTGACGGCAAGCTCGACTTCGCCGTGGCCCGCCAGTGGGAGCAGCCGATCTTCTACCACAACGTCAGCCCCGACTCGGGTTCGTACCTGAACCTGAAGCTGTTCCAGGACAAGGCTCCGGCCGACGGTCCGCTCAAGGCCGCGGGTACCGCGGCGATCGGCGCCGAGGTCACCGTCATCACCCCCGACGGCAAGAAGTACATGGACCGCGTCGACGGCGGCAGCGGCCACTCCGGCAAGCGCAGCCACGAGGTCCAGATCGGACTCGGCAAGGTCACCGGGCCGGTGAAGGTCTGCCTGCAGTGGCGCGACCTGACCGGGCAGATCCGAACGCAGGAGATCCAGCTGGCCCCGGGCAGCCACACGCTCCAGCTCGGCACCCAGGCGAAGGAGAAGTAACCGTCATGGCAGAGCAGACACTCGCCGCACCGAAGAGCAACAAGACGATCACGGCCCTTCGCCGGTTCGCGATCTCGATCTCGATCTTCAACATCATCGGCTACACCGTGCTCGGTTTCGAGCAGCCGTGGACCTACCCGTTCATCGCGCTGGCGACCGCGTACACCACGGAAATCCTGCTGGAGATCATCGGCGCCAGGGCACAGGGGCGGCCGGTTCGCTTCCGCGGCAACGGGTTCAAGGGCCTGGTGGAGTTCCTCTTCCCGGCACACATCACCGGTCTCGCGCTGAACATGCTGACCTACGTCAACGACCAGGTGCTGGTGATGATGTTCGGCGTGGTGGTCGCCGTCGGCGCCAAGTGGGTGCTGCAGGCGCCGGTGCGCGGCAGGTTCCGGCACTACATGAACCCGTCGAACTTCGGCATCACGATCATCCTGCTGGTGTTCCCCTGGGCGAGCATCGCGCCGCCGTACCACTTCACCGAAAAGGTCGACTCGTGGGTCGGCTGGCTGATCGTCGGCATCATCATCGTGTCGGGCACCGTGCTCAACGCGATGCTGACCCAGCGGATGTGGCTGATCGGCGCGTGGCTCCTCACCTTCGCGCTCCAGGCGATCGTCCGTGGTCTGGTGTTCGACACCGCGATCCCCGGCGCGCTCGGGATGATGACCGGGGTGGCGTTCGTGCTCTACACGAACTACATGGTCACCGACCCGGGGACGACGCCGTCGAAGCCCGCGTCGCAGGTCCTGTTCGGTTCGGGGGTGGCGCTTGCCTACGGGTTCTTCATGGTGGTCCACGTGGCGTACGGGCTGTTCCTCGCCACCGCACTGGTCTGCCTGATCCGCGGCGCCTTCCTGTGGGGCCTGCACTTCTCCAAGAAGGCCACCGAGAAGTGGGAGGCCGAGCAGGCGAAGTCGGCCGAAATCACGACCCTGCCCAAGCCGGCCGAGAAGCCGGAAACGGAAACCGGGGCCGTGGCGGCATGACCCGGCAGGTGAGTACGCCGAGGGCGGCCCCGCCTGGGCCGCCGCGCCGAGCGACCTTCGGGCTGCTGAAGAAGCTGTTCACCGACCGGCTGGCGCTCATGTCGGATTCGGCCCAGGCGCACGGGGACGTCGTCCGGATCGCGATCGGTCCCAAGACGATGTACCTGGTGAACCACCCCGAGCTGGCGAAACACGTGCTCGCCGACAACGCGGCCAACTACCACAAGGGAATCGGCCTCCAGGAGGCGAGGCGGGCGCTCGGCGACGGGCTGCTCACCAGCGACGGCGAGACCTGGAAGAAGCAGCGCCGCACGATCCAGCCGGTGTTCCAGCCGAAACGGATCGCGCGGCAGGCCTCCGTCGTCGCGAACGAGGTCGAAGGACTCGTGAAACGACTGCGGGACACGACCGGGCCGGTGGAGATCCTGCACGAGATGACCGGGCTGACCCTCGGTGTGCTCGGCAAGACGTTGCTCGACGCGGATCTCGGCGGGTTCACCTCGCTGGGGCACTCCTTCGAGGCCGTGCAGGACCAGGCGATGTTCGAAGCGGTGACGCTGAGCATGGTCCCGCAGTGGGCTCCGCTGAAGAAACAACTGCGGTTCCGGGAGTCGCGCGACGACCTGCGCCGGATCGCCGAGGAACTCGTCGAGCAACGGTTCGCGAACCCGGTCGAGAACGGTGAGGACGTCCTGTCCCGCCTCATCGACTCGGCCGGGACGCGCGAGCAGATGCGGGACGAGCTGATCACCCTGCTGCTGGCCGGGCACGAGACGACGGCGAGCACGCTCGGCTGGGCGTTCCATCTGCTCGACGAACATCCCGAAGTCGCGGAGAAACTCCGTGCCGAGGCGGACGCGGTACTCGGTGACCAGCTGCCGACCCACGAGGATCTGCACCGGTTGCCGTACACG
This sequence comes from Amycolatopsis sp. NPDC033938, assembly GCF_055575975.1. NCBI lineage: Bacteria > Bacillati > Actinomycetota > Actinomycetes > Pseudonocardiales > Pseudonocardiaceae > Amycolatopsis > Amycolatopsis sp. NPDC033938. Next base: position 6,126 of record NZ_JBVIRO010000034.1, read on the forward strand.
GCGCGCGTCGTCGAAGAGGTCATGCGGCTGTACCCGCCGGTGTGGCTGCTGCCGAGGGTGGCGCAGGCCGACGACGAGATCGGCGGCTACCACATCCCGGCCGGATCCGACGTCGTCGTCGTGCCCTACACGCTGCACCGGCATCCGGATTTCTGGCCGGAGCCGGAGAAGTTCGATCCGGACCGGTTCGATCCGGACCGGCCGAGCGGGCGGCCCCGGTACGCCTACATCCCGTTCGGCGCCGGGCCGCGGTTCTGCATCGGCAACAGCCTCGGCGTGATGGAGGCCGTTTTCGTGCTGACGATGGTCCTGCGTGACCTCGAGCTCAGGAAACTCCCGGGCTACGACGTGGTTCCCGAGGCGATGCTGTCGCTCCGGGTGCGCGGCGGGCTGCCGATGACCGTGCACACCAGGAACAGGAGGTAGGTTCCGTGGAAGCGGACGAACAGGCCAAGGTGTCCACTTTGGAGGCCTACGCGGACACGATCTTGCCGGGGGAGAAGCGGTTTCCCGGCGACCACGCGATCGCCGGCGCCGCGCCGGGGCCGGGTGCGGTCGTGGCAGGCGCGCTCGAACTGCTGCACACCGAGGCGACCGGGGTGACCGTCGGATTGCCGTATCTCGCGCAGTCCCTCAACGAGCACGCGAAGGTCTACGCCAAGGAACACGACCTCACGCTCGCCGAGGAGCTGCCCCCGTTCGTCGCACTGTCCTTCTCGGACAGGACGGCGCTCGTGCGGTCGCTGACCGCGCCGGGGCATCCGGAGAAGGACGGCTGGGTCAGCCTCGCCTTGTTCTGCAACATGTCCTTCGACAGCGCGGCGCACAAGCACACCGCCGAGGCCATCGCCGAGGGCCACCCCGGTCTGCTGGCGATGGGGTACACCGCGCCGGATGCGGACGGCCTGTGGCGGTTCCCGAAGTTCTCGTATCGCCGCGAACTGGCGAAACTCCACCCTGACACCACGCCTTCCGGGAGCCCCGCATGACTGCCTACGACAAGACCGACGTCGTCATCGTCGGCAGCGGGTTCGGTGGTTCGATCCCCGCGTACCATCTGGCCGCGGGCGGGGCGAAGGTCACCGTGCTGGAACGCGGACCGTGGCTGGAGACCAAGGACTTCGAGCACGACTACCTGCTCGGTTCGTCCTACACCCGGGCGTTCGACTTCGTCGTCGGCGACGGGATGAGCGTGCTGGGCGGCAACTGCGTCGGCGGTGGCAGTGTCGTGTACTTCGCCGCGATGCCGCGGGCGCCGAAGTTCGTCTTCGAACGGCACGGCAGCATCGGCCGCCGCATGTGGCCTTCGGCGATCACGCGGGATTCGCTGGAGCCCTGGTACGACCGGGTTTCGGAATCGCTGCCGGTGTCCAAACAGGACTGGAACGACGTGTCCTACGCCGGTGGGCTGTGGGCGGCGTTCTGCGATCACTCCGGGCGTACCGCGAATCCCGCGCCGGTCGCGGTGGACAACGACCGCTGCGTCAACTGCAACTTCATGATGGCCGGCTGCCGCTTCGACGCGAAGCGCTCATTGCTGACCAACTACCTTCCCGCCGCGCTCGCGCACGGCGCGCAGATCCGGCCGCTGCACGAGGTCCAGCGGATCGAGCGGATCGACGACGGCGACTACCGCGTGCATTTCAACATCGTCGACGACGAGGATTACCGCGTGCACTCCGGCGGCGGGACGATCGACGCGAAGATCGTCATCATCGCCGCCGGCGCAGGTGCGACGCCGGTGATCCTGCAGCGTTCGGAGTCCGCGCTGGGCACCATGCCGCACGCGGTCGGCCGGTACTTCTCGGGCAACGGTGAGCGGCTCAACACCGCGATCATCGACGAGGAGCGCGTCCGCGAGGTGCTCGGACTGTCCCGCGAGGACGGAAAGGTCTACGAGGCCAACCACATCGGCAAGGGCCCGACCGTGGCGAACTGGGACAAACTCGACGGTTCGCTGCCGGAGTACGAGCGGTACTCGCTGGAACAGCTGTACTTCCCGCCGGGCCTGGGGACGATCCTCGCGCAGGTGCCAGGCGGTGACGAGCCACGCTGGTTCGGGGCGCAGAAGAAGGAGATCCTCAAGAAGTGGGCCTCCTGGCTCACCATCTTCCTGATGACCGAGGACGACAACGAGGGTGTCTTCGGCGCTCCGCCGCCCACCGGCAACGCCTACCGCATCTCGCAGCAGATGCTGGGCCGAGGGCCGCTGAAGTACGACCCGACACCGAACACCCTGCACGGCTGGTCGCTGGCCGACGCGGAATGCAAGGAGATCCTGGAGAAGGACGGCCTGGCGAAGGTCTCGCCGTGGACCAACGACGTCGTCGGCGCGTACACCGTGCACCCGCTGGCCTCGTGCCGGATCGGTGACGACCCGAAGACCTCGGCGTTGCACCCGAACCACGAACTCCGCGACCATCCCGGGATCTTCGTGACCGACAGCGCTTCCGTGCCGGGCGCGCTGACGGTGAACCCGGCGATGACGATCGCGGCGCTCGCCGAGCGTTCGGTGCCGGGAATCGTGCGGGCGCTGCAGGCGCGCGGGGTCGACGTCTCCTACGGCGCTCCGGCGCCGGACGGTTCGATCACCGGGCGCCGAGCGGTCGGCAAGCTGTCGCTGGTGGCCGGAAGCTGATCATGGCCCCCAAACCGGTGAAGCTGGCTTTACGACGGGCCTTGCGCGAAGTCCGGTACGTCCGGCCGGTCTCCTACGGCCGGGCGACCGGACTCGTCCGTGACGTCTATCGACAGATCGAGCGGGACTTCGGCATGCTGGCCCCGCCGGTGGCGCTGCACTCGCCGTCACCACCGGTTCTCGCCGCGAGCTGGCTGCTGCTGCGGGAATCGCTGGTGGCGGCGGGGGCGACGAGCCGGGCGGACCGGGAGGTCGTCGCCACCCTGGTGTCGCAGGCGAATTCGTGCCCCTTTTGCGTCGAGGTGCACGGCATGGCGCTGGATTCGCTCGGCCACTCTTCGGTGGCTTCGGCGATCGCCGCCGGTCGTCCCGTGGCGGATCCACGCGCTTCGGCGACGTTGTCGGAGGCGGCCCGGTCGGAGCTGACCGCGGTCGAGTTCGCGTTCCACTACCTGAACCGGGTGGTGAGCGTGTTCCTCGGGCCGTCGCCGTTGCCTTCGTCCGTGCCGGATTCCGCACGGGCGAAGGCGAAGGCGGTGCTCGGCCGGTTCCTGAAACCTGTCGAAGACGCCCCGCCCGGTGACTCGCTGGAGTTCCTGCCTCCGGGTTCCCGGGATTTCGGCTGGGCCGAAGGGAATCCGGTCGTCGAGGATGCCTTCTCCCGTGCTGAAGCCGCGTTTTCGGCGCTGGCGATCTCTTCTGCCGTGCGGGATGTCGTGTCCCGCGAACTGTCCACTTGGGACGGCTCGCCACCCGGATTGAGCCGTTCCTGGGTGGACGTCGTCGACGAGCCGTCCGCCCGCTTGGCCTTGGTCGTCGCGAAAGCGCCGTATCAGGTCGACGACGCACTGGTCGCCGCGGCGGGCTTGGGCGATCGAGAGCTGATCGAGCTGGTGGCGTGGGCGAGTTTCGTTGCGGCGCAACGATGTGTGGCCACGTCCGCGCATTCAGAGGACTAAATGCGGATTCGTCGGTCCGCCTTCAACAACCTGAGAGAAGACTCGCCGCCCGGCCGCGGTTCATGCTTGACCGGACTGCAGATGCGGACGGCGGCAGTGCTTCTGGGGACAGCGGCCCGGCGCCGAGGCCGGATTCCATGACTTGAGTGGTTGAGAGCTAGGGGAGTGCGGTGGCATGAGCGTTGAGCGGATTTCGATTGTCGGTATCGGTCTCCGATACCCGGACGCCGGTTCCCCGGAAGAACTGTGGGAGAACGTCCTCGCCGGCCGTCGGGCGTTCCGGAAACTGCCCGACGAGCGGATGAACCTTGAGGACTACTACTCGCCCGACCCGAAGGCGCCGGACCGCTTCTACGCCAAGAAGGCCGCGGTCCTGCGTGACTACGAGTTCGACCGGATCAAGTACAAGGTCGCGGGCAGCACGTTCCGGTCGACCGACACCACGCACTGGCTGGCCCTCGACGTCGCCGCGCAGGCTTTGGCGGACGCGGGTTTCCCCGAGGGCGAGGGACTGCCGAGGTCCGCGACCGGCGTGGTGATCGGCAACAGCCTCACCGGTGAGTTCTCGCGTGCCAACATCATGCGGCTGCGCTGGCCGTATGTGCGCCGCACGGTCGCGGCGGCACTCGCCGAACGCGGCTGGGCCGACGGCGACACCGCCGAGTTCCTCCACGACCTCGAGGCGCAGTACAAGGCGCCGTTCCCGGAGATCGATGAGGACACCCTCGCCGGTGGGCTGGCCAACACGATCGCCGGCCGGGTCTGCAACTTCTTCGACTTCGGCGGCGGCGGGTTCACCGTGGACGGCGCCTGCTCCTCGTCGCTGCTTTCCGTGGTCACCGCGGCGAACGCGCTGTCGGAGGGCGACCTGGACGTCGCCATCGCCGGTGGTGTCGACCTGTCGATCGACCCGTTCGAGGTGATCGGTTTCGCCAAGACCGGCGCGCTCGCCAAACGCGAGATGAAGGTCTACGACGCCGATTCCAACGGCTTCTGGCCCGGTGAGGGTTCCGGCATGCTCGTGCTGATGCGCGAGGACGACGCCATCGCGCAGGGCAAGCGGATCTACGCCTCCATCGGTGGCTGGGGTGTCTCTTCCGACGGCAAGGGCGGCATCACCCGGCCCGAGGCGTCGGGGCACCGGCTGGCACTGAAGCGGGCTTACGAAAGGGCCGGGTACGGCGTCGAGACCGTCTCGTACTTCGAAGGCCACGGCACCGGGACCGCGCTGGGCGACGCCACCGAGATCGAGGCGCTCTCCACCGCCCGCCGCGACGCCGACCCGCTCGCCGACCGTGCCGCGCTGAGCACGATCAAGGGCAACATCGGGCACACCAAGGCCGCGGCCGGGGTCGCCGGGCTGATCAAGGCCACCCTGGCGGTCTACCACCAGGTCATCCCGCCCGCCACCGGCCACTTCGAACCGCACGAGTCGCTGACCGGCGACTCCGCGCGGATGTACGTCCCGGCCGAGGCCGGGTTGTGGCCCTCGGACCACCCGGTCCGCGCGGGGGTTTCCGCGATGGGCTTCGGCGGCATCAACTCCCACGTCACCGTCACCGAGGCGCCGGGCGCGGCACGGCGCAAGGAACTCGACGAGAAGACCCGGTCGCTCGTCGCGGGACGGCAGGACAGCGAGCTGCTGCTGCTGGACGCCGACGACGCCGCCTCGCTGCGGGGCCGGGTCAGCGGGCTGCTGGAGGTCGTGCCGAAGCTGTCGTTCGCGGAACTGTCCGACCTCGCCGGCACGCTTTCCGCGGAACTGTCCGGAAAACCGGTGCGGGCGGCGATCGTCGCCACCGCTCCGGAGGACGCCGAGCGCAAGCTGGCCAAACTGCTCGACCTCCTCGGTGAAGGCGAACCCGAGGTGTTCTCCGCCAGTGAAGGGATCTTCGCCGGTTCGCGCACCAAGAGCCCGAAGATCGGTTTCCTGTTCCCGGGTCAGGGTTCCGGGAAGGGCACGGTCGGCGCGGTGCGCAAGCGGTTCGCCCACGCCGACGACATCTACCGCGCCGCGGGGCTCTCGACCGGCGCCGACCAGGTCGCCACCGACGTCGCTCAGCCGCGTATCGTCACCGGTTCGCTCGCCGGGCTCCGCGTACTGAAGAGCCTCGGCATCGAGGCGCAAACGGCCGCCGGCCACAGCCTCGGCGAGCTGACCGCGCTGCACTGGGGTGGCGCGCTCACCGAACGCGAAGTCCTGAAGCTGGCCAAGATCCGCGGCAAGGTGATGGCGACCGCCAGCGACGGAAACGGTGCCATGGCGGGGATCGCCGCCACCCCGGGGGTCGCCGAGCGGCTCGCCGAGGGCGAAGAGGTCGTCATCGCCGGGTACAACGCGCCCGAGCAGACCGTCCTTTCCGGACCGGCGGAGGCGATCGACCGGGTCGTCGCCCGTGCCAGGGCGGAGGGTTTCACCGCCACCCGCATCAACGTCTCGCACGCCTTCCACTCACCCGCGGTCGTCCCGGCCGCCGAAGCGATGACCGAGGAACTCGCCGCGTTCGAGTTCGCGCGGCTCGACCGGCCGGTGGTGTCGACGGTGACCGGCGACGTCCTGCACGCCGCCGAGGATCTCCGCGATCTGCTGCGCGACCAGGTGGTCTTGCCGGTCCGCTTCCGCGAGGCGGCCGCGAAGGTCGCCGAGCGCAGCGACCTGGTGATCGAGGTCGGCCCCGGCCGGGTGCTCACCGGCCTCTTCGGCGAGATCGCGCCAGGCACCCCGGTGCTCGCGGTCGACACCGACAGCCCGACGCTGGCCGCGGTGCTGAAGGTCGCCGGTGCGGCGTTCGCTTTCGGCGCCCCGCTGGAGACCTCGGCGCTGTTCGACGGCCGGGTCGTGCGGGCCTTGCCGGTGGACGGCGAGTTCTCCTTCCTCGCCAGCCCCTGCGAGGCCGCGCCGTCCATCGGCGCGGAACTGGCCCGCGACCGCGTCGCCGAACCGGCCGAAGCGGCTTCGGAGGGGGAGACCTCGGAGAACGGCGGAAGCAGCACGCTCGACCTGCTGCGCAAACTCGCCTCCGAACGGGTCGAACTGCCGCTCGAAGCGGTCACCGCCGACACGCATCCGCTCGACGACCTGCACCTCTCGTCGATCACCGTCGGCCAGCTGGTCAACGACGTGACCCGCGCGCTCGGCCGCCCGGCACTGGAGGGCATGCCGAACTTCGCGACCGTCTGTCTCGGTGAACTCGCCGAGATGATCGACGAACTCGCGCAGACCGCCAAACCCGCCGACGGCAACCAGGCCGAGGTGGCCGGTGTCGGACCGTGGGTCCGGCCGTTCGCGGTCGAGTACGTCGTCGCGCCGAAGCCGTCACCCGACCTCACACCGGGCACCGCCGGCCTTTCCCGAGCGGAGTGGACGGTCTTCGCCCCGGACGGGCACTCGCTGGCGGAGCCGCTGCGCGCGGCCCTCGCCACCGCCGGTGTCGGCGACGGTGTCCTCCTCTGCCTGAACGAGGACAGCGACGCGAGCGATGTCGGGCTGTTCCTGGACGCGGGCCGAGCCGTGCTGGCCGCGCCCAACGGCACCCGGTTCGTCGTGGTGCAGCACGGCCTCGGCGCTTCCGGCATGGCGAAGACGCTGCGGCTGGAAGACCCGTCGGCCCGCACCACGATCGTCGATCTCGCCGACGTCGGCCCGGTCGATCCCGAAGCCGTCGCCGCCGCGGTGTCCACTGTGGTCACCGAGGTCGCGGCGACGAACGACTTCAGCGAGGTCCGCTACGACTCCGCCGGGGTCCGCACGGTGCCGAAGCTCGGCGCGCTGAAACCGTCCGAGGCCGAAGGGACGCCGCTGGGCACCGACGACGTCCTGCTCGTCACCGGTGGCGGCAAGGGCATCACCGCGGAGAGCGCTTTGGCGCTGGCCAAGGACTCCGGCGCGAAACTGGCGCTGCTGGGCCGGAGCGATCCGGCCGACGACGCCGAACTGTCGGAGAACCTCGGCCGGATGGCGGCGGCGGGGATCACCTACCGCTACGAACGCGCCGACGTCACGGCCGCGCAGCAGGTGGCGGACGCGATCGGCCGGATCCAGGCCGAATTCGGCCCGGTCACCGCGGTCCTGCACGGCGCGGGCCGCAACGAGCCCGCCGCGCTGTTCTCCCTGACCGAGGAGAGCTTCCGCAAGACGCTGGCACCGAAGATCGGCGGTCTCAACGCCGTCCTCGACGCCGTCGACAAGGACAAGATCAAGCTGCTGGTCACCTTCGGCAGCATCATCGGACGGGCGGGCCTGCGCGGTGAGGCGCATTACGCCACGGCCAACGACTGGATGACCGAACTGACCGTGCGCTTCGGCCGCGAACACCCCCAGGCGCGGGCGATCGCCCTCGAATGGTCGGTCTGGTCCGGCACCGGGATGGGCGAAAAGCTCGGTGTGGTCAGCGCTTTGATGCGCGACGGCATCACCCCCATCCCGACCGAGGAGGGCATCGAGATCCTCCGCCAGGTCGTCGGCGATCCGGCCGCCCCGTCGGTACTGGTCGTCTGCGGCCGTACCGCGGGGCTGGCCACCCTGCCGGTGGAGAAGCGCGAACTGCCGCTGAACCGCTTCGTGGACCGCGCCGTCGTCCACTACCCGGGTGTCGAGCTGATCACCGAAGCCGACCTTTCCGCGGGCAGCGACCCGTATCTGGCCGACCATCTGCTCGACGGTCAGCTGCTGTTCCCGGCGGTGATCGGGATGGAGGCGATGACGCAGGTCGCCAAGGCCACCCTCGCGGTGGAAAGCCTGACGGCGCCGGTGTTCTCCGACGTCGAGTTCCTGCGGCCGATCATCGTCTCGCCGGGCGGCTCGACCACGATCCGGCTCGCCGCGCTGGCCAGGGACGCCGAAACGGTGGACGTGGTGCTGCGCAGCGGGGAGACCGGGTTCAGCGCCGACCACTTCCGCGCCCGGCTGCGGTTCAGCCGTCCGGATCCGCTCGGTGAGACGGTGGTCCGCGAAGTCGCGCTGCCGCCGGTCCCGGTCGACCCGACGACCGAGCTGTACGGCACGGTCCTCTTCCAGGGCAAGCGATTCCAGCGGGTCACCGGGTACCGGCGGGCGAGCGCGCGGCACGCGGTCGCGGAGATCGCGACCGGCGCCGAGGTCGACTGGTTCGCGCCGTTCCTCCCGCAGGAACAGCTCCTGGCCGATCCGGGCACCCGCGACGCGATGATGCACGCGATCCAGTGCTGCGTCCCGGACGCGACGCTGCTGCCGCAAGGCATCGAGCGGCTCTACCTCGCCGAGCCCGGCGAGCAGCATCCGGAGTACGTGCTCCTCGACGCCCGCGAGCGGTCGCAGGACGGCGACAGCTACGTCTACGACCTCGACGTCCGCAACCCCGACGGGAAGCTCGTCGAGCGATGGGAGGGGCTGAAACTGCGCGCGGTCCGCAAGCGCGACGGTGCGGGGCCGTGGGTCCCGTCGATGCTCGGGTCCTATTTGGAGCGTTCCGCCGAACGGCTGCTCGGTTCGTCCCGCGCGATCGTCGTCGAACCGGATCCGGTGGGCGGCGCCGTCGAGACCACCACGCAGCGGCGGGCACAGACCGCACTGGCCGCCGGCCGCGCCGTCGACGCCCCGCTCGAGATCCGCTACCGCCCGGACGGGAAACCGGAGGCCGACGGGGTCGAGGTGAGCGCGTCGCACAGCGCCGAGCTCACCCTGGCGATCGCCGGTAGCGGCCGGATCGCGTGCGACGTCGAAACGGCGATCGAGCGGACCTCGGAGGACTGGGCCGGCCTGCTCGGCGAGGAGCTGCTCTCGGTCGGCGAACTGCTCGCCGCCGACACCCGCGAGCCGCTCTCGGTGGCCTACACCCGGGTCTGGAGCGCGCTGGAATGCGTGCGCAAGACCGGCGACATGACACAGGCGCTGACCGTGCACCGGGTCGATCCGGACGGCTGGGCGGTGCTTTCCCACGGCACCGCGCGTATCGCCACCTGGGCGACGACCGTCAACGACCGGACCGCTCCCGTCGTCTTCGCGGTGCTTCAGGGAGAGGAAGACTGACATGGCCGACTACTACGAGATCCTGCACACGGTCGGATTCGAAGAGACCAACCTGGTTGGCAACGTCTACTACGTGAACTACGTGCGCTGGCAGGGCCGCTGCCGCGAAATGTTCCTGAAGGACAAGGCGCCCGCGGTGCTCGAAGAGGTCCGCCACGACCTCAAACTGTTCACCCTCAAGGTCGATTGCGAGTTCTACGCGGAGATCACCGCGTTCGACGAGCTGTCCATCAGGCTGCGCCTGGAGGAGCTGACCCAGACGCAGATCCAGTTCACCTTCGACTACGTCCACCTCACCGGCGAGGGGGAGCGGCTGGTGGCGCGCGGGCGGCAGCGGATCGCGTGCATGCGCGGCCCGAACACGGCCACGGTGCCCAGCAGGGTGCCCGAGCAGCTGCGCGAGGCGCTGATCCCGTACACGGTCAACGGCAAGGGGGAGTGACGTGGGCACTGTGGAGCCTGCAACGGGAGCTCAGGAGCCCTCGCGGCCGGTGCTGAAACGCCTGCCGACGCCGGCCGCGCGGCGCCGGTTGTCCGCCCAGGCCGGGCTGCGGGAGGTGATGGGCCAGTTCGCCACCGGGGTCACCGTGCTGACCGCCGGGGGCGAACGGGCACACGGGATGACCGCCAACGCCGTCACCTCGGTGTCGCTGGAACCGCCGATGGTGCTGTGCTGCGTCTCCCGCGCGGCCCGGATGCACGACGCGATCGTGACGGCGGGCTCGTACGCCGTCACCGTGCTCGCGTCGGACCAGAAGGACCTCGCGAAGTACTTCGCCGACTGGCGCCGTCCGGCCGGGCTCGCGCAGTTCGATTCCGTCGACTGGACAGCAGGCCCGCAGACCGGTTCCCCGCTGCTCGACGGCGCGCTGGCGTGGCTGGAATGCGAACTCGCCGAGGTCTACGAGGGCGGTGATCACTCGATCTTCCTCGGCCGGGTGGTCGCCTCCAGCCGGGGCACCGCGCAGGACTCGCTGGTCTTCTACAGCGGTGGCTACCACCAGATCGACGGCCGCGTCCGCGCGTCGGCCTGAGAGAGAGGAAATGTCATGACCACCAACGAATCCGCCACCGCCCGGCCGGACGAGACACCGGCTTCGGTGCACTCGCTCGACCGGCCGCCGGTGGTGACCACGATGCCTCGGCTCGGACGGGGGGTGTGCTGGCGCGACATCGTGCGCGAGATCGAACTCGACGAGCTCGAGCGCGAGGCCCGGCTGAAGGAGGCGGCGTGACCCTGCAAGGCGATCCGGGCGCTCAGCGCACGGAGGATTCCGAGGTGGTGCCGCTGCCGGAGGACCGGCTGCGGCGCACCCGGATCCCGAGGGCGACCGACGGGCAGGTGATCCCGCTCGCCCGCGGCGCCGAACCGGTGCACCCACCGGAACCGACGATGCCGTTGCTGCGCGGCCGGCGCGACGAGCTGCGCGAGCATATCGTCGACGGGCGGCTCGACGGCGTCCGGCGGCAGCACTCGCTCGGCAAGCACACCGCGCGCGAACGGCTGGAACTGTTGCTGGACCCCGATTCCTTCACCGAGGTCGAGCTGTACCGGCGGCATCAGGCGAGTGGTCTCGGGCTGGCGGAGAACCGGCCGTACACCGACGGGGTCATCGTGGGCTCCGGGACCATCGACGGGCGGCGTGTGTTCGTCTACGCGCAGGACTTCACCGTCTTCGGCGGTTCGCTTGGCGAGGCGCACGCGGCGAAGATCCAGAAGGTGATCGATCTGGCCGTCTCCACCGGTTCCCCGCTGATCGGGCTCAACGACAGCGGGGGAGCGCGGATCCAGGAAGGCGTCATGGCGCTCGACGGCTACGGCGGCATCTTCCGCCGCCAGGTCGAGGCGTCCGGTGTCATCCCGCAGATCAGCGTGGTGCTGGGGCCGTGCGCGGGCGGGGCGGCGTATTCGCCCGCGCTCGCGGACTTCGTCTTCATGGTGCGGGACACCGCGCGGATGTACCTGACCGGACCGGACGTCGTCGAGACCGTGACCGGCGAACGGGTCAGCCACGACGAACTGGGTGGCGCGGACGTGCACGGCACCTCCTCCGGCGTCGCGACCGTGGTGCACGACGACGAGGAGGCCTGCCTCGCCGACGTCCGCTATCTGGTGTCGCTGCTGCCGTCGAACTACCTCGATCCGGCGCCACGGGAGCCGGCACAGGACGCGGGGAAGGACCGGCGCCCCCGGTTCGCCGAACTCGTCCCCGTCGAGCCGAACAAGCCCTACGACATGCGGGACGTGTTCACGGAACTGGCCGACGACGGCGAGTTCTTCGAACTGCACGAGCGGTGGGCGCGGAACGTGCTGTGCGCGCTCGCGCGGATCGACGGCCGCGTGGTCGGCCTGGTCGGCAACCAGCCCGTGGTGTTCGCCGGCGTGCTCGACGGACCGGCTTCGCAGAAGGCGGCGCGGTTCGTGCGGTTCTGCGACGCGTTCAGCATCCCGCTGGTGACGCTCGTGGACGTCCCCGGTTTCCTGCCCGGTGTCGAACAGGAGCACTCCGGGATCATCCGGCACGGCGCGCAGCTGCTGCACGCCTACTGCGAGGCGACCGTGCCGCGGATCCAGGTCATCCTGCGCAAGGCATACGGTGGCGCGTACATCGTGATGGACTCGCGGTCGATCGGGACCGACCTGTCGCTCGCCTGGCCGACCAACCAGATCGCCGTGATGGGCGCCGAGGGCGCGGTCAACGTGCTGTTCCGCAAGGATCTCGCCGCCGCCGCCGACCCGGCCGCGTTGCGCGCCCACCTGGTCGCCGACTACACCGAAGAGTTCATGAACCCGCAGTACGCCGCCGAGCGGGGGCTCGTCGACGACATCATCGACCCGGCGGACACCCGTTCCGCCGTCGCGAGAGCGCTGGAAATGCTGCAGGACAAGCGAAAGGCGGCGCCCCAGCGTAAGCACGGCAACCACCCGATGTGAACGGGGGAACCATGCCACCGTCCGAAAAGGACATTCCGGTGCCGGTGTTCCGGGTCCTGCGGGGGGATCCGGAAGACCGCGAACTGGCGGCACTCGTCGCCGTCTTCGGCGCGCTCGCCTCCGCGCCGCCGCCGCCCGCCGACCCGGTGCGGTCGGCGTGGTCGGCGGGAGCGTCGTGGTCCGCGCGGGGACGGGTGGATTGGCGCGCTTCGGTCTTGCGTTGAGGCGTCAGGTCCGTGAAGGCCTCCTTCCCTACTCTCAAGGTAGGGAAGGAGGCCTTCACGGACCTTTCCGGTTTACGGCTCACGCGGCGTCGGCGGTCGCGAGCCGGTGCGCCGCCTCGGATTCCCGCCGCGGCGGATAGGTGCTGTGGTGGAGGTGCACGGCGACGTAGAGGACCCCGTCCGCCATCACCGTCTCCAGGCCCGTTCGCTCCCCAGGCTCGAACGGGCCTCCGCAGGCCGCACAGGTCCGCTGCCGCTCCGCGGCGCTCACGACCGGTCCCTTTGTTCGGGGGTGCCGGTGTCGGGCCAAGACAGGCCAAGCAGCTCGACGTCCAGTTCGTCGTCGGCGTAGATCTCGTACGGGTCGAGGCGTTCGGTCATGGTGTGCTCCTTGGGTTCTCCGTGTACTACCAGGGCACTACCAGTACCCCCTCACCGGCGACTCGTTATTTGCTCATCGCGATCTCCAGCAGGCTTCGAGCGCGCCACGATCGCTCTCCGATCGGCGAGGTCCATCCTTGGTTGTCAAGTGAGCGGTTCATCGAAGGCCGGGAGGAACGTCATGACGGCACAGGTGCGAATTTGGGTCGTGACCGATGATCTCGACCCACGCGGGATCACCGGGACCGACGAGGCGGTGTTCGTCCCGGAGCCGAGGCCGTCCACCGAAAACGAGGCGACGGCCGACCACATCATCCTCGGTTACAACTAGCGGACATGAGCGGCGACCAGTACGCGCGGCACGAACAGAGAAGACCATCGGGTACCGCGGACGGGAGAATGAAGATCGTCCGCGACCCGGCGAGACCTCGAGGAGGCCTTCGGATGGCTATGCGCCTCCAGCTCACGTCGGGTTTGCAGGTGCTGGAAGAATGGGCGATCAACGCTCCGCAGGCCGATCGCAATGTTATCTACGAAGCCCTCTTCGCGGTAGCCGACGGATCCGCTTTTCTCATCTACGACATTTTCGGAGATGGCAGGGATCCGCATCAGTTCATCATTCTGGTGAAACACGACCTCGTCATCAGGATAGGGCTCAAGCGGGCCGATTCCTCGTTCGAGATCGTCTATATCGGTGCCTTGGAGCACGGCACACCCGCCGCGGCCTGGGCCGAGGACTCGGACGAGTCCTGACCTGGTACCGCTGAACGGACTAGTCCGGAACCTCGTTACCGGCAGCCTTTCGCACCAGTGCGTCATGCGTTCCTCATCTTGACATCATCCGTGTCACCGTGAAATTCTTCGGGTGTTTGCGGATGGGGGAATTCTGCCGACCGGTCGAACGGTGCAGCTGTAAAGAGTGCGGTCATCGAGGTATGGAGGCACGAAAATGTCGTCACCCGAATTCCCGGGACTGGACGTTTCCACGCGGGTACGCGCACGTGACATTCAAATGGCAGGCGTCGCCGATGTCCGCCGCCGGGTGCTGATGATCTCCGGCGCGATCGACACCACCGACCACGACGTCTCGGTCAGCGTCAACCTGCCGGAACCGGGCCGGTGGCAGGTGATCAAATCCGAGACCAATCTGACCGACAAGACCTGGGTCGCGATGCAGGTCGTCACCGACGAGGATTCGACGTTCGTCAACGACGCCGAGACCCTGGTGCTTTCCCGCCAGTTCTCGAAATCCTTCATGACGCCGGATCAGCGCCGGCTCACCTTCTACGACGGTGAAGTCCGCCCCGGCGAGGCCGTGCTGAAGGTCTACTCGCTGGACGCGGGCGGCCGGAAGCCGACCTACTCCTACTCGCGCTACAGCCCGATCGCGACCGACACCGCCGAGCAGTCCCAGCAGACACTGGAAGAACTGATCAGCAACGGGATGAAACAGCGTCCCGTGATCGAGCTGATCGTCCCGGTGACCGTGATCGGCTGAGCACGCCGGTGATCACCTTCGTCCCGGAGCCCCACCTGCTCGAATCACCGCGCGGGCGCGAGTGGCCTGCTCTCCCGGCCACCCGCGCCGCCGTCACCCCCGCCCCGCCGTCCGGTGCCGACGTCGTCATCGTCGGGGCGGGCCCGGCCGGGCTCGCGGTCGCTTCCGCGCTGTGGCACCACGGCGTGCGCGACCTCGTCGTCGTCGACCGCGACGGCCGCCCCTGCCGCCGGTTCTTCGACCGCGTCGACCTGCTCGGCCAGCGGGTGTTGCGGTCGCCGTACGAACACCATCCCGGCGTCGAGGGCTACCGCGACTGCGAGCTGCTGGACTTCGCCCGGCTGCACTGGTCGGTGCTGACCCCGGTGGAACGACGGGAGATCCGGATGGCGCAGGCCGGGCACCGCTCGGTCGTCCCCGTCGACGTCTTCGAGGCCTACTGCGCGCATCTCGCCACCGGCCATCACGTCACCGAACGGACCTGGCGCGGTTCGGTCCGCGAGGTTCTGCCGACGTCGGACGCGGTCACCGTGCGCGCCGACCGGTTCTCCGTCACCGCCCGGCAGGTGGTGCTGTGCCTCGGCGAGGAACGCCGGCCGGCGCCGGACACCTGGTGGGGCGGCGGCCATCCGCCACGCGGCGTGAGTTACTGGGACGAACCCCTTCCCGAAGGCGGAAAACGGCTCGCCGTCGTCGGCGCGGGTCTCACCGCCGCGCATCTGCTCTCCACCGGGCTCGCCCAGGGCCGCGAGGTGCACTGGGTGGTCCGCGAAGCAGGCGAGCGTTACCAATGCGCCGACGTCAATTCGTCGTTCTTCCGCCCCGAAGGACGCGCCCGCTTCGACAGCGTGAGCTGGTCCGACCGTCTCGAACTGATGGGCCGCTTCCGGCGGGCGTCGATCATGTTCGAGTTCCGGCCGATGCTCGAAGCCGCCGAAGCCGAGGGACGGCTGATCGTGCACCGTGGCAAGGCGATCACGAAGGTGCGGCCAGGGGTGCGCCTGCACCTCGAAGACGGCGAGACGGTCACCGTCGACCACGCCGTCCTGGCACTGGGCACGACGCCGTCGATCGGCGACGATTTGATGCCCGACGAGGCCGTTCTCGACCGCGGTGGCTGGCCGAGCCTCGACGAGCGCACTTTCGCCTACGTCGGCGCGCCCCGGGTCTTCGCCGTCGGCGCGGCCGCGGGGATGGCGCTCGGCCCGGCCGCCCGCAACATCGACGGCCACCGCGTCGCCACCGCCAGGGTCGCGGCCACCGTCGCCGAAAACCTGCGCACGGGCACCTCGCCGCGGGTCGCCACGAAGGACGTCGCCCGTGTCTGAACCCTACGACTCCCGGTTCACGCTGCCTTCGATCGACGACGCCCCGTCGACGGAGGCGGGGGTGATCCTGATGGGACTGGACGCCGAACGGCTGCTCGCCGGGGTCGGCCTCGCGCGGATCGCCGACGAGCCCGCCCTGGTCGCGCTCGCCGTGGACCAGGCCCGGCACGACGCGCTCAACCTGGACACCGACGCGCTGATCGAAGCGGGCGTCGTCCGCTGGCGCGCGGTCCGCCCGCTGATCGAGGCGGGGCCGGAGGTGACCACGGCCGGTTCGCTGCGCAAGGAATGGGAACAGACCACCGCCAGGGTCACCGCCACGGTGGCCGGGCTGGGCCCGGCGTCGGTCGCCTGCCTCACCGCCTGCTGGCTGCGCCGCGAAGACGTCGACAAGTTCGCCGAACACGGGCGGGCGCCGGAAAAGGGGAGTACGCGCGATGTCCTATCTCAAGTCTTTGCCGACTGACGCCACGCTGCTGCAGGTCTTCCAGAAGTTCCCCGCCCCGGCGTCGCGGCTGCTGGACTTCCACGAACTCGTCATGCGGGCGCCGTCGGCGTTCGGTGACGGCGAGCGGGAACTGATCGCGGCCTACGTCTCCGGCGTCAACGATTGCCAGTACTGCCACGGGGTCCACACCGTCACCGCCGAGGCTTTCGGTGTGCCGGAAGGGCTTCTGACCGCCGCGCTGGCCGATCTGGACTCCTCGCCCGTGGACGAGCGGATGAAGCCCGTGCTGGCCTACGTGGGCAAGCTGACGCGGACGCCGTCGAAGATGACCGACGCCGACGCCGAAGCGGTGTTCGCGGCGGGCTGGGACGAGGCCGCGCTGCACGACGCCGTCCTCGTGTGCGCGCTGTTCAACTTCATGAACAGGATGGTCGAGGGACTCGGGATCCGCGCCGACGCCGCCTACGCGAAGACTTCGGGCGTGCGGTTGAAGGACGGCGGATACGCGGGACTGGCGCGGCTGCTCGATTCCTGAACGCCGGGGTCCTGCCGGTCCAGCAAATGACTACGCCATTCGTGTGCGCCGGCCGTCCCGATGACCACAGCCGGTCATTATCGCCCGATGAGAGCAGGCGATCGCGATCCGTGACCGAAACCCGGCCCCATTGCTCCATTCGATAACCGCGCGCGCGGAAATGGAGTAGTCGAAGCGAACCTTCTGGCGTAGGCGAAAAGCACGACTCGCGATGATCGATGGCACTGGTTGCGCACCGGCCCCGGATAGCACGATTTCTTCATCGAAGGAACGACCCCGATCACCTCCGAAACGTCTGGGAGCCACTCGATGAAGAACACCGTGACCGACAACGTCCGCTCGCTTTTCGCCGTACGGGGAATCGACACCGGTTCCGCCGGGAACCAGGTCGAGCTGGTGATCGACCGGTTCGACAACTGGACCAACCGGCCGGGCGGTCAGGTCTTCGACTGTTTCACCGGAGCCTGTTGCGTCTCCCCGCCACTGGCCGAGGCGAGTTGAGAGCAACCCCGCCGGCCGCTTTTCGCGCCTGAGCGCGAGGGCGGCCGGTTCCGTGCGCGTGGGAGGGAAGGCGCGATGACCACCGGCAAGACGAATCCGTGGCGGGTCCTCGGCGTGCTCTGCGTCGCGAATTTCCTCGTGCTGCTCGACACCACCATCGTCAACACCGCCGTACCCGACATGATGAGCCGCCTCGACGTCGGCATCGGGGAAATCCTCTGGATTCTCAACGGATATCTGCTGGCTCTGGCGTCGCTGCTGGTCTTCTTCGGCAGGCTGGGGGATCTCGCCGGGCCGCGGCGCTTGTTCGTCGTCGGGCTCGCGGTGTTCACCGTCGCCTCGGTGTTCTGCGGGCTGTCCGGCGGCCCCGGCTGGCTCATCGCCGCCCGCGTCGCGCAGGGGATCGGCGCGGCGATCCTGAGCCCGCAGGCCTTCGTGCTGATCGCGGCGATCTTCCCGCCCGAGCGCCGGGGCGCCGCGTTCGGCCTGTTCACCGCGGTCGCCGGGATCGCGGCGATCAGCGGGCCCACCGTCGGCGGGCTGCTGGTCACCGAGTTCGGCTGGCAGTCGGTGTTCTTCCTCAACGTGCCGGTCGGGATCGCCGGGATCGTGCTCGCGCTGCGTGTGGTGCCCGACGCGCGGACCGGGGAGCGGCATCGGTTCGACGTCGTCGGCGTGGTGCTGGTGACTCTCGGGCTGGTCGGGGTCGTCTACGGCCTCATCGAGAGCGAACACCAGCGCTGGGGCACGATCGCGAGCTTCGCCGTCGCGGTCGTCGCGCTCACCGCGTTCGTCCGCTGGGAGCGGGGGAGACGCGACCCCCTGGTGCCCTTGGGCCTCTACCGCGACCGCGGTTACCGGATCGCCACCGTGCTCACCTGCGTGACGGCGTTCTCGATCGCCGGCTTCCTGCTCGTGTTCGTGCTCCAGACACAGAACCTGCTCGGGATGAGCCCGCTGATGTCGGGGGTCGCGGCGTGTCCGTGGACGCTGGCCCTCAGCGCGGTCGCCCCGGTCGCGGGCAGGCTGGCCGACCGCTTCGGGGGCCGGTGGCTGCTCGTCGGCGGTCTGGGCCTCTACGCGGCCGGGGTCACCGCGACCGCGCTGCTGCCCGACGAAACCTCGACGGCAGCCGTGTTCGTCCTCCCGTTGCTCGCCGTCGGCGTCGGCCAAGGTCTCGCCATCGCCCCCGCGACGACGGAGGCCTTGCGCGCCATCCCGCCCGGTTCCGCCGGTGCCGCGTCGGGCGTGCTCAACACCGCCCGCCACGTCGGGTCCGCACTCGGCGCCGCGGTCGCGGGAGTGCTGTTCCAGGCCATGGTCCCCGGCGGCCCGCTCGGCGCGGCGCGCACGACTTACCTGATGCTGGCGGTCGTGCTGGCGGCCGCCGCGCTCCTGGCCGTGAGCATGCCGAGGCTGGCGACGGAAAGTCACCGACCAACTACCAGCGCCGTGTCCGGGTGACCCGATCGTCGTAGCTCCACCGAGGCGGATGCCGGTCGACCGGAAGCACTCGCCACCCGAACGGTGGAACGCGTTCTGTCCGACCGTGTTTATCTTGGGTCACGGGGGCGTGGTCTGAGGGGCGGCGCGATGGTGATCAGGGTTCTCGTGGCCGAAGACATGCATATCGTCAGGGGGGCGCTTGTGGCGTTGCTGCGGTTGGAGCCGGATATCGAAGTGGTGTCCGAAGTGGCCTCCGGTGACGAGATCCTCGCCGCCGCGCGCACCTCGCGCACCCAGGTCGCGGTCATCGACATCGATCTGCCGGGCAAGGACGGTCTCACCGCGGCCACCGAACTGCACGAGCAGCTTCCCGAGGTCAGAACGCTGATCCTGACCAGCCTCGGCAAGCCCGGCACGCTTCGCCGGGCGCTGGCGGCCAAGGTCAACGGGTTTCTGCTGAAGGACGCTCCCGCGGAGAAACTCGCCAACGCCGTACGCGGCGTGGCGGCCGGGCGGCGGATGGTCGACGGCGATCTGGCGCTGGCCGCCTGGGACACCGTGGACTGCCCACTGACCCCGCGCGAGATCGACGTCCTGCGGCTGACCGCGGAAGGCCGCGACACCCTGGAGGTCGCGGCGAAGGCCTTTCTCTCGACCGGGACCGTGCGCAACTACCTGACCACGATCGTGTCGAAGCTCAACGCGCGCAACCGGGTCGACGCGATCCGGATCGCCAGGGAGTCCGGCTGGATCTAGGCCTAAACCGGGACCACCGCGCGCAGCCGGAACCGCCCGTCGGGTTCGACACCGGCGGTCAGCTCGCCGCCCAGCCCGGCGACGCGGTCGGACATGTTCGTGATGCCGCTGCCAGGGGCCTCGACCCGGACCGTCTTCTCCGGCTTCGCCTGCCCGTTCTGGACGCCGTCGTTGACGATGTCCAGCGTGACGCCGTCGCCGACCCGCCGCACCGCGATCTCGCAGCGTTCGACCTTGCTGTGCCGCAACACATTCGTCACGCCCTCGCGCAGCACCACGGCCAGCACCGTACGCACGGTCGACGGCAGGTCCTCGTGCTCGATCTCCAGCCGCACCTGGACGTCGGCGGCCATCAGCACCGCCTGGGCGGAGCGGGACTCCTGGTCCAGTGACAGTTCCCGGTAGCCGCTCGCCACGGAGCGGACGTCGGCCAGCGCCTGCCGGGTGAGCCCGAGGATCTCCAGCAGCTCGTCGGAGGCCCTGGTGGTGTCGATGTCCATGATCCGGCTGGTCAGCTCGCTCTTCAGCGCGATCGCCGAAAGGCTCATCCCGAGCAGGTCGTGCAGATCGCGGGCGAAGCGCAGCCGCTCCTCCGCGACCGCGACCTCGGCGAGGCGTTTGCGGGTCTCGCCCAGCTCGGTCACCAGCCGCATCAGCCAGATGAGCCCGAAGACCATCAGCCCGGTGTTCAGGATCGACGCGAAGCTGAAGAAGCCGCCGAGGAAGTTGGTGCCTTGGCTGATCCGGGTCAGCACCACACCGGCGGCGGTCGCGGCGAACGCCGTCCAGCCCGCCAGCGGGGGCAGCACCAGCAGCGCGGTACCGGCGAACAGACTGGGCAGGCTCACCCACGCGTTCCCGAGCGGGATCAGGGGCAGGAAGATCAGGCAGGCCTGGACGAAGAGCAGCGCGTAGCTCTGCCGCGAGCGCAGCCGGACGTTCGGCCGGGCGAAATAGGACAGTTGCAGGGTGACCAGTGCGGTGAGATACCCGGCGATGAGCGTGAGGTACCAGCCGTCTTCGCTCCGCGTGCGCGCCAGTGCCATCGCGGAGAGACCGAAGAGGATGAAGACCGCCGTCAGCGTCCACTGGACGTTCCTGGCGTCGATCCTCGACCAGTGGCCGGGGCCCTGTGCCAGCACCGCCTCGGCGGGCTCGGCCTTTTCCGGCACCGGCAGCTCGGCGTGCAGCCGCCACCGGCCCGCCGTGTCGAGGCCCGCGCTCAGCGTCCCGCCGTGCCCGTCGACCTCCTGGGTCACCTCGCGCAGGCTCTCGGCCGTCTCCTCCGGCACGTCCTCGTGCGCCGTGCCGTCGTGGACGATCTCCAGCGCCACCCGGCCCTCGCTCGTGCGCACGGTGATCTCGCAGTGCTCGACGCCGGTGTAGCGGAGCACGTTCGTGACGCCCTCCCGCAGCACCTTCGCCAGCAGGGTACGCAGCTTCACCGGCAGCTCGACCTGTTCGAGGTCGACCCGCACCGCGACGTTCGACGCCGAAAGCAGCGAGACCGCGGTCCGCGATTCCTTGTCGAGCGACAGTTCCCGGTAACCCCTGGCCACCGACCGCACGTCGGACAGCGTGCGCTGCGCGATCCCGGTGATCTCGGCGAGTTCCTCGCGGGCCCGGTCCAGCGATTTGCCCAGCAGCCGGTGCACCAGCTCGCCCTTGAGCGCGATCGCGGAAAGGCTGAGCCCGAGCAGGTCGTGCAGATCCCTCGCGAAGGCGAGCCGCTGTTCGGCCACGGCGCGCCTCGCCAGTTCGGTCCTGGCCTGGTGCAGTTCGGTCACCAGCCGCGCGAGCCAGGTCAGCAGGTACACGACCAGCGCGTAGAAGACCGCGCTGATGCTGTCGAACACCGCGCCGAGCCGGGTGGCGTCGTAGGTCCACAGGATCCACGTCGTGGCCGCCATGAAGACGGTGAACACCGTCCAGCCCGTCCGCGGCCGGAAGAGCAGCAGCGCGCTGCCCGCCGCGAGGGTGGTCAACGAGCTCAGCGCGGCCTCGAAATGCAGGGTCGGCAGATAGGCCAGACAGGCCTGGATCCCCAGCATGACCTTCGCGAGCCTGGTGTCCAGGCGGACGGCCGGGCGGCTGAAGTACAGGAGCTGGATCGCGAGCACGGGGCCGACGTAGAGCACGGCGAGCAGGCCCTGCCAGAAGTCCACCCCGGGATGCAGCAGCACCGACAGCAGACCGAACAGGCACGAGTTGACGAAGACGACGGTGATGATCAACCCGGCGAGGAACAGCGCCCGCCCGGGGCGCCGGTCGATCCCGGCGGTCCCCAGCGGTTCGGCGGTCACCGCGAGCTGTTCCGGCACAGGCACCCCAGTGGTAACAGGAAACGTCTCAACTTTGTCGTGTTCCGACCTCACGACGGCCAAGGGCGGCCGCCGTACGGCCTTCCATCGCGGTGTATTCGGATCCTAACCCATGCTTGTTACCCCGGTTGGTCTTTCCGGGTAAGGGAGAACGGCGGACGAGAGGACGTTTCCCCGCCGGTGGCAGGGAAAATCCCGCGGGTCACCCGTGCGGGTGTGGGTCGTTCGGACCATGCGGGTGATCTCGTGACACGCCACGATGGAAGACGTGCGCCGAATCCTCCGGTTCCACTGTGTACGCCACGCCGAGACGGCCTGTCACGGCGCAGGGGGACCGGTGGCCTTAAGCTCGGCACATGGCCAGGTATTTCGACGTGCATCCGGAAAATCCGCAACGACGCGCGATCGGACAGGTCGTCGACATCCTGCGCGGGGACGGGCTGATCGCGTACCCGACGGACTCCTGCTTCGCTCTCGGCTGCCAGCTGGGCAACCGGGACGGTATCGACCGCATCCGGAGTATCCGCAAACTCGACGACCGCCACCATTTCACCCTGGTGTGTCAGGACTTCGCCCAGCTGGGTCAGTTCGTGCACGTGGACAACGCGGTCTTCCGCGCGGTCAAGGCGTCCACACCGGGCAGTTACACGTTCATCCTCCCGGCGACCAAGGAGGTTCCGCGCCGGCTCATGCACGCCAAGAAGAAAACGGTCGGCGTGCGCATCCCGGACAACGTGGTCACCCAGGCGCTGCTGGGCGAACTCGGCGAACCGCTGCTGTCGAGCACGCTGCTGCTGCCCGATCAGGAAGAGCCGATGACCCAGGGCTGGGACATCAAGGAGCGGCTGGAGCACGTGGTGGACGCGGTGATCGATTCCGGCGAATGCGGGGTGGAGCCCACCACGGTGATCGACTTCTCGTCAGGGGAACCGGAGATCGTGCGGCGCGGCGCCGGCGACCCAGCACGCTTCGAATGACCGCGAGCCGGCACCTCGGTGCCGGCCCGCGCGCGGTTCCGTCCTCGTCAGTGCGTGACCAGCCCTTCGGCCTTCGCCGGGGCCGAGGGGATGTGGAAGAGCCGCGTGAACAGCTCCAGGTACGCCGCGTCGCCCTTGATGGCCACCGCACCGCAGGTGAGCGCGCTCGCGGCGTCCAGCTCGCCGTTCATCAGCTTGAGCATGAGCGGCCCGCGCGGCTCGATGACGAGATCCGGGTCCGGATGCGGACCCTCGCCTGCCGTCACCGCGCCGTCCTCGACCACCGCGTGGACGATCATCTGGTCGCCGTAATGCAGCTCGAACGAGCCGCGGACGCCGTGGGCCTCGTGCGGCTGGAACGTCGTGTACAGCGAAAGGATGGCCGCGTCGAGGGTGAAGAGGTCGTCCGCGGCGGGCTCGGTGAGCGACCGGGCACCCCACAGGCCCAGCTGCAGCAGGATCTGGTCGAGGTCGTTGCCGTACTCGGTCAGCTCGTAGACCACCCCGGCGTCGAGCTGCGAAAGCACCCGGCGCTGGACGACGCCGTGCCGTTCGAGTTCGTTCAGCCGGGTCGACAGGATGCTCGTCGGGATCTTCGGCAGGCCCTGCTGGAGCTCGTCGAAACGTTTCGGGCCGAGCACCAGGTCACGGATCACGAGCAGGGACCAGCGTTCCCCGATGATCTCGAGCGCGCGGGCGAGGCCACAGAACTGGCCGTAGGTGCGAGCGGTCATGCTTGACTCCTCAACTTCCTGGATCTGGTGACGGGGTGGTGTTTCGTTCGCCGGCCGGCGTGCTCAGCGGACCGGGTTTCCCTCGGAGAGCAGTTCGCGGTGCAGCTCTCGCAGTTCGGCGCAGGGTTCCACCCCCAGTTCGTCTTCGAGCCTCGCCCGCAGCCAGTGATAGGACGCGAGCGCGTCACTACGCCGTCCGCTGAGCCACAACGCGCGGATCAGCTGGGCGTGCAGGGTTTCGTCGAGCGGGTTCGCGGTGGTCAGCGACCGCAGCACGCCGAGCATCTCCCGGTGCCGCCCGGACCGGATCTCGGCCTCGATCCACAGATCACGGGCGTTGCGCCGGTGCTCCAGCAGATAGACGGTGTACGCGGCCAGCGTCGGTCCACAGTGGATGTTGGCCAGCGGCGGACCGGACCACAGATCCAACGCGGTACGGAACACGTGCGCGGCCGCCGTGTCGTCGCCTCCGGCCAGCAGGTCACGGCCGAGCCGGTGCAGGCGCTGGAACTCCGACACGTCGACCATGCCCGCGTCGACGTCCAGCCGGTAGCCGGGCGGGCAGGTGAGCAGCAGGCCGCCTGCGCCGTCGGGGTCCAGATGACGGCGGAGGTGGTGGACGTAGGTGTGCAGGGTGCGGCGGACGCTGCGCGGGGGAGTGTCGTTCCACAGCTCGTGGACCAGCGAATCGACGTGGACCGTCTTGCCTGGCCGGATGAGCAGCATCGCCAGCAGCTGCAGCAGTTTCGGCGTGGTCGGCGCGCGATCGGCCCCGCCGGAGTGCAGTTCGAGCGGGCCGAGGAGTCGCGCGCGTACCGCGACTTCTTTCGGTTCGGTACTCGTCCCGTGCATCCCTGCCCCCTCCGCGGACTCCCCCTCTGTGACGATGACAGAGGCGGAATCTTCGGAACAGTGCCGGAAACACCCGGTGGGCCATGATTTCTTCGTTGCCCCGCATGCGATCGTCATGACATGGGGCGCGGAACCGTTTGTGGCAAACGAGAAGACGCGCGCGGGTCAGAGCCAGTCGGAATCGGTGGCGATGCGGATGGCGTCGACCCGGTTGCGGGCGTTGAGTTTCGTGACCACCGTGGCGAGATAGTTCCGTACCGTACCGGGGGACAGGAACAGTTCGGCCGCGATGTCGGCGACCGTGTGCCCGTTCGCGGCGAGGCGCAGGATCTCGGCCTCCCTCGGGGTCAACGGGCAATCTTCCGTTTCCCACGCGGACAACGCGAGTTCGCTGTCGATGACGCGGCGCCCGATGGCGACGGAGCGGACGGCGTTGGCGAGCTTGTCGGCGGGCGCGTCCTTGAGCAGGAAGCCGTTGACCTTCGCGTCGAGCGCGCGGCGCACGGTGCCCGGACGGCCGAGTGAGGTGAGGATGAGCGTGCGTACGCACGGGAGTTGCTGGTAGAGCTCGGAAGCGGCGGCGAGGCCGTCTTTGGCGGGGAGGTCGATGTCGATGATCGCGACGTCCGGGAGGTACTCCGCGGCCATCGGGAGGATCTTGTCGCCCGAGCAGACCTCCGCGACGACCTCTATGTCCTGTTCGAGGTTCAGCAGCGCGACCAGGGCGCCGCGAACCATGTGCATATCTTCGGCCAATAGGACTCGGATCACTCCGGCCTCCTCATTCCCCCAGAAGCGCTAACTCTCAGTGTACATAGCAAACCTGGAAGAGTGAATATGAATCGCACGATCCGAGGTTGCGTTATTCCCGGCGCGCTGGTCGCCCGATCAAGGGCCCGGGTGAGCTGCGAAGATGACGCGGATCCGGTGATCATGAGCGGATCGCTAAAGAGCAATCGATCGATTACTCGGTGTCAGGTCAGATGACGGTAAATTTTCCGCCATAAGTACTTTTCATTCCCTGGTGAGTACGTTCCGTCCCGGTGAATTGATCCGGCGAACGGGTGAATTCGCCATTGTCGGCGGCGGGGCATGGGCTGTTCGGCGGTACCGGGTGCGGCCTCGATCGACCGTCGAGCCCGCGGCGAGCACGGCGTGGTCTCCTCGGCGGGAGCCGAGTTCGCGCGCGAAGCCGACACTATCCACAAAGGACGTACGTGATGACTTCATTGCTGGGTGCCCTGCGCAAGGTCCTGTTCGCGCCCTCGCTGGCTTCGGTCGGCTTCGAGGGGCGCGGCTTCGGGATCCCGCCGACGGCGGCGACCGCCAGGCTGGAGTCGATCCCGCAGTCGGTGGTGTGCGGATTCGAATGGGGGATCGACGCTCCGGCGCTGTGGGAGGCCGAGCGGCGGCTGGACATGGTGGAGCCGGAGATGCGCGGGTTCGCCTACGAGGGCGCGGCGATGGCGTTCACCATCCTGGACGTCATGCCCGGCGGCCGGAAGGACCGGACGGCCGAACTGATGAGCGGCCCCGGCCGTCCGCATCTGTTCCTGACCTACATCGGCATCGGGTTCGCCATGGCGCGGCTGCCGAGGCCGCTGTGGAAGAAGGTGCTGCCGGATCTGGACGGCGTGCCCTACCACCCGACGATGAGCTGGCTGGCCGTCGACGGCTACGGCTTCGACCGCGCGTACTTCGACACCCGCAAATGGGTCGGCGAGCAGTTCGTCCCCGCCCCGTACGCGTGGGCGGGCGCGCCGTCGTACTTCGCCCGCGCCTGTGACCAGGGCGTCGGGCGGGCGCTGTGGTTCATCAACGGCGCCGATCCGGTGAAGGTCGCCGCCGCGGTGAACCGCTTCCCCGCCGGGCGCCGCCCGGACCTGTGGAGCGGTGTCGGGCTGGCCTCGACCTTCGCCGGCGGCTGCGACCAGCGGGGGCTGACGGTGCTGCACGAATCGGCGGGGGAGCACCAGGACGAACTCGGCCTCGGTGTCGTGTTCGCGGTGAAGGCGAGGACGTTCTCGTCGTTCGTCCCGCCGCACACCCGGCGCGCCGCGCGGACGCTCGCCGGGCTGAGCATCGAGGAGGCCGTCGACCTCGCCGACCGGACCGAGGTGGCCGAGAACGCGGCGGACGGGACCCCGGCCTACGAACTGTGGCGGCAGAACATCCGCGAGGCCTTCGCTCCTTCGGCTGGCCGTCTTTCCGCCTGAGGTCCCGTGAACGTCAAGAGGGGTCCCCATCGGACATTGTTCATCCGTTGGGGACCCCTCATGACACCCAGGTGAGGATCAGGCCGCGTGCTTGAACGGCTTCGGCCGGTGCCGCAGATCGGGCAGCGCGAGCAGTACCGGCGGGTCGAACAGGCGCTTGGGACGGACCCGCAGGTCGGCCAGCCGCGCGGTGACCCCGGGTTCGACGGTGATCGGGCCGTGGTGGCCGGTGTACCCGGCGCCGCGACGCGTGAGCGGCCCGGTCACACAGTGCGCGACCAGGTGCCAGGTGCCTTCCGGGACCTCGGTCAGCTGATAGGGGCCGGGGGCCTCGATGACCGCGTAGCGCACGGGCGCGCCCTCGGGGATACGTGTCGGGAAGAGACCGACGAAGACGAGGCCGGGCGAGATCTCCGGCGGCGCCGAAACGAAACCGCGGACGATCGCCGGCTGCGCGCCGGGACGGGGTTCACCGGCCAGCCGGTGCTGGAAACCACCCTGCTGGCGGTACGCGGAGGGGGAGAGACCGACGCGGCTGCTGAACCGCGTGCTGAAGGTGCCGACACTGTTGTAACCGACGCGGTGGCTGATGTCGGCGACCGTGATCGAGGTCGTCAGCAGCAGGCGTTTGGCCTCGTCGAGCCGCAGCGCGGACAGGAACCGGCCGGGCGAGACGCCGGTGGCCTGCTGGAACACCCTGGTGAAATGGAATTTGCTGAACGTCGCGGCGCGGGCGATGTCGTCGATAGTGAGCTCTTCGCCCAGTTTCTCGTTCATGGCCCCAATGGCTCGCTCCACGGCTCGCCGGACAGTCTCATCCATTGTACCGTCCTTTCGCTCGAGGAATTCTGGCGTGCTTTACGGTTTCCGACAGTAGTGTTCGCCGCCGCTTCTCCTGAAGTGCTTGATTCACCGCCGGATATGGATTCGTGTGTGCGCCGACGTGAAAATCTCACATGCGAAAACCACAGGTCGGCGGTGGTCTCCGCACTGGATCTCCACGGCGGCGGACCGCAAAATTCCTGGTAGCGCATTCACGCCGGACGTACCCCGGCCGTGTTGGCGCGGTCCGAAGAAAGTATTCCCGCGGCAACACAGAACCGGCCCTTGACCGTGTCCCCCCGCGACGGTCAAGGGCCGGTTTCCATTTCGCGGGACGGGTGTGTGAGGATAGTATTGTCGGCTCGGGGGCGAGGCGCAGGAGAAAGGCAGATGGGGCGATGATCAAGGTCCTGGTGGCGGAGGACATGCACATTGTCCGTGGGGCCCTGGTCGCGCTGCTCGGGCTGGAAGCCGATATCGAGGTCGTCGCCGAATGCGCCAGCGGTGAGGAGATCCTCCCGCTCGCCCGGTCCTCGCGTCCCGACATCGCGCTCATCGACATCGATCTTCCCGGCAAGGACGGGCTCACCGCGGCCGCCGAACTGCACGAACAGCTGCCCGGGGTGCGCACCCTGATCCTGACCTCGCTCGGCAGCCCCGGAACCCTTCGGCGGGCCCTGGCGGCGAAGGTCAACGGCTTCCTGCGCAAGGACGCCCCCGCCGACAGGCTGGCCAACGCGGTCCGCGGGGTCGCCGCCGGACGGCGCGTCGTCGACGGCGATCTGGCGCTCGCGGCGTGGGACAGCGAGGAGTGCCCGCTCACCGCACGGGAGATCGAAGTGCTCCGGCTGGCCTCGGTCGGCTCCGAGCCGACCGAGATCGCGGCCGAGTTGTTCCTCTCCGCCGGTACCGTGCGGAACTACCTGACGACGATCGTGTCGAAGCTCAGTGCCCGCAACCGGGTCGACGCGGTGCGGATCGCGCGGGAGTCCGGCTGGCTGTGACGGGAGTCCCGGCTCACCGCGCCGGGACGTTCATCGTCGCGAGGGCGAGATCCGTGGCGAATTCAGCGGGGGAAGCCGCTTCCGCGAACAGACGGCGTTGCCGGGCCGCGCCGGTCCCGTGCTCGAAAAGGGAGTGCAGCCCCTGCTCGACGTCGTCGAGGTCACCGGCCGCCCTGAGCGCGGGTGAGACGAAGCCGACGAGTTCGCCGAGAAGTTCGCGCTGATCGGCCTCCCGGCCGGTGAAGACGTCGATACCCGGCCCGTCGAGGCCCCGGCGCGCGGCGGCCGTGAGTGCCGCGCCGATCCGCGCGCCGCGGGCTCGCGGCAGGGCAGGCGTCCCGGCGCAGGTCGTGACCAGTCCGCGCACCAGCGCCGCGAGCAGTACCGCGTCCTCGACCGACAGGCAGACGTCGGCGATCCGTACCTCCACCGTGGGATGGCGAGGGGAAAGCCGGGCGTAGTAATACACACCGGGCGCGTCGAGGGCGGCACCCTGGCGTAACGCCTCTTCGACACCGCGGTCGTACGCGGCCGCGCTGGTCCATTCTTCGGGAGGTTTCGCGGTCGGCCACCGATCCCAGATCGGGAAGCGTCTGCTCGCCCACCCCGAATCCACGCCGTTCACGATCGGGGAATTGGCGCTGAGCGCCAGCAACGGAGCGAGCCACGGCCGCAGGCCGGCGAGGACCCGCGCGCCGAGATCCCGCGAAGGCAAACCGACGTGCACATGGCAGGCGCAGGTCCCCGCGTCGTCGATCAGGTCGGGGAACGTCTGCGCCATCCGCCGGTACCGGGGTTCGGGCGTGATCGCGTCCGGGCGGAGGCCGCCGGGCGGAATCCCCGACGCCACCATCAGGCAGCCGTCGGCCTCCGCGGCTTTCGCGACGGTCTGCCGTAACCGGGTCAATTCCGAGCGCACCTCGTCGAGACCGCGGCAGATGCCGGTCGCGGTCTCGATCTGGAACCGCATCAGCTCCCCGGTGACGTCCGGCTCGGGGGCGAGGTGTTCGAGAAGATCGGGCGCGCGCAACGCGACCGAGCCGTCCAGCGGATCGAGGAGGACGAACTCTTCTTCCACGCCAAGGGTGAAGTTCGTGCCGTAAACCGCCATGGTTCCCCATCTCTGGTGGTTTTCGCCGGTACCACTAAATCTCCCCCTCCCGGCGCGGCGAGGAAAGGGCCGGTGTGCTGAACTTCGTTGCGGCGAAAGTGTTTCGCGGCCTAACGGAACGTCTTGATCAGCTTCGTCTACGCTGAGAGAATGGTCGATCTGTATCCACCCATCGAGCCCTACGACGCGGGGCTGCTCGATGTCGGTGACGACAACGCCGTCTACTGGGAGACCTGCGGGAACCCGGACGGGAAGCCCGCTGTAATGCTACACGGCGGCCCAGGCCAGGGGTGTACGCCGGGAATGCGGCGGATGTTCGACCCGGCCCGCTACCGCGCGGTGCTGTTCGACCAACGCGGCTGCGGCCGCAGCACCCCGCACGCGAGCGACCCGTCGACCGACATGCGGCACAACACGACGGATCATCTCGTCGCCGACATGGAACGGCTGAGGGAACACCTGGGGATCGAACGCTGGCTCGTCACCGGCGGCTCATGGGGCACCACGCTCGCGCTCGTCTACGCCGAACGATTTCCGGAACGGGTCACGGAGATCATCGTCAGCGCCATCAGCACCACGCGACGTTCCGAGATCGACTGGCTGTATCGCGGCGCCGGCCGGTTCTTCCCCGAAGCGTGGGACCGTTTCCGCGGTGATCTCTCCGGCGACCTGGTCGCGGCCTACGCACGGCTCATGGAAGACCCCGACCCGCACGTGCGGACCGAGGCCGCCCGCGCGTGGTGCGACTGGGAGGACACGGTGCTGTCACTGGAGCCCGGCGCGTCCGTCCACAATGGTCCGATCGGCGAGTCGGAACTGGCTTTCGCGCGCATCGTCACGCATTACTACTCCCACGAGGCCTGGCTGGAACCCGGCGCGGTGATCCGCGACGCCGGGTTGTTGCGGGACATTCCCGGTGTGCTGATCCACGGACGGCGGGATCTGAGCTGCCCGGTGGACACCGCTTGGGAACTCGCTCGGGCATGGCCCGGTGCGGAGCTGCTGATCGATGACGGGTCGGGGCATCGGGGGAGCGACGTGAAACAGGCTTGGAAGCTGGAGGCGTTGGCGCGGTTCGGTTCTCGGTGGCGGTGAGGGGTCCGCAGGGGCGGGTGCTGTCCTACGGCCCGGATCCGGGTGTGTGAGCGGTATCCCCGCAGCGCAGGGCGTTCGCGGATGGGTGGACAGCCTGGCGAAGCCTCCTGGTCGAGCGAGTGATCTTG
Source organism: Amycolatopsis sp. NPDC033938 (assembly GCF_055575975.1). Lineage (NCBI taxonomy): Bacteria > Bacillati > Actinomycetota > Actinomycetes > Pseudonocardiales > Pseudonocardiaceae > Amycolatopsis > Amycolatopsis sp. NPDC033938. Next base: position 37,042 of record NZ_JBVIRO010000034.1, read on the forward strand.
GTCGTGAACCCCACATTCAGCACCTGGGGACCGACGAACTCCAGCCTGTCGCGACAAGGCCGGGAAGTGCTCACTGCCTGACGGGTGAGGTTCCGGGCGCGATACTGGCCTTCATGACTCCAGCGAACCGCACAGACGAAGTCCACTTGAGGGCGTTCACCGAGGCCGACCTCGACTTTCTCGACCGCCTCTGCACGGATCCCGATGCGCTCGGCGAGTTCGAGTGGCCCGGATTCGGTGATCCGAGGGCACGCCGCAAGCGATGGGAGATCGACGGGTATATCTCCGCCGAGTCCGCGGCGGTCGGGATCGCGCGGGCCGACGACACGGTTATCGGCATCGCCAGCTGGAAGCCCCGCGGCTTCCCCTTGGGGGTCACCTACGAGATCGGCGTGGGGGTGCTGCCCGAGCATCGTGGACAGGGGGTGGGCACGGTGGCACAGAGGCTGCTCGTGGACTACCTGTTCGGCCGCACGACCGCGAACAGAATCGAAGCCCTCACCAATGGCGGCAACCTCGGCGAGCAGAAAGCCCTCGAACGCCTGGGGTTCCGCCGGGAAGGGGTCATGCGCGGCAGGTCCTTCCAACGCGGCGAGTATGTCGATGTGCTCGTCTACGGTCTGCTCCGCTCAGAGCATTGCCCCGGAACGCCATGAGCACTCCTCCCGGCCTATGCAGAGTGAGGCGGGAAAGGCTCCGCGTCGGGCCATGTCGCGAAGCCAGCCCACAGGGACATCGGATATGTTCTGGTGCCTGGGCAGGAACTGACACCTGCGGAGGCGTTCAGCTCACAGGGGAACATCAAGCTCGTCTATGTCCTGAGGTGCATGGTGTTGCGCCTCGGAGCCCCGGTCGGGTCGAGATAAGCGGGTGGGGTGAACTCCGGCATCCCGTCTTGGGCGATGGTGACTTTCCATTCGCTGTGGTGGATCAGCCGGTGGTGCTTCGTGCAGAGCAGCACCAAATTGTCGATCTTGGTTTCGCCGTGGTGTCTCCAGAAGACGATGTGGTGCGCGGTGCAGCGGGGCACCGGCATGTCGCAGCCGGGAAACGCACAGCCGCCGTCGCGGATGGTCAACGCGTACTTCTGGGCCAGCGACACCGTCCGTTTCGACCGGCCGATGTCCAGTGGTTCGCCCGCGGTACCCAGAACACCGGGCCGGACACGGGCATCACAGGCCAGGATCCGGGCGTCGGTAGCACTGATCGGCCCGACCAGATCCAGATGCGCCTCACCCAGGTCCCGGATCAAGTCCTCATACGACATGGTCACCAGAATGTGCGTGGCTTCCCCGGCCTGCCCAGGCAGATTCCGGCTCGTGGTCTTGAGCCGCACGTAGTCGGTGAACGCATCCCCGTAGCGCTCGTCCTGGGTGCGGGAGTCCCGGACCCCGGCGATGGCTTTGTGGGGTTTCGCCATCGGGTCGAGGTCGGACTTCAACCGCGCATACGTTTCGAGATCCAGCCGGGCCTTGAGCCCGAGGGTGCCGTCGCGGTGCTTGACGAACCGCAACTCCGGCCGCGTGTCCTTCGGGTCCTCGTTGCGGGGTTCTTTGCCGTCGGGATCGAGTTTGTCCAAGAGTCGTCGTCCGGCGCGGGCGATCTGCCGAGGACCAGCACACCGGGCCAAGTCGACCAGGATCTTCTCCCCACCCCGCACCGCCTC
>NZ_JBVIRO010000035.1:0-37458 GCF_055575975.1 Amycolatopsis sp. NPDC033938
GCGGCAAGCTCGTCATACGACGGACGCTCACTCCCGGACACCCGGCAATCATCGCAGAACAACGATCACCGGATGACCAGGACCTGACTAGTTACAATGAGGGTTCTAACCCTATTTGCCACTCACGACCCCCGTACGGAACCGCACATAGCGTTATCAATCGGACACCAAGTCCCCGAAAGGTGTCCCTTGTGGACAGTCGCCCCGTCTCAGCAGGAGCTCCTCGCCTGCCGCCAGGCGGCGAGCCGATAGTCCTCTCAATGCTGCGTGACCCCCGAATCCGGCGGCCGCCGCCACCGCGTTTAGTCCTCGTGGGGCCCCACGCACCGGTGACGGAGCTTTGGCCGGGTCAGGACCACCGGTTGGCGGTGAGTTTGAAGCTCGGCAGGTCGTCCATCGACATCATCGTCTCGTACAGCCGGTCGTACTGGGTCGAGGCGACCAGCCAGACGCCGTCCACGCGCCGGTAGGTGTCCTCGTAGAACGCCGCGCCCTCGATCACCACCCGGTGCTCGGGCACGATCACCTTGTCCCGCATCAGCCAGCTGCCCCGCGCGGTGTCGCCGTCGATGTCGATCTCCGGCTGCCCGGCGAAGTGCACCGTCGTGACGCCGGGCCCGACGGCGTTCCGCATGAACTCGATGATCGCGTCACGACCCTCGAAGTCCAGAGGCTTGCCATACGACGGCGTGCCGTAACGCGCGTGCGCGTCGGTGGTCAGGGTCTCGCCCATCTCGTCCCACAGCTTCAGATCGAGGCACCGGAGGTAGCGGGCTTTGAGGCGTCGGATCTCTTCGAGTGCGACCAAGTCCATGCCGACAGCGTCCTCCTCCCCTTGACCAAGCACAAGAACTTGTTCTACTTTTCTGATCTCCAACCACGGAGGTCCCGATGGTGTCCCCGGCATACGAGCTCACCCATCTCGAAGCACTCGAAGCCGAAGCCGTACACATCTTCCGCGAGGTCGCGGCGACGTTCGAACGGCCGGTGCTGCTGTTCTCCGGCGGCAAGGACTCGATGGTGATGCTCCACGTGGCGGCCAAGGCGTTCTGGCCGTCGCCGCCGCCGTTCCCGGTGATGCACGTCGACACCGGGCACAATTTCGACGAGGTCATCGAGTTCCGGGACCGCACCGTCGAGACCTACGGCCTCCGCCTCGTCGTCACCAGCGTCCAGGACGACATCGACGCGGGCCGGGTCGTCGAAGATCCCAAGGCTGGCCGGAACCGGCTCCAGACCGCCGCCTTGCTGCGGGCGATCCGCGAGCACGCGTTCGACGCCGTCTTCGGCGGCGCGCGGCGCGACGAAGAGAAGGCGCGCGCGAAGGAACGCGTGTTCAGCTTCCGTGACGAGTTCGGCCAGTGGGATCCACGCAACCAGCGGCCTGAGCTCTGGGATCTCTACAACGGCAGGCATCGCAAGGGCGAGCACATCCGCGTCTTCCCGCTGTCGAACTGGACCGAACTCGACATCTGGCAGTACATCGAGGCCGAGGGGGTCGACCTGCCGTCGATCTACTACTCGCATCGGCGGCCGGTGGTCCAGCGGGACGGGATGCTGCTCGCGCACACCCGGTTCCTCACCCTCGCGCAAGGCGAAACCCCTTACGAGGCAACGGTTCGGTTCCGCACCGTCGGCGACGCGACCTGCACCGGCTGCGTCGAGTCGACGGCGGCGTCGCCGAGCGAGGTGGTCGCCGAAGTCGCCGTCACCCGGCTCACCGAACGCGGCGCCACCCGCGCCGACGACCGGATCTCGGAGGCGGGCATGGAAGACCGGAAGAAGGAAGGCTACTTCTGATGGGCGCTTCGCAGCTTGTCCGGATCGCCACCGCGGGCAGCGTCGACGACGGGAAGTCCACCCTGATCGGACGACTGCTCTTCGATTCGAAGACGGTGTTCACCGACCAGCTCGAAGCCATCGAACGGACCAGCCGCGCCCGCGGCGAGGCGTATCCGAATCTGGCGCTGCTGACCGACGGCCTGCGCGCCGAACGGGAGCAGGGCATCACGATCGACGTCGCCCATCGGTATTTCGCCACCCCTAAACGAAAATTCATCATCGCCGACACACCGGGACACGTGCAGTACACCAGGAACATGGTCACCGGAGCGTCCACCGCGGACCTCGCGCTGATCCTCATCGACGCCCGCAAAGGTGTGCTCGAACAGTCGCGCCGGCACGCCTTCCTCGCGAGCTTGCTCGGGATCCCGCACCTTGTCCTGTGCGTCAACAAGATGGACCTCGTCGACTGGTCACAGGAACGCTTCGAAGAGATCCGCGAGGACTTCCGCCGTTTCGCCATGAAGCTTCAGGTGCACGACCTCACCTTCGTCCCGATGTCGGCCCTGCACGGCGACAACGTCGTCCATCGCGGCGCCAGTATGCCTTGGTACGAAGGAACTTCCCTGCTGCACCACCTCGAACAGGTGCATGTGGCCTCGGATCGCAACCTCGTCGACGCGCGCTTCCCGGTGCAGTACGTCATCCGCGAGCACAGCCGCGATTTCCGCGGGTACGCCGGCACCATCGCGGGCGGGGTGTTCAAACCCGGCGACGAGGTCACCGTGCTGCCGTCCGGATTCACCACGACGGTACGCGCGATCTGGGGCCCGGGTGGCACCCCGATCACCGAAGCCTTCGCCTCACAGGCCGTCACGATCGAACTCACCGACGACCTCGACCTCGGCCGCGGCGACCTGATCTGCCGCCCCGGCAACCGCCCGCACACCGGCCGCGACGTGGACGCGATGGTGTGCTGGTTCTCCGAGCAAGGCGCCCTCTCCCCCGGCTCGAGCTACGTCGTGCGGCACACCACCCGCGAGACCAAGGCCGAGATCCGCGATCTGGACTATCGCCTCGACGTCACCACACTGCACCGCGACGAGACCGCGAAATCCCTGTCCTTCAACGAGATCGGCCGAGTCCGGCTGCGCTCACGGCAGCCGCTGCAGTTCGATTCCTACCGTCGCAACCGGTCCACCGGTGGTTTCCTCCTCGTGGACGAACATTCCGGCGCGACGGTCGCGGCGGGCATGATCACCGGTCCGAGTGTGACGGCGTCGAACGTCGTCTGGCATACCGCCGCCGTCACCAGGGCGGAACGCGCGACGCGCGGGCTCACCGTCTGGCTCACCGGGCTTTCCGCCTCCGGGAAATCGAGTGTGGCCGTGGAACTGGAGCGGCGGCTGGTCGCGTCCGGCAGGCCCGCGTATCTGCTGGACGGCGACAATCTGCGGCACGGGCTGAACGGCAACCTCGGCTTCAGCCCGGCGGACCGCGCCGAGAACGTCCGGCGCGTCGCGGAAGTCGCGAAACTGTTCGCCGACGCCGGAGTGGTGTCGGTGGTCTCGCTGATCAGCCCGTACCAGGCCGACCGTGAACTCGCCCGCGCCGCACACGACGCGGCCGGATTGCCGTTTCTCGAAGTCTTCGTCGACACCCCGCTCGAAGTCTGCGAAGACCGCGACCCCAAGGGGATGTACGCGAAGGCGAGGGCGGGCGAGATCAGCGGGTTCACCGGGGTGGACGCACCCTACGAGCGGCCGGAGAGCCCGGATCTGGTGCTGACCCCGGAAAACGGGGACCCCGCCGCGATGGCCGCGCTGATCCTCGCCGCCCTGGAGTAGCTGAAGGACGCTTTCCCCGCATTACATGCGACGAAAGCGCCCTTCGCCGCGTCCTATGCGACGAAAGCGTCCTTCAGCCGCCGTTGGAGGCCCGGTACGGAGCGGTCGCGTAGGTGCGGGCCGTGGTGGCCGTCAGCTTTTCGACCGAACGGAACATCGTCTTCCCGAGCCGTGCCCGCGCCTTCAGCGCCGGATGCGTCGCGGCGTAGTCGTCCTTGTTGACCTCAGGGTCGCCCGCGAACGCACCGGAGGCGAACAGCGCGTAGGTCAGGATCGGCTTGCCGTCCGCACTGAACATCACCCCGGCCTCGTTGCGGCCGTCCTTGAACCAGCCCGCCTTCGTGGCGACCCGCAACCGCTCCGCCGAGGTCAGGTCGAGTCGCACGCCATCGGTGAAGGCGCTCAGCGAACGCAGAATGTTCAACAGGTACTCGGTGGACTTCGCCGAAAGCAGCGTCCCGCCGACCAGTTTCCGCAGCAACGTATGCGTCTCGGCCGGCGTGGTCTTGCCGAGGAAGAACCGGTTGGGATTGGCCACCGGCACCACCTGGGTGTGCACGAATCCCTTGCCGCGCAGGATCTCGTTGACTTCCGCGGAGGGGCACACCAGCCCGCACAGGCGGACAGCGGTGTTGTCGGACAGCGTGAGCAGCGCGGCCATCGCGTGCCCGAGGGTCACCGAACTCGGGTACGCGCCGTCGAGACCGAAGATGCCGTCGGTGTCCTTGATGACGATGTCGGCCGTGACGTCGACGCGCTTGTCCAAGGTGAGCAGGCCGCGGTCGATCTTGTCGAGTACCGCGGTGGCGACCGCGATCTTGTTGACGCTGTAGGCCTCGACGACCTCGTCGGCTCGCTCGGCGACGGCGGACACCAGGTTGCCGTCGGAGTCCGCGACGCTGATGGAGGACGACCAGGCCCCGCCCGCTTTCGCGGTTTCCCTGGCGTAGACCTGGGCGATCCGGCGTGCGGCGGCCGAGGCGTCGGCGGCGGCCGTGTCGACATCGGACTCGGCGGCACCGGCGGGCTGTGCCGTTCCGAGCACCGCGCCCGCGGCGGCGACGGTGCCGAGACCGAGCAGACGGCGGCGGTTGACGTTCGTATCCACCCAGGAACTCCCTCACCTCAAGCGAGCGTTTGTGAAGATCAACCTACCGCGTTCAGCCCGCCGGTGTGACGAATCCGGTGTCGTAGGCCTTGATGACCGCCTGTGTCCGGTCCCTCGCACCGAGTTTCGCGAGGATGTTCCCGACATGCGTCTTCACCGTCTGTACACCGAGATACAGCTCGCCCGCGATCTCCACATTGGACAGTCCGCCCGCCATCAGCCGCAGCACCTCGCGTTCGCGTTCGGTGAGCCCGGCGCCGGCGAGGGCGTCCTGCGGGGCTTTGTTCGCCCGCTGCGCGGCCAGCCGCCGGATCGCGGCCGGGAACAGCAGGGACTCCCCCGCCGCCACGGTCCGGATCGCCGCGACGATCTCCTCCGGCCGGGCCCGCTTCAGCAGGAAGCCGCTCGCGCCCGCCAGCAGGGCGTCATAGACGTAGTCGTCGTTCTCGAAGGTGGTCACCACGATCACCTTCGGCGGACTATCCATAGTGGACATCAGATGTGTCGTCGCGCGGATACCGTCGACCGAGGGCATCCGGACGTCCATCAGCACGACGTCGGGCCGGAACCGCGAGACCAGACCCGGCACCTCGGCGCCGTCGGCCGCCTCGCCGACGACCTCCAGATCCGGCTCGGAGGCGACGATCGCCCGCAGCCCGGCGCGGATCAGCTGTTCGTCGTCGACCAGCAGCACCCCGATGCTCATCGCCGGTTCCCCCATGGCACCGCCACCTCGACCTTCCACTGTCCGTCCGCGCGGCCCGCGGTGATCGTGCCGCCGAGCACGTCCACCCGTTCCGCCATTCCCCGCAGCCCCCTGCCGCCCCTGTCCCGTGACGGCGCCGCGGCGCCGAGCGGGTTGGACACCCGCAGCCGCAACAGATCCGGCCCGGCGTCGACGAGCACGGTCACCGGAACCTTACCGGCGTGCCGCAACGCGTTCGTCAGGCATTCCTGCAGGATCCGATAGGCCTCGCGGGAGACGACCGGCGGCACGGACGACGGTTCGCCACGGACCTCGGCCGCCACCTCCGCCCCCGCCAGCCGGGTCGCCTCGACCAGCGAGGACAGCTCCCCCAGCCCGGACTGCGGCGTCCGTGCGGACGCCTCCTCGCGCAGCAGCCCGAGAACGTGGTCGAGATCGTCCAGCGCGGCGCGGGCGGAGTCCTCGATCGCGGTGAGCGCCTGCTCGGTGAACTCCGGATCGGAGCGCAGGGTCCGGCGTGCGGCCCCGGCCTGGATGGTCACGACGCTGAGCGCGTGCCCGACCGAGTCGTGCAGTTCCCGCGCCAGCCGGTTGCGTTCGGCGAGCTGTTCGGTGCGCTTCTCCAGCTGAGCGATCCGTTCGGCGGCCGAGACGCCCAGGAGGCTCTTGGCACAGCGGGTCAGTACCGCGCCCGCTCCCCACACGACATAGGCCAACGCCACGACGCCGAGCAGGAACGCCAGCGGGATCCACGCGCTCGACCAGCCTTCCGGTACCACGATGGGGTCCTCTGTGGACAGTGCGATCCGGCCGGTGAACGGGGCCGCGATCGTGAAACCGAAGCCGACCGGCACGAACAGGCTCGCCAGGCTGACGACGCACCCGGTGCCCACGTGCAGCAGGTACATCGCGCTCGACCGGAGCCGGACGGGCCAGTTCGCCGCGGGTCCGAACGTCGCTCCCGGCACCGGGTCGTCCAGCAGTTCCCGCACGGCCGCGCCCTCCAGCACGCGCACGGCGGGGAGGAACGACGACGCGATCATCACCAGGACGACGGTGATCATCCCGATGGCGACCCCTCGCCCCAGCGTGACGACCAGCGGAAGCAACGAGGGCACCACGATGGCGGCGAAGAGCAGATACGGCACGCTGAGGGCGCCGCCGAGGATGAAATACACCCACCGGCGGTAGGTCGCCCGATCCGTGAGCGGGCCGAAAAGTCGCATGCGCTCTTTTTAGCCTGCGCCAGGCTCGCGTGGATCCCGCAGCAGTATTTCCGCGATCTCCCTCGCGAGAGTGACCCGGTGCGAGTCCCCGTCGATGCCGGTATGCGCCACAGCACCCTCCAGCAGCAGGAAGAGCTGCTCCGCGAGTCTCTCCGGATCGGCGGCCCACGGCGCGTCCTCGCGAAGGAGTTCGGCGAACTTCGCCCGCACCGCCGCCTTGTGCCGCCGGATCACGTCGAGTCCTGGATGTCCGGCGGGGAGTTCGGCGGCGGCGTTGAGGAACGCGCAGCCCCGGTCGCTCCCGAGCTTCGGATGGTCGACGTAGGCGTCGAAGACCGTCAGCGCCCGAGGCCGATCGGCTCCGGCCAGCTGCTCTTCGAGATAGGCCCACCAGACGTCGTGGCGACGCCGCAGGTACGCGACCGTCAGCTCCGTCTTCGATCCGAAGCAGGCATACAGCGTCTTCTTCGTGACACCGGCGGCCTCGGCGACGGCCGCGACGCCCACCGCGTTCAGGCCGTCCCGGTAGAAGAGCGTGCTCGCGGCACTCAGGACGCGCTCTCCGGCGGGGGTCAGCATGCCTCGACTATACCGATCGGTTGACCTGAGCGCTCGCAGCAGGAACACTCCATAGGTATACCGCTCGGTATACCTATGGAGGAGGACTAGTGGTTTCTTCGTACAAACGCGAGCTGACGCTCACCGCGGCGGGGTTGTCGCTGATCGCGGTCTCCTACGGCCTCGCGAGGTACGCGTACGGCCTCTTCGCGCCGACCCTCCGCACGGAGTTCGACCTCGACGGCGGCACGCTCGGCGCCATCGCGGCGGGCAGTTACGTCGCGTACTGCCTCGCCGTGGTCGCTTCGACCGCCATCACGGCCCGCCGGGGCGCGCGGGCGGGAGCGCTCGCCGCGGGGACGACCGCGACCGCGGGGACCGCCCTGATCGCGGCCGCGCCGAACGCCGCCCTTCTCGCGCTCGGCGTCGTCCTCGCCGGAGCCAGCACCGGACTGGCCTCCCCTTCGCTCGCCGACGCGGTCTCGCGCGTCGTCCGCGCGACCCGCCGCGACCGCGCCCAAACCGTGGTGAACGCCGGGACCGGGCTCGGTGTGCTGATCTCCGGGCCGGTCTCGCTGCTCGCCGTCGGCGACTGGCGGCTGGCTTGGTGGGCCTTCGCCGCCGCCTCGGCGCTGGTGACCCTGTGGATCGCCCGTGTCGTGCCGCCGGTCAGGGAGGAGAGCGAACGCGGGCTTCCGGACCCGCTGTTCCCGCCTGCCGCCGGACGGCTGCTGCCCGCCGCCGCGACGCTCGGGCTGGCCAGCGCGGCGATCTGGACATTCGGCCGGGACATCGCCGTGAGCGTCGGCGGGCTCGGCGAGACCGAGTCGACGGTGATGTGGATCGTCCTCGGGGCCGTCGGCCTGGCAGGCGCGTTCACCGCCGAACTGACCTCGCGGGTGGGGCTGCGGCGGGCCTGGTCGGCGGGGATGATCCTGCTCGCCGCCGCCACCGCGCTCTTCGCCATCGCCACGCGGTCGCTCCCGGCGCTCATCATCGCGGCGGCGCTCTTCGGCGCCGTCTACATCGGACTGACCGGCGTGCTGATCCTCTGGGGCACCAGGGCTTATCCGGCGTCGCCCGCTTTCGGCGTCGGCGCGGCCTTCCTGATGCTGGCGCTCGGCCAGGCCGCCGGGGCACCGCTCATCGGTTTCCTCGGCGACCTCGTCGATCTCCGCACCGGCTTCCTCGCGGCGGCCGCGATGGCCCTTCTCGGTGTCCTCTTCGCGCCCCGGGAGGCGACCACGACCTACAACTTCGGGGTCCGTTCCCTCTCAAGGGTGAGCTCCGTCCCGCCGGAGCGGGAATCCCGCGCGGGCCGCGCGTGATGTCCTCGTCGGCATGAACCTGCTGCTCGGCCTGCTCACCCTGCCCGTCTACGCGCTCATGCTGTGGCCGCTCGTGGTCGCCGCCCGCCGCGTGCTGGGGGTGCGGATCGGCGTGCTCCGCGCGTTGTGCGCGGCGGGCTTCGGCTGGCTCGTCGCCGGCGGCGTCCTCAGCGCGTTTCCCCGGCCGATGTACGCGGGCGGCGGCGCGTTCGCCGGGCTCGTCATCCCGGTGGCGGGCGGTGCTTTCCTGGCGACGCTGATGTTCCTGTTCGTCGCGGAGTTCGTCCTGCCGTCGGGTTCCGGGCCAGGGTTGATCGGCAGGATCCGCTCGCTGCGCCGTCGCGCGGCCAGGACGCGGCGCTACTCGCAGATCACCAGGATCGCGATCAAACACGGACTCGGCCGCTACCTCACCGGCCGCCGCGAACCCGGCCTCGCCCAGGTCCGGCACGCCAAGCCGGCGCGTTCGCTGCGGCGCGCGCTGGAGGAGGGCGGCGTGACCTTCGTGAAGCTCGGCCAGCTGCTCTCGACGCGGTCCGATCTGCTGCCGCCGGTGTTCATCGACGAACTGAGCAAACTCCAGGACCAGGTGGCCTTCGCCGACGCCGACGAGGTCGCGACGGTGCTGAAGGAAGAACTGGGCGGCGACCCGGACGAGATCTTCGCGGAGTTCGATCCGGAGCCGATCGCCGCCGCGTCGATCGCGCAGGTCTACCGGGCGAAGCTGCACGACGGGCAGGAAGTCGTGGTCAAGGTGCAGCGGCCGGGGGTGCAGGCGGTCGTGGACCGCGACCTCGACATCGTCCGCCGCGTGGCGGCCGCGCTGGACCAGCGTGCGGGATGGTCGCGCTCCCTCGGCGTCGTCGACCTCGCCGAAGGCTTCGCCGACGCGCTGGTCGAGGAACTCGATTTCCGGACCGAGGCCAGGAACATCAAAGCCGTCGCCGCCGCGTATCCCGGCACCGAGGTCGCGCTGCCGACCGTCCACAAAGCACTGTCCACCGAACGCGTCCTCGTGATGCGCCGCCTCGACGGCAAACCGCTCGCCGCCGCCAGGGACCAGGTCCCGATGGCGGAGCGGGCCAAGCTCGCGCGCTCGATGCTGCGGTGCGTACTCGGCCAGGTGATGGGCAGTGGCGTCTTCCACGCCGACCCGCATCCCGGCAACGTCCTGCTGCTCGCCGACGGCAGGCTGGGCCTGCTCGACTTCGGCTCCGTCGGACGGCTCGACGCGGGACTGCGCGGCGGGCTGCAGAACCTGATCCTCGCCCTCGACCGCGGCGACCCGGCCGCGTTGCGCGACGGCCTGCTGGAGATCGTCGACCGGCCGGACGAGATCGAGGAGCAGCGGCTGGAGCGGGCGCTGGGCGCCTTGGTCGCCAAGCATTTCAACCACGGACAGGCGCCGGACCTGGACATGTTCACCGACCTGTTCCGGGTGATCGCGGACTTCCGGCTCAGCGTGCCGCCGCCGATCGCCGCGGTGTTCCGCGCACTGGCCACTTTGGAGGGAACGCTGGCCGCACTGGCGCCGGGGTTCAACATCGTCGTCGAATCCCGCGCCTACGCCGCCGAACAGGTCGGTGCCGGATTGCGGCCGGAGTCGTTGCGATCCACCGCCACCAACGAACTGATGGCGCTCCTGCCGGTGCTGCGCCGCCTCCCCCGCCGCGTGGACCGGATCGGCAACGCGCTGGAACAGGGCAGGCTTTCGGTCAACGTCCGGCTCTTCTCCGACGAACGCGACCGCGACGTGGTCACCGGCCTGGTGCACGAACTCCTGCTGGCCTTCGTCGGCGCGGCCACCGGGCTGATGGCCGTGCTGCTGCTGGGCAGCGCGACCGGCCCGGAGATGCTGCCCGGCGTCACGCTGCACCAGATGTTCGGCTACAATCTGCTGGTGGTCAGCGCGCTGGTGGGACTGCGACTGCTTTTCGTCGTTTTCCGGCGGAGCGGACAACGGTCACGATCGCCCCGATGACCCCGAGCACGACCAGCCCGATCCCGGCGAGCATGAGGTACCGCGCTTGGACGAATCCGGTGTCGGACACCGGATCCCCTGGCAGACCGGCCTCGACGAAAGCCCTCGTCTGCGGGAAGGGATCGGCGTTGATGTTCCGGCCGAGACCGACGACGACCCCGTGCACCTTCGTCAGGGGAACGGCTCCGTTACCCGGCATGTCGACGTAGATCCGCGAGTCGCGGGAATTGTTCCGCTGATCGCCTGCCAGGAACACCGAGTCCGGCGGCACCAGGACACTGAACGGCCGGTACTCCTCGCGCCCGTACCCGTTGTCGTCCTCGGTGTACGGTTCTTTGACCGGCTTCCCGTTGACGGTGATCAGGTTGTCCTTGGTGCAGCAGACGACCTGGTCACCGGCGACGCCGATCACCCGCTTGACGGCCTGGCCTTCGCCGGGAGCCGCGTCCGGATACGCGGAAAGATCCATGAGGACGACCGCGCCGCGCGGGATGTCGGGCACGTCGGCCCAGCGGTACAGCACGATCGTCTCCGGCGGGATCGTCGGCGTCATCCCGCCGCTGGGGACGGTCACCATCTGATACCCCAGCAGCGTCCAAAAACCGTAGCCTCCGGTGCCCACGCCGACGATCGCCACCAGGACCATCACGAGCAGGAGCGTGGAGAATCTTCGCTTCGGCCCGGGTCTGTCGGCGGGCGGAGCGGGGAAGTCCGTTTCGGTCACAGGGCACCCTAGCGCCGGGAACCGACAGTTTCCGGCGAACGCTCAACCTCGGGGCGCGTACATGATGATCCCGACCCCCGCCAGGCAGATCAACGCGCCGATGACGTCGTAACGATCCGGACGATAGCCGTCGGCGACCATGCCCCACGCCAGCGATCCCGCGACGAACACTCCCCCGTACGCGGCGAGAATGCGGCCGAAGTTCGCATCGGGCTGCAGGGTCGCGACGAAGCCGTAAAGGCCCAGCGCGACGACACCCGTGCCGATCCAGAGGTAACCGCGGTGCTCGCGCACGCCTTGCCAGATCAGCCACGCTCCGCCGATCTCAAGGAGTGCGGCGAGCACGAACAGGGCGATGGACCGGATGATCATGACCGGAGCCTAGGACGGGGAGCGGCGCGGCGATTCCACGACCACCCTGGCCCACGCCTCGCGCAGCATGGAGGGGCTGAAGGACGCTTTCCCCGCATCTCATGCGAGGAAAGGCGCCTTCAGCCACGCAGCCGGTACAGGGCTCGCGAGTGGTAATGACCTTTTCTGGCCGTGAAGGACTCCTTGAGGGACTCTGACTTCCTCAAGGGGAACCCGCACTTGTGTACCTACGCCTGACCTGTACGAGGGTGGTTCCGCGGGCATCGTCGCCCCGTCTCACCTCTTGATCACGACCGGTGGACCGGCGATCGAGCGGGAAAGATTCCGGACGCTCAACGTCCGGAATCTTCCCCACCCGGACCACCCCGGCAAACCCGCACAAGCCCCACACCAGTAGGCAGACAAAGACGAGTCCTTCACAGACCGGTCGCGCGACGAGACGCGGTATAGAGCGTTATACAAAGCCCCCGAAGCGCGTGAAGGCCCCCTTCCCTCGGCTGAGCCGAGGGAAGGGGGCCTTCACGCGCAAAAGCGAGGGTCAGACGGTGAAGCCGAGGGCCCGCAGCTGTTCGCGGCCGTCCTCGGTGATCTTCTCCGGACCCCACGGCGGCATCCAGACCCAGTTGATCCGGAAGTCCTTGACCAGGCCCGTTCCGCCGCCGACGAGCGCGGCACCGGTCTGGTCCTCGATGACGTCGGTCAGCGGGCAGGCCGCGGACGTCAGGGTCATGTCGATGGTGGCGGTGTTGTCCGGTTCGACCCGGATGTCGTAGACCAGGCCGAGGTCGACGACGTTGATGCCCAGCTCCGGGTCGACGACGTCGCGCATCGCCTCTTCGAGGTCCTCCACCTTCGCCACTTCGGCGGTGCCCGGGGCGGTGGCGGTCTCGGCGTCGAGGTCGGCGGCTGTGCGCCCCTCGCGGGTTTCGGTCTGCTGTTCGGTCATGCCGTCTCAACTCCGTTGGTCGTGCGGGCGACGGCGTCCTTGAACGCCATCCATCCGAGCAGGGCGCATTTCACGCGGGCCGGGTACTTGGCCACGCCGGCGAAGGCGATGCCGTCCTCCAGCACTTCTTCGTCCGGCTCGATCTGACCCTTGCCCTGCATCAGCTCGACGAAGGCGTCCATGGTGGTGAACGCCTCCTCCACGGTGTGCCCGACGACGAGATCCGTCAAGACCGACGTGGACGCCTGGCTGATCGAGCAGCCTTGGCCCTCGTAGGAGACGTCGGCGACCTTCCCGCCGTCGACCTTCACCCGCAGCGTCACCTCGTCGCCGCAGGTCGGGTTGACCTGGAACGATTCGGCGTCGAACGGCTCGCGCAGACCGCGGCCGTGCGGGTTCTTGTAGTGGTCCAGGATGATCTCCTGGTACATGCTTTCGAGGTTCATCAGGCCACCCCGAAGAACTTCTGCGCCTCGCGCACACCGTTCACCAAAGCGTCCACTTCGGACAGTGTGTTGTAGACGTAGAACGAAGCGCGCACGGTCGCCGGGACCGAGCAGGCCCGGTGCAGCGGCCACGCGCAGTGGTGCCCGACGCGGACGGCGACACCGAGGCTGTCCAGTACCTGCCCGGAGTCGTGCGGGTGCACGCCGTCGATGACGAACGACACCAGCCCGCCGCGGTCGGTCAGGTCGGTGGGGCCGATGATCCGGACGCCGGGGATCTCGCCGAGTCCGGTCAGCGCCGCCTCGGTGAGGAGGTGTTCGTGCGCGGCGACCCGCTCCATGCCGATCGCCGACAGGTAGTCGGCGGCCGCGCCGAGGCCGACGGCCTGCGACGTCATCGGGGTGCCCGCCTCGAACCGCTGCGGCGGCGCGGCGAAGGTGGTCTGCTCCATCCGGACCAGCTCGATCATCGAACCGCCGGTCAGGAACGGCGGCATCGCTTCGAGCAGTTCACGCCGTCCATAAAGGACACCGATTCCGTACGGGCCGACCATCTTGTGCCCGGCGAAAGCGGCGAAGTCGACGTCGAGATCGTGGAAGTCCACCGGGAAGTGCGGGACCGACTGGCAGGCGTCCAGTACGACCAGCGCGCCGACCTTGTGCGCCTTCTCCGTGAGGAACTTGACCGGGTTGATCGTGCCGAGCACGTTGGACTGGTGCGTGAACGCCAGCACCTTGGTCCGCTCGGTGATCAGCTCGTCCACATTGGACAGATCGAGACGGCCGTCGGGGGTGACGGAGAACCACTTCAGCGTCGCACCGGTGCGCTGGCAGAGCTGCTGCCACGGCACCAGGTTCGCGTGGTGCTCCATCTCGGTGATGACGATCTCGTCGCCGGGCCCGATCTTGAACCGCTCGGCCCCGGGACCGGCCGTGGCGGCGTTGCTCATCGCGTAGGCGACGAGGTTGATGCCCTCGGTGGCGTTCTTGGTGAACACCAGCTCGTGCGGGGAGGCGCCGACGAACTCCGCGATCCGCACGCGGGCGGATTCGTAGGCGTCGGTCGCCTCCTCGGCGAGCTGGTGCGCGCCGCGGTGCACCGCGGCGTTCGAGGTCTCGAGGAACCGGCGCTCGGCTTCGAGCACCTGCACCGGTTTCTGGGACGTCGCACCGGAATCCAGATACACCAAGGGTTTCCCGTCCCGAACGGTCCGGGTCAGGATGGGGAAGTCGGCCCTGATGGCCGCTACGTCCAGCGGTACAGCAGAGTTAGCCGTGGTGGTGGTCATCGGGCCAACTCCTCTCGGTGTAGTCGTGAATTTCCAGGATCAGACGGCGGCGGTCTCGGTGGAGCCGGTGTACTTGACGTACCCGTTCTCCTCCAGCTCGTCCGCGAGCTCACGGCCGCCGGACTCGACGATCCTGCCGCCGGCGAAGACGTGCACGAAGTCGGGCGTGATGTGCCGCAGGATCCGCGTGTAGTGCGTGATCAGCATGACGCCGGCGTCGTTGTTCGACTTGAACTCGTTGACGCCTTCGGACACGACGCGCAGCGCGTCGACGTCGAGGCCCGAGTCGGTCTCGTCGAGGATGGCGATCTTCGGCTTGAGCAGCGCCAGCTGCAGGATCTCGTGGCGCTTCTTCTCGCCACCGGAGAAGCCCTCGTTCACCGAACGCTCGGCGAACTCGGACGAGATCTCCAGTTTGCCCATCTCCTCCTTGACCTCCTTGACCCAGTGACGCAGCTTGGGAGCCTCGCCACGGACCGCGGTGGCCGCGGTGCGGAGGAAGTTGGACATGGACACGCCCGGAACCTCGACCGGGTACTGCATGGCGAGGAACAGGCCCGCGCGGGCGCGCTCGTCGACGCTCATCTCGAGCACGTCCTCACCGTCGAGCAGGACCTGCCCGGAGGTGACTTCGTACTTGGGGTGACCGGCGATGGCGTAGGACAGCGTGGACTTGCCCGAACCGTTGGGGCCCATGATCGCGTGGGTCTCGCCCGACTTGATGGTCAGGTTGACGCCCTTGAGGATCTCCTTGGGGCCCTCCTCGGTCGTGACCGAGGCGTGCAGATCCTTGATTTCCAGCGTAGGCATTTCTTTCCTAAAGTCTGATGTGGACGGACGAGGGCTTAGACGCCCACGGCTTCGAGTTCGGCTTCGATCGCGGCCTCGAGACGCTCGCGCACCTCGGGAACGCCGATCTTGACCAGGATCTCGTGGAAGAACCCGCGTACGACCAGTCGCCGCGCGGCGTCTTCGCCGATTCCGCGCGACTGAAGGTAGAACAACTGCTCGTCGTCGAACCTTCCCGTCGCGCTCGCGTGGCCGGCGCCTTCGATCTCGCCGGTCTCGATCTCCAGGTTCGGGATCGAGTCCGCCCGCGCGCCCGGCGTCAGCACCAGGTTGCGGTTGAGCTCGTAGGTGTCGGTGGCCTCGGCGGCCGCCCGGATCAGCACGTCGCCGACCCATACGGTGTGCGCGCCGTCGCCCTGCAGCGCGCCCTTGTACATCACCCGCGACTTGCAGTTCGGCACCGCGTGGTCGACGAAGAGCCGGTGCTCCTGGTGCTGTCCCTCGTCCGCGAAGTACAGGCCGAGCATCTCGACGTCGCCGCCCTTGTCGGCGAAGGTCGCCGTCGGGGAGACGCGGACGAGGTCACCACCCAGGGTGATGACGATGTGCTTGAGGCTGGCGTCGCGGCCGAGCTTGAGGTGCTGCTCGGAGACGTGCACCGCGTCGTCGGCCCAGTCCTGGACGCTGACCACGGTCACGTTCGCCGAATCGCCGATGACGAACTCGACGTTGTCGGCGTAGGTGCCCGAGCCGGTGTGGTCGAGGACGATCACGGCCTCGGAGAACTGCTCGGCACGCACCTGCACGTGCCCGTAGGCGACCTTGCCCTCGCCGGGGCCGGTGATCTTCACCGTCGACGGCTTCGACGTCTTCGTCTCCTTGGGCACCGTCATGACGGTGGCCTCGGTGAACGAGGAGTAGGCCTGCGCGGCGATCCGGTCGCTCGGGACGCCCGCGGCGCCGAGGCGCTCGTCGTCCCGGCCGACCGTCTCGATCTTCAGTTCAGGTGCGGCGTCGGCGTCCACTGTGGCCGAACCCGAAGCGGCGGCGGACCCGTCGTGCAGGCCGCGCAGCCGCTTCATCGGAGTGAAACGCCAGTTCTCCTCACGGCCGCCCGGGACCTCGAAGGCCTGGACGTCGTAGGAGGTGAAGCGCTCCGCGCGGGACGTGGCCGGAATGACCACGCCCTCGCGCATCGCTTCGGAAACGTTGTTCTCGGTAACCGACATGACTAGCCGACGGACCCTTCCATCTGAAGCTCGATCAGGCGGTTCAGCTCGAGCGCGTACTCCATCGGCAGCTCACGCGCGATGGGCTCGACGAACCCGCGCACGATCATCGCCATGGCCTCGGCCTCGTCGAGACCGCGCGACATGAGGTAGAACATCTGGTCTTCGCTGACCTTCGAGACGGTCGCCTCGTGGCCCATCGAGACCTCGTCGTTGCGGATGTCGACGTACGGGTACGTGTCCGACCGCGAGATCGTGTCGACCAGCAGCGCGTCACAGACCACGCTGGACCGCGAGTGGTGCGCCCGCTTCGCGACCTTGACCAGGCCGCGGTAGGAGGTGCGGCCACCGCCACGCGCCACCGACTTCGACACGATGGTCGAGGAGGTGTGCGGCGCCAGGTGCTCCATCTTCGCGCCGGCGTCCTGGTGCTGGCCTTCGCCCGCGAACGCGACCGAGAGAACCTCACCCTTGGCGTGCTCGCCCATCAGGAAGACGGACGGGTACTTCATCGTGACCTTGGAACCGATGTTGCCGTCGATCCACTCCATGGTCGCGCCCTCTTCGCACTTGGCGCGCTTGGTGACCAGGTTGTAGACGTTGTTCGACCAGTTCTGGATGGTCGTGTACCGGCAGCGGGCGCCCTTCTTCACGATGATCTCCACGACCGCCGAGTGCAGCGAGTCGGACTGGTAGATCGGCGCGGTGCAACCCTCGACGTAGTGCACGTAGGCGTCTTCGTCGACGATGATCAGGGTCCGCTCGAACTGACCCATGTTCTCGGTGTTGATCCGGAAGTAGGCCTGCAGCGGGATGTCCACCTTGACGCCCTTGGGCACGTAGATGAACGAGCCGCCGGACCACACCGCGGTGTTCAGCGCGGAGAACTTGTTGTCCCCGGCCGGGATCACGGAGCCGAAGTACTCCTTGAAGATCTCCGGGTGCTCCTTGAGCGCGGTGTCGGTGTCCAGGAACAGGACGCCCTGCGCCTCCAGGTCCTCGCGGATCTGGTGGTAGACGACCTCGGACTCGTACTGCGCGGCGACACCGGCGACGAGGCGCTGCTTCTCCGCCTCGGGGATGCCCAGCCGGTCGTACGTGTTCTTGATGTCCTCGGGCAGGTCCTCCCAGGAGGTGGCCTGCTTCTCCGTGGACCGCACGAAGTACTTGATGTTGTCGAAGTCGATCCCGGAGAGGTCCGCACCCCAGTTGGGCATCGGCTTCAAGTCGAAGAGCTTGAGCGCCTTCAGTCGCGCTTCGCGCATCCACTCCGGCTCGGACTTCTTCGAGGAGATGTCGGTGACGACGTCCTCGTTCAGTCCGCGACGGGCGCTAGAGCCCGCCTCGTCGGAGTCCGCCCAGCCGAACGCGTACTTGCCAAGGGACTCGATGGTCTCTTCCTGGCTCATGGGCGCGGTGGTGGGAGTGCGCTGCTCGGCAGCGGCAGTCATGCGGGTTTCCCTCCATTCGGGATCCGTGCTGTGCGCCCCGAAGAGGGCGCCGTGCTTCCCGGCCGGGATGTGGCCGGTCGACCCGTCGAAGCGACGGGTACGTGTGTGGTGCACGCGTTGTCACCGCGTGCGATGGTCGCGAGCCGCTGCACGTGTGTACCCAGCAGCTGTGCGAACGCCTCGGTTTCGGCTTCACACAACTGGGGGAACTCGGCGGCGACGTGGGCGACCGGGCAATGGTGCTGGCAGAGCTGTTCGCCCGCACCGACCTGACGGGTCGACGCAGCGTAACCCTCCCTGGTCAACGCCGCAGCGAGGGCCTCCGCGCGCACGGTGGGAT
This sequence comes from Amycolatopsis sp. NPDC033938, assembly GCF_055575975.1. Taxonomy (NCBI): domain Bacteria; kingdom Bacillati; phylum Actinomycetota; class Actinomycetes; order Pseudonocardiales; family Pseudonocardiaceae; genus Amycolatopsis; species Amycolatopsis sp. NPDC033938. The sequence continues at coordinate 18,123 of NZ_JBVIRO010000035.1, forward strand.
CCGCGTGCTTGGTGATCGCCTCCCGATGCGGGCCGACGAGGGAGGCGACACGAGCTTCAGCGAAGGCCTTCACGGCGTCTTCGCCCGCGTGCTCGGCGAGGAACCGGATGGCCGAGGACGCGAGGTCGTCGTAGGCGTGCCCGAACCGGGCTCGGCCCGTTTCGGTGAGCGAGAAATTCTTGGCGGGACGGCCTCGTCCGCGCGGGCCGCGGCGGGGCGCGTCGCGGGTCTCGGCCTCGCCGTCGGCCAGGAGCGCGTCGAGGTGCCGCCGGACGGCCGCGGCGCTGATCCCCAGCTGCTCGGCGACCACGACGGCGGTCATCGGACCCTGCTCCAGCAGCAAACGGGCCACTTCGTGCCTGGTCCGACCCTCGGGACCGACCTGTGCGGGGACAGGCTGGACCTCGGCGCGGAGCATGTCGCCACCGGCCTCGTCCTGCGTCCCCGTCTTTTTCACAACACAAGTGTGACGTATTTCCGGGGAGACGGCAAAGAGGGGTGCCTCACGGAGTGGCGCGCGTCACATTGGAGCTGAAGGACGCTTTCCCCGCATGCGATGAGACGAAAGCGTCCTTCACCGCGTCGCATGCGGTGAAGGACGCTTTCAGCCCTCGGTAACCACGTACCCGTTCAGTCTGTTCCCGGCATCGCTACCCTTCGTGCGTGGCAGTGGGCGAGCACCCGGCGGGGCGGGACACGGACGAGGCACGGCCCGGGGAAGCTTCAGCGGCGGGATCGGTGGCGACCCTGTCCCCGGCGCGCCCGCACGAGCCCGAGCCGCTCGACGACAAGGAACTGCGCGGCCTGAACGTGGTCCGCCGGTTCGGCGCGGTCGGTTCCCTGTTCCTCGCCCTCGGTTCACTCGGCGCCGGAGCCGCACCGGTGATCAACCCGGTCCAGGAGATCCCGGTCCTGCGGCTGTTCACCCGGATCCCGATGGTCTCGCTCGCGATGGGCCTGGCCGGGATGGCGATCATCGTGCTCAGCTGGTTGCTGCTCGGCCGCTTCGCGCAGCCCGCCCGCCGCCGCCTCGCCACCCAGGGCCAGCTCGCCCGCACCATCGCGCTCTGGTGCGCGCCACTGCTGTTCATCCCGCCGCTGTTCTCCCGCGACGTCTACAGCTATCTCGCGCAGAGCGAGATAGTCGCCCGCGGGATGGACCCGTACTCCCTCGGCCCGGCCGAGGCGCTCGGCGTCTCCGACCCGCTGACCTCGGGTGTCTCCAACATGTGGCGCGAGACCCCGGCGCCCTACGGTCCGCTGCTGCTGCGCCTCGGCGGCTGGCTCTCCCCGCTGAGCAGCGGCAACATCGTCACCGGGGTGCTGTTGCAGCGCGGGCTGGCGCTGATCGGCGTCATCCTGATCATCTGGGCGCTGCCCCGGCTGGCCCGGCGGTTCGGCGTACAGCCCGCCACCGCGCTGTGGCTCGGCGCGGCGAACCCGCTGCTGATCTTCCACTTCGTCGCGGGCGCCCACAACGACGCGCTGGCGATCGGGCTCATGGTGGCCGGACTGGAGATCGGTCTCCAGCGGATGCCGGTGCGCTACAAGCACGACGCCGTCCCGCCGTTGGCCAAGGGCGAAGTGCTGTTCATCGCGCTCGGGGTGGCGATCATCACCCTCGGCGTCGCGGTGAAACTGAACGCGATCCTGGCACTCCCGTTCTTCACGGTGATGGTGGCCAGACGCTGGCACGGCCGGATCAAGGACCTGCTCGCCGCGGCGATCCCGATGGCCCTGTTGTTCGGCGTGGTGCTGGTGGCGGTCTGCTACGGCACCGGCCTCGGCTTCGGCTGGGTCGGCGCGCTCGGGACGCCGGGACTGGTCCGCTCGTGGATCTCGCCGACGTCGGAGCTCGCCGCGCTCGGCGGCGTGCTCGGCATCGCGCTCGGCCTCGGCAACCACACCAACGCGATGGTGCCGATCCTCGGCACGCTCGGCTATCTCGTCGCGGGTGCGGTGACGGTCAAGTTCCTTTGGGACAGCTTCAAATGGCGCTACCGGCCGATCATCGGCCTCGGTGTCTCGCTGGGCGCGGTGATGGTGCTGCACGTCGCGCTCCAGCCCTGGTACCTCCTGTGGGCGATCATCCCGCTCGCCGCGGCGGCCGGGACCTCGCGGTTCCGCATCGCGGCGACGATCGTCACCGCCGTCCTGCCGTTCCTGCTGCCGACGACGGGAAGCACCTTCGAGGGCCGCGGCTTCGTCCTGCCGTTCGCGTGGGCCGCCGCCGGGGTCGTCACGCTACTGGGGCTGTTCGTCGTCCACCGCCTCTCGCCCCTGCTGCTGTCCAGACCGTCCCCGGAGCATTCGGTCCCCGCGTGAGCCCGTATCGTGACCTGTCGTGAACGCCCCCGCCGTCGAGATCACCGGGCTGGTGAAACGCTACGGATCCACCACCGCGGTCGATGGACTCGACCTGCGGATGGAACGTGGCACACTGCTCGCGCTGCTCGGCCCGAACGGGGCCGGCAAGACCACCACCGTCGAAATCTGCGAAGGCTTCCTGCGGGCTGACGACGGCGAAGTCCGCGTGCTGGGATTGAATCCTTCGCAGGACGGATCCGCGCTGCGGCCGCGGATCGGCGTGATGCCCCAAGGCGGCGGCGCCTATCCCGGCGTCCGCGCCGACGAGATGCTCGGGCTGGTCGCCGCGTGCGCCGCGAATCCGCTCGATCCCGCGTGGCTGCTGGACGTCCTCGGGCTCGCGGGAGCGCGGAAGACGCCGTTCAAACGCCTCTCCGGTGGGCAGCAGCAGCGGCTCTCCCTGGCCTGCGCGCTCGTCGGGCGCCCGGAACTGCTCTTCCTCGACGAACCGACGGCGGGGATGGACCCGCAGGCCCGTCGCCTGGTCTGGGATCTGCTCGAAGCGCTGCGCGCCGACGGGGTCAGCGTGCTGCTGACCACCCATCTGATGGAAGAGGCCGAAACGCTGGCCGACACCGTGGTGATCGTGGATCACGGCAAGGTCGTGGTCGAAGGCTCGCCGCGTTCGCTGACCGTCGACTCCGGCGAGGCCGCGCAGCTGCGGTTCAAGGCCCGTACGCGGCTCGACACCGGCCTGCTGACCGCGGCCCTGCCCGAAGGTCACCTCGTGCGCGAGTCCGCGCCGGGGACCTATCTCGTCGAAGGCGCGATAAGTCCGCAGGTGGTGTCGACGGTGACGGCTTGGTGCGCGCAACAGGGCGTCATGCCCGAGGAGCTGCAGGTCGGCAGGCGCACGCTGGAAGAGGTCTTCCTGGAGCTGACCGGACGGGAGCTGCGCGCATGACCACGACGCCGACGCCGCGGTTCGCCGCCGGCACGTTCACCCCGGCCCCCGGCAGGGGTTCGCTCGGCAAGATGCTGCGCACGCACGCGAAGGTCGAGGCGAGCCTGACCCTGCGCCACGGCGAACAGATCCTGCTGACCCTGCTCATCCCGCTCGCGCTGCTGATCGGCTTGTCCCTGCTGGACATCCTGCCGTCGGCACAGCTCGGCTCGGCGTCCAAAGTGGACTGGATCACGCCGAGGATCCTCGCGCTCGCGGTGATGTCGTCCGCGTTCACCGGACAGGCCATCGCGCTCGGCTTCGACCGCCGGTACGGCGTCCTCAAACGACTTTCCGCCACCGCGCTGCCGCGCTGGCTGCTGATCGCCGGCCGGGTGGCCGCCGCGCTGGTCGTGGTCGCACTGCAGGCGGTGATCCTCGGTGCCGTGGCCGCGCTGCTGGGCTGGTCACCGTCACTCGGCGGGATCCTCGGCGCGATCCCGTTCCTGATCATCGGCACCTTCGCGTTCGGGGCGCTGGGACTGCTGCTCGGCGGGGCGCTGCGCGCGGAGGCCGTGCTGGCGCTGGCGAACATCGTCTGGTTCGTGCTGCTGCTCGCGGGCGGCATCCTGCTGGCGCCGTCGACGATGCCGTCGGGACTGGCGACGTTCGTCGAACTGCTGCCCTCGGGCGCGCTCGCCGAAGGGCTTCGCTCGGTGCTGCTCGACGGGTCGTTCGGCTGGGGCCCGTTCGCGGTCCTCGCCGGCTGGGGTGTGGCCGCGGGCGCGCTGGCGAGCAAGACCACGCGCCTGACCTGAGGCGGCCGACACAGGGAGACGCGGCCGGTGGAACGCTCTCAGGAAGGGCGTTCTAGCATCGGACGGTGCCGTTCCAGAGCCTTGTAGCGCGTCTGCCGTATCCCTCGTCCGCGGTTCAGCGAGCGGTCGCGATCGCGGCGGTGATCGCGCAGGCCGGAATCGGGGTCACCGGTTCGGTCGTCCGTGTCACGGGTTCGGGCCTCGGCTGCCCGACCTGGCCACAGTGCGTCGAAGGCAGCATCGTCCCCGTGGCGCATCCCGAATTCGACGCGCTCAACCAGTGGATCGAGTTCAGCAACCGGATGCTGACCGGCGTCGTCATTCTCGTCGCCGCGTTGTGCGTGATCACCGCGTGGCGCGTGCAGATCGAGCACCCGAGCCGCCGTCGGCTGGTGAAGCTGGCCTGGACGATGCCCGCGGGTGTGGTGCTGCAGGCCGTCGTCGGCGGGATCACCGTGCTCGCGAAACTCGAATGGTGGACCGTCGCACTGCACTTCCTGGCCTCCACTCCCCTGGTCTGGCTCGCGGTGCTGCTGCTTCGCGCGTTCAACGAGGGCGACGAGCCCGCCCGCTGGCTGATCCCGGACGCGGGCCGCAAGACGCTGATCGTGCTCGCCGCGTCGATGTGGGCCGTTCTGGCCGCGGGCACCACCGTGACCGGCGCCGGCCCGCACGGCGGGGATCCCGGCACCCACCGCCTCCAGGCCCCGATCGAGACGCTCACCCAGATCCACGGCGGGCTGCTGGTGGTCTACCTGATCGTCCTCGCCGTCTTCGGCCTCCTGCTGATGCGCGGCGGAACACCGAAGCAGGTGTGGCGGCGCTACACGATCGTGTGGGTGGTCGCGCTCGCCCAAGGCGTCCTCGGCTCGGTGCAGTACGCCCTGGGTGTGCCGGAGGCGCTGGTCTCACTCCACGTCCTCGGCTCCGCGCTGGTGATCATCTCGACCGCCGCGCTGTGGTGCGTATCACGCGATCGTGGTTCCGTGCCGGTTTCGCAGGCCGCTGACCGGGAACTCGCCACCTCGAACTGACCCACCGGCAAACCGGACGTAACCCCCGGGCGGGGTGCTCGCCAGACACTGCCCTTACGCTGCGTTCGGTACCCCGCACGGGGGTCACCACCGAGTCGAGGCACGAGGTGTCGTATGACCGCCAGCACCGAGCCGGACGCACCGGCCAGTCCGTCCAAACCCCTGATCTCCCACCGGCGGGGCTCCGGGGAGATGCTGATACTCAAGACCTTCCTGCTGGTCCCGTTCGTCGCGCTGCTCGCCGCCGTGCCGATCGTGTGGGGCTGGGGCATGACCTGGGTGGATCTCGTGCTGGCGGCCGTTTTCTACACCTTCGGGACGCTCGGCGTGACCGTCGGCTACCACCGCTACTTCACCCACGGCGCGTTCAAGGCCGGACGACCGCTGCGGGTCGCGCTGGCCATCGCCGGTGGCTTCGCGGTGCAGGGATCGGTCATCTTCTGGGTGGCCAGTCACCGCCGGCACCACGCCTTCGCCGACCGCGAAGGCGACCCGCACTCCCCCTGGCTGTTCGGGACGTCGCCCACGGCGCTGCTGCGCGGTTTCTGGCATGCGCACATGGGCTGGATGTTCAGCCGCGAGGTGACCAACTACGAGCGTTTCGCGCCGGACCTGGTGGCCGACAAGGACCTTCGCGTGGTGAACCGCTACTTCTGGCTGTGGATCACGCTCAGCCTGGCGCTGCCCGCGGTACTCGGCGGGCTGATCAGCTGGTCGTGGTGGGGTGTGGTGACCGGGTTCTTCTGGGCCGGGCTGGTCCGCATCGCGTTCCTGCACCACGTCAGCTGGTCGGTGAACTCGATCTGTCACCTGATCGGCGAGCGCCCCTTCGCCAGCCGCGACAAGGCGGCGAACTTCTGGCCGCTGGCGATCCTGTCCATGGGCGAATCGTGGCACAACTCCCACCACGCCGACCCGACGTGCGCGCGGCACGGTGTCCTGCGTGGACAGCTCGACGTGTCGGCACGGGTGATCTGGCTGTTCGAGAAGTTCGGCTGGGCGCGGGACGTGCGGTGGCCGAAGCCTGAGCGGTTGGCCGCGAAGCGCGTGAAGCCCGCCTGACGCTCTCCTAGCGTGCTATGAAAGGTCCTTTCCTTGCAAAATTTGCAAGGAAAGGACCTTTCATAGCATCGCGGGAGGCGGGTCAGGCGAGTTGCTGCCGGACAGCGGAGGCGAAACGCCAGGCTGCGGAAGCGTCGGTCTGCCGGAAACCGAGCGAAGGCTCGACGAGCTCCAGTTCCAGCAGCAGCGGCCTGCCATCCCGTCCGGTGACGAGGTCGACGCGGGCGTAGAGCAGCTCCGCGCGCAGGATCCCCAGCAACGCCGCTGTCGCGTCCAAAACGTCTTCGGCCAGCGCGCGGAACGACGCGGACGGCTGCGCGGGGGCGAGCTTTTCCGTGACGTACAAACCGGATTCGTCGAGTTCCCTGCCCAGCATCGCGGCCTTCGAGAACGCGTGCGAGTACACACCGCCCAAGAACACCAGCGCGAGTTCGCCTTCGGTGTCCACACTGGACTGGTACGGCTGCACCACCGCGGTGTGCCCCTCGGCGTGGAGCCGCCGCAGATGCGACGCGGCGTCCTCGCCGGACGCGAATTTCCCGACGTTCCGCGATCCGACGCCGATCGCGGGCTTCACTACGAACTCACCTTTTGGCCAGCGCGGGGCGTCGTCTCCCGGCGCGATCAGCGTCGTCGGCACGACCGCGACCCCGGCGTCGCCGAGTTCGGCCAGATAGGACTTGTCGCTGTTCCAGCGCACGACTTCGGCCGAATTGGCCAACGCTGGCACGGATTCGGCCCAGGACAGGAACTCGTCGCGGCGCTCGGCGTAGTCCCAGGTGGCGCGCAGCACGACGATGTCCGCGGCGCCGAAGTCGACGGTCGTGTCGTCCCAGGCGGCCCAGCGGCTCTTGAAGCCGAGGTCGGCCAGCGCCTCGGGAACGGCGTGCTCGTCACCGTCGCTTTCCGGCAGCGCCGAACAGGCGACGAGGATCGCGGAACCGCTCACTTCCCCGCCATCCGGCGGCGGTGCTCGGCGCCGATCTTGGTGGCCTTCACGGTCTCGCTGTCCCACTCGGCGGGCTCGAGGTCTTCGACGGCCTCGACCAGCGCCTCGCCGGCCTCCGTGGAGGCGACGACGACGTCGCCGAGCGCGCCGTCGGCACCCACGAGCACGACCCGGGCACCGATCCGGCCGATGTTCTCCACCACCGCGCGCGACGGCTTCCCATGCCGCTTCACGAAGTCGCGGGCGGCCGCGACCTGGCGCGACGTGGGGGCGGCGGTCTCGGTCTTCTCTTCGGTCTCAGCCACGGCCAGAGCTTAACCGCGAAATGCCCGTGGCGCGGAATAACCGTGGCGTCGGCCATAGTTGTGCCGGTCGGAAAGACCTTGAACAAGGAGGATGTATGCCCACGGCAGTGCAGATCCGGCGAACCGGTGGTCCCGAAGTCCTTGAACTCTCCGAAGTCGAGGTCGGTGAGCCCGGAGCCGGTGAACTGCTCGTGGACGTCGCCGCGGCGGGCGTCAACTACATCGACACGTATCACCGCGAGGGCATCTACCCCGTCGACACGCCGTTCATCCTCGGTATGGAGGGCGCCGGCACGGTGGCCGCGATCGGTCCGGAGGTGACCGGTTTCGCCATTGGCGACCCCGTCGCCTGGCAAGGCTCGCTCGGCAGCTACGCGCAGCGCCGTCTGGTCCCCGCCTCGATCGCGGTGAAGATCCCGGACGGCGTGACCGAGGAGACCGCCGCCGCGACGATGCTCCAGGGTGTCACCGCGCACGCGCTGATCGCCTCGACCTACGAGGTCAAGGCCGGTGACGACGTCCTGATCCACGCCGCCGCGGGCGGGATGGGCCTGCTGCTGGTGCAGCTGGCCAAGGCACGCGGCGCGCGGGTGATCGGCACCGTGTCCACCGACGAGAAGGCCGAACTCGCCAAACAGGCGGGCGCGGACGACGTCATCCGCTACGACCAGGTCGATTTCGCCAAGGCGGTCCGCGAACTCACCGACGGCAAGGGGGTCGCGGTGGTCTACGACGGCGTCGGCAAGTCCACTGTGGACGGCAGCCTGGCGAGCCTGAAGATCCGCGGCCTGCTCGCCCTCTACGGCGCGGCCAGCGGCCCGGTGCCGCCGATCGACCCGCAGCTGCTCAACCGCAGCGGCTCGGTGTACCTCACCCGGCCGACCTCCGCGCACTACGTACTCACCCGCGAGGAATTGGAGTGGCGGGTGAACGAACTCTTCGCCGCCGTCCAGGACGGCTCGCTGAACATCCGGATCGGCGGCCGCTACCCGCTGGCCGACGCCCGCCAGGCGCACGAAGACCTCCAGGGAAGGCGCACCACCGGCAAGCTTCTGCTGATCCCGTGAGCACACGCTGGCCGGAAGAGGTCCGGCTGACCGGCGAAGGGCTCGTCCTGCGGGACTGGACCGAGGACGACATCGCGTTCATGCCCGGCCTGTTCGACAATCCCGCCGTCGCGCGCTTCACGCCGTTGCCCTCGCCGTTCGACGAGGTGGCGGCGAAGGGCCACTACGAGAAGGCCGTCACCCGCCGGACGGAGGGCTCGGGGCGGCGGCTCGCCATTACGACCGACGGCGACGAGCCGCTCGGCGAGGTGGTGCTGTTCCTGCACGAAGAGGGACACGCCGAGCTCGGCTACGCGGTCGGACCGGCCCATCGAGGGCAGGATCTCGCGGCGCGGTCCCTGCGGGTGCTCACCGCTTATGCGCTGAAGCTCGGCCTCGGACCACTCCGGCTGAAGATCGACGCGAAGAACGCGGCGAGCGAAGCCGTCGCGCGCCGGGTCGGCTATGTCCTGGCCGACGTTCCACCGGAGACCAAGGTCGAGAAGGGGCTGGAGCGCACCCTGCTCACCTGGGAGTACGCCGGGTCCTAGTCCGTGAAGGCCTCCTTGAGGGGCTCGCCTTTGCTTACCCACTGGGGTGGAGCTTGTGCGGGTTGCCGGTGCGATCCGGGTGGGGAAGATTCCGGCCGTTGAGCGTCCGGAATCTTCCGTTGATCAAGAGGTGAGACCGGGCGACGATGCCCGCGGAACCACCCTCGTCCAGGTCAGGCGTAGGCCAAAGTCCGTGAAGGCCTCCTTCACTACCTTCAGAGTAGGGAAGGAGGCCTTCACGGACCTTCAGCGCAGAGAGCGCACCCGGACCGCTCGCAGCCGGAACTCGTCCTGTTCCGCGTGCTCGACGGTCAGTTCGACCTCGTCACCCACGTCGAGCTTCCGGAATTCACCGGGCCCGAAACCTTCCAGCATCGAGTAGTGGACCCAGATGGGGTCGGCGAAATCCGCCGACTCGACGACCCCCCATCCGTCGTCCACCAGCCACGTACGGACCCGTCCGTGGTGGACCCGTCCGTCCGAAGTCCCCATCAGCCCTTGTCGGTGGGGACGCTCACCGCGTCGGTGACGAAGACGAGGGTCTCGTTCGGCGCGATGCCGCGTCCTCCCTGGCCGTAGGCGAGGTCCGGCGGGATGATCAGCAGCCGCCGCGCGCCCTGCTTGATCCCTTCCAGGCCCTGGTCCCAGCCCTTGATGACGTCACCGGCGCCGAGGGTCAGGCCGAACGGCTCCCCCCGGTCGAAGGAGCTGTCCAGCTTCTGCTTGTTGGACCAGGTGACCAGCGAATAGTTCATCTTCAGGTTCGCGCCCGCCTTGGCGCCCTCGCCGGTGCCGGGTTCGAGGTCCTTGGTGATGAGCTTCTTCGGCGGATCGCAGTCGTCCGGGATGGTGATGGTCGGCGCCTCCCCGAACTTCCCGGTGGTCTTGACGTCCTCCGCCGTGCATTCCTTGCCCTTCGGGGCGGCCGGAGCCGAAGACGGCGCCGACGCGGGGGCCGCGCCGGAGGACGACTGTACGGAACCTGCGGTGTTCTGTTTCTCGCCACAGGCCGCCAGGGCGAGGACGCCCGCGCCGATGACCACGATCTTGCCGAATGTGCGCATGCGGCCGACCTTAACCAAGACCCTCCAGCGCCGGAACAAGGTCACCGGTCTGCACTACGCCCATCCGACGGGTCGCCCTGGTCAGGGCCACATAGAGATCGTTGAGCCCGCGCGGCGACTCGGCGACGACCTCGTCCGGCGCGATCAGCACCACGGAGTCGAACTCGAGGCCCTTCGCCCGGTCCACCGCCATCACCGACACCCGGTCCCCCGCCTCACCGAGGGTCTCCGAGACAGGAGCGACCCGGGAAGCCGGGCACAGCACGGCGACCGTCCCACCGTCCACAGCGGACAGTTCGGCCGCCACGATCCCCGGCAGTCCGGCGGCGAGGCCGTCCGGTGCCACCGAGCGCAGCCAGGGCTCGAAACCCGTCTCCCGCACCGAAACCGGCGCTTCGAGCTCCGGATTGACGTCGGCGAGCACTCGCGCCGCGACGGCCATGATCTCGGCCGGGGTCCGGTAGTTCACGGTCAGCTCTTCGAGCCGCCAGCGGTCGGCGACGTAGGGCGAGAGCACCTCGCCCCAGGACCGCGCGCCGCCGGAAGCGCCGGTCTGCGCGACGTCACCGACGAGCGTCATCGACCGGTTCGGCGACCTGCGCATCAGCAGCCGCCAGTCCATCGCGGTCAATTCCTGCGCCTCGTCGACGATCACGTGCCCGAAGGTCCAGGTCCGGTCCTGCGCGGCCCGCTGTGCCGCGGTCATCTCGCTGCGGCGCTGCTGGCGTTCGGCGAACAGCTCGGCGTCGAGGACGTCGCTCACCCGCAGCAGTTCCTCGTCGATGATCTCCTCGTCCTGTTCGAGGATGTCGAGCACACCTTCCGCGTACGCGCGGTCTTCCCGCTCGCGGCGGACGCGCTCGGCCCTGGCGTCGGTGTCGTCCTCGCCAAGCAGCTCGGCGAGTTCGTCGAGCAGCGGGACGTCTGCCGGGCTCCACTGCGCGTCCGTCGGGCTGTAGAGGTGCTCACGATCGGTGTCCGACAAGGCTTTCCCGGCCGCGCTGCGCAACCGATCAGGGTCGGCGAAGAGCTCGTCGAGCACGATTTCGGGGGTGAGCGTCGGCCAGAGTCCGTCGAGCGCGGCGGCCACGTTCTTGTCGGCGGCGACCTCGGCGCGGATGTCCTGGACGTCGCGCGCGTCGAGCAGGTCCTCCCCCAGTTTGCGGGCGGCCTGCCGGGTCAGCGCGTCGAGGACGTCGGAGACGAAGATCCGCCGCGCGAGGTTGTGCGGACGGCGTGACCGGCGGGCCCGTGTCCGCGCCTCGGTGCAGGTCTTGCGGTCGAGCATGAGGATCTCGCGCTCGAACTCGATCTCCAGCACCGGCTCCGGCACCCGCTGACGGTCACGGACGGCGTTGGCGAGCACGTCGGCCATCACCGCGCGGCCCTTGACCTCGGCGGCCTCGCGGGTGACCTGGCCGACGGCGTCGAGGCCCGGGTACAGCTGCCCGATGGTGGCCAGCAGCACCCCGGTCTCGCCGAGCGACGGCAGAACCTGCCCGATGTAGCGGAGGAAGGTGCTGTTCGGCCCGACCACGAGCACGCCGCGGGTGGTGAGCTGCTGCCGGTGCGTGTAGAGCAGGTACGCCGCGCGGTGCAGCGCGACCGCGGTCTTTCCGGTGCCCGGTCCGCCCTGTACCACCAGGACGCCGTTCGGTGACGCGCGGATGATGCGGTCCTGCTCGGCCTGGATGGTGGCGACGATGTCGCTCATCTCACCGGTGCGGCGGCGTTCGAGCGCGGCCAGCAGTGCCGCCTCCCCCGCGAGGCCGAGGTCCTGGCCCTGGTCGGCGGCGGAGAGATCGAGGATCTCGTCGTCGACGCCGACGACCTTCCGGCTCAGCGACCGGATGTGCCGCCGCCGTCGGACACCTTCGGGTGAGGCGGCGGTGGCGAGATAGAAGGGCCGCGCGACCGGCGCGCGCCAGTCGACGAGCAGCGGACGGTAGTCGTCGTCCTCGTCGAACAGCCCGAGCCGCCCGATGTAGGTGGTCTCCTCCGCGTGCTCGGGGAGGAAGTCGAGGCGGCCGAAGCACAGGCCCTGTTCGACGGAGCTCAGCTGGGACAGCCTGTCGGTGTACAGCGTCGTCGCGACATCGCGTTCGGTGCGTGCCTGCGGAGTGCCGCCGGTCTGGCGCAGCGTCTGGTCGAGCCTGCGCTGGGCGTCGACGCGTTCGGCGTCGAGCTTGCGGTACAGGGTGGTGACGTACTCCTGTTCGAGTGCGACGTCGGTGTCCGTCGCATCGAGATCCCGGTCCGGGGACACGGACAAATGCGGCCTGCTTTCGAGAGGTGGTACAGGGGCGATCGACGTACAACGACGCCGGCCATTCTCGCATTCCCGCCCGGCCGCTCCGCCGCGCTGACCACCAACACCCGATCCGACGTGACGACGTCGCACTCCCCGGGTGAACATTGTCGCCAAGGTGACGGGCTGCTACTGTGCCCTCGCGCACGGCTCAGGGTCGGTCAGTGCGCCATGTCACCTGGGGGTCAGGTATGCGGCCGAGCGACGTCGATTGACGTGCGGACGACGCGCACATTTCTTTCCATGAGCCTGCCCGTTCGCTTGTTGTTGATCAACAACTTCGGTGTGAATCTCGGGTTCTACCTCATCATCCCGCACCTCGCGGCACACCTTGGCGACCTCGGGCTCACCGTCGCCGCGGTCGGTCTCGTCATCGCCGTCCGATCCCTGAGCCAGCAAGGAATGACGTTGGTCAGCGGGTCCGCGGCCGACCGGCTCGGACCACGTGGGCTCATTCTCCTCGGCTGCGCGCTCCGCACGGTGGGGTTCGGCATGTTCGCCTTCGTGGAGAGCCTTCCGGCGGTACTGGTGGCGTCGGTGCTGACCGGACTCGCCGGCGCCCTGTTCGGCCCCGCCGCCCGCACCTACCTCACCCGGGCCGTCGAGGAGGAGCGGCGGCTGACCGCGTACGCGCTCTACAGCGCTGCTCACAACGCGGGCGCCCTCCTCGGTCCCTTGCTCGGCAGCGCGCTGCTTCTGGTCGACTTCTCCGCCGTAGCGGTCGTGGCGGCGGCGGTGTTCGCCCTCATGACCGTCGGACAGGCGTTGCTCCTCCCGCCGCAACCACCCGAACCGGCGCGGCAGTCCGTGCTGCGCGACTGGCGAGAAGTGCTCTCCACACCGGGTTTCGTGGTCTACACCATCGCCGCCTCAGGTCTGTACGTCGCCTTCAACCAGCTCTATCTCCTGATCCCGCTCGAAGTCGAACGGGTGACCGGCTCCGCCGCCGCGATCAGCCTGGTATTCGTCATCAACACGGTGATCGGCCTGACCTGCAGCGTGCCGCTCACGCGCTTCTGCGTAACGCGTTTCGGGGCGGTGAGGACACTGTCCATCGGCCTCATGCTGTGCGCGTTGTCCTTCGTCGTGCCGGCACTCAGTGCGACATGGCAGACCTCCGCCGCGCCGGTCGGCAGCCTGACCCCGGCGGCGATTCCCTCCCTTTTGCTGACCATGGTCCCGATGCTTTCGTCGACCGTCGTCCTGTCCGTGGGTTGCGCGGTCGCCTTCCCCGTGTCGACCGATCTGGCGGTCTCCTACGTCCGGAGCGGCCTCAGCGGAACCGCCATCGGCGTGGCCGGCACCGCTTCCGGCGTCGGAGGTGCGGCCGGGACCGCTCTGTCCGGGCTGCTGGTGGACGTGGCCGAGCAAGCCGGACTCCCCGCGCTGCCATGGCTTTCGTTGTCGCTGGCCTGTGCGGGGGCGGGCTGGGTCGTGCTGATTCTGCGACGTCGCGGCAAGGTCCCGAACGGATCCGGCGTCGTCAAAGCGTGAGCATCATCCTCGTGTTGCCGAGCGTGTTGACCTTGGCCTTACCCAAATCCAGGAACAACGACGCGTCATCCACGGCGAGAAGCCCCATCCGGCCGCAGCCCACCGACACCGGCTGCGGCTCCTCGGCGAGCACCCGGAAGCCGTGACGAGCGAAGAACCCGGTCTCGAAGGTCAACACGAACACGTCCCGCAGCCCCGCCGCGGCGGCCTCCGCGAGCAGCCGCCGGATCAGCAGCGACCCGATACCCCGGCCATGCTGACCGGACCGGACGGCCACGGTACCTATCTCGCCGAGCCCTTCGGAGCGAATGTGCAAGGCACCGCAGGCGAGCAGTTCCCCACCATCGTCCACCACGAAGAAGTCCGGCATCTCACGGTAGAACGCCGCCAGTTCCTTCCCCAGCATGACAGTCCCGGAGTACTGGTCGACGAGATCCTTCATGGATCGTAGATCATGGGCTTCTGCTCGACGCACGACGAAAACCACGGGCGATCACGCTAGGACACGCGAGCGCACCTGTCCAGGACAATTCTGCCGTCGCGGTCTTCCGCCTGAAGTATTCCGGCGATGGTGGCGTTCTTTTCGTTCGGCTGACCGGTATGCGCCACGGCCTTTTCCACGCCTTACCCTGATGCGAAGAACAGATCCGACAGAATATCTCACCACGAAAGAAAATCTCGATAAAAGCCCGGTTTTCGTTCACGAGCAACACCGGCCATGCCGCGCCTACCAAAATCCCGCCGACCATCGGAATCTTTGCAGAACACGTCGCGGACTGCACTTACATCAGTTTTCCGGGGTGACGGCTCCGAAATTCGACACTTCCGACCCGCGGCCGAGAACGGCCGCGAACTGCTTGCCGGACCACCTCACGCTCTGCCATAATCATCCGCAGGCTTGACACGCTTCCGAGCGTCGCCAAATCACTGGGGTCGTGATATTTGGAGCTATTCGCGAGACGCTCGGAGCAGTCTAACTCATACCAGCGGCGCAGCCGGCCTGCTGGATCCTCGTATGACCGAAGACTATTCCGCAACGATCGAAAATTCGGCCGTCATCGCCGGCCGAACTGGGGGTACGTGTGCTGAATGAACTCGAGGCGGTCGACATCAAAGGCGACCTGCGCGAACAAGGCTATTCCCTCGTCCGAGCCGAGGATCTGCCGCTGGATCCCGCGGTGCGGAGGCACGAGGCGACGCTGGCCGCAGAATGGGACAATCTCGGCGCGGACAACTATCTGAAGAACGGTGGCCGCTTCCGTGAGCGCCGCTATGGCCGCTTCTGCTATATCCCGGCCGAGCGCAGTATCCGCTTGCTCGCCCACCGTCCTTATTTCCAGTCGGAGATGGCGAACTCCTACGCCGGCGGTATCCAGCGCGTGGTCGATCCGGTGACGGAGACCTCCGTGAAGAACCCTCTCATGAACGCCCTCATCGAATTCAACTACGCCCAGTTTCCCGCGAAGGACGAGTACGCGCACGACGCGTGGGAAGTGGCATGTCACCAGTTCCGGATCATCGCCAGGCCGGAGGAGGTGGGTGAACCGACGCCCGAAGGCATTCACCGCGACGAGATCGACTTCGGTGCGATCCATCTGATGTCCAAGACGAATGTCACCGGCGGGCTGTCCAAGATCTACGACAACGACCGCGAGCAGATCACCGAGTTCGCCTTGGAATCGAGGATGGACACGATGTTCTGGGCGGATCGGGACGTCCTGCACGCCGTCACGCCGATCAAACCGGCCGATATGAGCCGAGCCGCCGTGCGAGACATCCTCATCCTCGGCTATCGCCGTGTTCCGGAGTTGCGTGACGAACTCTGACGGTTCCCGACCAGGGGTGCCGAAGCACTAGTAGAATGAGTGGAACATTGAGCAGCGGTACCAAGCAGCAGTCGTCCCTGACACCAGTGGTGATCGGGGCACTGGTCGTCGTCTACATCGTATGGGGCTCGACCTATCTGGCGATCGACCTGACACTGGCCACCATGCCGCCGTTCCTCATGACCGGAGCGCGGTTCCTGATCGCCGGGCTCATCCTGTTCGCCTTCCTGCTGATCCGCGGATACAAGTTGCCCACCGGCAAGCAGTGGCTCAACTGCTTGGTCATCGGCGGCTTGATGCAGTGCGGCTGCGTGGGCAGCATCGCGATCGCCCAGCAGACGATCACGAGTGGTCTCGCTTCCGTCGGTATCGCGACAGTGCCCATCTGGACGGCTTTGCTCGCCGGTGCCTTCACCCGCCGGTGGCCGAACCAGTATGAGGTGATCGGTATCCTCTGCGGATTCGTCGGCGTGATCCTGCTGAACCTCGAAGGCGGCATTTCCGGCGCGTCCAAGGGCGCGATCATCATCGTGGCCGCCTCCCTGTTCTGGTCGATCGGTTCGGTGATGAGCCAGCACGTCGAGCTGCCGCAAGGCCCGATGGCGTACGCGGCCGAGATGCTGGCCGGCGGCGCGATCACCGCCGTGATCGGGTTCTTCGTCTTCGGCGAGTCGTTCACGTCCGCGCCCGACGCCGGTGCCCTCTGGGCGTGGGCGTACTTGGTCGTGGCAGGTTCGCTCGGCGCCTACAGCGCCTACATGTACTTGCTGCACAAGGTCCGGACGGCGCTGGCGACCAGTTACACGCTGGTGACCCCCGCGGTGGCCGTGATGCTCGGCTGGTGGTTCCTGAACGAGGAGATCAACCTGCTGACCGTGCTGTCCGTGGCCGCGGTGGTCTGCGGGGTCGCCTTCATCTTCAAGGGCCGTGCCGTCAAGACGAAGACCGAGGAAACCGCGGAAAAGCAGGCAACCGAGGTCGAGTCCCCCGAGAAGACATCTTAACCTGACAGGCCGAGAAATCCGCCCCAATCCGAAATTGGGGCGGATTTCTCCGCGAACACAAAAAACCAACCACATTAAGGCTGGGGGAAAATGATCAAGGAGAGCGTTCTATTCATCGGTGACACTTCCCGCTGGAGCAAATTGGCGGCCAATTACCTCAAAGACGTATTCGAGCAGACCGACGTCCTGCTCTGGGATCATGGCGATGCCAAACCCGAAATCGTGGACACCTGGTCCGGCGACCATGTCTTCTGCTTCAAGGCCGACCTCGTGCTCACTCCGGAACTACTGTCGAGAACGAGAAGAAGTTCGGTCAACTTTCACCCTTCACCCCCACGCTATCGCGGGGTCGGCGGCTACTATTTCGCACTCGCCGACGGATGCCCGGAATTCGGCGTGACCTGCCACCACATCGTGACCAAGATCGACGCGGGCCAGATCATCCAGGTCAGGCGATTCCCGATCACCCCTGGCGAGACGCCACAGGGCCTGACCGAACGAGCGGCCGCGTACCTGTTGCTGCTGTTCTACGAAATGGTCGACCTCATCCGGACCGGCTCCCCCCTGCCGCACTCCGACGAGGAATGGGGCGATCGCCTGTACACCCGGAAGATGCTCGACGAGTTCTTGCGCACCGGGCGAGTCGCCTCCCTCGACGCCTCGCTGTCCAGAGCTTAGCCACGAAGGAGTGAGTATCAGATGAAGATCGTGCTGGCCTACTCGGGTGGACTCGACACATCACTCGCACTGGCGTGGCTGCAGCGCACGTACGACGCCGAGGTCGTGGCATTCTGCGCGAACATCGGCCAGGTGGAGGATCTTGGCGACGTCGAAGCGCGCGCGAAGGCCAATGGCGCGACGGCGGTACACGTCGAAGACCTCCGCCAGCCCTTCCTGGAGGAGTACGCGTTCCGCGCCCTGCGCGCCGACGCGGTGTTCGAGACGCGCTATCACATGGCGGCATCGCTGAGCAGGCCGCTCATCGCCAAGCGTTTGGTCGAGATCGCCGCCGAGGAGGGCGCCCAGGCGGTGGCACACGGCGCGACGGGCAAGGGCAACGACCAGATCCGCTTCTACTCGGGCATCGTGTCGCTGAATCCGGAACTGAAGGTCATCGCGCCGGTGATGGAGTGGGATCTCATCACCAGGGCGAGGCAGATCGCGTTCGCGGAAGAGCACGACCTTTCGGTGCCGTCGTTCAAAACCAGCCCGTACAGCCGCGACACCAACATCTGGGGAACCAGTGTGGAATGCGGTCCGCTCGACGACATCTCGCTGGCACCACCGGAAGAGGTCTACACCATCACGCGGTCGGCGGAGTCGGCGCCGGATGAACCGCAGCTGGTGCGCATCGGGTTCGAAAACGGCACACCGGTCACCATCGACGACGTGCGGTACGACGCGGTCTCCCTCGTCGAACGCCTCAACGAGCTGGCGGGCACCCACGGCATCGGCCGCATCGACATCATGGAGAACCGTCTGGTCGGCATCAAGGTGCGCGGCGTGTACGAGGCCCCGGCGGCGGCGGTCCTCTACGAAGCACACCGTGAACTGGAAAACCTGGTGCTCGAGCGGGACCTGTTCCAATACAAGGCGCTGCTCTCGAAGAAGTACGCGGAGCTGGTGTACGACGCCAAGTGGTTCTCGGCGCTGCGGGTCTCGCTCGACTCCTTCTTCGACGACGTGCGCGAACGCGTGACGGGCGAGGTGACCGTCAAGCTCTACAAGGGATCGGCGACGGTCGTCTCTCGGCAATCGGAGTACTCGCTGTACCACCTGGACTTCGCGTCCTACGAGTCCGAGGTCGCGTTCGATCACACGGCGGGAACCGGTTTCTCGTACATCTGGTCCATGCCGGGCCGGGTCTCGGGATTGCGCGGCGCGAGCCGCTGAGCGCGTGACTCCTTCGGGTTACTCGGCGGCGTGGGAGCGATACCCGCGCCGCTGAGTCCTCGATTCTGGGTGCCGTATCCCACATTGGCACCGTCCGAGGAGTTCGCCCCGATGCTGACCGTCCAACACAGCCCGACCAACGGCGTCTATCCCGCCACCGCGGATTACGTGCACGCCATGGAGGTGCGTCAGGCCGAGCGGCTGCTTTTCGTCGCGGGCACGATGGGGCTCGATGAGCAGGGCGTTCCCGGTGCGACCCTGGCCGACCAGCTGGACCTGATCTGGTCCAATCTCCGCGCCATTCTCGCCGCCGCGGACATGACCGTGGACAACATCGTGCGCATCACGAGCTATCTGCGTGATCCTTCGTACGCGGAGGCCAACGCGGACGCCCGGGTGAAGGCCCTGAACGGTCGTGTCGTGCCGACCACCGCGATCGTGGCTCAAACGCTGACCAGCGACTGGATGGTGGAGCTGGAGATCATCGCCGCCGGTTGACCCGTGAGTGGCGTGTCCGGGCCGTGAAGGTCTCCTTGAGGGACTCAGAGTCCCTCAAAGTTCCCCTCACCCGGCACGGAAGGCCATCGCGAGCCTCGACAGCACCACCAGCCACAACGGCTGCGCGTGAAGGCCCCCTTCCCTCGGCTGAGCCGAGGGAAGGGGGCCTTCACGCGCTCCCCAAGTACATGAAGGACCCCGTCCTGTACCTAGGCGCAAGGAAGGGGGCCATCA
>NZ_JBVIRO010000036.1:0-24758 GCF_055575975.1 Amycolatopsis sp. NPDC033938
GAAGGGGGCCATCATGCACCTCACGCCAGCAAGTCCGCAGGACACGAGTAGGTACCTAAGAGAGGGTTCGCTCTAACCCGAATCGCCACTCACGAGGACCGCCAGGCGAGGAACGTCTCCAGCGTCGTCAGCCGGTGCTCCCGCACGGCCAGTTCGATCTCCCCGGCAGGCGCCCTCCTGTCGAACAGGTCGAGGATCTTCCGGTGCTCCCGCACGGATTCGTGCGCGCGTCCGGGGACGAAGCTGAACGTCGACGTGCGCAGTCCGGCCAGCCGGTTCCAGCCGCGGTTGACCAGGTCGAGCACCTGGGGGTTGGGGCAGGTGCCGAACAGGACGCGGTGGAAGTCGCGGTTGAGCGCGGTGAACCGCGACGGCTCGAAATTGTCCAGGCAGGCGGTCAGTTCCGCGTTGAGTCCCTTGGCCTCTTCGAGTGCCGCGCCGGGCAGGGACGGCGCCGCCAACGCCGCTGCGTAGCCCTCGACCAGGGCGAGCGTCTGCATGGTGTGCTGGTAGTCGCTCTCGTCGGCCATCGCGACCTGCGCGCCGATGTTGTGCTCGTAGGTCACCAGCCCTTCGGCCTCCAGCCGCCGGACCGCTTCGCGCACGGGCACCGTGCTGATGCCGAGTTCCTGCGCGATCTGCCCGAACACGAGGCGGTAGCCGGGGGAGAAGGTGCCGTCGTCGATCCGCGCCTTGAGCCAGTGGTAGGCGATCTGCGACTTGCTCTTCGCGGTCCCGTTCACCGCGTCGCCCGCGGTCACGAGTAGTGCAGCCAGACGGATTTGGTCTCGGTGTACGCGTCGATCGCCCACGGGCCCATCTCGCGGCCCCACCCCGACGCCTTGTAGCCGCCCCACGGCGCGGCCATGTCGGGGATCGGCGGCATGTTGACGAAGACGGCGCCCGCCCGGATGCCGTTGGCGAACCGGTGCGCGACACCGAGGTCGCGGGTCCACACGGTCGCCGCGAGGCCGTACTCGGTGTCGTTCGCCCGCGCCAGCAGTTCGTCCGGATCGTCGTAGGCGGTGACGGCGAGGACCGGGCCGAAGATCTCCTCGCGCATGATCGTCATGTCGTCGGCGACGCCGGCGAACAGCGTCGGCGAGTAGAAGTAGCCGTCGCGATCGACGACCTTGCCGCCGGTCACCAGGTCCGCGCCCTGCTCGCGGCCGGTCGAGACGAGGAAGTCCACGTGCTCGCGGTGCTTCGCCGAGACCAGCGGCCCGAGCTGGGTGGACTCGTCCAGGCCGGGCCCGAGCTTGAGGCCTTCGAGCCCGGCGGCCAGTTTCGCGACGAACTCCTGTTCGCGCTTCCGGTCCACGAAGAACCGGGTGTACGCCGCACAGACCTGTCCGCTGTTCAGCGTCGCGCCCGCGAGGTTGCCCGCGACGGCGGCGTCGATGTCGGCGTCCGAGGCGATGATGCTGGGTGCCTTGCCGCCGAGTTCGAGAGTGAGCCGTTTCAGGTTCGACTCCGCACTGGCCGCCGTGATCAGCTTCCCGACCGCGGTCGACCCGGTGTAGGACAGGTGGTCGACGTCGTGGTGCCCGCTCAGCAGCGCGCCCACCGCGCCGTCGCCGGTGACCAGGTTGACCACACCCGGCGGGAACCCGGCCTCGTGCACCAGTTCCACCAGCCGGATGCTGGTCAGCGGCGTGACCTCGCTGGGCTTGATCACCACGGTGTTGCCGGTGGCCAGTGCGGGCGCGAGTTTCCACACCAGGATCATCAGCGGGAAGTTCCATGGCGTGATCAGCGCGTTCACCCCGACCGGCTCGCGGCGGGTGTAGTGCAGCGTGTCCGGGAAGGACACCGGGTTGGTGGTGCCCTGGATCTTGGTCACCCAGCCCGCGAAGTACCGCAGATGCTCGGCCGCGCCGGTGACGCTGACCTGGCGGGAGATGCCGATCGGCTGCCCTTGGTCGCGCGTCTCGAGCGCGGCCAGTTCCTCGTGGTGCTCGTCGACCAGCGCCGCCAGTTTGAACAGCAGCGCGGCCCGCTGGACCGGGAGCAGCCCCGCCCACGCGGGGTCGCTCAGTGCCTTCCGAGCGGCACCGACGGCGGCGTCGACGTCGGCGGCCGACGCGGTGCCGACCTCCTCGATCACCTGGCCGGTGGCCGGATCGTACGTCGGCAGGGATCCGCCTCCGGCGGCGGTCCACCCTCCGTCGATGAACAGGCTTGTGGCCATGGCTAGCTCCTCCTCGACCTTGATGTGATCGAGTATCGGGCGCCACGGGCGTCCCGGTCTTGCCCGCCAGGGCACGCCGATTGTCGGCCAGCGAACCGAATCCGCCGGACGGCGTCCCGGCTTGCGAGGGTGGGGGACATGGACGTCATCGTGGTGGGAGCGGGTTCGGCGGGTTCGGTGGTCGCCAGGAGACTGGCCGACTCCGGGGCGTGGGTCACCCTGCTCGAAGCGGGCGGCCCGGACACCAACCCGGCCATCCACGATCCTTCACGCGCGGGCGAGCTGTGGCACGGCCCGGAGGACTGGGACTACTACACCGTGCCGCAGCCGCACGCGGCGAACCGCCGGCTCCACCTGCCGCGCGGCAAGGTGCTCGGTGGGTCGCATTCGCTCAACGCGATGATCTGGGTGCGGGGCGCGCCCGCCGACTACGACGGCTGGGACCTGCCCGGCTGGCGGTGGGACGACGTGCGCCCGGTGTTCGAGCGGATCGAGAAGGACCTGCTCGACGTCGTGCCGAACGAGCCGCTCCACCCGATCCAGCAGTCCATTGTGGATGCCGCCGTGCAGATCGGCCTGCCGTTCAACCCCGACTACAACGGCGACGAACTCGACGGCGTGTCGGTGCAGCGTGTCACCACGCGCGACGGGAAACGACTCAACACCTGGCTCGCCTACGGGCTGCCCGCCGCCGGCCGGATGACCGTCCACACGGGAGCGCTCGTGCATCGGTTGCTGTTCGAGGGCGGCAAGGTGACCGGGGTCCTGGCCGAGGTCGACGGCGAACTGCGCAAGGTCTTCGCCGACGAGGTCGTGCTCGCCGCGGGCGCGCTGGCCTCACCGGCGATCCTGTTGCGCAGCGGCGTCGGCCCGGCGGACGAACTGGCCGCCCACGGTATCGACGTCGTCGCGGATCTGCCGGGTGTCGGGAAGAACCTGCACGACCACCTGCTCTCTCCGGTCATCTTCGCGACCGACCGCCGTCAGGTCGAGCCGCCCGCGCCCGGCCGCTCGGTGACCCAGACCCACCTGTTCTGGCGCAGCCGTCCCGGTCTCGCCGTACCCGACACCCAGCCGATCCATTTCAGCGTGCCGATGTACGAATCGTGGATGACCGGCCCGGAGACCGGGTTCTCGCTGATGGCGGGCATGGTCACGCCGCGCAGCCGGGGCAGCCTGCGGCTCTCGGGGCCGAGCCCGCTCGACGAACCGCTCATCGACCTCGCCGCACTGGAAGACCCGGCCGACTTCGAGAGCCTGGTCGCGTCGGTGGAGCAGTGCCGGGTGATCGGCCGGGCGCCCGCGCTGGCCGACGACTGGGGCGCCCGCGAGCTGTATCCAGGGCCGGGCACCGATGTCCGTGACTACGTCCGCCGGACCGCCATCACCTATCACCACCAGGTCGGGACCTGCCGGATGGGAACCGACGAGGACTCGGTGGTCGACCCGGAACTCGCCGTGCACGGGCTCGAAGGACTCCGGGTCGCCGACGCGTCGGTGCTGCCGCGGGTGACCACGGGCAACACCAACGCGCCGGCGGTGCTGGTCGGCGAGCAGGCCGCCAGGTTCATGCTCGGCCGATAGTGCGGCGCAGCCAGGAGGCCCGGGCGGCGAGCGCGGCCCGGGTCACCTCGCTGTCCGGCGCGATCCGGTCGAAACCGTGGTACGCGCCCGCCCAGACGTGCAGTTCGGTGGGCACGCCAGCGCGCCAGAGGCGCCGCGCGTAATCGACGTCCTCGTCGCGGAAGATCTCGGCCGCGCCGACCTCGATGAACGCGGGCGGAAGCCCGGTGAGATCCTCCGCGGTGGCTGGGACCGCGTAGGGCGAGGCCTGTCCATTCAGGAGCGATCGCCAGCCGAACTCGTTGGCTTCCCGCCCCCAGACACCGCGTCGGGCGAATTCCATTGTGGACGCGGAATCGTTGCGGCTGTCGATCATCGGGCAGAGCAGCAGCTGACCGGCCAAGGCCGGGCCACCGCGATCCCTGGCCAGCAAAGCGATTCCCGCGCTGAGTCCGCCACCCGCACTGCCGCCCCCGACGATCAGCTTCGCCGGATCGAAACCGAGTTCACCGGCGTTCCCGGCCATCCAGGCCAATCCCGCGTAGCAATCTTCGAGCGGTGCCGGATGCGGATGTTCGGGGGCCAGCCGGTAGTCCACGGTCACCGCGACGAAGCCGAACTCCTCGACGAGCGCGACCATCCTGGGCAGGTCGGCGAACCGGTTGTCCAGCACCATTCCGCCACCGTGGATGTTGTAGAACCCCGGCGCGCCCCGTTCGAGCCGCCGGGGTTTGAGCACGGTGACGACGACCTCGGTACCGGGCACGGCGCGGTCTTCCCAGACGAGGTCCCGATCGCCGACCGCCTCGGCGCACGTCGGATTCCCGTCGGCCAGCGCCTCGCGGACACTCGCCAGCGACTCGGCACTGAGCGGCGGTCCGGACGGCAGGCCTTCGAGGGCCGCGGCGAGTTCGGGATCGAACGCCGTCACGGTCCCTCCGGATCGACGGCGCCCCGGTCCGCCCAGTACGGCTCGACGAGTTCGCGCAGCTTCTCCGCGCCCACCCGCTCGACGAGGTCGACCGCGCCGAGATTGTCCTTGAGCTGCTCGGTACTGGTCGCGCCGAAGAGCGTGGTCGTGTTGGCCGGATGGGTGAGGGTGAAGGCCAGGCACAGCTGCGCCGCCGTCGCACCGAGTTCGGTCGCGAGCTTCGCGAGTTCCGGGGCGGAAGCGGCGATGCGCTCGCGGATGTCGCCGGGGTCGCGGCCGACCTGGCGCGCACCGCTGTTCTTGCCCAGCAGGATCCCGCCCTCGAAGATGTCCGAGGACTGCAGTGTCACCCCTAGCTCGCCGAATACCTTCCCGAACGGCTCACCGTCCGGAATGGACCGTCGCGCGACGCTGTACTTCAGTTGCGCGATGGCCGGTCCGGGCACGTTCTCCGCCGCCGCGAAGTCATACAGGGCCCGGATGGTGGTGGCGGACCAGTTGTTCACGCCCCACTGCCGGATGAGTCCGGCCCGGCGGAGTTCGTCCAGGTCCAGGACCAGCTGGTGCAGGTCGGTGTCGTCACGACGGAGATCGCCCAGCACCACCAGATCGGCGTGCTCGACGCCCGCGCGGAACAAGGCGTTGTCCAGCTGGTCACGGAGGCTCTGCTCCGGGTAGCCCTCCAGCCAGAGCTTGGCCGAGAGCAGGTAGTCGTCCCGGTCGAGCCCGGCCGCGCGGACCATCGCGGAGAACAGCACGTCGGTGAAAACCGGTGTGCTGCCGGGGAAACCGTAGACGCCGACGTCGAAGAGCGTGATCCCGGAATCGACCGCGGTGCGGACGAGGTGCACCGCCTCACGGAAGTCCATCCGGTCGTAGGTGTGCCAGGAACCGAGCGAGAGCACGCCGGTGAGCGGGCCGTCCCGGCCGATGCGGCGTTGGGGGATCGACATGAGGTCTCCTAAGGAAGACGGGGATCGATGACGGCTTTGAGTTCGCCGAGCCGCGACATCGACTCGACGCACTTCGAAGCCTCGGAAAGCCCGACGGGTGCGCTGAACAGTTCGTCCCAGGGCATCCGGCCGGCGAAGGTGCGGAAGAACTCCACCGAACGGTGGTAGTCGGCGATGTCGCCGTTGAGGGATCCGACGACCGTGAGTTCCTTGCCCATCACGGTGCCCAGCGCCACGGGGGAGGGCACGGGACCGGTGGAACCGACGATCGCGATCGTGCCGCGCTGCGCGGCGAAGGCCACCGCTTCCTCGCCGATGGTGAGGCCGCCCGCGAAGTCGAAGACGTGGTCCGCGCCGCGGCCGCCGGTGAGTTGCTTGACCCGTTCGATGCGGTCTTCGGCGCTGCCCTCGACCGGGATCGTCGCTGTCGCACCGAAACGCTCGGCGGTCTTGAGCCGGTCGGTGGGTCCGCCGATGGTGATCACGTCGCCCGCGCCGCAGATCCGCGCGACGGCGGTGGCGAACACGCCGAGCGCGCCGGCGCCCTGGACCACGACCGTCGCACCGGGACGGATCCCGCCGGAGCGCGCGACCGCCCGCAGAACGGTTTTGCCCGCGCAGCCCGACATCGAGGCCCAGGTGTCCTTGAGGTCGTCCGGCAGCAGCAGCTTGGCCGCGCCAGGGGTCACATAGCAGTACCGCACGAGACCGCCGGTGGCGTAAGGAAAGACGTCGGAGCGCTGGAGGAACCCGTAGCCGCGGTTCTCGCAGGCGACGGGTTCACGCAAGATCGTGCAGCCGTAACACTTTCCGCAGATGGACTCGGACCAGCCGATGCGGTCACCTTCGGCGATCTCGCGGCCGAGGGTGTCGGTGGTACCCGGCCCGACGGCCACCACCTCACCGACCATTTCGTGCCCCAGCACCATCGGAAGCATGCCGGGGAAGGTCATCTGCCCCGACCAGAGATGGACGTCGGTGCCGCACAGGGTGGTGCAGGTGATCCGGACCAGCGCGGCGCCCGGTTCCGGTTCCTCCGGCAGCGGCAGTTCCCGCAGGGTGAGCGCGGACCCGTGTTCGGTGAGCACCGCCGCTTCGGTTCTGTTGACCATCTTTTTAGTCTACAGTCGTAGGAGAAAAAGTCCAGATCCTGGAGGAAACCATGCCGTCGCACCGTATTCGCCCCGCCTCGCTCGTGGTCCGCGGCGGTCCGATCCTCACCTTCGACCCGGCGGACACCGTCGTGCGGGCGATGGCGGTGCGCGACGGCCGGATCGTCGCCGTCGGCGATGTCGCGTTGGATCACATCGGCCCGGAAACCGAAGTGATCGACCTGGCGGGCAGAACCGTTTTGCCCGGTATCAACGATTCCCACCTCCACGCGACCTGGCTCGGCGCCCGATGGCCCGACACGCTCATCGGCGCTGCGGGATTCTCCGGAGGCGAGGTGAAAACGGTGCGCACCGCACGCGAACGGCGGGCCGCCATCCTGCGCGCGGGCGAGCTGTGCGCGTCACTCGGCATCACCAGCTACACCGAGCCAGGTCTGGGGCCGGGGGAGACGGGCTGTTTCGGCGCCGAGGTGCTGGAGGAATACGCCGCGCTGGCCGCGGAAGGTCTGCTGCGAGCGAGGGTGACCGCGCTGCGGCTGTTCGGCCTGCTCGACGGCGCCAGTTCCCTCGCGGATTTCGAGCGTGGACTCGCGACGCCGATCCCGGCGGCGGATCCGTCGTGGCTCACCGTGCCCGGGGTGAAGATCTTTGCCGACGGTATCCCGCCGATGCGGTCCGCGTGGACGAATCATTGCTACGCCGACGGTTCACACGGTTCGCTGCTCGTCGACGGTGACGACGACCCGGATCGCGCGGGCAACCTCGCCGCGATGATCAGGCTCGCCCACGACGCCGGAATGGTGGTCGCGGTGCACGCCACGGGGGACCGCGGTATCGAAGCAGCCCTCGCGTCGCTGCGCCGAGGCGATCATCTCGTCCACGGCGACCTGGTGACCACGGAGCAGCTGGCGTGGATGGCCGCGGCGGGGATCGGCCTGACCACTCAGCCCGCGATCGCGGTGGCGACGCGGGGAATGCTTTCGGACGCGCTGGGCGGCGAGGTCGGTGCCCGAGCTTGGCCGCTGGCGGAGATGCTGGCTTCGGGTGTCCCGCTGACCTTGAGCAGTGACGCGCCGGTGGTCACCCCGGACTGGCGGGTGCACATCGCGGCGGCGGCCCGGCTGCTGGAAGTGTCCGAAGTGGACGCCGCGCTGATGGCCAGGCTGCTGCGCTGCTACACGGTCGCGGCCGCCGAACAGGACGGGGCGGCGTCGTGGAAGGGGTCTCTGACCATGGGCCGCGTCGCCGACTTCTGCGTGCTGGCGGCGAATCCGCTCGAAGTCGCGTTCGCGGACCTGCCGGACGTCGATGTCGAACTCACCGTGTCCGGCGGCCGCGTCGTGTACTCAGGTGAGCAGCTGCCCGCCGTCGACCTGCAGGCTCACCCCGGTGAGATGGCCGGCGTCGGCGGAGGCGAGGAACAGGACTGACGGCACCACGTCGGCGACGGAAGCGATGGTCCCCAAGGGAATCCTCGCTTCCCACGCCGCGCGGGCCGCGGTGTCGGAAGCGAAACCGGCGGTCATCGGGGTGAGCACCGGACCGGGCGCGACGGCGTTGACCCGGATGCCGTGCGGCGCGAGTTCGAGCGCGGCCGAACGCGTCAGCGCCTCGACCGCGGCCTTGGTGGCTTCGTAGTGGCCGAGCCCCGGAGTCGGCTGCCGGGCGCCGATGGAGGTGATGTTGACGATCGCGCCACGGGTACCCGCTTCGAGCATATGAGCGCCGACCGCCCTGGTCATCAGGAAGGTGCCGCGGAAGTTCACCCGCATGCACAGATCGAAGACGCCGATGTCCAGTCCCACCAAGGGGCCGCCGCCTCCCGCGAGACCGGCGTTGTTGACCAGGACCTCCACCGGGCCGAACCGGCCCGTGACGAGCGTCAGCGCGGCCTCGACCGAGCCGGGGTCGGAGATGTCGAGCTCGACGTGCTCCGCGCCGAGTTCGCCCGCCAGATCGTGGGCCGCGCGCGCGTCGACGTCGGCGATGACCACCCGGTCGCCCGCGGACTGGAACGCTTCGGCGACGCCGCGGCCGATACCGCTGGCGCCGCCGGTCACCATGACAAGTCTCTTGTTCATTCTACGATCGTAGACTAAAACTGGTTTCCGTTGCCAGCGAAAGGAAATCTCGTGCACGAGAAACAGAATGGACTGGGGTTCGCCACTTCGGCGCTCGGCCTCGGCTCGTGGAACACCTGGGATCGCATGGACTTCGATGACGCGGTGCACTTGATCCGGCACGCGATCGACGCCCGCGTCACCCTGTTCGACGTGGCCCACTACAACATGGGGCCGCATTCCGAACAGTCACGCACGGACGTCCTTTTCGGCGA
Organism: Amycolatopsis sp. NPDC033938; assembly: GCF_055575975.1. Classification (NCBI taxonomy): domain Bacteria; kingdom Bacillati; phylum Actinomycetota; class Actinomycetes; order Pseudonocardiales; family Pseudonocardiaceae; genus Amycolatopsis; species Amycolatopsis sp. NPDC033938. Next base: position 9,086 of record NZ_JBVIRO010000036.1, read on the forward strand.
GGCCGTCCGAGCCGCCGGAGTCACGCGCGACGAGTATCAGCTGTGCGGGAAACTCTGGCTCTGGAACTACCCGGACACCGGTTTCGCCGAGCAGCTCGCGACCTCCTTCGACCGGATCGGCGTCGATCGCGCGGAAGCGGTCGTCGTCGGCGACTATTTCGAACGGCCGGACATCCCGCGGATCGTCACCGAGGTGGCCGAGCAGATCCGGCTCGGGCGGTTCGACGTGTGGGGCGTGAACAACTGGCATGCTTCGGATCTCGGCCGGGCACTGGACTTCGCTTCTGCCGAGGGGCTTCCTGCGCCGAGTTTCGCCCAGCTGAAGTACAGCGTCGCCCGCCGGTCCATGGCCGAAGGTCCCTTTTACGGCGCGCATTTCGCGGCAGGGAGGTTGACCTTGCAGGCGTCGGACGTGTTCGAGGGCGGCGTGCTGCTCGGCAAGACCCCGGCGCGGAAGATCGGCGCGGATCCCGGCGGTATCCGGGAGTCGATCCGTGACGCCACCTCACGCGTCGCTGCCGTGGCCGGGGAGTTCGGGGTGAGTTCTTCGCAGTTGGCTGTGGCGTTCTGCCTCGCCTATGAGCCGGTGGCGAACGTGTTGTTCGGGGTGAGCCGCCTTGCGCAATTAGAGGACAACTTGGGCGCGGTACGGCTGGCCTCCGAATACGGCGCGGAGGTTCGGGCGGCTCTGGAGGATCTCTGGCTGGATCGTGCTGTCGCGGCCGATGGAACCCTCTGACCGTCCTCGGGTGCGCTATGAAAGGACCTTTCCTTGCAAAATTTGCAAGGAAAGGTCCTTTCATAGCGCGCGCCGGGGCGAAATCTCAGCCGAGGAACTCCAGCACGGCCGCCTTGAACTCCGGGCTCCGCAGAGCCCCGCCGTGATCCCCGGGCACCCGCACGAGATCCGCCCCCGGCACCAGTTCCACGAGCGTCTCGATGCCCTGGCTCACCGGATCCTCCGCACCCGCCACGAACCGCGTCGGCACCGTGACAGCGCCCGAAACCGGGGCGAACGGCTCAGCGCGCAGATCCTCGATACACCGGGCGAGCGCGGCCGGATTACGCCCCGGCGCGGTGATCATGTGCGCGATCATGCCCGTCAGCGGATCCGACGGCGCCTTGCCGCCCTCGGCGAACGCCAGCGCGGCCGCGACGTCGACCGCGCCGAACGGCTCGGACGGGCTCACCCCGGCCAGCACGAGCCGCCGGACCGGGGCCCTCGCGGGCAGTTCCCAGGACAGCCGCGCGCCGAGCGAATACCCGACGACGTCCACTTCGGACAGATCCGAAACGAGCCGCGTCAGTTCCGTGATGATCGCGGCGGCGCCCAGTGAACCCGGGAAAGCGGGGCTGGAGCCGTGAGCGGGCAGATCGGGCACGAGCACCTCGCGGCCCGCGGCGGTGAGCGCGGCGGGCCACCCCGTGGTGATCCAGTCGGTGTGCCCGTCGGAGGCGAAGCCGTGCACCAGCAGCACGGGTGGACCTGAAGAGGTCGAAGGGGTGAAGCGGCGCACGGCCAGGGAAGTAGTGGCGGACACAGGGATCCTTTCTCAACTGCCGGAGGGGCGGCGGGTGCGCAGGCGCTGCAGTTCGCTCAACGTCCGCGCGCGGGCGTCGACGGCGATCCGCAGCGACGAGCCGATGAGGTTCAGCAGGAACACGCACGCCATGATCGCCACGCCGGGCGCGATCACCAGCCACGGCGCCTGGACCAGATACGACCGGCCCTCGGCGATCATGTTGCCCCAGGTCGGGGTCGGGGGTGCGATGCCGAGACCGAGGAAGCTCATCGCGCCGTCGACCAGCATCGCCGCCGCGGACAGGATCACCACCTGCACGAGAGCCAGCGGCAGCACGTTCGGGAACACGTGCACGACGAGGATCTTCCCCTTGCTCATCCCGGAGACCCGCGCCGCGCCGATATAGGCCCGGCCGGCGATACCGAGCACCCGGCTACGGATGACGCGGGCGGTGAACGGCGTGAAGATGACCGTCAGCGCGATCAGTTCGGTCCAGATGCTCGCACCGAGCGAGATCGCCAGCGCCATCGCGAGGATGATCGCGGGGAACGACATCCACGCGTCCATCAGCCGCATCAGCACCGCGTCCGCCGCCCGGAAGAACCCGCTGATCAGCCCGATCACCAGACCGGTGAAGGCCGCGCACACGGTGATCAACGCGGACAACCCGAGCGACGCCCTCCCGCCGGAGACCAGCCTGGCGAGTACGTCGCGGCCGAACGAGTCCGTGCCGAGGGGATGCGCGGCCGACGGCGGCAACAGCCGGTTGACCGGGTCGGTCGCGCTGACACTAGGGAGGAAGAGCGGCAGCACGAGCACGACCAGGACGATCAGTGCCAGTAGCGCGGCGGTGATGACCAGCATCCGGTTACGCCGGAACAGCCTGGACACGCGACCGGCCGACGGCGCTTCCCGCACCGACGGTGTCGTTTCGGCCAGAACCACGCTCACGAGACACGCACCTTCGGGTCGAGCAGAGCGTACGACAGGTCCACCAGCAGGTTGACCAGTACGAACAGCACCGCGACGAACAGGGTCACACCCTGGATCAACGGGAAGTCGCGAGTGGACACCGCGCCCATCAGCAGATGACCGAGCCCGGGTACGACGAAGATCGACTCGATGATCACGATCCCGCCGACCAGCATGGCGAAGTTGCTCCCCAGCTGGGTGATCAGCGGCATCAGCGCGTTCGGCAGGACGTGTCCGGTCATCACCTGCCGCTCCGAGAGCCCCTTGACCCGTGCGGTGCGCAGATACGCCAGCGGCAGCTCGCCGAGCAGGCTTTCACGCAGGGTGAGCACGAACAACGCGGTCTGCCCGATGACCAGCACGGTCAACGGCAGCACCAGCGCGGGCACCGCCGTCGCCGGATCGGTGAACAGGTTCTCGTAGCCGCTGGACGGGAACCAGCGCAGCGTCACCGAGAACACCAGCACGAGCATCAGCGAGATCCAGAAGTCCGGCATCGCCATGCCCAGCGCGGAGAACCGGTCCAGTGCCCGCGCCACCGGATTGCGTGGCGCGACCGCCTGCCAGGAGGTGATCGCGACCGAGAGGAAGAAGCTGATCACGGTGGACAGCACGGCCAGCGTCAGCGTCGGCAGGATGTGGTCGGCGACCACGCCGAGCACCGGCGCGTGGTAGGTGATCGACGTGCCGAAATCGCCGCGCAGCACGTTCCCGGCCCAGCCGAGGTACTGCTCCCACAGCGTCCCGTTCAGCCCCATGCTCTCCCGCAGCGCGTCCACATCGGACGGACGCGCGGTCGGGCCGAGGATGGCCTGCGCCGGATCACCGGGGATGAGCCGGATGACGAAGAACATCATCGTCCCGACGATCACCAGGATGATCAGCAGATCGCGCAGCCTGCGCAGCAGCAGACCGGTCATGACGCCAGCCAAGCGTTCCAGAAGACGCGGTAGAAGTCGCCGTAGCCCTTGAGCTTGGGGGAGTAGGCCGCGTACAGCTTGGACTGGCTCAGCGTGATGACGGACAGCTGCTTCCAGGTGAACGCCTGCATCTTGTCCACCACCGTCTTGGCCTGCTCGGGTGTCGTCGACGCGTTGTAGTCGGCCATGAGCGCGTCCAGCTCGGGTGAGGACGATCCGTTCAGCGTGCCCAGGGTGAGCGCGGGCATCTGCGCGGGCGAGGTCAGCGCCGAATCGAAGAACAGGGTGGTGATGTCCCAGCCGCCCGGCTCCTTGGTCAGGGTGCCGAGCATGGTGGCGAAGTCGAAGGTGTCGATCTTGGTGTTGATGCCGATCTTCGACAGGCCGTCCTGGATGAGCACGGCCCATTTGCCGAACTCGGGATAGGAATTGGTGGTCACGATGCGGATGGTCGCGCCGGCCGGGATCCCGGCCTCGGCGAGCAGTTGCTTGGCCTTCACCGGATCGTGCTTCTTGTAGACGTCCTCGCCCGCGGTGGAATAGAACTGCTTGTTGTCCGGGGAGGCGAAGGCGCCGGTCTCGAGGGTGAGGTCCTTGCTGCCCCCGGTGGCCGCGTTGATCGCGGGCTTGTCCAGCAGCAGGTTCAGCGCCTCGCGGGCGCGCGGATCGGCGAACTTCGAACCGGTGTTGAAGTTCGGGATGACGACGTTCTCGTTGCCGCCGGGGAGATTGTGCACCACGACGGCCGGGTTGGCGCGCAATGTCTCGTACTGGTCGTTGGTGGGCATGATGTGGTCCCACTGCCCGGTCTGCAGGCCGTTGATCAGCGCGTCCTGATCGGAGACCACCTTGTAGGTCACGGTGTCGAGATACGCGTGCTTGGCACCCGCCTGCCCGCCCCAGTCCTCTTCGGACCGGGACTTGTAACCGGAGTACCGCTCCAGCACCAGTTCGCGGCCGATGTCCCAGCTCTTGAGCTTGTACGGCCCGGTCCCGACGGCCTTGTCCTGGCCGAACCCGGTCGGCGGGACACCGGTGAGGTTCTTCGCCTCGTAGATCTCGGTGCCCGCCCCGGCGAGTTCGTTGATCAGCGGATAGCGCGGCTGTTTGAGCTTGACGGTCACCGTCGCCGGATCGGCCGGGGTGATCGCCTCGATGTCCGGGGTGACCAGCTGGCCGGTGCGGTGGACCTGCTGCCAGCGCTTCAGGCTCGCCACGACGTCCTCGGAGGTCAGCGGGTTGCCGTCGTGGAAGGTGACGCCCTGGCGCAGCTTGAAGGTGTAGGTGAGCCTGTCCGGGCTGGTGGTGTAGTCCTCGACCAGCATCGGCCGGGCGGTGAAACCGCGGTCCACTTCGAACAGTTTCTCGTACATCATGTTGCCGATATGCGCGGTCACCTGGCCGGGGTTCGCGACCATGTCGAGGGACTGCGGATCCGTCGGCACGGCGACGTCGAGGTTGCCACCGCGGACCGGTGGCCCGTCGGCGGCGCCCCCGCCCGCTTGCCCTCCCATACAGGAGCTGAGCAGCAGGACGGTCGCCACGCCGAGCGCGGCCGGGGTGAGGGTTCGTCTCATGGGTTCCGCACTCCAGGGTGGGGGTGGACGGGCAGTTCGGGGTTCGCCGCGAGCAGGCGGCGGGTGTACTCGTGCCGGGGGTGGAGCCGGATCCGGTCCGGGTCGCCGATTTCGATCAGCTCGCCCCGGTACATCACGCCGACGCGGTCGGCGACCGAGAGCACCAGGCTGAGGTTGTGCGTGATGAACAGGAAGCTGAGCGCGCGGGTGCGCCGCAGGTCGAGCAGCAGGTTCATCACCTGGCCCTGCACCGAGACGTCGAGCGCGGAGGTGGGCTCGTCGGCGACGATGAGGTCGGGTTCGGCGGCGATGGCGCGGGCGATCGAGACGCGCTGGCGTTGTCCGCCGGACAGTTGCGACGGCAGTTTCTTCGCGGTGCCGGACGGGAGACCGACCTCGTCGATCAGTTCGGTGACCCGGCGATCCAGTTCGCCGCCGCGGAGACCGGTCAGCTCGCGCAGCGGTTCGGCGATGATCCGGGCGGCGGTGTGCCGGGGATCGAGCGAGCTTTGCGGGTCCTGGAAGATGAGTTGCGCGCGGCGGCGGAACGCGCGTTCGTCGCCGTCGAGACCGGACGGGGTGCACCGGTGCTCGCCGAAGGTGATGCTGCCCCCGGTGGGCGGTTCGAGCGCGCTCACCAGACGGCCCAGCGTGGTCTTGCCCGAACCGGATTCCCCGACCAGGCCGAAGAACTCACCGGGCGCGATCTCCAGTGAGACGTCCTTGACCGCGTGCACCTCGGGTTCGCGGTTCAGTGAGAACCGGCCGCGCCGTCCGTACACTTTGGACACCGAGTCGATGACGAGCGCGGTGCCTTCGCCTTCGTCGTCCCGGGTGGTACGGCTCAGCGTCCTGGTTTCGGTCGCGACCGCCGATTCACCGTTCATCGCGGCTTCGAGCAGTGCTTCGGAGATGGTGGGGAAGCCGTCGCGTCTGCTCACCCCGAGTTTCGGCACGCAGTCGAGCAACGCCTTGGTGTAGGGATGCTTCGGCTTGTACAGAATGTCCTCTTTGGACCCGAGCTCGACCAGTTCGCCGCGGTACATCACCGCGATCCGGTCGGCCACCTGCGCGGCGACGCCCATGTCGTGGGTGATGAAGACACACGCGGTGCCGTGGTCGCGGCGGACGCGATCGAACAGGGTGAGGATCTCGGCCTGCGTGGTCACGTCCAAGGCGGTGGTCGGCTCGTCGGCGATCAGCAGACCGGGATCGGCCATCAGGGCGAGCGCGATCATCACCCGCTGCTGCATCCCGCCCGACATCTGGTGCGGGTACAGCGAAAGCACCCGGTCGGTGTCGGTGAGGCCGACCTCTTTCAGCAGTCCCCGTGCCTTCGCCTCCGCCTCGCGGTGCAGCGCCGTTCCCTTGCGGGCGGCCTGACGCGGCAGGGAGCCGGGCTTCCGGTAGGCCTCGATCAGCTGTTTGCCGACCCGCTGACTCGGGTTGAGGGAATCCAAGGCCTCCTGGAAGATCATGCCGATCCGCGGGCCGCGGTAGGCGCGCATCTCGTCGGCGGAAAGCCGCGTGACGTCCACGCCGTCGACGGCGATCTCACCGCGGGTGAACGCCGGCGCGACGAACTCCAGCAACCGGATGATCGACAAGGCCGTCACCGTTTTACCGCTGCCGGATTCGCCGACCACGCAGAGTGTCCGGCCTTGGTCGAGGTCGAACGAGAGTTCGCGGACAAGTTCGCGTTCGGTCTCGTCGGCGATCACGCCGACGGTCAGTTTCCGTAATTCGAGCAGGGTCATGAATCCCCTTTCCCGAGCCCGCCCGAAGCGGACCGCACTGCCGGGGAGCGGGCCTCCGGCGGGGGTAGTTCTACGCATGTTGACACTGGGGGAGTTGGCTGTCAATGGGTATATTCTACGAATGTAGGAAGTTGATATCCGACCGGTTTTCCCTGGCAGTGGGCGAAAACTCGCACTGGATTCTTTTGTCTACGCCTGTAGACTCTCGGCGGAAACGAGCTAAGGAGGGCACCCGTGAGCGGGTCGACCAAGACTGCCGGTCCCGAGCGGATCGTGGACATCGCCGTGGGCTACATGGCGGCCAAGCAACTCTTCGCGGCGAGCCGGATCGGCCTGTTCACCGCGCTGGCCGACGGGCCGCTGACGGTGGCGGAACTGGCGGGGAAGACCGGCAAGCCGGCGAAGATCGTCCGAATCCTCGGTGACGCCATGTCATCGCTCGGACTGTTGTCCCGTGTGGACGGACGGTACGCACTGACCGCCGACACGGCGGAGTACCTCGGCGGCGGAGACCTCGACCTGGCCCCGTTCCTGACGTTCCTGGACTCGATCAGTTACCCGCATTGGCTGCACTTCGGCCACACCGCCGACAGTGGCGAGCCCGGGAAACTGGAGATGGACGACGCGCGCTGGGGCACGTTCATGGCGGGCGTCATGACGTATAACGCCCTGCACGCCAAGATGCTGGCCGACGCGTTCGATTTCGGCCCGCACCGGAAGCTTCTGGACCTCGGCGGGCTCTCCAGCGCGTTCGCGGTCGAAGCCATGAAGACCAACGACGGTCTGCACACGACGTTCGTCTTCGACCCGGGCTTCACCGAATCGGTCACCACCGCGGTGGCCGAGGCGGGATTCGCGGACCGCGCCGCCGTCATCGGCGCGGAGACGCCTGCCGCACGGCCCGAAGGCGCGTTCGACCTGGTGATGGTCAACCACGTCGTCCACCGCTTCGACGCGGGCCAGAACGCCGAGATCCTGCGCAACGCCCGCGCGGCCGCTGCGCCGGGCGCGACGCTGCTGCTGCTCGACTTCTTCCTCGACGACGACGCGGTCCAGCGGCCGATCGACGCGCTGCACGCGGGGGAGTACCTGGTGATCGACGGGACGGTCGTCTACCCGGAGGCCGAGGTCCGGGACTGGCTGAGCGAGGCGGGCTGGCGGGTGACCGACCGGCTCACGCTGCCGGGCAGCCCGCGCGTGCTCGTCGCGGAAGCGGTGTGATCGTGACCCTCGATCCCGCCGTCAAGGAACTGCTCGCCCGCAGCGTCACGCCCGAAGCGCCGGCCACGCCGCCGACGGCCGCGGAATTGCGAGCCGCTTTCGCCGCCTCGTGGCGACGTCCCGAAACGGTCGAAGAGGTCGCCTCGGTCACCGACCACGTCCTGCCCTCCGGTGTGCGCGTGCGGATCTATCTGCCCGACGTCGCCTCACCGGTGCCGGCTTTCGTGTGGATCCACGGTGGCGGATGGACGATCGGCTCGATCGACGAGAACGAGGTCGCCTCGCGGGCGGTGTGCAACGCGGCGAAGGTCGCCGTCGTCGCGGTGGACTACCGGCTCGCGCCCGAACATCCGTTCCCGGCTGCGCCGGACGACTGCTACGCCGTCGTCGAATGGCTTGCCGCGGGCGGTGCGGGAGCGTCGGTGGACCCGCGCCGGATCGCGATCGGCGGGGAGAGCGCCGGTGGCAATCTGTCCACGGTGGTCTCGATGATGTCCCGCGACCGGGGTGGGCCGCCGTTGGCCGCGCAGGTGCTGATCTGCCCGGTCTACGGTCACCCGGACGACGGTTTCCGGTCCTATGCGGACTTCGCCGAGGGGTTCGGTATGACAGCCGGGGCGATGCGGTTCTTCTTCGATCAGTACGTGTCGGACCCGGCACAGCTGAACGACCCGTATCTGCTGCCGCTGCGGGCCTCCGATTTGACGAGGCTCCCGCCGGCGCTCGTGCTGACGGCCGAGTACGACGTCCTGCGAGACGAGGGCGAGGAGTTCGCGCGGCGGCTGGCCGATGCCGGGACGCGGGTGGAGATGACGCGGTACTCGGGCCAGATCCACGGCTTCTATGGCCTCTACACGGATCTTCCGGCCTCGCCGCGCTCCCACCGGCACGTGGCGAGCTTCCTGACCCGGGTCTTCACCCCCGCGCCCTGACTCCCGCATTTATTGAGGGGGAGTCAGGGGCGGGTCAGGCGCTCGAAGAAGGACTCAAGGTGCTGCCGCTGCAAGGCGATGGTCGAGAACTCCCCGGCGACCAGGCTCATCACGTTCGCCCCGGCGTTGATCAGCACGACCTCGTCGACCAGCTGCTCGTCGGGGGTCTCGGTGACGATGTCGCCGTCCTCGCGGCCCTCGGCGAGATACCGGTGCAGCAGCCCGCGCCACGAGCGGATGTGCTCGAGGTACTTGTCCTGCAGTTTCGGGTTGGTCAGCGAAAGCTGCCAGAAGGTGAGCAGGACGCGCCCCGCGGCGATGCGGTCCTCGTCGATCGGCATCGACGAGACGCACAGCTCGCGGAGCGCGACCAGTCCGCGCAGCCCGTCCAGCTCGACGTATTCGCGCATCATGCCGAGCGCGCGCTCGTAGGTGGCCTGGATGATGTCTTCCTTGCTCGGGAAGTACAGCTTCAGCGCCCCGTTGGCGAAGCCGGCGGCGGCCGCGATCTCGCGCATGGTGGCGGCCTCGATCCCGCCCTGGGTGATCAGTTCCCAGGTGACGTCGACGATATGACTTCGCCGCTCGTCGTGGTCGATGATCTTCGGCATCGGCAGACCTCCCGCACTGGTTCTTCTACCAGTGTAGGAGATCAGTCCCGCTGATACACGCGGTGCCCGGCGAACCACGTTTGCGTCACGTTCGTCTTGACGAGCGACGACGGGTCGGTCTGGAACGGATCCCGGTCCACTACGACGAAATCCGCCGACTTTCCGGGGACCAGCGAACCGGTGACGTCGTCGACGCCCATCGCGCGGGCGGCGGAGAGGGTGAAGACCTCGATCGCCTCGGCCAGGGTGATCGCCTGCTCCGGCCACAGCGCGCCGGGGAACGTGCCGGTCGGGTCCTGCCGGGTGACGAGGCCGTGGATGCCTTCCCACGCGTTCGGCGACTCGCTGACCGGCCAGTCCGAACCGCCCGCGACCAGTGCGCCCTCGTCCAGCAGCGACCGGTTCGGCTGCATCCGCCCCGCCCGCTCGCCGGGCAGGACCTCCGCGATGGCCGCCGGGATGACGCCGGGGACCCACAGGAACGGCGAGATGTCCGCGGCGACGCCCAGTGCGGCGAAGCGCGGGAGGTCGTCCGGGTGCACGAACTGGCCGTGCGCGACCTGGAAGCGCGCTTCGGTGAAGCCTTCGGCCCGTACCTTTTCGACTGCGTCCAGGGTCGCGCGCACCGACGCGTCGCCGGTGCAGTGGACCTTGGCCGAAAGCCCGGCCTCGGCCGCGGTGCGCAGCCAGCCCACGAGTTCGTCGCCGGGCATGGTGGTGGCCCCGTGATGACAGGCGCCGTGCACGTCGTCCGGCAGGTACGGCTCCAGGAAGGCGGCCGTGCGCGTCGGCGGGACACCGTCGAGGAAGATCTTCACGAAGTCCGGCCGGTGGTGCTCGCTCCGGTATTGCTTGGCGGCCTCCAGCAGAGGCGCTCCGATCGGGTCGAAGCCGAAGATCGGGTCGTTGATCAGCAGCGACGACACGACCCACGCGTGCAGTTCGCCCGCGTCGTCGAGGGACTTCAGTGCCCGCAGGATGTCCGAGGAGACTCCGGCGTCCTGGAAGGCGGTGACCCCGTACGAGTGCAGCGTGCCGATCCCGTGCCGCGACGCCGCCGCGTGCTGCTCTTCGGTGAGCGTCCGTGTCTCGCTGAGCGCTCGCTCAACCGCGACTCCGGCGGCTTCGAGCAGGACACCGGCAGGTTCACCGGTCGACGGTTCGCGGACGATCTCCCCACCCGCCGGATCGGGTGTCGCGGTGGTGATGCCCGCCAGCTCCAAGGCCCGGCTGCTCACCCAGCGGTTGTGCCTGCTGTCGTCCGAGAGCATGACCGGACGGCCGCCCGCCGCCTCGTCGAGCGCGTGCCTGGCGGAAGACCGCGACAGGGTACTGACCAAAGTGGACGCCCAGGCCCCGCCGACCACCCATTCGCCGGGCCCCAGTCCCGCGGCACGCGAGCGGACCGCCGCGAGAATGTCCTCGAAGCCCGCGTCCACGCCGAAGTTCAGCTCGAACAGTGCCGAGCGGCCGGCGAGGGCGTGGTGGTTGTGCACGTCGACCAGTCCTGGCATCACGAACGCGCCTTCGAGATCGACGATCTCGGTGGTCGGCCCGCGTTCGATGTCCTCCAGCGACAGCACGCGGCCGTCCTTGATCGCCAGTGACGACGCCCAGGGCCGGACACCGTCCACTGTGTACACCGTGGCGTTGGTGAGGATGAGGTCGGCGGTCAAGGCTCAGCTCCCGGCCGGGTCGTACGCCTCGGGGTGCACGGTGGTGCTCAGGAGCTTGCCGTGCGCGCCGAAGGTGAAGTGGGTCGGGGTGGTCCCGGAGGCGTCCAGTCCGAAAAGGACACCGTGCGAGCGCAGTCGCTTCGCGTCGCGGTGGTCCGCGACGGTCACCGACGCGCACGGGATCACCTTCTCCCGCCAGGCGAAGACGTAGATGCCAGGCCGCAGTTCGTAGACCGAGTTCTCGTCGGTGTCCGCGAGCCCCTTTTCCGGTCCGGCAAGGCATTGCCAGGTGTACCAGTGCGGGCTGAGGTACACGTGCTCGTAGGCGTGCGCGGTGCTGTACACCCACAGCACCCGGCGGCCGACCAGCGAGGTCGTGGGTGCGAGCGACTCGCCGCTGGGCTCGATACCGCCGATGGTGGCGGCCAGGAAGGTCTGCGTGACCCGGGGCGAGGTGTCGCCGATCTTGCTCAGCACCAGGAGCGCGCGGCCGCGGCGCACGTCGAGCAGCAGGGTGACCGCCTCTTCCCGCCGCGCCTGCGGGTGGAACTGGACGTAATACAGGTCGTCGTCGACCAGGAAGGTCTCACAGCGGTCGGTGCCGGACCCGTGATAGGTCCAGTCGATCCGGGTGCCGGAGAAGGCCGCGGTGAACGTGGTGCCATCCTCGCAGGCGAGCTCGAAGGTGCGGCCGTGCAGATCGCCGACCGTGGGCGCCTTGTTCGCGTCGAAACCTGGCGCCAGGCCGTCCAGCGGCAGCCAGGTGGAGGTGTCGGACAGGGTGAGTTCAGGCATCAAGAGGGTCCTAGTGCTCGTGGGCGGAACAGTGCTCGTCGGTGGCGCCGGAAGGCAGGTCCAGTGCCGGGTTGCGGTCCAGGAAGCCGTAGGGACGCAAGGTGAAACCCGAGTAGTCGACCGGCATGACCGGCCAGTCCTCGGGACGCGGGATGTGGGTGGGGCCGAAGACGTGCCACAGCACGAGGTCGGTGTCGGTGAGGTCCCGGTCGGCGGCGGTCCAGGCAGGCAGGCCCGCCCCGCCGGGGTGCGCGTTCGGCCGGTCGCCCGCCGGGAAGCGTTCGCCGGCGCGGTACGGCGTGGCCCACAGGTGCCGGGTGGCGAACGTCGCTCGCTTGTGGACACTCGATTCCGGTTGTGCCATCAGGGTCGCGGACGGCCGGGGTACCAGCTGGTACGCCGTCGGGGCGCCGAGCCGGTTGGTCCGCTCGGCGCTGCGGATCTCCCAGACCCGCGCCTTGGCCGGATCCGCGTGCCGCCGCGCCTCCAATTCGCTCCGCAGCGGGGTTTCCTTCCAGGTGAAGGCGTTCCCGTACGGGTTCCGGTCGCCGGTCGGGACGCCCTCGACGTCGATCTCGACGAGCGAGTTGCGTTCGCCGTCGATCGCCACGTCCAGCCGCGCGCAGAACAGGTGCTGGTGCACCGGCGCGAACAGACCGGGCGCGATCTCGTTGGCGTGCGGGTGTTTCGTCCCGGAGTGCGCGGCGCCGGCGAAGACGATGCCGGTGGCCTTCGCCTCCAGTTCCACGGTGCCGTCGAGGTAGAAGTACCAGAAGAAGCCGTAGTCGTAGTTGCCGATGGTGGAGATCGACGAGATCACCAGCCGCCGCGAGCGGCGGACCTCGGCGCGGCCGTCGAGATCGGTGTGCTTCCAGAGGATCCCGTAGTCCTCCTCGTGCAGGCAGATCGCGCGGGGGATCTCGACCGGGTGGCCGTGGTCGTCGGCGACGAAGGCGGGGAAGTAGTGGATGACGCCGAGGCAGTCGCAGCCCAGCCGCAGATCGTTGCCGTTCTTGCCGAGCAGGTACTCACCCGCGTCGAAGTAGCTGATCCAGAACCGGCCGGGCGCGGTGTCGCCGTAGGGCACGACCATTTCCGGCACCGAAGCCCGGTAGAGCACCGAGCGCTCCTGAAACGAGATCTGGTGCAGCGTCAGGCCTTCGCGGGCGTTGAAACCGACACGCAGCCGCCAGCCCTCCCAGGTGACCTCGTTGCCGTCGACGGTGAAGCTCGGGCCCTCGGGCTGGGTGATCTCGATGGGCTTGAGCGTGGTACGGGGCGGGACGCCGTCGTAGCGGCCGTGTTCCGGCGGAACGGGCACGTCGCCCTCGTCTTCGACCCGCAGCACCCGCTGCTCGGTCAGATCGATGTGCACGATCAGGCCCTCGACCGGATGCGCCCACGGGCTGTCGGCTTCGTCGTCGCGCAGGAAGGTCAGCGAGCGGATGACCCGTCCGGTCTCGTCGGGCCTGCCGAAGAAACCCGGCGCCAGTGGAGCGCAGAACGCTTGCCCGACCCGGTCACCGAGTCCGCGCCGCCGCATCGCGGCCTGCCATTCGGGCGACGCTTTGGTGATCGACGCGGCGAGGTCGTACTCCTCGAACAGGTACGCGGGCTGGCCGTCGCCGCAGGGTTCGTCGGCGACGATCTCGCGTTTCGCCAGCGAAACGACCACGTCGCGCGCCAGGCCGGTCGCGGTGTCCAGCAGTGTGTACTGGACGCGGCGGTCGGGCGCGGCGTCGGCTTTGTCCGGCTCCACCGGCAGTACCGCCGGGAACCTCGTGGTCTCGGTGAGCAGGCCCTCGCCGGCCAGGATCGCGCGGCCTGCGGTGAGCTCGTCGGCGGTCAGCGGGTCCAAAGGATGCGGCCTGGTCATACTTCGCAGTCTTGCCGGTCCACCGGCGCGAGGAAAGGGCGCGACGCCGTCATGCGGCCGCCGACAAGAAGGATGCACTGATGGCCAACCCCCGCGAACGGGCCGGACCGGAGGATGGCGCCATGCGACTGGATCTCGCGGGCAAGGCCGTGCTGGTGACCGGCGCGGCGTCCGGCATCGGCCTCGCCTGCGTCCAGGCTTTCCTCGCCGAAGGCGCGCGGGTCGGCGCACTGGACCGGGCACCCGTGCCCATCCTCGCCGACGGTCTGCTGGCGGTCCACGCCGACGTCACCGACGAGCCTTCGGTGGCCGGCGCGGTCGGCGCGGTCGCCGAGCGGTTCGGCGGCCTCGACGTCGTCGTCGGCTGCGCCGGGATCTCCGGTCCGGTGGGGACCCCGGTCACCGAAACGTCGGCGGCCGACTTCGCCGAGCTCATGGCGGTCAACGTCACCGGCCAGTTCCTGCTGGTCAAACACGCCGCGCCGTGGCTCACCGCGGCACGAGGCTCGGTCGTCCTGCTGGCCAGCGACTCGGCCTTCACCAGCGCGCCCGGCATGGTGCCCTATTGCGCGTCGAAGGGCGCCGTGGTCGCGATGACCAGGGCGCTCTCGGTCGACCTTCCCGGTGTCCGGGTGAATTGCGTATGCCCGTCGGTGGTCGACACCCCGATGGCGCGCGGTGACCTCGGCGAGGTGCTCGACGATCCCGCGTTCCCGGTGCAGGCTCCTGAAGACGTCGCGGACCAGGTGCTCTATCTCGCGTCCGCGCGTTCGCGGACGGTCAACGGCCAGGCGGTGCTCGCCGACTTCGGTGTCTCGGCCCGCTCTGGTTTTCCCGCTTAGAAAGGACTTCGCAAGTGAAGAAGGTCATCGCGATCACAGGGGGCGGTACCGGCATCGGCGCGGCCGTCGCCCGCCGGTACGCCGACGAGGGCGCCCAGGTGGTGGTGCTCGGACGGCGCCGCGAGCCGCTGGAGAAGGTGGCCGCCGAGACGGGCGCGCACGTCATCACCTGTGACGCCAGCGCACGCGAAGCCGCCGAGAGCGCCGCGGCCGAGATCGTCGGCAAGTTCGGCAGGCTGGACGTCGTGGTGGCCAACGCGGGCGGGCACGGGCTGTCTTCGGTGGTCGACACCGGCGACGAGGAATGGGAACTGGCGCTGCGGTCGAATCTGTCCAGCGCCTTCGTGTTCTGCCGGGCCACACTGCCCTCGCTGATCGAAACCGGCGGTCAGGTGGTCGTCGTGTCGTCGCTGGCCGGGCTGTTCGCTGGGCCGAACGTCGCCGGCTACACCGTCGCCAAGCACGCGCTGATCGGCCTGACCCGCTCGATCGCCCGCGACTATGGGCCGAAGGGCGTCCGCGCGAACGCCGTCTGCCCGGGATGGGTGCGCACACCGATGGCGGACGGCGAGATGGACCAGTTCGCCGAGGCGGCGGGCTTCGACGGCGGTCACGACGAGGGCTACCGCCGGGTCACGGCCGAAGTCCCGTTGCGCCGTCCCGCCGAACCGGAGGAGATCGCGTCGATCGTGCGGTTCCTGGGGTCTTCGGAGTCGTCGTACATCACCGGCGCGGTGATCGTGGCCGACGGCGGCGCGCACGCCGTCGACCTGCCGACCCTGGCCTTCGAACGGGCGGGAATGGGTTCTTAGCTGCGCGGGCTGGTCGTGAGTGGCGATTCGGGTTCTAACCCGAATCGCCGCTCACGACGGGTGAGTCCGGTGACGGCCGGGCCGTGAAGGACTCCTTGAGGGACCCAGAGTCCCTCAAAGTTCCCCTCACCCGCCCCGGACGACCATCACGAGCCTCAG
>NZ_JBVIRO010000037.1:0-14668 GCF_055575975.1 Amycolatopsis sp. NPDC033938
GCTAACGCCCCTTGCGGGACACCACATGTCCCGCAAGTGGCTTTCGCGACAGGTGCGAACACCGCCGCCCCAGCGTCGAAGCGTGATGTCCTGAAGGACCCCTTTGAGACCTTCAACGTCTCAAAGGGGTCCTTCAGGACACGCCACCTTTGAGTTACCTCTCAATAGAACCCGAATCGCCACTCACGACCACCTGTACCGACGCCTGGCTCGCGGCGGAGCGCGTGAAGGCCCCCTTCCCTCGGCTCAGCCGAGGGAAGGGGGCCTTCACGCGCAGCCGTTGTGACTGGTGAGGCTCGTGACGGCCGCCCGGGGCGGGTGAGGGGAGCTCTGAGTCCCTCAAGGAGTCCTTCACGGCCCGGCCGCTACGGACCCACCCACCGTAGGTATCTAAAACACCGGACACCGAGTAACCGGTGACTATCCCTTGTGGACAGTCATCGGGTAGTGAAGGCCTCCTTCCCTACCTTCAGGGTAGGCAAGGGGGCCTTCACGGCAAGCCAGCCCGAATCGCCACTCACCACCCGCAGTCAGTCCGCTAAAGGCGACCTCGCAGCGTCACGAACCCACACCTGCCTCCGCTTCCGAAGCGGCTTCGGTCTCGTTCGTCAGGACACGCTCGTAAGCCCGCACGGTATCCGCCGCCACCCGGTCCCAGGAGTACCGCGCGCGCACCCGGTCGCAGCCCGCCACCCCGTACGCCTCGCACAAGGACGCGTCCGGCACCAGCCGTCGCAGCGCGTTCGCGAGCGCCTTGGGATCGCGCGGCGGTACGTGCAGGCCGGTGACGCCGTGGATCACCGTGTCGATCAGGCCGCCGACGGCGCTGGCCACCACCGGGACACCGCACGCCATCGCTTCGAGCGGCACGATGCCGAAGGGTTCGTACCAAGGGGTGCAGACGACGGCGTCGGCGGACCGCAGGAGCGCGGGCATGTCCTTACGCGACACTTGCCCCGGCATGCGCACTCGGTCGCTCACGCCTGCCCGTTCGGCGATCCCGCGCAGGCGGCGCGCTTCTTCGTCTTTGCCGAGGTCGCCCGGCCCGGGGCCGCCGGCGATGACCAGTTCGGTGTCGGGCAAGCCGGCCAGCGCCGCGATGGCGATGTCGAAACCCTTGCGTGGCACCAGCCTTCCCACGCTCACGATCCGATGTGGAGCCGTCCTGGATGCGACCTCACCCTCCGAAGTGAACGTCGTGAGGTCGACGCCGCACGGGACGATGGAGACACGTGACCGGGTCAGCCCCATGCGGAGGAGTTCGAACACCTCGTCCGAACAGGTCGCGATCACCCGATCGACCTTTTTGGCGATCATGCGTTCGAGCCGGACGCGGTCCGCCGGGCTGGTGTCGTTGTTCCCCTGGTAGCGTCGTTTCACCGCGCCGAGGGCGTGAAAGGTCTGCATCACCGGGATTTCCAGATCCTTGGCCGCGAGTACCGAGGCGAGTCCGGACATCCAGAAGTGCGCGTGGACCACGTCGGGACGGTCCTTGGCCCATTTGGAGCGCAGCACCCGGCCGAACTCGCCCATATGCGGCAGGAGATCGTCCTTCGGCAGCTTCTTCGGTGGCCCCGCGGACACGTGGACGACCCGGTAACCGTCCGGAGCCTCCACCGTCGCGGGGGAGCGGCGATTCTCGCGGCGTGTGTAGACGGTGACGTCGTGCCCTTGACGGCTCAGCGCGGCCGAAAGCTCGGCGACGTGGACGTTCTGGCCGCCCGCGTCGACGCCGCCCATCGCCGCGAGCGGGCTGGCGTGCTCGGAAACCATCGCTATCTTCATCAGTCTCCTTCCGTCCGCTCCCGGAGGGTCAAGCGGTCACCTCGGTCAGCAGGGCGTCCCAGCGCTTCAGGAAAACGTCGAGGCCGTAGTGCGCCAGCGCGTGTTCTCGCGCCGCCTTTCCTGCCAGTACAGCGAAATCAGGTTCGTGGACGAGCTCTCGATAGGCCTTCGCCAGTGCCTTGGCGTCCGTCGAAATCGCTCCCGCGTCGGGTGGCACGGCGAGCGTCGCTTCGGTGGTGGCCAGCGCGACGACGGGCATCCCCAGATGCATCGCCTCGAGCAGCGAAAGTCCGAGTGACGTCCAGCGGGCGGTGTGCAGATAGACCCGGCGTTTGGCGGCCTCGGTGTGCAGTTCCCGGCTCGGGAGATCACCACCCGGCCGCACTCCCGGGTGCTTGCCCTCGAGTTCTCCGCTGCCGATGCCGAACACGTCCACGGGGGCGATCTCCGCGAACGCGGGGAGCAGGTCGGTCCCGGTGATCCGTCCTCGCCGGACGGGTTCGTTGATCATCGCCACACCGTGTGGGAGCTCGCCGGTGTATCGCTCACCGGGATCAGGGATCCCATGTGGCACAACGACCGTGGGTGCGCTGCCCGAATCCCACATGAGCTCGTTGAAGTGCGTCACGTGGACGAGCGGGATGTCGTCGCGGTCGGCCAGCGGATGACGGGTGGTCACCGCCTGCGGCCGGGGCGTGTTGTGTTCGACGTAGACGGCGGGGATGTCCTGACCGGGCCGGCGGCGCAGCCACCGGGCGGCCAACGTGAGCTCGTCGGGACGCTGCAGGACGACGACGTCGAAATCGAGGTCCTTCAACCGATCGACGGGAACCTCTTCCGCGTCGGGCCAATCGCGTCCACTCAGGCCTCGCCCCCACGGCCCGCCTTCGTCGAGGGTGGGGAGGTAGTAGCGATGCCCGCCCCGCACGAAGGCTTCGGACCACGAACCGTGAACGTGCCACAGCAAGACCCTGAGCCGCGCCATCTTCGTCATGTACGACTTATTGCCCGCAGAAGTCGGCTTAAACGTTCGTCTCCGTGCGGACCCGATCCCGTCGCGCCCGCCGCGTGGCGAGAAGGGCGACCGCGAGCGCGGTCAGTGAGGTGAGCGCGTGGAGTGCGTTGTCCGCCCAGCCGAAATTGACCGCGTCACCCGCCGAATTCGTCGCCGCGGAAAGCACGCCGAAGGCGGTCAAACCGGCGAAAGCGACGAAAACAATCCAGCAGTAGGCGAGGATCGCGGACGGTTTCAGTACCGCCGCCACCCCGAGCACACCCACGATCGTGCGGATGACGTTGAGCATCCCCGTCGCGCTGAAGATCCAAAGGGTGTTCTGCCCGGCCTCGTTGGCCTCAGGCAGAAAAAAGAACCCGAGCACGCCCAGAACCACATGGACCAGCGCGATGACCAGCACCACCGGCCGCAGGGGCGAGACGGTCGAACGTTCGTTCATCGGAAAGGCCCTCCGTTCACCAAAGACCGGTTCGGATACCCCGTGAGGGCGCCATGAAAACGCCACGGATCCCCCGATCGAGGGCATCCGTGGCGGTTCCGGGCGGGGATCAGCCGGACTGCGGATCCGTGTCGTCGTGCGGATCGCCGGAGGACGTGCCCTGCTCGCCCCGCACCTCTTGGCGTTCCTCGTCGCGTTCCTTTTTCCCGCTCTCGGCTTGGGCGGTCTTGTCCTGGTCGTCACCCATCATGGGCACCTCGAATCCTCGACGGTTCACCGAACGATTACCCCGTCAGAGCGCGGTTAATCCTGTTCCTTCGGTGGCGTTTTCGAGACCACTGTGGACGTTTGGTGCCGGACGGCCGGGGTAGCCGGAAGCACCTAAGTCGGCGAACCCGGAGGGGCCATGACCGCGATCACCAGTTCCGCGAGACCACTCGCCCCGGCGCGGCCGTGGCTCCTCCGGCCGCCCGGGGTCTACCGGCCACAGGACGACACCTGGTTCCTCGCGACGGCCTTGCGGGCGTCGGGAATGGCCGCGGGGGCGAAGGTGCTCGATCTCTGCACGGGGACCGGCGCGCTCGCGCTGACCGCGGCGGCGAGCGGTGCCGGATCGGTGACCGCCGTGGACATCTCCCGCCGGGCCTTGGCCGCGGTGTGGGCGAACGCGCGCCTGCGGCGGCTACCGGTCCGGCCGGTACGCGGCAGCCTGGCCGAGGCGGCCCGCGGGGGACCGTACGACGTCGTGCTGGCCAACCCGCCGTACGTCCCGTGCCCGGTCCCGGCGACCGGCGCGGCACGGGCCTGGGACGCCGGGCCGGACGGGCGGGTCGTGCTGAGCCCGGTCTGTTCGGAAGCGCCGGCCTTGGTCGCGCCCGGTGGCTGTCTTCTGCTCGTCCAGTCCACCGTGGCGGGTGTCGACAAGTCGTTGGAAGAGCTGCGGGCCGCCGGGATGACGGCCGCCGTGGTGGCGAGCCGGTTCATCCCGTTCGGACCGGTGATGCGCGAGCGGGCGGAGTTCCTCGAAGCCGCCGGCCTGATCACCGTGGGCCAGCGGCTCGAAGAACTGGTGGTGATCCGTGCCGAACGGCCGTAGGACGCGGGTGCGGATCGAACCCGGCGGGCCCATGCTGGTGGAGGGACCGGTCGAGATCGTCACCCCGGAGGGTGAAACGGTCACCTCGGACCGGTTCGTGGTCGCTCTCTGCGCCTGCCGTCGCAGCAAGCGGTACCCGTTCTGCGACACCAGCCACCGCCGCCGGTCACGGCAAGGGGTGCAGCGGCCGGAGGAGTGAGGACTCCCCGGCCGACCACGCCTTCATGAGATGCTCGGCCAGCCGGGACTCCAGCAGGTCGGTGGCCTGGATACCCAGCGCGACGTCCGCCGCGAGTTCCGGTTCCCGGGCCAGCAGGTCGCCGACGACGTCGTGCCGCAGCACCTGCTCGTGCACGGCGTCCGCCTCGATGTGTTCGGTGTAGAAGTACCGGCACTCCGCGGCGCCACCGAGCCGCCGCAGCGCCTCGTCCATCCGGCGGGCGGCCGGGGCCGTGGTGATCTCGGCGCTCGCGAAATGCCCGACCAGGGCGCCGCGAAGGCTCCGGTGCAGGCCGAACAGAGACATCATGTTCACCGTCGCGAGCGTGCAGCCGGGCACGTGGTCCAGATAGGCGAGATAGTCCGGCGACAACCCGGCCGCCGTCAGCAGATCCGCGAACAGCCGGGAATGCGCCTGATCGGCCCGGCCGCCGCCGAACTCGTCGAACTCGACGGCGACCAGTGCCGCCTTGGCCTTTCCCCGCAGGCGCGGGATCACCCACGCGTGCGGATCGGCCTCCTTGAGGTGGTAGATCGACCGGTGCGCGAAGTACTCCTCGACGTGCCACCAGGCGCTGTCGTCGCGCAGGAAGTGGGAGACGCCGCTCCCGTCGGCCGGCTCGACCAGGAGTTCGTCCAGCAGGCCGTCGACGTCGTCCCCGCCGGGAACGGCGGCCCGGATGCCGTCGAGGAAGACGCGTTCCAGCGCGCCGCGGAAGCGGAGCAGCCCGGTGTCCCATTCCCAGCCCGGGTCCACGTCGGCGAACCCCTGGTAGTGCAGTTCGTAGCAGACGTGCAAGGCCAGTTGCAGGTCTTCGCCGAAGGGGTCGGCGTTCCACACCTCGTCGAGGTCGAAATCGTTCGTACGCCCGCCCGCCAGGGTGTCGACCACGGCGGCGGACAGCGGGCCGCGGATCTCCGGCAGCCTCGCGGCCACCTGCACTTCCGTCGTCGTCATAAGCGGGGGATACCCGCTCTACCCGTGGGGAACCGTCTCTTCGGTCAACATGCGCAGCACCGCGATGTCGCCGTCGGCGGCGGCGCGGCGCTGCCGTTCGGCGCCGGTTCCCCCGTTTTCGAGCTGGTCGAGCAGGGTGGTCACGAGCGTCAGGTCGCCGGTCTCCGCCAGTGCCGCCCGCGTGTGCTCCCGCAGCGAGGCGAGCCTGCCGGTGGCCGGGACCGGTTTTCCGGCCACCGGGTCGATGGCCGGTCCGGACAGCCCGTACCGCGCGGCCGACCAGACGGCGGCCGCCGCGATCTGCGGGTCGAGGGGATCGGCTTCGACGCCTTCGTCCAGCGCGTCGAGCGCGGTGCGCACCAGCGCCCGCGTCAGCAGTGCCTGCAGCACCGCTTCGTCCACGGTGGACGCGGTATCGGCCGCGCGGACCTCGACCGTCGGCCAGCGCGGTGACGGCCTCGCCAGCCAGAAGGTCTGTTTGGCGTCGACGAGCACGCCGCAGTCCACCAGCCTGTCGACCTGGATCTCGTAGTCCTCGATGTCCGCGAAGTGCGGTGCGATCCCGGAGCCGGGGAACCGGCTTTGCTCCACCATCCGCCAGCTGTCGTAACCGCTGTCCCGGCCGCCGTCGAACGGCGAGTTCCCGGACAGGGCGAGCAGCGTGGGCAGCCATTCGGCGAGATGGTTCACCACGGCGACCGCCGTGTCGCGGTCGGGTACGCCGATGTGGACGTGACATCCACAGGCTTCGTAGGTCCGCACCACTCCCGCGTACAGCTCGTCCACCTCGCCGAACCGTCCGTCGCCGCGCTGGTGATCGCGGTCGGGCGGACCGCGCAGGGCGGTACCCGAGGCGATGATGGCGCAGTCCTCGGCGGCGGCCGCCTCGGCGAGTGATCGCCGCCCCGCCACCAGGTGGTGGTAGAGCTCTTCCGAGGTCTCGCAGACGCCGGTGGCGGCCTCGATCTGGGTCGGCCGCAGTTCCCGGTGCACCGCGGCGCCGTCGGGCAGCGGACAGCAGGCCCGCTGCCGGGCGATCACCGCCTCCGCGCGCGGACAGCTCACCCCGGTTCGGGGGTCGACCAGCAGGAACTCCTCTTCGACGCCGATGCCGGTCATCACCGCTCCCGCTTCTTCGGCAGCGCGTGCACGGCCGGCCCCTGGATCACCGAGCCGTCCAAGGCGAAGCGCGAACCGTGGCAAGGGCAGTCCCAGGTCTTCTCCGCGTTGTTGAACGCGACCAGGCAGCCGAGGTGGGTGCAATGCGCGCCGACGGCGTGCAGTTCACCGCCGGGATCGCGGTAGGCGGCGACGAGTTCACCTCCGTCCCGGGTGACCTTGGCCTCGCCGGGTGCCAGTTCGTCCAGGGCCGCGGGCTTGCGCAACGCGCTGACGTGGTCGCCCACCAGGAATTTCGCCACCGTGGCGTTGTTCTCCACCGCCGTGATCGCGGAACGGAGGTCGAAGCGGTTGGGGTCGTAGAGGCTCGCCGAGGGGTTTTCCCTGCCGGTCAGCAGATCCGCCAGCAGCAGTCCCGCCGCGGTGCCGCCGGTCATGCCCCACTGCCCGAAGCCGGTGGCGACCCAGAGATGGCGGCTCGCCGGATGGTAACGCCCGACGTACGGTACGGAGTCCACAGTGGACAAGTCGTGGGCGGACCAGCGGTGGGTCACGCGGTGCACACCGGCGTGGGCGCTCGCCCAGCTCGCCAGTCGTTCGTAGCGGCTTTCCACGTCGACGGAGTCACCGACCCGGTAGTGCTCACCGCCGGCGACCGCGTACGGGACACCGTCGTTGAGGTAGCCGCGAACGGAGTGGTGTGTGTCGGCGTCGAGGTACATCCCGTCCACTCGCCGGTTGCCTTCGACCGGGCCCGCGACGACCAGATCACGCACCGGGTCGAGCCGCGCGAAGAACAGGCCGCGGTCCAGCATCGGGTAATGGGTCGCCACCACGACTGCGCCCGCCCGCACCTCACCCCCGCTGGTCCGCACCCGGGTGCCGCCGAGTTCGTCGACGCCTTCCGCTCGGACGCCCTCCACGATCGTGCCGCCCGCGCGTTCGATCTGCTCCGCGAGGCCGAGCAGCCACCGGCGAGGATGGAAGTGGGCCTGTCCGGCGAACTTCACCGCACCGAGTGAGGGCACGTCGAGATCGACATCGGTGACGAAGGAGGCGGGCAGACCGGCTTCGGCGGCGGCTTCGGCTTCCCGTTCGAGGCTCTCCACCGTCCCCGGCCGGGTGGTGTAGACGAAGCTGTCCGCCCGCGTGAACCCGCAGTCGATGCCGAGTTCGGCCGAAGCGGCGGCGATCCAGTCCAAGGCCGCGGCCTGTGTGTACGCGTAGGTCGCGGCGGCTTCGGCGCCCTTGGTCTTGGTCAAGGTGGCGTACTTCAGCCCGTGCTGGGTGCTGATCTTCGCCGTGGTGTGGCCCGAAACACCCGCCGCCAGCCGGGCCGCCTCCAGGACGAGCACCGAGCGTCCCGCCCTGGCCAGCCGGTAGGCGGTGGTCAGTCCCGCGATGCCACCGCCGAGGACCGCGACATCGACCTCCTCCGGCAGCGGAGTGCCGGTCCGATCGGGAGCGGGAGCGGTGTCGAGCCACAGTGAACGCGTTCCGGGCAACTCCGTCATGGCGCCCGGATTCCCGCACGCCAACGCGGGCAAACCAGTGGCCGCGGGGTTTTCGGGCCAGGGGATCCGGGTAGCCGCCGTCCATGAACACAGGTCCTAGGTCCCCCGAGGAAAAGAACATCTTCGTGATCGGTCTCGACGAGAGCAACGAAGAGGTGCTGGAGCGGATTCCGGGCGCCGACCGGTACCGCTTCCACCCGCTGCTGTCGGTCGAGGAACTCCAGTACGGCGAGATCCCGATCATCGATCTCATGGAGAAGGCACAGAAGCAACTGGACGCCTTCGACGGCACGATCGACGCCATCGTCAGCTACTGGGACTTCCCGGCGTCGACGATGGTGGCGATGCTGTGCGAGAAGTACGGCTTGCCGGGTGTCTCGCTCGAAGCCGTGCTCAAATGCGAACACAAGTACTGGAGCAGGCTCGAACAGGCGAAGGTGATCGACGAGCTGCCCGACTTCGGCGTCGTCGACCTGGACGACGAGGATCCGGCGCCACCCGCGGGCGTCGACTACCCCATGTGGCTCAAGCCGGTGAAGTCGTTCTCCTCCGAACTGGCCTTCCACGTGGCCGACGACGCCGAGTTCGCCAAGGCCGTCGCCGAGATCCGCGAGGGGGTCGACCGGGTCGGCAAGCCCTTCGACTACATCCTCGGCAAGGTCGACCTGCCCGCCGTGGTTGCCGAAGCAGGCGGTGCGGCCTGCCTGGCGGAAGGCGCGCTCAACGGGGTCCAGGCGGCGACCGAAGGCTATGTCCACAACGGACAGGTCACCGTGTACGGCGTACTCGATTCGATCAACTATCCCGACACACCCTGCTTTTTGAGACACCAGTACCCGTCGCAGCTGCCGGACGACTCCGTCCGGCGGATGAAGGAGATCTCGGCGCTGGTGATGGAGCAGATCGGCTTCGACAACGCCACGTTCAGCATCGAGTTCTTCTGCCATCCCGAATCCGGGCAGGCCTGCCTGCTGGAGATCAACCCGAGGCATTCCCAGTCCCACGCCGAGCTCTTCGAATACGTCGACGGTGTGGCGAACCACCAGATCATGGTGCGGCTGGGGCTCGGCGAGGATCCCGGCGAGCGGCGGCATCGAGGTGACTACCAGATCGCGGGCAAGTGGTACTACCGCCGCTTCGAGGACGGGATGGTGACCCGCGTACCCACTCGCGCCGAGATCGCCGACCTGGAGGCCGAGATCCCCGGCGTGAAGATCGAGATCGTGCCGGAAAAGGGCCTGCGGCTCTCGGAACTGCCCGCACAGGACAGCTACAGCTACGAACTCGCCCATCTCTTCGTCGCGGCGCAGACCGAACGGGAGATGGAGCACAAGTACCGCCGGTGCACCGAAGCGCTGCGGTTCGAATTCGAGGAGGGATAGCCCATGCGGACGGTGGCTTCGCTGCCGTACGAGATCACCGAGGACGACCACGTCTGGATCCCGATGTCGGACGGGATCCGGCTGTCGGCCAGGATCTGGCGTCCGGTCGCCTCGGACACCGAACCGGTGCCCGCGATCCTGGAGTACATCCCGTACCGCCACCGCGATCTGACGTCGGTGCGGGACTCGGTGCATCATCCGTATCTGGCAGGCCACGGGTACGCCTGTGTCCGCGTGGACATCCGTGGGTCGGGGGAGTCGGAGGGCGTGCTCGCCGACGAGTACCTCGAACGGGAGCAGCTCGACGCGGAGGAGGTCCTCGAATGGATCGCCGCGCAGCCGTGGTGCACCGGCCGGACCGGGATGATGGGCATCTCCTGGGGCGGGTTCGCCGCGTTGCAGACCGCCGCGCGTAAACCGCCCGGCCTGGCCGCCATCGCCATCTCGTCCTTCACCGACGACCGCTACGCCGACGACATGCACTACATGGGTGGCTGCCTGCTGTCGGACAACGTCGCCGAGGCGTCCACCATGTTCGCCTACAGCACGTTGCCGCCCGATCCGGCGCTGGCGGGGGACCGGTGGCGCGACCTGTGGTTCGAACGGCTGGAGAACTGCAGTCTCTGGATCGGGGAGTGGCTGAACCATCAGCGCCGGGACGACTACTGGCGGCACGCTTCGGTCTGCGAGAACTACAGCGACGTCCAGGTGCCCGTGCTCGCCTCCAGCGGCTGGGCCGACGGCTATTCGAACGCCGTGTCACGGCTGCTGGCCAACCTCGACGTCCCGCGCCGGGGCCTGATCGGGCCGTGGTCGCACAAGTACCCGCATCTGGGACAGCCGGGTCCGGCCATCGGGTACCTGCAGGAGCTGGTCCGCTGGTGGGACCACTGGCTGAAGGACATCGAGAACGGTGTCATGGACGGGCCGATGCTCCAGACCTGGATGCAGGACAGCGTGCCGCCGTCGACATCGTACGAGGACCGGCCCGGCCGCTGGGTCGGCGAGCCGTCCTGGCCGTCGCCGCATGTCCACCCGTCGGAACACCGGCTCGCCCGGCACCGGATCGCCCGGCCGGGTGAAGAGGTCCCGGAAGAGCGGCTGTCCGTGGAATCACCGCTCTCGGTCGGCCAGTTCGCGGGGAAGTGGGCCTCCTACAGCGCGCCGCCCGACCTGCCGTACGACCAGCGGGAAGAGGACGGCGGTTCGCTCGTCTTCGACACCGACGAACTCACCGAACCGTGCGAGATCCTCGGTTCGCCGGTGGTGGAGCTGGAAGTCTCCGCGGACAAGCCGGTGGCGATGGTGGCCGCCCGCCTGTCCGACGTCGCGCCGGACGGCCGGGCCACTCGGGTGACCTACGGGTTGCTGAACCTGACCCACCGGGACGGGCACGACGATCCGGAACCGGTGGAGCCGGGGAAGACCTACCGGGTGCGGATCGAACTCAACGCCGTCGCGCAGGCCTTCCCCGCGGGGCACCGGATCCGGCTTTCGCTCTCGTCGTCGTACTGGCCGCTGGCCTGGCCACCGCCGGAACCGGCGATGGTGACCGTCCACACCGGACAGAGCACGCTCACCCTCCCGGTCCGCCCGATCGCCGAGGCGGACGAGGTGCCCGCCCGGCCGTTCGACGAGCCCGAAGGCGCGGAACCGTTGCCCGCCACGCAACTCGAACCCGGTGAGCAACGCTGGACCGTCTCCCGTGACCTGATCGACTACCGGTCCGCGCTCGACATCGTGAAGAACGCGGGCAAGGTCCGCTTCGACGACATCGACCTCGAAGTCACCAGGAACGTGCTGGAACGCTACTCGTGGGTGGCGGACGACTTCTGTTCCCCGGTGGCGGAAACCTCGTGGTCGATCACCTTCGCCCGCGGCGACTGGGAAGCGCGGTCCGAGACCCGCACCCGCGTTTCCTGCACCCCCACCGAGTTCGTCATCGACGCCCAGCTCGACGGGTACGAGGGGGAGCGAAGGTCGTTCTCCCGCAACTGGCATCGGACGGTTCCCCGTGACCACGTCTAAGACAAGCCTGCGGGCGAAGGCGCTTTACGCCTGGCTGCGGATCACCAAGCGGAAGCGGACCTACGCCGACATCGACCGCTTCCGGCGGAGTGTCGAACGCAGCCAGCGCGAAGGGCACACCGAGCCGAGCCGGTCGATCCGCCGCCGGTTCGACGTCCGGGAAGCCGACGTGGATGGACGGCCCTGCTACACGATCCGCCCGCATGACGCCGGGGTCGGCAAACAGGTGCTGTACTTCCACGGTGGCGCCTACGTGCACCAGATCCAGCACGACCACTGGAAGTTCTTCGGCAGGCTGATCTCCCGTACCGGGTGCACGGTGACCGTGCCGATCTACCCGCTGGCGCCCGCGCATCAGTGCCCGGAAACCGTCGAGTTCGTCAAGCGCGCCTACGACAAGTTCGCCGCCGGGCTCCAGCCGGAGGACCAGGTCGTGATGGGCGATTCCGCCGGCGCCGGGATCGCGCTCGAACTCGTCAAATCGTTGCGCGACGACGGGCGTCCGGTGCCGAAGGAGACCGTGCTGCTTTCGCCGTGGCTGGACCTCACGATGAGCCATCCGGCCCAGCCGGCGCTGGATCGGCGGGATCCCTATCTCGCGCTCACCGGACTGAACGAGGCGGCACGACTCTACAGCGGACCGCTGCCGCGGACCGATCCCCGGCTCAGTCCGATTTCCGGGGATCTCACCGGGCTGGGGAACCTGACCACCTACATCGGGACCAGGGACGTCCTGCTCACCGACGCGCGACGGCTGAAGACGCTCTGCACCGAACAGGGTGTGCGGCTCGGCTATCACGAATTCGAAGGCATGATCCATGCCTGGATGATCGCGTCGATCCCGGAGGCGGCACGAGTCGTGGAGGAGATCGCGCACCTGGTCGACCGTCGCTGAATTCCGTGTAGCGGCGGTCTGAGCGGGTAACCGGAGAAGAGCGGCCGGTGTAGCGAGGTTGTGCGTCCTCCGGCCGCGAGGTGGACCGGCGTGGGCAGCCCCGGCGGAGCAGGGACGCCGGCGCGCCGGTCACCGTGACCACTGTGGAGCGGCTCGATGCAGCAAGTGACTTCGTTGGGGGAGCTCGCCGACCTGGTGCGGGGGCGGAAAGAACTTTACGTGCGCTGGGCGCCGTCACCGGAACACCGCGCGGGTACCAGCCGCGACGAGCTCACCGGGGCGGAACTGCCGGGGCTTTCGGTGAACCCTCTCGATCCCGAACCGTGGTGGCGGGACCAGCCGCTCGAATTGTGGCTGGCCAGGAGGCTCTACGACTACTGTCATCTCCGCCACGAACGGCGCCGGGAGACGAAACCGTGGGTCCTGTCGGGACGCATCGTGGGCTCCGGACCGGACAACGAGCCGTTGCTCACCGATCCGGAGCCGGTCGCCCGGATCTCCACCGACGTCCTGAGCGAAGCGCGGGATCTGTTGCGGCAGCACGCGAAGGAAGACTCTGAATGGGGTCCGCTGCGCCGCCCGCCGGAGCTTGACCGGGCTTGAGAGCCGAGCGGCTCACTCCAGCCGCTCGGCCAGCAGCTCGACGACGTCCTCGGCCTGGTTCCGTTCCGCGAACCGGGCACGCTGCCGGTCCGCTCCGCTCCCGCTCTCGACGAGCCGGGCACAGCCTTCCCGGACGAAGTCGAAGTCGCCGTTCTCTTTGAGGGCGCCTGCCGCGAACGCGACGACGTCGTCGAGCACCTCCGTGGCGGGGGCGAGGTCACCGGTGCGGGGATGAGGGCAGCGGCCGGACAATCCTTCCCGCGAAGCCCGCCAAAGGTGCGCTCGCAGGACTTCGTTGGGCAGCTCGGCCGGCCGTTCGTCCGAGCCGAGGATCGTGGCGACCATGCCGCGGATCAGCACGCCCAGCAGAGCCGCTTCCTCCGGGGTGGCCGCGACGTCGGAGAACCGGAACTCCAGGGTCGGCTGGCTCTCGGAAAGTCTTACGTCCCAATAGATCATCTTGCGGTCGAGGATCGCGCCCGCGCGCAGCCAGGCGTCGACGATGCTTTCGTAGTGGTCCAGCGACGTGAAGGCAGGTGGTGGTCCGGCCGAGGGCCACCGGCTCCACTGCTGGTAACGCCAGCTGCTGTAACTGGTGTCGTAGCCGTCGCAGATGGCGGAGTTCGCGGTGACGGTCAGCAAGGCGGGCAACCAGGGGCGGACCCGCGCGATCACCCGGATGCCGGTCTCGCGGTCGGGGATGGCGATGTGGACGTGGCAGCCGCAGGTGTGCGACGTGCGGGCGGTCGCCCCGAAATGGTCGGCCATCCGCTCGTAGCGTGGGTTCGGCGTGATCACCGGAAGTTCGCTCTCCGCCAAAGGGGCACTGCCGCACGGCAGCAGACGGCAGTCACGCCGGGCGGCGGCACGTGCCAGGTCCGCGCGCAGGTTCCGAAGCTGTCGCAGGGCCTCGTCGTGCGTGGTGCAGATGTCCGTGGCCGATTCCGCCTGTGAGCGGGTGAGTTCGTGCTGAAGCTCGCCCTCGTCTTCGTCCGCGGCGTCGACGACCACGTCACCCGCCGGGGCCAGGTGACCGTCGCGGCCCACCACGAAGAACTCTTCCTCGATACCGAACGTGAGTACGTCGTCTTTCACCTGCGGCAAATACCCGGGGTATGCCCTGGGCAAACGTGTTTTCCGCAAGGCGGAAACGGGTATTTCCGCCGCATGGAACCCATGTCGGCGGAGCCGCCGTATCTGCTGGCCGCCCAGGCCGGAACCGTCGTACGCCGCCTGTACCGCCGGGTGCTGGAAGGGGAGGCCGACACCCCGGCCGACCTCGTCCGGACCATCGGCGCGCTACGGCGTTTGGCCGACGACCTCGCCCACCTGCTGCCCGGCTTGCAGGATCAGCTGGAGGACCAGTTGCTGTCCGGCCAAGTCGGCTCGGCCGACGCGGCAGGCGAGGCATGGGACAAGGTGGCGGGCGTCGGCTTCGCGCTCGCCCAAGCCCGCGCCGGAGGCCTTCTGATGGTGGAGGAACTGGGCGCTTCGCAGCGGATGCTGGGCGAACTCACCGCCCGGTGAGGGGCGGGCTGGGTTGGTCGTGAGTGGCGCTTAGGGTTAAGAACCCAATACCCACACACGAACAAAAACAGCCGGCGCACACCCCCCA
>NZ_JBVIRO010000037.1:14678-24055 GCF_055575975.1 Amycolatopsis sp. NPDC033938
GTCGCGGGCCGAACCCCCCGCGCGGTGCGGGGGGGGGTGGGTTGGTCGTGTGGTGCCAGTCGTTTTACACCACAAACCCCCACCCACGACCATCACGAGCGGGCGACCACCCGGACCGACTTCAGTTCCGCGTCCGCCGGATCGGGCAGTTCCATACCCGCGGCCAGCCCGCTGCGCAGGTAGTCCAGTATCGGTTCGGTCAGCACCTCTCCGGGCAGGACGGCGGGCGCTCCCGGTGGGTAGGGCGTGATCATTTCGGCGCAGATCCGGCCGACGGCGCGGTCGGCCGCCACCTGCTCCGCCGGTCCGAAGAAGGCGTCACGCGGCAGCATCGCCGTCTCGAGCTCGAAGTCGCCGGGATCGGGGATGTGGACTTCGGGCGGTGTCGGCAGGTCCGCTTCGGTCAGCGCTTCGAGCGCGTCGAGGAGGACGGTCGCCGTCTTCTCGTCGTCGGAATGGTTGAACTGCGCGACGATCCGGCGATGGTCCGACAATCCCACGGTGACGTCGCGGTGCTCCCGCAGCCAGTCCGCGGCCTGATATCCACTGATCCCGAGACCGCAGACGTCCACCACCACCTTGAGCGGATCGACGGAGTCGGCCAGCCGCGGCCCGAGGAATTCGTCATGCAGGACCCGGAGGCCGCCGATCTCGGCGACGCGCTGCCGAACCGACGACACCAGCGTCAGTGCGGCGGTGAGCAACTCCTTGCCCTGTAAGGCCATCTGCCGTCGCCAGCCGTCGAGTGTGGCGTACACGAGCGAACTCGGGCTGGTCGTGCCCAGCAGGTCCTCCCGCGCCTTGAGCACGTTCGGATCGACGCGGTCGCCCTGGAGGTGGAACACCGAACTCTGCTCGACCGCCGCCCCCATCTTGTGGACGCTGGTCACGCAGACGTCGGCGCCCGCGTTCATCGCCCACGGCGGCAGGTCGTCGTGGAAGGGCAGGTGCGCTCCCCACGCCTCGTCGACGATCAGGGGAATACCGCGTTCATGGCAGGCGTCGGCGACCGCGCGGATGTCACCGCAGGTGCCGTAGTCGGTCGGCGTCACCATGAGCGCGCCCTTGACGTCGGGTTCCTCTTCGAACGCGGCCATGAACTCCTGCGGACCAGGCGGATGCGTCAGATGCTGCTCGGTGTCCCAGCGCGGCCGCACCCAGACCGGCCGCACGCCGCTGATGATCAGTCCCGAGATCACGGATTTGTGCACGTGCCGGGGGACGAGCAGTTTCTCGTGCGGGCCGGCGACCGACAGCATCGCGCTCTTGACCGAGAGCGAACTGCCGCAGGTCGAGAAGAAGGTGTGCTCCGCGCTGACGGCGTCGGCCATCAGTTTCTGCGCTTCGGCGAGGACACCGGTGCGCATCAACCGGTCGTCGAGCCCGTTGAGCGCGATGACGTCCGACGCGAACACGTCCGGTCCGACCACTTCCAGTACCCGCGGGTCCACGCCCCGGCCCTGTTTGTGCCCGGGCGCGTTGAACGGCACGAAGCCGCGGTCACGATAGTCGCGCAACGCCTCGAGAACCGGTGCCCTGCGATGATCCATACGCCGGGGGTAACCCTGGTACGAATTGCCGAAACCCCTCGAAAGTGTGGCCCACGGGCGGAGAGTGTTCTTCGCCCGATCGGGGTAACCGACCGGTCAGGAGGTGGTCGCCATTGTGGTCTCCGGTAGGCGAAGTAGCACTGCGTGACCTGGATGACAACGATTTACCGACGTCGCGAGCGCATCCGGTGCTGATCGCGGTGACGACGGCGGGTCGCGGAGGCTTGCTGTGGCTGGTCGTCGCGGCGGTGCTCGCCACCCGTCGCGGAAGTCCGCGGCACGCCGCCGCTCGTGGACTGCTGGCCGCCGGCGCGGGGATGGCGAGCGGACATCTGCTCAGCGCGCTGGTGCGCCGTCCGCGTCCGCGCACCCGGCAGCTGCCCGCCCGGAGATCGTTGCCCGAACAGCCGAATTCGTCGTCGTTCCCCTCGAAACACGCGATGGTGGCCTCGGCGTTCACCACCGCTGTCGCCCTGCACGCGCCGAAAGCGGGTGCGGTGATCTCTCCGCTGGCCGTGGCGGTCTGCTACGGCCGGATGCGGACGCATGTCCATTGGCCAACCGATGTCCTCGGCGGGATCGCCTTGGGGGCCGCGGTGGCCTGGGTCTTGCGTCGCCGGGATCGGACCTAGGCGCGGACCACCGCGACGGGGCAGCGCGCGTGGTGGAGGGCGTCGTCGCTGACCGAGCCGAGCAGTAGCCGCCGCAGGGGACCGTGCTCGCTCCGCCCGAGCACCAGCAGGGCCGCGTCCGAAGACTGTCCGGTCAGTGCCTGCCCGGCGGGCCCGATACCGTGCACGACCTCCACGGCCACCCCCGGGAAACGCTCGCGCAGGGGTTTCAGCTGACGGTCGACCAGTTCGTCGGAGATCTCCTGGGGTACCGCGGGCGCCGGATCGAGAATCGGGCCGCCGAGCAGCGGTTCGCTCGTCGGTCCCCAGACCGGGATCCGCGCGACGTGGACCGCGTGCACCGCCAAACCGTGGCGCGCCGCGAAGTCGAACGCGAAGCCGGCCGCTGCGGAACTCTGCTCGGAACCGTCGGTGCCGAGCACCACCGGCCCGCCGGGGGCGGATTCTTCCCCGCGGACGACGATGACCGGCCGTCCGGCGGTCCTGGTCACTTCGGCTTCGGTCGAGCCCAGCACCGCGCGGGTGAAGACGCCGGTATGGGATTCGCCGAGCACGATCATCGCGGCGTCCGTCTCGTCGGCGATCGAGGTCAGCACCGCCTCCGGGGTCCCGCCGCGGACGACCGTCCGGACGTCGAGGCCGGGATCGGTGCGATGGATCGCTTCGGCCATCGAGCCGAGCTGCCGTCGCGCCGGCTCCACCTCGGCCGCCTCGTCGGCGGCCTCCGGCACTGCTCCGGCGAGCGGGGCGGCCACCAGGTCGGCGCCGGGCGGAGGAAGCCGGTCGTGGGCGCAATAGCCGAGCACCAGACCGCATCCCCGGGTCTTCGCTTCGGTGAGTGCCCAGCGTACGGCCCGCCGGGCCTCGGTCGAACCGTCGAACCCGACCACCACCGGGCCCGCACCTGTCTGCGCGGTCGACATCGCCACCACCTCCCGATCCGCTCCGGGATACCCGTTCCGCGCGGTTTTCATGCGGCGGTGTGGTGCGCTGTTTCACCGCGCGCTGGACCTGGGTATCTCCAGATATGACTTCCCTGTCCACGACACATCCGAAGCTCGCGCTTCTGGTGCCCGACGAGCTCCACACGCTCGAAGGCGCGGAGGGGCGATTACGGCTGCGCGTGAGCAGGCCGACCCGGGGAACCGCCGTGGTCAAGGCGTGCGGCGAGATCGACCTCGACACCGCGCCCCGGCTCTGGGAGCTGCTCTGCGAACGGCTGCACGGCAACGGCACGAAACTGATCGCCGACCTGTCCGAGATCGGCTTCTTCGGTGCGGCGGGAATGCGGGTGCTGCACCGCGCGCAGTTGCTCGCCGACGAAACCGGAACCCTCTTCTTCGTCTTCCCCGGCGAATGCCGCTCGGTGCGCCGGTTGCTCGATCTCTGCGAAGAAGCCGACATCCGGACCCTCTAGTCCCGCCCGGTCGCCGAACGGGCCGCGAGCGCCGCGCTGAGCAACGCGATGTGCTCGAGCCGGGTGGGGTCGAGGCCGGTCAGGTCGGCGATCCGGCGCAGCCGGTAGTCGACGGTGTTGGGGTGGATGTGGAGTGCCGCGGCGGTCTGCCGTCGTCCGCCGCTGCGGAGGAATGTCTTCACTGTCTGAAGGAGTTCTTCGTTGCCGTCCAACGGGGCCAACCGCGTGGCCAGCCGGTCGAGCGCGGGGCCGGGGCGCGACAACTGGTATTCGAGCAGGACGTCGTCGAGCCGGTAGAGCCCCGGCGGCCTGCCCGCGGCGGTCGCGACCGCGAGCACGTCCTGTGCCAGCTTCGCCGCTGCGGGTACGCGAGCCGGTCCGGCTGCAGCGGCCCCGACGGTGAGTTCGGCACCGGCCGCGCGGGCGACGTCGGCGAGCACCCGCTCCAGCCGCGACCAGTCGCCTGTGGACAGTTCGTCGTCGGCGGTTTCGTGTGGCAGCAAGGCGATGCCGCCTTCTGGCGTGAGCGAGGTCAGGACCGTGCCCCGGATCTGGCGCTCCAGCTCGACCCGCAGCCGCCGCAGTTTCCGGCGTCCGGCGACCAGCGGATCGACGCCGCCTGCCTCCTCGTCGGGATGTGCCCCGGCGGACACCGCGAGAACGAGGTAGCACGGCGGCAGGCGCAAGCCGACCTGCCCGGCGGCGACGTCGGCCGGTTCGCCGTCGAGCAGGGCGGAAAGCACCGTGTGCCGCGCAGAGCGCTCGTCGTCGAACATCGTCTGCCGCTCGTCGAGGTAGCCCGCGCCGACCGCGGGCGTGACCACTTCGAGGTAGCGCAGCGTGAGCGCGTTGACGGCGAGGACGTCGGCGACCTCCTCCGGGCGCGCGTCCGGAGTGAGCGACTCCCAGACCACCTGGATGCCGACGTGGTACGCGGTGAGCACCAAGTCGATCGGGATGCCCTCTTCCGCACGACGGGCGGCGGATTCGCGGAGGAAATCGAGCTCCTCCTGTTTCGGAGTCGCCCCGGTGCGCAGGGTGCCGATGAACGAACGCATGTTCTGTTCGATCACCTGGGTGATGTCCCCGCTGAGCTCCTCGGCGGGCAACAGGCCGTACGCGGGAATCCGGGAGACGATCTCGGCGAGAACCGTCTTCGTGAGCGACGGCAGGCGCTCGGCCAGCCGTTCCGCCAGTGGACTTCCGCCGATACGGAAACCTGGACCCTTGTCACCCGTCACAGCGATCCATCATGACAGCCGGTGGGTGAGGAGCCGGGCGGTGCGCATCCCCGAAGCACCCGGGGCCGGGTGTCAGCGAGCGAGCGCGTCCCGGGCCGATTCGAGGGTCGGATGCACGTTGAAGACGGCATCGAGCCCGAGCAGCGCCATCGGGCGCAGCAAGGCTCGTTCCTGGGTGACCAGGATGAAGGGGATACCTGCCTCGTCGGCCTTCGCCCGGATCTGGACGAAGGTGGTGAAGCCGGACGAGTCACAGAAGGTGACCTTGGACAGGTCCGCGATCAGCGCCGCCGGGCTGAACCGGAGTTCCTCCTCCAGGCTCTGCCGCAAGCCGTCGGAAACGGCAAGATCGATTTCACCGGAAACGGTGACCACCGTGTCGGTGTCGGACGCGGTGACCGAGACATCAAGAGGGGACACGAATCTCCGGGTTGCAGTGGGCCGCTCGGTGGCCGGTGCGCGATAGTCGGTCAAATTGACTCCTTGCCGGTACGGGGGCCCGGCTGGTGCCCGATGCGGGCATACCGGACCCGAAAGAAAGGGCCCGGCGGCTGGTGTCTGAACCGCGACAGGGCAACCGTATCAGTCTCCCGGCCCGAACCGCTGGATGAGCGCTTCCCGGCCGGTCACGGCCACCGAACAGCGGACGTTCGCCCGTCGATCCGGGGGACCGCGCCGTTACGCCATCCGCACCCGCGCCTCGCCGACCCACGGCTCGGCCGGAAGCGCGTCGTAGGCTGAACGCGACCCGCGGTGGACAGGAGGCTGAAGTGGCCGGGACGACGGTGGCCGAGGTGATGGCCGAACTGGCCGCGCTCGAGGACCCGCGAGCACGCCAGGTCAACGAAAAACACGGTGACGATCACGGGGTGAACCTCGGGAAGCTGCGCGCGCTCGCCAAACGGCTGAAGACCCGGCAGGAGCTCGCCCGCGAACTCTGGGAGACCGGCGACACCGCGGCGAAACTGCTCGCGCTCCTGATCTGCCGCCCGAAGGCGTTCGAACGTGAAGACCTGGACCGGATGGTGCGGGAGGCGCGGACCCCGAAGGTGCACGACTGGCTCGTGAACTACGTGGTGAAGAAGAATCCGCACGCCGAAGAGCTGCGCCTGGCCTGGTCCGCCGATCCGGATCCGGTGGTCGCGAGTGCGGGCTGGGCGCTGACCACCGAACGCGTGGCGAAGAAGCCCGAGGGCCTCGATTTCCCCCGTCTGCTCGACGTCATCGAGGCGGAGATGAAAGCCGCTCCGGACCGTCTGCAGTGGGCGATGAACCACTGTCTGGCGCAGATCGGCATCGACCACCCCGAGTACCGTGCCCGGGCGATCGACATCGGCGAGCGCCTGGAGGTCCTCAAGGACTACCCGACTCCGCCGAACTGCACGTCCCCGTTCGCTCCGGTCTGGATCACGGAGATCGTGCGCCGGCAGCACGCGGACCGGTAGCGGCCGGGCCTTCACGGACTTACGGCTGACCTGTACGAGGGTGGGGGTTCCCCCGGTTGCGCACCTTTGATCAACGGAGGATCGGGGACACTCAGCGTCCCCGATCCTCCGTTGATCAAGCTCGTCCCGATCACGACCGGTGGGTCCGGCGACCGAGTGGGGAAGATTCCGGACGCTCAACGGCCGGAATCTTCCCCGCTCGACCGCACCGGCAACCCGCACAAGCTCCACACCGGTGGGTAAACAAAGATGAGTCCCTCAAGGGGTCCTTCACGGACTTACGGCTGACCTGCGGATTGGCGTGTGGATCGTGAGGTGGTCGCACCGCAGCGCGCGCCTCGCGGGGCGCGAACCGGAGCGGGTAAGCAAATGCGCTTCCCTCAAGGAGTCCTTCAGGTACCTAAGAGGGTCGGTGCTGACCCGAATCGCGACTCACGGGGAGCGGCCTCGCCGAACTCAGCTCAGTCGTTGAGCGGCTTCGGAAATCTCGATTCCGTGCTGCTCGGCGCATAACGCCAGCAGTGCCGCGGCGGCGCTGCTGTCGACCTCGTGGCGTTCCATGAGCGCGCCTTTGGCTCGCTCGATCGTCGCCATCTCGCGCCACAGGGAGGCACGCCAGCGCGCGTCGCCGATGTTCTCGTTGGTCGTCACCGATCGAGGATCGCGCACTCCCGCTCGCGGTGAAACCCGCGCCCGGCACACTGACCAGGACGAGTGACGGTTCCGCCCCGATCGGCCCAATCCGGCTCGCCGGGGTCAGCCCAGCGCGTCGGCCTTGATGGCTTCGAACTGGGCGCCCATACGCGCCGCGAGCGCCTCCGCCGCGCGCAGCGGCCGGACCATGACCTTGAAGTCGGCGATCTTGCCTTCGGAGTCGAAGGTCAGGAGGTCGCAGCCGTTGATCCGCAGCCCGTCGACCATCGCTTCGAATTCGTAGACGTGGTGTGCGCCGTCCTGGATCTCGCGGACATAGCGGAAGTCCTCGAACACACGCAGGACGCCGCGCAGGATTGCCGCGGTGATCGCCTTGCCCTGATACGGCTTGAACGCCACCGGGCTGGTGAAGACCACGTCGTCGGCGAGCATCGCCTCGATCGCGGCGGCGTCTTTCGCCTCGACGGCCTGACGGAACGTGGGCATCACGCTCTCCTCATAGTCAACTTGTTGAGTAGATGCCGCGAGCGTAGGGGATCGCCGCGCGAGTGTCCATCGAAGTGACTAATCAACTTTGCGACTAATCCATCAGCTGACTACGATCACGCCATGGCGCTGCAAAACGCGATCCTCGCGATGCTGCTGGAGGGTGAGTCCTCCGGCTACGACCTGGCGAAGAGTTTCAACGCGTCGGTCGCCAACTTCTGGACAGCGACACCTCAGCAGCTCTATCGGGAACTGGACAAGATGGAGTCGCAGGGCCTGGTGACGGCACGCGTCGTCGAACAGCGGCGCCGCCCGAACAAACGGCTCTTCTCCCTGACCGACGCCGGAGCGGCCGAACTCGCCGACTTCACCACGCGAGCACCGAAACCGACCGCGATCCGTGACGAACTGCTCGTGCAGATCCAGGCTGTCGAAGCGGGCGACGACGAGGCGATCCGGCGCGCCGTCGTGGACAGGATGGCCACGGCCGAAACGAAACTCAAACGGTTCGAACGCCTCCGGGAGCGCATCCTCGGTGACGCCACCGAGTCGGACTTTCTCGCCACCGCGCCCCGTGTCGGTCCCTACCTGACCCTCACGCGCGGGATCGCGTTCGAACAGGAGAATATTCGTTGGGGCGAAAAGGTTCTCGCCGTTCTCGATCAGCGTGTGGCGGCGATCTGAGGTTCACTGCAGGTACTTGAGAGCCGGAGGTGAGCCGCGTGGTCGAGCCGAAGAAGGGGCCGACGTTTCGTCAGGTGGTGCTGGACTGCACCGACGCCCGTGCCCTTGCCGAGTTCTACCGGCGGCTGCTGGTGTGGGACTACCGCCCTGGCGACGAACCGCGGCCCGGAGACGAGCGCGGCGAAGACTGGCTCGTCTTGAGAAATCCGGTGGACGGCGTGCAACTCGCCTTCCAGCGGGTCGATCGGCTTCCCGAAGCGAGCTGGCCGGACGCCGTCCCGGTGCCCCAGCAGTTGCACCTCGACCTGACCGTGGACTCGGCCGAGGAACTCGACGCGCAGCACGACCGCGTCCTCGAGTTCGGTGGCAGGCTGTTGCTCGACCGCAGCGACGACCCCGGCGAACCGCTGCGCGTGTACGCGGATCCGGCGGGGCACCCGTTCTGTATCTTCGTCGTCTGACGCGCCTCAGGTGCGGCATAGCGGCGACGACCGTCTACTGGAGGGAAAGCCCGTCATGACCATCGCGCTGATCGTCGGTGACCTCCAGCGCGGCATCACGGGCAATTACCCGTTCGCCGGACAGGTTTTGCCGCAGGTCACCGCACTGCTTCCGCGTGCCCGCGCGGCCGGTGTTCAGGTCGTGTTCGTGCATTTCGCGATGCGAGGGAACGGTGCCGACCTGCCGCCGGGCAACGCGCTGGTCAGGTCGTTCTTCGAAGCCGGTGACACCTTCCATGAGGGGTCGGCCGGCACCGAGCTCGCGTTGCCGGTCGCCGACGAGGACGTGGTCGTGCTGAAACGCCGTGCCAGCGCTTTCGCCGGTACGGATCTCGACATGGTGCTCAGGGCGGGCGGCGTCGACACCGTCGCGATCGCCGGGGTCGCGACGAGCGCGATGGTGGCCGCGACGTGTTACGACGCGGCGGACCGGGGCTACCACGTGACCGTGCTCCGTGATGGTTGCGCCGACGGCGATCCGGCGATGCACGACTTCTTCATGGACGCCGTCTTCCCCAGCCGGGGATTCGAGGTCGTCTCCTGTGCGGAGTGGCCGAAGCGGTGAGCCCCCGCATTTATTGAGGGGCAAGGCGAACGTGGCGTGATCGGCGAGGAGCTCCCCGCTGAGGCGGGGCGCGTCGCGCGACTGTCCACAAGGGACACATTTCAGGAACTCGGTGTCCGGTTGATGACGCTGTGCGCGGTTCCGCGTGGGGTCGTGAGTGGCGAATAGGGTTAGAACCCTCATTGCCACTCACGACCCCCGCG
>NZ_JBVIRO010000038.1:0-13936 GCF_055575975.1 Amycolatopsis sp. NPDC033938
TCCCATTCCGAACCCGGAAGCTAAGCCTGACAGCGCCGATGGTACTGCAACCGAAGGGTTGTGGGAGAGTAGGACACCGCCGGACTAACATTAAAGAAGGAAAAGGGACAAGGGTCCAGGACCTGGTCGAGAACTACGAGTTCTCCCAGGACCTGGACCCTTTCCTCATACCCGGACCCCACCACACCCGTGATCAGACGGAGAACACGCGTGATCAGACGGAGAACACGCGTGATCAGACGGAGAACACGCGTGATCAGACGGAGAACACGATGATCTCCAGCCCATCACGCGAGTTCTCCGGCCGATCACACGAGATACCCGGCCGATCACACGAGATACCCGGCTGAGCACGTGAGGTACGGGGTTGGTCAGGAGCTGGTGGGGCGCCGCAGGTGGTAGATGTCCATGATCCAGCCCTTCCGTTCCCGGGCCGCGGAGCGTGTGGAGCGGATTTCCGAAGCGAGAGCGGCGGTGAGCGGGCCGGACAGCAGGAGTTCGTCGGGCGTCCCGAGGTAGGCACCCCAGTAGATCTCCAGTCCCTCGTCCACGAATCGCGAGAACGTGCACTGGGCGTCCAGCATCACGAAGACGTCGTCCACGTCCGCGGGCCAGCCGGCTTCGAGACGGCGGCCGGTCGTGATCTGCACCGGTCGGCCGATCTGGTTCATCGTGGTCCGGTGCCGGGCCGTCAGCGCGGCCACGCTGCTGACCCCCGGGACGACCTCGTACTCGAACTCGACGTTCCCCCGCGCGAGCACCGCGTCCAGCAGCGTCAGCGTCGAGTCGTAGAGCGCCGGGTCACCCCACGCGAGGAACGCTCCCCGTTCGTCGGGGCCCAGTGTGCGGATCATCTCCTCGTAGACGTCGGTGCGCAGCCGGTGCCAGTCCGCGACGGCCTTCCGGTAGTCATCAGGAGTACGGTCGCGTTCGGGGTCCTGCGCCCGCACGACGCGGTAGCCGGGCCGCTCGACGAACCGGTCGAGGATCTCCTGGCGAAGGCCCACCAGGTCCTGCTTCTCCGAACCTTTGTCGAGGACGAAGAAGACGTCGGTCTCGTTCAGCCGCTCGACGGCTTGGACGGTCAGGTGTGCCGGGTCGCCGGCGCCGATGCCGATCGCGGAGATCTTCCTCATCGCCGCAGTGTGCCCGCCCCCATCAGGCACACCCCTACCCCCATGGGGTATAAATGCAGTGATCGCTTCGTTTGTCCTGTAGAGGAGTTCGTACCGATGGCCGAAACCACCTACACCGTCAAGGGCATGTCCTGCGGGCACTGCGCCGCCTCGGTCACCGAGGAGGTCAGCGGGATCGACGGCGTCAGCGCCGTGAACGTGGATGTGGCCGGCGGCAAGGTCACCGTCACCAGCGAGGCGCCGCTCGACGTCCAGGCCGTCGACGCCGCCGTGACCGAGGCCGGTTACCAGCTCGTCTCGTGAGTACCCCCGTCAAGGTGTCGGCGTTCGCCGCGGCTCTGGTCGCGGTGTTCGTCGTCGCCTGGGCGATCGGCTCCGCCGTGGGGCCGCTGGACGAGGCGCCGGTCCCGCCGCCGCCGACCAGTGAGCACGGCGGGCACCATCCGGGAGGCACGCCGTGACGACCCAGCGCGTCGAACTGGCCATCGGCGGGATGACCTGCGCGTCCTGTGCCGCCCGCGTCGAACGCAAGCTGAACAAGGTCGACGGCGTTTCCGCGACGGTCAATTACGCCACCGAGAAGGCGCAGGTCGATTTCCCGGCCGCGGTCTCGGTGGACGACCTTGTCGGTGTCGTCGAGTCCGCGGGTTATACGGCCGAGCCGCCCCACCAGGACGAGGACGCGGAGCAGGCAGACGGGCTTCGGACACGGCTCCTCGTCTCCGCGGCCCTCGCCGTCCCGGTGATCGTGCTGGCGATGGTCCCGGCCTGGCAGTTCACTTACTGGCAGTGGATCTCACTCGCCCTGGCCGCCCCTGTCGTCACCTGGGGCGCGTGGCCGTTCCATCGGCCGGCTTGGACGAACTTCCGCCACGGCGCCGCCACCATGGACACCCTGATCTCACTCGGCGTCGCGGCCGCCACGCTCTGGTCGCTGTACGCGCTGCTGTTCGGCACCGCCGGGACACCCGGCATGCGGCACGGCTTCGAGCTGACCATGGAACGCGGGTCCGGCGCGGGCAACCTCTACCTCGAGGTCGCCGCCGGGGTGACCACGTTCCTCCTGGCCGGGCGCTACTTCGAGGCTCGCTCGAAACGCCGCTCCGGTGCCGCTCTGCGCGCGCTGCTCGAACTCGGGGCGAAGGACGTCGCCGTCCTCGAAGGCGGCGTCGAGCGTCGCGTCCCGATCGGCGAACTCAAGGTCGGGGACGAGTTCGTCGTGCGGCCTGGCGAGAAGATCGCCACCGACGGTCTCGTGATCGACGGCGGATCCGCGGTCGACCTGAGCATGCTGACGGGTGAGGCCGTCCCGGTCGAGGTGACCGTCGGCGACGCCGTCGTCGGCGGCACGGTCGACGTGGGCGGCAGGCTCGTCGTCCGCGCCACCCGGATCGGCGCCGACACCCGGCTCGCACAGATGGCGCGGCTCGTCGAGGACGCGCAGAACGGCAAAGCGCAGGTCCAGCGGCTCGCGGACCGGGTATCGGCGGTCTTCGTCCCGGTGGTGATCGCGCTCGCGGTCGGCACGCTCGGCTTCTGGCTCGGGGCAGGCAGCGGGGCGGACGCCGCCTTCACCGCCGCCGTCGCGGTCCTGATCATCGCCTGCCCGTGCGCGCTGGGCCTGGCCACGCCGACGGCGTTGCTGGTCGGCACCGGCCGCGGCGCGCAACTGGGCATCCTCATCAAGGGTCCGGAGGTGCTCGAATCCACTCGGAAGGTCGACACCGTCGTCCTGGACAAGACCGGCACGGTGACCGCCGGGAAGATGAGTCTCACCGGCGTCCATGGTGCCGAGGAGGGTGCCGAGGAGACCGAGGTCCTCCGGCTCGCCGCGGCGGTCGAGCACGCTTCCGAGCATCCGATCGCCCGCGCGATCGTCGCGGCCGCCGAAGAACGGCTCGGTGACCTGCCGACGGTCGAAGATTTCCGCAACGTCGAGGGCCTGGGTGTCGTCGGCGTGGTCGAGGGCAAGACCGTCCTGGCCGGCCGCACCGCACTTCTCGAACACCACGACAGCACCCTCGGCGAGGAGTTTTCCCTGGCCAAGACGGCCGCCGAGGAACGCGGCGCGACCGCCGTCGTCGTCGCGTGGGACGGTGAGGCGCGAGGTGTGCTCGTCGTGGCCGACACGGTCAAGCCGACGTCCGCGAAGGCCGTCGCGGAACTTCGGGCACTCGGGCTCCGGCCGGTCCTGCTGACCGGGGACAACGCCGGTTCCGCGAAAGCGGTCGCGGCCGAGGTGGGAATCGACGAGGTCATCGCCGAGGTCCTGCCCGCCGACAAGGTCGACGTCGTCAAACGGCTGCAAGCCGAAGGCCGGGTGGTCGCCATGGTCGGCGACGGCGTGAACGACGCGGCCGCGCTCGCGCGGGCCGACCTCGGCCTGTCCATGGGGACCGGGACGGACGCCGCGATCGAGGCCGGGGATCTGACGCTCGTGCGGGGCGACCTGCGCGCCGCCGTCGACGCCATCCGGCTCTCGCGCCGGACGCTCGCCACGATCAAGGGCAACCTGTTCTGGGCGTTCGCCTACAACGTCGCCGCGTTGCCGCTGGCCGCGCTCGGCCTGCTCAACCCCATGATCGCCGGGGCCGCGATGGCGTTCTCCTCGGTCTTCGTGGTCACCAACAGCCTGCGGCTGCGAAGGTTCGCCGGCGGCTCGTGATCAGGATCGGACGAGCCGGGCGATGGCGTCGGAGGCTTCCCGGACCTTGAGGTCGGCCTCGTCGCCGCCCGCGGCGGCGGCCTGGACCACGCAGGTGGCGAGGTGCTCGTCCAGCAGTTCGAGGGAGAACGACTGCAGTGCCTTGGTGGCCGCGGACACCTGCGTGAGGATGTCGATGCAGTACTTGTCCTCTTCGACCATCCGCTGCAAACCGCGGATCTGCCCCTCGATCCGGCGCAGGCGCTTGAGATAGGCCTCTCGCTCGCTGCCGTAGCCCGTCATCTCGCACCCGTTCTCTCGTCGTTCCCCGGCCGTCGCCGATCATACCCTCCCCATGTATCCACCCCGGGACGGCGAAATTCGTGGATGCCAGGATGTCGAGGACGATCCGGCGGCTCCGACTCCTGTGTGAGTGGCCGGGCATCGGCCGGATGACCAGGAGGAACAGCGATGAAGTACATGATCATGATCACGATGAACCCCACCGCGTGGGACGCCCTGCCCGAGGAGGAGCGCAACGAGGTGGTCGCCCGCATCGACCCTTTCATGAAGAAGCTGACCGAGAGCGGCGAACTGCTCGGGACGCAGGCGCTGGCGGAGCCGAAGGAGAGCACCGTGGTCCGGGTGCGTGACGGCGCCCCGGTGGTCACCGACGGTCCGTACGCGGAGTCGAAGGAGTACCTCGCGGGCTTCTACCTGGTCGAATGCGAAAGCAAGGAGCGCGCGATCGAAATCGCCGGTCAGATCCCGGACGCGCACGTCAACGCGATGGAGATCCGGCCGGTGGTCTTTTCCTCTGGCGACCCCGCCTAGGTCGCGGCCGCTTCGGCGCCGGTGCGGGCCTCTGACCTGCTCCGGCGCTGAACGGGCACTTCCGGCTTCGGTTCGTCGGTGATCGTCAACACCGTGCCGGCCTCCGCGAGCAGTTCACGGCAGCCGGTCAGCTGCTTCAGCACGTCGTCGCGCAGGCGGAGGGCCACGTCGGCCTTCTGCCGCGCTTCGGCGACGAGGCGCTCGCCCTCTTCGGCGGCGTCGTCGAGGAGTTTTCGTGCCCGTGCTTGCGCGGCTTCGTCCTGTGCGGCGAGCGTGCGCATGGCTTCGGCCCGGCGCAACGTCATGGCGCGCTCGAAGTCTTCGGTGATCCTCTTCCGCTCCGCCTCGGCCTTGGCGGCTTCCTCAGTGGCGCGCGCTGTGATGTCTTCGGCTTCTTCGCGGGTGAGTTCGAGCATGCGGCGCGAGCGCTCCTGAAGCGCGTCCGGCGCGATCGGCACCCGGCTGATCCGGTCGACGGTCGCTTTCAGTTCACGGTTTTCCTCTTGCGTGGCGGTGAGCTTCGCGGCGAGTGCCTCCCCTCGGCGGATCGCTTCGTCGCGTTCCGCGGCCACTCGTCGTAGTTCGGTTTCCACCTCGCGAACGAATTCCCGGACC
Organism: Amycolatopsis sp. NPDC033938; assembly: GCF_055575975.1. Taxonomy (NCBI): domain Bacteria; kingdom Bacillati; phylum Actinomycetota; class Actinomycetes; order Pseudonocardiales; family Pseudonocardiaceae; genus Amycolatopsis; species Amycolatopsis sp. NPDC033938. The sequence goes on from NZ_JBVIRO010000038.1 coordinate 5,230, forward strand.
TGAGCGCGATTGAAACCACGCCAAGCCAGATCGAAGCCGGGCAGCTCCATTAGTCACCTCCACAGTGGGCGATCCGTCACCGGTGGGCGTTTCCCTTGGTGCACAGGGCCTTTGCCGCACAGGGCTTTCTCTCCTCCAGTGTGCCTGATGCGATCACGACCTGCGCCACGGGTGGGTGATCTCTGCGCCGAACGGTCCGCGCAAGCGGTGAGAAGGGTGCTCCCCGAAGCGGTGGGAGAATGGTCGATCATCGCTTTCCCCGCAGGAGGTGGCCGCGTGACGAGTAGCCGAATTCGGGTCCCTGGCTGGAATACGGCGACCGCGGCCGAAGGGTATCGGCAGGTCAGAGAGAACATCGCGATCTTGCTCACCGACAACGCGGGCGTGGGTGAGCGTGCCGTCCCGGCTTGTCCACAGTGGACGGTGCGCGACCTGCTGGCGCATCTGACGGAAATCTGCGACCGGGTGATCACCCGGTTCGGCGGTGAGCCGTGCCCGGTTCCGGAGACGGCGGCGGTCGCCGCGTTGCTGCGGCTCTGGAGCGAACGCGGACCCGAGGCCGACACCCTTCTCGCCGCGGACGGCGAAGGAAAGAGCCGCGGCGACATCATGGTGATGGACGCCTTCACCCACGAACTCGACCTCCGCTACGCGCTCGGCGCTCCGTCACCCGAGGCGCACCCGGCCTGGCTCCGTTCCTTCGAAGTGCTCGTCGGCGGGCTCGGTGCCTCGCTGACCAGGCATGGCCTGCCCGGATTGCGGATCGAGACCGAGGGCGCGACCTGGATCGCCGGCACCGAACCGGTGGGCGCGGTGCTCTCGGCACCGCCCGCGGATCTGTACCGGTCGCTCGCCGGACGCCGGAGCCCGGCCCAGATCGCCGCTTTGGCCTGGCTGGGCGATCCCGAGCCGTGGCTCCGGGCCTTCACCTGGGGACCGTTCGCGCCGCCCCCCGAAGCTACCGAGCGCTGATCAGGCGGTCGGGGACATCGACGACAGCGCGGCGGCCAGCGCGAGCACCACGGCCACGATCAGCACCTCGGCCCCCACACTGATCCGCAGCCGCCGCAGGTCGGCGGTCACGACGCCGGTGCCGCCGCGGCCGGAGATCCCGCGGCGTACCGCGGTGCGGCTCACGTTCGCGACCAGCAGCAACGCGGCGAATCCGGTGAGCTTCAGCAGGAAGACGACGCCGTACGACGACGTCCAGAGCGCCTCGACCGACGGGACGAGCCGGAAGCCCAGGTACGCGCCGGTGACCACCATGATCACGATCGAAGCGGTCGCGATCGGATGGAACCGCGCCAGCGCCGGCTCGGCCTCCTCCGCCGGATACCTGCCGCGCAGGAGCACGGCCAGCTGGATCAGCCCGCCGACCCAGACGGCCATCGCGCCGAAATGCGCGAGGTCGGCGCTGACCGAGAGGAACATGATCTTGTCGGCCACCGCGTGGCCGGTCGCGGAGAAGCTGAGCAGCACGAGGAACCCGGCCGCGATGCCGAGGTTCTCGTAGCGCGACCGCAGCCGTTCCGGCAGGTCGGCCGCCAGCAGCCGGCGCACGAGCACGGCGAGGGCGACGATCGCGGCCAGGCGCAGGAGCAGCAACTTCCCGTACGCCACCCGCAGCGTGGCCTCGAGCAGAGCCGGGTCGAAGACGGCGTCCACCCCACGCCCCGCGACGTACGGGCCTTGCAGCAGGAACCCGGCCACGGCCGTGACGGCCGAGAGCCCGGCACCGACGGTGATCAGCTTCCGCGCCGCCGGGTCTGACCGGCCGCCCGGACGGCAGACCAGGACGAACACCAGCCCGCCGAGTAACGCGACACCGCCGAACGAGGCCCAGCGGAACGTCGTGAACAGCGTGTCGGTCACCGGATCCGTGCCGGTCGAGGCGGAGACCGCGCCCGCCGAGGTGATCAGGGGGCCGGTGCCGACGACGAACGCGATCGTGCCGCGCACCGGATGCGAGTCGGTCGAGACGAAGGCGTACTCAACGAGGTAGCTGCCTTCGGGGAGGGCGGGCTTCAGCTTGACTGCGACCTGTTCGGCGACGTCACCCGGCTGGAACACCGGTCCGGTGACGACGTTCGTGCCGTGGACGTCGACGACCTTGATCGAGTTCGGCTGGATGCCGATGTTCTCCGAGAGCGTGAGAGAGACCTGTGCGGGCGCCGAGGTGAGCCGGGCGCCGTCGGCGGGGTCGGCGGAGAGGAGCTCGACGTGGGCGGAGGCCGGGGCCGCGGCGAGCACCGCGACCCCGAACCACGCCGTCACGAGGGCGAGGAGTGCGAAGAGCCTCCTGGTCACGACGCCGTGGTCGCCAGCTCACGCCGGCTTTCGGGCGAGCACGTGCAGCCGGTCAGCTCCTGCTCGGCGGCGGAGGCCTTCCGGTGCACGATCATCGCGATGACCATCGGGATGGTGACGATCGTGTTGTAGAACAGGTGCAGTTCCACCCGGGGGATGAACAGCTGGATGATGCTGCTCGGCGCGGTGCCGCCGCCGAGCCGCCAGCCGGTCTGCGCCTGTACCAGCAGGAGCAGATGCTCGATGTGGTGCCAGAACTGCAGGCCGAGCGCCAGATTCCACCACTGCCGCGAACGGCCGGCGAAGCCCTTCCGCAGTGCGAACAACGCGATCAGCATGACGATGGCGTAGCCGTAGTGCAGCCATTCGGAACTGATCAGTTTGGGGAACGGGATGCCGAGCACGCCGCGGGCGTCCGAGGTCTTCCAGCCGAGGGCGTAGATCTGGAACGCCTGCACGAGATGTTCCGCCCAGTGGGCCACGACGATCACCGCGAAGACGGCGAGCGCCGGGCGGTGGTATTTCCCGTTGAGCGACGCCAGCAGGCCTGGACGTGCGGAATCGAGTGCGGCCATGAAGGGCTCCTTGGGAGAAAAGACCGACCGGTGACGGATACCGACGATATCTGCCGCATCGACGGTTTCCGTTACTCTGAATTGCGCAACGACCTGCGGATTAGGCCGTTCAGCGCACGACGATTCCGGTCGACACCTTCGGCGCGGCCGGAATGTGGAACAGTTCGGTGAACAGCTCCAGGTACTCCGGGGCACCATCGACGCGGACCTTGCCCGTCCGCAGCGCGTCGGCGGGGGACAGCTCGCCGCTCAGCAGATCCGTGATGAACGGGCCGAGCGGTTCGATCGTCGCGTCGGCGCCGGGATGCGCGCCGTCCGCGACCTTGAGCGCGCCGTCTTCGATGATCGCGTGCAGGACCATCCCGCCCGGGTAGTGCAGTTCGTAGGTGGCGTGGATGCCCTTGGCCTTCTCGCTCTGGAAGGTCGTGTACAGCGAGAGGATCGCCGAGTCCAGGGTGAAGACGTCCTCGGGATCGGGCCGCCCGAGCGAACGCGCTCCCCAGAGGCCGAGGTCCAGCACGATCTGGTCGAGTTCGCCGCCGTACTCGGTCAGTTCGTAGACCACCGCGGCGTCGAGCTGCGGGAGCAGCCGTCGGCGGAGCACCCCGGACTGCTCGAGTTCGTTGAGCCGGGCGGACAGGGTGCTCGCCGGGATCTTGGGCAGGCCCGCCTGCAGTTCGGTGAACCGCTTCGGGCCGAGGACGAGGTCACGGACGATCAGCAGCGACCAGCGTTCGCCGATGATCTCCAGCGCGCGGGCGAGACCGCAGAACTGTCCATAGGTACGACCGCTCATCCGCCGATCCTCACTTTCGTTCCGTTTCGGGAGTGGGTTTCCGCCGTTCACGCGGGTTCACCCTCGGAAAGCAGGCCGTGCTGCAGGACCTGCAGTTCGTCGCAGGGTTCGACGCCGAGTTCATTGTTGAGCCTCGCCCGCACCTGGCGGTAGGTCGCGAGGGCGTCGGATCGCCGTCCGCTGCGGCCGAGCACGCGGATCAGCTGCCCGTGCAGGGCTTCGTCGAGCGGGTTCGCGCTCACCAGCGAGCGTAGTTCGCCGATCAGCTCGTGTCGCATCCCGGCCGCGATATCCGCCTCGATGCGGAGGTGCAGGGTGCTGCGCCGCTGTTCGACGAGGTCGACCGCGTACGCCGACAGGACCGGTCCACAGTGGACGTTCGCGAGCGGAGGCCCGGACCACAGGTCGAGTGCCGACCGGAAGGCCTTCGCCGCTTCGGTGTGCTCACCGCGCAGCTGCAGCTCCCGGCCCTTCTTCTGCAGTGCCTGGAACTCGAAGACGTCCACCTGCTCCGGGGCGATCCGGAACACGTAACCCGGCGGTTTCGTCGCCAGCATGGCCTCGCCGTACGGAGCGAGGTCGTTCTCGTCGATGCAGCGGCGCAGCTGGTAGATGTAGGTGTGCATGGTGGTGCGGACGCTGCGCGGTGGGTCGTTGGCCCACAGTTCCTGCACGATCGTGTCGATGTGCACGATCTTCCCCGGGCTCATCACCAGCATGGCGAGCACCTGCAGCAGCTTCGGCGTCGTCGGCGCGTAGTCGATCCCGTCCCGCACCAGTTCGAGCGGGCCGAGCAGGGTGAAGCGGACGGGGCTTGCGGACAGGTCCGGATTCGGGTGGGATGCCGAGCCGTGGGGCGTGTCCGATACTTCTGATCCGGCGTACATCGCAAGCGCCCTCCAGCTCGATACGCGTCGTGTCCCGATTTTCGGAGTACGTCGACAGTGACAGAGCGGCGGGTCACCGGGCCAGTGAGCCGTCCACCAGGTCTCGCGTGCGTGCGTCCTGGGAAAACATGGGTTTTTCATACCGGAGGTGTGAATCGAGCACTGGCCGCTACCCGGCCCCGCCCACCAGGATTCGGGTATCGGACAGACCCTGGGGGTTCTCATGCGCGAGGCATCTTCCACACCGGGCACGATCAGCGGCGGTCTGGGGTTCAAACGTCACCTGCGTGCGGAGATCAGCGAGGGCAACGGTGCCTATCTGTTCTCGGAACAGGGCGTCATCGCGATGCGCGGCGCGCAGGTCGCCTCGGTGGCGGCGCTGCTCGACGGCACCCGTGACCTCGACGGACTCCTCTCCGCCTGCCCGGAGGGGATGAACGCCGAACAGGTCACCGGCGTACTGGCCCGGCTGGTCGAGGCGGGCCTGGTCACCGTCCACGTCCCGGAGGAGGTCAGCGGCGACGAGCGCGCGCTCGCGTACTGGGACGCGTGCGGGCTCGACGCGTCCGCGGTGGCCGGGCGGCAGAAGCCGGCGACGGCGAGCCTGACCACGATCGGCCGCGGCGTCGACACCTCCCAGGTGGAGAGCGCGCTCGAGGCGAGTGGGATCGAGGTGGTCACGACGGCCTCCGAACTGGCCATCGTGCTGTGCGACGACTACCTCGACCCGAGGCTGGCCGAGATCGACGCGGAGCACCGCCGCACCGGCAGGCCGTGGCTGCTGGCCCGGCCGTCGGGTTCGCAGGTGTGGATCGGCCCGATCATGCAGCCGGGCCGCTCGGGTTGCTGGCACTGCCTGACCAACCGGCTGTGGGGGCACCGGCACGCGGAGGCCTGTGTGCAGGAGGTCCTCGGGCACGACGGCCCGGCGTCGTTCCCGATGCCGGCCGTGCCGCCGCTGACCGCGGCCGCGTCACACCTGATCTCCCTCGAAGCGTCCAAATGGCTTGCCGGACACCGTTATCCGGGGCAACAGGCGGTGTGGATCCTGGACACCCTCGATCTGCAAGGGCGGTTGCACGAGCTGCGGCGGCGTCCGCAGTGCCCGGAATGCGGTGACGAAGGGATCGTCGCGGCGCGGACGGCCGAACCGGTCGTGCTGCGCGAGGCGAAGAAGGCGACCTCGGGCGGTGGCGGGCACCGGACGCTCACCCCGGTCGAGGTGCTCGACCGCTACGGCCACGTGGTCAGCCCGGTCACCGGCATCATCAAGGAGATCGCCCGCGACCCGAGGGCGCCGGCGTTCGTGAACGCCTACCGGTCCGGGCTCAACGTCGCCCGCCGCGTGCGCGGTGAGGCGGGACTGCAGGCCGGGCTGCGCGGGGACAACGGCGGTAAGGGCGCGAGCCCGCTCGACGCCGAGGTCGGCGCGCTGTGCGAAGCGATCGAACGGTTCTCGGCGAACTACCAGGGCGACGAACTGCGGATCCGCGACACCTTCCGCGCGCTCGGCGAGGACGCCGTCCACCCGAACTCGTGCATGCTCTTCGACGAGCGTCAGTACGACACCCGCGACGACTGGAACACCAAGCACGCGATCTTCCAGCACGTACCCGAACGGTTCGACGACGAGTCCGCCGTCGACTGGACGCCGACGTGGTCGCTGTCCCAGCAGCGCCGGAAGCTGATGCCGACGGCGTACCTCTACTACGGTGTGCCGCCGGAATGCGGGATCGGCGGGATGCGCGCCGACTCCAACGGCTGCGCGGCGGGCAGCAGTATCGAGGACGCGATCCTGCAGGGACTGCTCGAACTCGTCGAACGTGACGCCGTCGCGATGTGGTGGTACAACAGGCTTCCCGTGCCCGGCGTCGACATCACCTCGTTCGACGACCCGTGGGCGGAGGAGATGGTCGGCCAGTACGCGCGGGCAGGCCGGGAACTGTGGGTCCTCGATTTGACCGCGGATCTCGGTGTGCCGGTGATGGTCGCGCTGTCCAGGAGTATCGCCGGGCCGCGCGAGAACGTCATGATGGGTTTCGGCGCCCACCTGGATCCCAGGACCGCGCTGCGGAGGGCGGTCAGCGAGCTCAACCAAATGATCCCGGCGGTGCTCGCGAACGACGTCGAACTCGACGATCCCGACGCGGCGAAGTGGCTCCGGCACGCTACGGTCGCGAACCAGCCGTATCTGCTGCCGGCGCCCGGCCGGTCGGCGAAACGGGCCGCGGACTTCAAGTTCGTCCGGCGGCCGGACGTGCGGGACGACGTGGAATCGCTGGTACGCAAGCTCGCCGCGCTGGGGATGGAGACGCTGGTGCTCGATCAGACCAGGCCCGACATCGACCTTCCCGTGGTCCGGGTCGTCGTTCCGGGGTTGCGGCCCTTCTGGAGCCGCTTCGCCCCGGGACGGCTTTTCGACGTGCCGGTGCGGCTGGGCAGGATCGCCGAACCGACCCCGTACGACAGATTGAATCCCTTCCCCATGTTCTTGTAATCCGGCTGGAGCAACAGTTGAGGACAGATCCCCCCGGCGGTGTGGCCGAAACGATCCCCTTGTGGTCGCTCACTGACGACAGCCTTGTCGAGATCGGTGAGGACGGCTCCCTGGTGGTCGTCACCCGGTGGGGGGAGTTCGACTTCGACCACCCCGGGCCGCTGGTCCGGGAGTCGTTGCGGCGGATGGCCTTGGGGCCGGTCTCGCTGGCGAACGTGACGTCCTCGTGGGAGCCGGTCGAGCGGGAGCCCGACCTCGAAGGCGAGCTGAGCTGGACGGCCGAGGGCGCCGACGCGCTGCGGCAGGTACTCAAGGAACTCGGCGGTTCCGTGGTGCACTCGCTGGGGCTCGCCGACGGCCGGGGCCCGCTGCTGTCGGTGATCCCGGTCGCGCTGGCGCCGGTGTTCGGCACGGAGGAGATCCCGCCCTCGCGCCCGATCCGGTTGTCCCGCTTCTGTTCCCTGCGCTCCGACGCCTCCGGGATGGGGCTGGAGTCGCCGTCCGCGCGCTACCGGGTCGTGCTGTACCAGCCGTGGGCGGTGCACGTCGCGGCGACGCTGGCGACGGCGAAGTCGGTGGGGGAGATCGTGTCCACGACGGGGATCGAAACCGGGGTGGTCGGCGCGATCGTGTCCTATCTGGTCGCCGCGGGTGTGGTCCAGCTCGCCGGGGAGCACGGCCGGTTCGCCGAGGACGACGATCCCGAACTGAGCCTGTGGTCCCCGGACGAGCTGTCGTTCCACACCACGAGCCGGACCTGGAGACCAGGGGGCCCGGCCGAGCTGCCGGGGCTCGGGAATCCGCCGGTGGTCAAGGCCGCCACGGGCGAGGGGCCGGTCTACGCCCTCTACCGGCCGGATCTGGCCGCCCGCGCGGAGACCGATCCGACGCTGACCACGTTGCTGGAGCACGATCACACCTGCCCCGAGTTCACCGAGAGCGTGCTGTCGGCCGAACAGATCGGCGAATTGCTGTTCCGTGGCGCGCGGATCAGGTCGATCGGGCCCGCGCATCTCCCTAATGGACACGGCGCCGGTGTGCCTGTCCACGACGCCTCGCAGCGGCCGTACTTCAGCGTGGCCTGTCTGTACGAACTCGAGCTGTACGTTTCGGTGAACCGTTGCTCGGGGCTGGATCGCGGGATCTATCACTACGATCCGCTCGACCACCGGCTCACCCTGGTCAACGACGACGAGGCCGACCTCGACGCGATGCTCGACATGGCGATGATCGCCGGTGGCAACCATCGGCGGCCCTCGGCGCTGATCTCGGTGACCGCGCGGATGCCGCGAATGGCGTCGGTGCTCGGCGGTGGCGCGTACGCCACCACCCTGGCGCATGTCGGAGCGCTGCAGCAGACGCTCTACCTCGTCGCCCGCGCGATGGGGCTGGCCGCGCACGCCGTCCCGGTCGACGCCGGCGACCGCGTCGACCGCGCCCTCAAACTCGACTGGCCCGCCGAGGTGGGCGTCGGAGAGTGCGTACTCGACTTCCCCGCTTGAGGCGCGCGGGTGAGGCGTCGGTCGGGGTGGTCGTGAGTGGCGATTCGTGTTCTAAGAGCCTGTTCCTAAACCTGTGGTGTGTCGTGTTGGCATAAGGGTGGGCTCCTGGTAGCGAGGGAGGTGCTGAAGCCAAACCCTCAAAC
>NZ_JBVIRO010000039.1:0-12811 GCF_055575975.1 Amycolatopsis sp. NPDC033938
CCGTTGTTTCGTCGTAATGGTCATGGTTATGTGTATTCGGATGCGTTTGTTTCGCCGGAGGAGGCGGAGCGGGAGTTGCGGGATGCGGTGGCTCCCGGTCAGGAGGATCTGGAGGCGAATCATATCCGGATGCGGATTGGGCGGCATGCGCGGTCATGGGTGGGTAATTGTGTCGCGGTGGGGTTGTCGAGTGCGTTTGTGGAGCCGTTGGAGTCGACGGGGATCTTTTTCATTCAGCATGCGATCGAGCAGTTGGTGAAGCATTTCCCTGGTGCGGGGTTCGATCCGGTGGTGGTGGCGGCTTATAACGATCGGATCGCGCGTGCGGTGGATGGGGTGAAGGAGTTTTTGGTGTTGCATTACAAGGCGGCGGGCCGGGATGACACGCCGTATTGGAAGGAGGCGAAGATCCGGTCGGCTCCGGGTGAGTTGGTGGAGCGGATGGAGCTGGCGCAGAGCCGGTTGCTTGATGAGGAGACGATTTATCCGCATTATCATGGGTTTGAGAGTTATTCGTGGACGGCGATGACGATGGGGTTGGGTCATCGGCCGAGGACTCCGGCGCCGGCGTTGCGTCATCTCGATCCGTCGAACGCGTTGGCGGAGTTCGCGAAGATCAAGGCCGAGGCACAGAAAATGGTCGCGGCACTGCCCAGCTGCTACGAGTACCTCGCCAGCATCAATGACTGAAGTGGCCTGAATCAGGTTGTTCCGGACCAGAAAGCGGATACATGGAACCCAGCACGGCAGAAGCAAAGAACGGCGGCGAGCCGGACGAGGAGCCGCCGGGCACGGATACCGAATCCGTCGTGGTGCCCACCGCGTTCCGCGGGTTCATGAGTTCCTATTTCACCGGCGTGACGATCGTCAGCGCGCTGGACGGTGAGGACCGGCCGCACGGGTTGACGTGCAACTCACTGAGCAGCGTGACACTTTCGCCGCCCACCCTCCAGGTGTGCCTCGACCTTCGCAGCGGGACCTTGGCGGCGCTGCGGGAAACCGGGGGTTTCACGGTCAACCTGCTGCACGAAGGCGGAAAGGGGACGGCCGAACTGTTCGCCTCGGCCGAGCCCGACCGGTTCGATCAGGTCGTCTGGGAACGGTCGCCGGTGCTCGCGCTGCCGTGGCTGGTCAAGGACGCCTACGGAATAGCCGAATGCCGCGTCTCGAAGATGATCGAGATCGGTGACCACGCGATGGTGTTCGGCGTCGTGGCCCACGTGGAGAGCAGCCACGCCAACCCCTTGCTCTACGGACGCCGGGACTTCTTCGCCGGCGTCGGCTCGGAGTCGATGTTCGCATGATCAGGACGAACCCAGCGTGGAGGCGGGTCGCATGACTGAGAACGGCACTGACGGAACCGGCCCGGTCCGGGAGTCGTACGCGCGGCGAGTGCGCGATCTGCCGGACGGCGGGCTCGTCACGCTGCTGGGCGGGGGACGGGCCCGCGACGCGGTGGATCTGGCCACCGGCACCCCCGCGGCGCCGCGGCCGGCGGACCGGTTGGTCGACGCGGCGTGCGAGGCACTGCGGTCGGGCGTGCATCAGTACGAGAACCCGGCGGGCAACCGTGAACTGCGGGCCCGGATCGCCGCCTCGTTCACCACGCCCGCGGATCCGGACACCGAGGTGACGGTCACCGTCGGGGGCACCGAGGCGCTACTGGTCGCCTTGTTGTCCACAGTGGACCCGGGCGACGAAGTAGTGGTCTTCGAGCCCTACTACGACAACTTCCTCGGCGCCATCGCGCTCGCGGGCGCACGTCCGCGGTTCGTTCCGCTGCGCGGCCCGGACTGGCGGTTCGACGAGGCCGAGCTCGCGGCCGCGTTCGGCAGCCGGACGAAGGCGGTCATTCTCAACACGCCGCACAACCCGACCGGCCGGGTGTTCACGCGGGCGGAACTGGACATCCTCGCCGCGCTGTGCGAAAAGTGGAACGCGCTGGTGATCAGCGACGAGGTTTACGCGACCTACGTCTTCGACGGCCGGGAGCACCTTTCCGTCGCGGACATCCCCGAGCTGGCGCCGCGCGCGATCGTGGTGGGCAGCCTGTCCAAGAGCCATGCGCTCAGCGGCTGGCGCATGGGATATCTGCGGGCCGCGCCTCAGCACACTCACGTGCTGCGTCAGGCCCATATCGCGATCACCGGCGGTACCGCCGCACCGCTCCAGCGAGCCGTGCTGGATTCGGGGGTGCTCGAGCCAGGTGCCTGGCAACCTGCCGGTGAACTGCAGCGAGCGCGTGACCGGCTGATCGAGGTTTTCTCCGGGCTGGGCCTGGAATGCGGCCGCTCGGAGGGCGGCTGCTACTTCATGGCCGACGTGCGTCCGGCCGGCAGCGGCGACTGCCGTGCCTTCGCCAAGCTGATGCTCGATCACGCCGGTGTCCTGGTGGTGCCGAGTACGGTGCTTTTCAACGACCCTCGTGACGGCGAGCCCTACGTTCGCGTCGCCTTCAACAAGTCGGACGCGATGATCACCGAAGCGGCGTCGCGGATCAAGCGGCAGACGCTCTGGCCGCGTGCCCACTGAACACAGCCTGGGAGGCAGAACCTTGAGTACCGCTACCGATACCGACCGAGCCGGTCTTTCGGCCGCCGAAATCTTCAACTCCGCCGTGGCGGCCGCCGCGATCGGTGCCGCGTGGGAGCTGGGCGGGCTGGACGGACTACGGCGCCACGGTGTGCTCGACGTCGATGCCTTCGCCGCCGAAGGTGACCTCGATCCCGAGTCCACCATGGCGATGTTCCGCGCGCTCGCCTCGGTGGGCATCGTCGTGCGGGACAACGGCAAGGTCCGCCCCGGACCGGCGTTCGACGAGGTGTACGAGGCCAAGCCGATGTTCTACTGGCTGTGCCAGGGGTCGGGGGAGCTGCTCACCACCATGCCGTCGATGCTGCGCAACTCGCACCGCGTCGGGCAGTTCTACCGGCGGGACGCCAAGGCGGTGAGTTACGCCAGCCGCGCGGCCAACACCGCCTTCTTCGACCCGGTCTTCTGGGAGGCGATGTCCAGGGTCGACGGCGGGCTCACCGCGGTGGCGGATCTGGGCTCGGGCAGTGGCGAGCGGTTGATCCAGATCGTGGAGCGTAATCCCGGGGTGCGCGGGCTCGGGCTGGACATCGCCGAGGCGACCATCGAGATGTCGACCGAAGAGGTCCGGCGGCGCGGGTTCGCCGACCGCATCTCCTTCCTCGCCGCCGATGTCCGGAAGCTGGGCCCACGGCCCGAATTCGCCGACATCGACCTGCTCACCTGCTTCATGATGGGCCACGACCTGTGGCCGCGCGACAACGCGATCGCGTCACTGCGCCGGCTTCGCGAGCTGTTTCCCGGGGTCAGGCGGTTCCTGCTGGGTGACACGGTGCGGACCGTCGGCCTGCCCGACGACAAGATCCCCGTGTTCACGCTGGGGTTCGAGGTGGCGCACACGCTGATGGGCCAGTACATCCCGACGGCGGACGAGTGGCTCGAGGTTTTCGCCGAGAGCGGCTGGAAGTGTGTCGGCAGGTGCGTCAGCGACGTCCTGGCGGGCACGGTCGTGTTCGAACTGGAGTGAATGGGGGTGGCACCTCGGGGCGCTACTGGGGGAGAGCGCCCCGAGATGCCGCTGTGGAGACCCCTGGTCCGCTGGTCGTGCTCACTTCGGGCGAGGCAGGACCTTGAACGCCGGGTCCAGGATCTGGTTCAGGATGTCGGTGGTGAGGCTGCCGACGGTATCCACCCGCACGGTCAGTGATCGAGCGAAATCGTCGTCGAAATAGGGCTGCGATCCGAGGTGGACTTCATCGTCGTCGAACAGCGGCGAACCGGCCACCGAAGACGTCGTGGAATTCCTCATGTCACCAAGTTAATCGCCGCTGTCGGCTCTGTGAATCGGACCAAGGTCGAAATATGGACGACAAAAGTCGGCGATTTCCGCGGGTGGTTCATCCCAAAGTCGTAGCAGGCACCGCCGATCTCAGTTCGACGGCCGTCGGGGAGGAAAAGGTGGGTAGCGTGGGTGATCGGCGGGAATCGCTGGCCGATGCCGCGGCTTTCCTGCTTGCCGCGGGTTACGGGGTGGCGATGTCTTTGTCGCTTTACGCCACCTCGTTGCCGCCGACGCTGATCGTGGTCGAAACGCTGACCGGGGCGGCCGCCTGCGCCGCACTGGTGTTCCGCCGCCGGTGGCCGGTGCTCCTCACGGTGGCCTTGGTTCCGTTCGCCTCGTTCTTGCTGCTGGTACAGGGTGCGCTCGTGGTCACCTTGTTCACCGTCGCGGTCCGCTGCTGCCTCCGGGTCAGCGTCGCGGTCGGGCTGCTGTGCCTGGTCACCAACCCGGTCTACTTCTCCCTGCGGCCCGATCCCGACGTGCCGTTCCGGATCGGTGTGCTGCTGGGCAGCCTGTTCTGCGTCACGGTGGTCGGCTGGGGAATGTTCGTCCGGTCCCGTAAGCAGCTGATCCTGTCGCTCCAGGACCGGGCTGAACGAGCGGAGGCGGAGGCCGTGCTGCGGGCCGAACGTGCCCGGCGCCTGGAGCGCGAGCGGATCGCCAGGGAGATGCACGACGTGCTCGCTCACCGGCTGTCCCTGCTCAGCGTGTACGCGGGCGCGCTGGAATACCGGCCGGAGGCGCCGAGCGCGGAGATCGCCAACGCGGCCGGGGTCATCCGGAACAGCGTCCATCAGGCGTTGCAGGAGGTGCGGGAGGTCATCGGGCTGCTGCGCACACCGGCCGGGGACGGCGAGGACCGCGATCAGGCGGAGAACCGCCCGCAGGCCACCCTGGAAAGGCTTCCGCAGTTGATCGAGGAGTCGAGGCAGGCGGGCATGGCCGTCACGTTGCGCAATTCGGTCGCCGATCTCGCGGCGGTGCCCGATCCGGCCGGCCGCAACGCCTACCGGATAGTGCAGGAGGGGCTCACCAATGCCAGGAAGCACGCGCCGGGGCTGGCGGTGAAGGTGACCGTGGACGGTGGCGAACGGGAGGGGCTGACCCTCGAACTGCGCAACCCGCTGGCAGGCGAACTGGACCTGCTCGCCACACCCGGGACCGGGAGAGGACTGATCGGGATGGCCGAACGAGCCACGCTGGTGGGCGGCACCCTGGAGTACGGACCCACCGGCACCGGTGTGTTCCGCCTGCGGGCGTGGATTCCGTGGGCGACATGAGCGCTTCGCCCGCTGGGCCCATCCGGCTGCTGATCGTGGACGACGACCCGCTGGTCCGCGCCGGCCTTTGCCTGATGCTGGGCGGTGCCGAGGATCTGTGTGTCGTCGCGGAAGCCGCTGACGGATGCGAGGTGGCGGCCATGGTGGACGAACACGCGCCGGACGTCGTGCTGATGGACGTCCAGATGCCCAAGATGAGCGGCCTCGCGGCCACGGAACTGCTGAGGGGCAGGCCGGACGCGCCCGAGGTGGTCATCCTGACCACGTTCAACACCGACGAGCACGTGTTACGGGCGCTCCGCGCCGGGGCGTCCGGATTTCTGCTCAAGGACATGCCGCCCGCCGAAATCGTCGGCGCCGTACGCAAGGTCGCCGCGGGCGAGCCCATCCTGCCGCCCGCCGTGCTGCGCCATCTCATCGCCAGGGTATCCACCGACGCCGACGCCTGCCGTCCGGCTCGGGCCCGGCTCGGCAAGCTCAGTGAGCGCGAGCACGGGGTGGCCATGGCCATCGGACAGGGTAAGTCGAACGCCGAGATCGGCGTCGAACTGCATATGAGTGTGGCGACCGTGAAAACCCATGTGTCCCGCATCTTCAAGAAGCTGGAGCTGAACAACCGGGTCCAGATCGCGTTGCTCGTCCGCGACGCGAACCTGCTGCGGGACGAGCCATGACCGGGAAAGCCCGTCCGGCTCCCTTCCCATGGGGGCATGGGCAGGGAGCCGGACGGGCTTTCCCGGTCAGATGCTCGGCGTCGCCGAGTCGAGAACGGTGTCGTCGGCCGGTTCCTGTACCGCGGCCGCGGCGTCGTCCAGGATGCTGACCATCCAGCTGAGCAGGTCCTGCTGGGTGGAGGAGGCGGCCTCGAGCCACCGTTCCTTGCGGTCGGTCGGCACCTTGAGCTCGATGTTCATGACCGTCAGGTTTTCGCGCGTGTCCTGCCGGATCGCCTTGCGGCTGGCCCGTACTCGGTTGCGCAGTTCGTTGCGCGACCACTTGAACCGCTCCGCGCGGTCGAGCCACTCGTCCTGGTCCTTCTCCGGCAGGCTGGTGAGCTCGGCGTGGTGCTGGAAGCTCAGGCCCGGCCGTCGCCGGTCCGGGGTGTACCTCCGCGCGACCCAGGCGTAGTTGCGCAGGGTCTGGTAGTCGAGCGAGGTCTTCTCGATCGCGCGCATGTAGAGATCCGGATACTGCGCCTGGCCGTAGATGAGCCAGTCGCCCAGCCACCAGATCGAAGATTCGGAAATGACGAAGATTTCACTTCCGATTCGCCGCCAGTCGTCGAGCGAGATCTTCGACGGCAGGTTGAGGCTGGTCCGCCGGGTGACCGACCGGTTGGTCAGAATGCGTCTCGCGCTTTCGGCGTCGTGGTGGGGTGGCATAGACGGCGTTGTCGCCACTCTATGCCCGTTTTCGGCGACTCCTTTGTCCTTCATTTTGTTGTTCCCCCCATCAATATCCTAGAAAGATCTGTCCTGAGCGGTGCGGATCGGCTTGGCCGGTCAAGTCGTAGAAAGGAATGGATTCCGGTCGGCTCGTTAATGGAAAACGCGGCGACGATCGTCTGTCGTCACCGCATTGTCGAGCCGCATTATGGAAGAGGTCCAGACATTCCGCATCGGCCATGGGTGGCGCGGTCGCGGGACGGCATGCCGGAGCGACGCCGTTGTACAGACGTGTGATGCGATCATCCCCCAGATAGCTGTTTCTCGGCGCGTTCGGCACCTTCGGCGCGGGGCCGCCAGCCATGGACAAGCGTCCGCCGGGTACCCGCTGACGGCGTCGAACACCATCGACCGGCCGACCTGCCGTTCCCTGGCGGCCTACCGGTTCATCCCCAGTCGATCAATCGGTCACCGCGGCATTCGGTGTTCGCCGCACTGTGGCTCCGATTTATGAAATCAAACTTTTCCAGGTATATCTATTCAAGCATTCATCACCCATCACCCCAGTAGACATGGATGTTTGCTTAAAGCTATTCCTGTATTCTTATACGATAGCTACGGCGAGTCTAGCAGCGACCTTGGATCATGACAAGAACGGACCTAACGGACCTATCGGCGGCGGGGTGCAGGCGTCGCGGAAGCCGATCCATTGTCCGCCGTGGCTACCGGCGAGTCGCATTTGTCGTTAAGCAGGCGGGTGTCTCGCGTGGCGGGACAATCCCGGCGCGGTAGCCTTCATCGGCCGGTCGGACGTGGTTCGAACGGACCACAGGACGGCGGCCGGTTGAACAGGTGTCGCCGGATGACCGGCAAGGCCACTGTGAAATTTCCGTGTGGTCGATGGTGCGAACCGTGTTTCACGGGTGATGAATTCTTTGGCAGCGCCGACAGACGCGCCGTTATTCGGTGGTTTCCCGGACTACTGGCGGTTTTCCCCCGCGGTGCCCGACGAGAGGAGATACGTGTGCGAGTGCTCTTCACCACGGTGGCCCTGGCCGGTCACTTCTTTCCACTGGTTCCGCTGGCATGGGCGTTCCGTTCGCTCGGCCACGACGTGCTCGTTGTCACGTCGGACGAGTTCGTGCCCCACGCGCTTCGGTCCGGCTTGCCCGTGGCTTCGTGCGGGCCGGTGCCGGATTTCGTCGACCTGGTCGACCATTTCGGTCGCGAGAAGGCCACCGAGCGACGTCACGGCCGCGCCTTCGGCAGGATCGCGGCGCGGAGCCTGCCCGGCGTCCGCGCCGTGGTCGAATCGTGGCGGCCGGACCTGGTCGTGAGTGAGCGCGCCGAGTTCGCCGGCCCGCTGGCCGCGGCATGGAATGACCTGCCCCACGTGGAATATCGATGGGGAGTGGCCGCACTCGCGGAACTCTCGGCCGGTGCCGCCGCCGAGTTGCCGGGCGGGTCCTTCCCCGAACCGGAGATGATCCTCAGCCCGTGGCCGCCCAGCCTGCGCCTCGCCGACGCGCTCACCCAGCACAGCGTCCGGTACGTGCCGTTCAACGGCGACGCGTTCGTCCCCGGCTGGATGTTCGAACAGCGGGACCGGCCGCGGATCTGCGTGACGCTCGGGACCCTGTTGCCGAAATTCGGTCCCGAGGAGGCAGGCCGCACGCTCGTGCCGAAGCTGGAAGAACTCGCCGGACTCGGGGTCGAACTGGTGGTCGCGGTCGACGCGGCGCTGGCCGAGGGCTGGCCCGCGCTGCCGGACGCGGTGCGGTACGTCGGGAGGTTGCCGCTGGCGCAGGTGCTGCCGAGCTGTGACGCGCTCGTGCACCACGGCGGTCAGGGCACCTCGCTCACCGCGCTCATGGCGGGCTGTCCGCAGCTTGTGCTGCCGCGGATCGACGAACAGTGGGAAAACGCGGCCGCGGTGATGGCCGCCGGTGCGGGACTGCGGCTCGCGCCCGAGGAGGTCACCGCCGAGGTGGTGGCGGACGCGTGCCGGAAACTCCTGGCCGAGCACCGGTTCCGCGAGGCGGCGGCCGAGGTCGCCGAGGAAATGGCGGCTCAACCGTGCCTTTCCGAGGTGGTCGAGCTACTGGCGAAGTTCGGTTCCTGAGCCCACGGCCGGTCAGGCTTCCCGCGTCGGCTCGGCCACGGGTTCGGTGAACTGGTCCAGCAAGCCGGGCACCGCACTGGCGGCGAAGATGATCCCGTCGTCTTCAGCCGCGTCCGGCACGGTGTATCCCCCGGAACCCGCGGCGGTGATGGCGGTGACCGAGATCAGCCCGGCCCGGCGCTGGAACATCGACTGGCGGAGCCGCCACCCGAGCACCCCGGATCGTCGCAGCGCCACGGTGTGCCGGGTGAAGGTGCCCGACCGCACGACGAGATGATCGCGGGTGAGCCCGTGCCCCAGGCTCCGGTACGCGTCCAGTGCCAGCAGCACCGCCGCGACGATCAAGGGCACGGCCGCGAGCACCGCGACGTACCGCAAGGCCGGGGACAGGAGCAGGCCCGCCACCCCGGTACCGGCGCACAGGAGCAGGACCGCCGAAACGGCCCAGACCAACCGTTTGCGGCGGGCGGCGGGCGGATGCGGGCGCAGCTCGGCGGAGGTGGGGCTGGTGCGAGTTCGCAGTACCTCGGCGCACACCCGGTCCGCCGTCGTTCGCGGCGCGGCGGGCAGAAGGGTGCCGTAACCGGCCACCTTCTTGTCGCCATCGGTGCGCCGGATGCCGGTGGCCACCGCGTCCACGCGCGCGGCGCCGAACGTGCGGCTGCCCAGCGGCTCGGCCAGATCGACCCCGATCAGGCGCTCCTGCTCCACGGAGATCGATCGCGTGGTGAGCAGACCGCGCCGGACCCGCATCGTGGAACCGTCCCGGTCCAGCCGGTAGCCCCACCACTGTTCGGCGAACCAGGCCAGCGAGCCGACCACCCCGATCACCGCGCCCGCGGCGAGCAGGACGGCCACCACCACCGGGGACCGGTCACCGGTGAACAGCCCGCCGACGTAGTCGAACACCGAGCGCTCCAGCCCCAGCCAGTCGGCGACCTTCCACGCGACACCGAACGCCGCCGCGGCGATGGCCGGTGCCGCGAAGGAGACCGGTGCGAACCGCAACCAGCTCCAGTCCAAGGTGGCCAGCTGTGTCCCGCGATCCCGCCGCGTTCCCTCGTCCGGCTCGGGTTCGCCCAGCAGCACCCGGCGGAGGCGGTCGGCTTCCACGCGGCCCAGCGGCGCGAGCTTCACCCGATCTTCGTTCTGGCCGCTCTGGCCGGTGCCCGCGGTGAGCTCCGACAGCCCGAACAGGCGGTGCAGCGGGTTCGCGGTGACATCCACGGCACGCACGCGTTCCCGCCGCAGTGTCCTGCGGGACCGGATGATCAGGTCGAACCGCAGCTCGATGAGGTCTTCGCTGACGCGGTAACGCGTCGACCGCCAGTGCACCCAGCCCGCGAGCGGGCTGAACAGGATGACCGCCACGAGAATGGGCACGACCAAGGACAACGCCGTGCCCACCCCGTTGTCCTTGGCGAGCGCGATGGTGGCGGGGATGGCGGCACCACCCGCCGCGCCGGCGATCAGCAGCGCGGTGACCGCGACCGTGCGCGGGTCCAGCCGTTGCCAGTTTTCGAGCGCGGCGGCCGGTTCGGGATCGGTGTCGTCCGGGGCTGATGGCGTTGTCACGCTGCCTACTCCGTATCTGGTCGATCCTGGCCGGATTCCGCCATGTTAGCCGTGGCCTTTCGCGTCGGCTGGTGAGTCGATGGCGAACCCTGCTCGGTCGCCGGTTCACCGGCCGTGATCAAGGTGCGGCACCGCGCGACGATGCCTGCGGAACACCAAGCGACTTCGCCTTACCTCCCGACACCGCGGTCGGGTCCGTGGTTTTCCTTGCAGGACGGTGCTTTCGCGCATCTATGAGCAGGTCCCAAGCCAGGCCGGAAAAGGCCGGGGCGAGGTGGGATGGTCTCGCCAGCGGGACGCTGAACGTGGCGGCCACGCCGATTCGCTTCCCGGCGCCGATGGCCCATCGGCAATGGTTCAGGGGTTGCGATCTCACCTGGCGGTCCGCGACGATCGAGGTCGTGCGCCGCGTTTCCGTCGGCGCGGCGGGGTGGGCGCCACCCGATTCGATGACCATTACCCCGGTGAATGGGTTCATGATGAAGATTACCGAGTTGTCCATTCCTGACGCGTTCCGGATCGTGCCGGCCCGGCAGCACGACAAGCGTGGATTTTTCGCGGAGCTGGTGCGCTCGAGTGTCCTCTTCGAAATCACCGGGCACATATTCGCGGTCCGGCAGTCGAATTTTTCGATGAGTGCGCGCAACACCATTCGCGGAATTCACGGGACCGCGCTGCCGCCCGGTCAGGCCAAGCTCGTGACCTGTGTCAGCGGTTCGATCCTGGACGTGGCGGTGGACCTGCGAGTCGGCTCGCCGACCTTCGGCAAGTACGAGCTCACCAGGCAGGACGCGGACACCGGGGTTTCGGTGTACCTTCCCGACGGGTTCGGCCACGCCTTCGTCGCGCTGACCGAGAGCGCCTGCGTGAACTACCTGTGCTCGGAGAAGTATGTACCCGGCACGATGATCGAAATCAATCCGCTGGACCCGGCGATCGGAATCCCGTGGGAACTGAGCGGTACCCCGATCATGTCCGACAAGGACGCCGGTGCGCCGAATCTGCATACGGCGGCGGCAAGAGGAATGCTGCCGACCTACGAGGAATGCCAGGCCCATTACGAGTCGCTGCGCGCGGGAGCGGCGGCCTGAGCGAGGCTGTCTCGCCGGCGGGACCCGGCGCCGTCGTAATTCCGGCCGGAATGTGGTTGTCTGAAATCGATGTCAAGCCAAGTCAGGAGTTTCTATGTCGACCAATGGGGTGTGCCGCGTCTGTGGCGGTGTGGTCATCGAGTTCTTTGATTTCGGCCGCCAGCCGCTTTCGGATTGCTTCTTGCCGCCGGAGGCCGACGAAAACGAAGAGTTCTTCTTCCGGCTGGCCACCGGGGTGTGCCAGAGCTGCTCCATGGTCCAGCTCATGGAGGAAGTGCCGAGGGAGCGGATGTTCCATGTCGACTACCCGTATCACTCGTCGGGGTCGTCGTTCATGCGCACGCACTTCGAGGAGACCGCCAAGCGTCTGCTCGGTACCGAACTGACCGGCGACGACCCGATGGTCGTGGAGCTGGGCTGCAATGACGGCGTCATGCTCAAGGTACTGGCCGAGGCCGGGATCCGGCATCTGGGGGTGGAACCCTCCGGCGGCGTCGCCGACCTGGCCGCGGGCAAGGGTGTCCGGGTGCGCAAGTCGTTCTTCGAGGAGCGGACGGCGCGGGAGATCCTCGCCGAGGACGGGCCGGCCGACGTGATCTACGCGGCCAACACCCTGTGCCACATCCCCTACATGGAGTCCATTCTCCGTGGGGTGAAGGCGCTGCTCGCGCCGACCGGGGTTTTCGTCTTCGAGGACCCGTACCTCGGCGACATCCTCCAGCGCAGCTCGTTCGACCAGATCTACGACGAGCACTTCTTCTTCTTTTCCGCCCGGTCGGTGCGGTCGATGGCGGCCCGCTACGGCTTGGCGCTGGTGGACGTCGAACGGCTGACCGTGCACGGCGGCGAGGTGCGGTACAGCCTGGCGCACGCGGGTGCGCGCGAGGCGTCGCCCGCGGTGGCGGACCTGCTCGCCGAGGAGGAGACGAACAAGATCGCCGAGTTGGCCACACTGCGTGCCTTCGGGGACAAGGTGACGAAGATCCGCGGTGATCTGGTCGCGCTTCTGTCGCGGCTGCGGGACGAGGGAAAGACCGTCGTCGGCTACGGTGCGACGGCCAAAAGCGCAACGGTGAACAATTTCTGCGGCATCGGGCCGGAGCTGGTTTCGTTCGTCTGTGACAGCACTCCGGACAAGCAGGGGCGGCTCACCCCGGGGACGCACATACCGGTCCGTGCGCCGGAGGCCTTTTCCGCTCCTTATCCCGACTACGCGTTGCTGTACGCCTGGAACCACGCGGACGAGATCATGGACAAGGAGCAGGGATTCCGTGACGCGGGCGGGAAATGGATTCTTTACGTGCCCGAAGTCCGGCTCGGCTGATCGCGTTCGTTTTCCGAAATAGAACGCCGTTCCGCGGCGTGTCCGACCGGGTCTTCCTGCCTGGTTTTCTGTCGATTTGAGGGAGTTTGTGGTGGTTGGTTCGGTTGTTGTTGTGGGTGGGGGTACTGCTGGGTGGATGACGGCGTCTTATTTGAAGGCG
>NZ_JBVIRO010000040.1:0-10102 GCF_055575975.1 Amycolatopsis sp. NPDC033938
CACCTCCCTCGCTACCAGGAGCCCACCCTTATGCCAACACGACACACCACAGGTTTAGGAACAGGCTCTTAGAACCCGAATCGCCACTCACGACCCGGCCCGAAGCGCTCCGTTGCAGGCCGCGGTTCAGCTCGAGGCGCGATGGGTGAGGGAGACCGGCAGTATCTGCTGACGGGGTTTGAGATCCCGGTCGTCCATCACCGCCAGCAGCGTCTCCACCATCGCGTGAACCTGTTCGCGCGGGTCCTGATGCACCGAGGTCAGCGGCGGATCCATCTCCGGAGCCAGCGTCGCGTTGTCGTCGAAGCTGACGACGGCGACGTCGGACGGGATCCGCCGTCCGGCCGCGTGCAGCGTCCGGAGGGCGCCGAGGGCCATCATATCGCTGGCCACGAAGACGGCGTCGAGGTCGGGAAGCCGCCTGAGCAGGTTCGACATCGCCTTCGCGCCGCCTGTCAGGGTGAAGTCGGCCTCCTCGACCAGGTCGGTCGGATCGAGTCCCGCGTCGAGCAGGGTCTTGCGCCAGCCGGAGAGGCGGTCGATCGCCGCGCTCTGGTCCTGCGGTCCCGCGATCGTGGCGATCCGGCGGTGACCGGCCTTGACCAGATGCGCGACCGCCAGCTTCGCGCCACCCTCGTTGTCGAAGTCGACGACGTGGACACCGCGTTTGAGCCCGGCGGCCTGCCCGCCGTACACCACCGGGATCCTCAGCTGGCGCAATGCCCTGGGCAGCGGGTCCGTGCGGTGGGGTGCGAACACCAGTGCGCCGTCGACGTGCCCGCCGTCCAGGAACCGCACCGTGCGGTCGAGGTCCTCGCGGGTGTCACTGAAGATCAAGACCATCTGGCAGCCGATGTCGGCCAGCTCGCGGTAACCGGCCCGCATGACCGCGGTGCGGTACGGGTCGTCGAGCAGCCGTGCCTCCGGTTCCGACAGCACGACCGCGACCGCGCCGGTCCGCCGGGTCACCAGCGACCGGGCCGCCTGGTTCGGGGAGTAGCCGAGCGCGCGGGCCGCGGCCTGCACTTTCTCCCGGGAACGGGCGCTGACGTAGCCGTCGTCGTTGAGCGCGCGAGAAGCCGTCGACCGGCTGACCCCGGCGGACGCGGCGACGTCTTCCAACGTCGGCCGCTCGTCTTCCCCTGGTCGAGGACCCACCCGCGTCACCTTCACTCTTCAGCACCACCCGGACACCGACAGCTTAATCTCCGACGGCCGAAACGCTGAGAGCGCTCCCCTGATGGAAACGCTCTTATTACAAGCCCTTGACACGACCAAAGGGTGGCGACAGACTCTCCGCATCCTCTGGGAGCGCTCCCACTTTCTGGGTCACACGGCGGGCGTTCCTCCCCATCGGCAAGGGATTTGACACGTGAGAAGCATCCGGAACGGCCTGGTGCTGGCACTGGGTATCACGATTACGGCGTTCGGCGTAACGGCGTGCGGGAGCGACGACGGCGGGACACCCGCCGCGTCCGACCCGAACGCCAAGGTCGAGCTGACGCTGGCGACGTTCACCGAGTTCGGCTACGAGGACCTCATTCCCGAGTACGAACGGCTGCATCCGAACATCAAGGTCACCCACCGCAAGACCGGCCAGGGCGGGCCGTACCACCAGGACCTGATCACGAAGCTGGCGGCGGGTTCCGGCCTCGCCGACGTCACCGCGGTCGAGGAGGGGCACCTGTCGAACGTCCTCGACAAGGGCTCGAAGTTCAACGACCTGCCCAAGATCGGCCCGGCGGACGCCTCCCCCGACCGCTGGCTCCCCTGGAAGTACGAAGCGGCCAAGACCAAGGACGGCAAGGTCATCGGCTACGGCACGGACATCGGGCCGCTGGCGATGTGCTACCGCAAGGACATGTTCCAGGCGGCGGGCCTGCCGACCGATCCCGAGGCGGTCAAACCGCTGTTCGCGACCTGGGACAGCTACTTCGCCGCGGGCGACCAGTACGTCTCCAAGACCGGCGGCAAGGCGTGGTTCGACTCGGCCGCCCAGAACTTCAACTCCATGGTCAACCAGCTTCCCAACGGCTACATCGGGAACGACGACAAGCTGGCGCTCGAGGGGAACCAGGGCATCAAGGACGCCTGGACCAAGGTGACCGCAGCCGTCGCGAAAGGACAGTCCGCCAAGCTGACCGCGTTCAGCAACGAGTGGAACTCCGGCTTCAAGCAGGGCGCTTTCGCCACGAAGGTGTGCCCGGCGTGGATGCTCGGCGTCATCAAGGAGCACTCCGGCCCGGAGAACGCCGGCAAGTGGGCGGTCACCGCGGCCTTCCCCGGTGGCGGCGGGAACTGGGGCGGTTCGTACCTGACCGTGCCGACGCAGTCGAAGCACCCGAAGGAGGCGGCCGAACTCGCCGCCTGGCTGACCGCGCCCGAACAGCAGCTCAAGGCGTTCAAGGCCAAGGGCACCTTCCCCAGCCAGGTCAAGGCGCTGGAGGACCCGGTCTTGCTGAGCGAGACCGACGCCTACTTCGGTGACACCAAGGTCGGGCAGCTCTTCGCCGAGCAGGCCAAGAAGGTCGCCAAGCCGCAGTACAAGGGCCCGGGTGACGGCCAGATCCAGGAGAACGCGTCGACGCCGGCGCTGCAGGCCGTCGAACAGGGCAAGTCCGCCGACGAGGGCTGGACGCAACTGCTCGACGCCGCGAAGAAGATCACGCGCTGACCGATGACCGTCGTCGACAAGATCGCGCCGGAAGGGAGGAAGGCCGGGGTGCGCAAGTCGCCCCGGCCCACCCTCCGGCACCGGCTGAGCAGGTGGGACGTCAAGGTCTCGCCCTACCTCTACATCGCCCCGTTCTTCATCGTGTTCGGGATCGTCGGGTTGTTCCCGTTGCTCTACACGGCGTACGTGTCGCTGTTCAGCTGGGAGGCGGGCGACGACAATCCGGACTTCATCGGGCTGGACAACTTCAAGGAGTTGTTCGCCGACACGCAGTTCTGGAACGCGCTCGAGAACACCGTCAGCATCTTCCTGCTCTCCAGCGTTCCCCAGCTGATCATCGCCGTGGCACTGGCGGCGTTGCTCAGCAGCAGGCTGCGCGGGGCGACCGGCTGGCGCGTCGGCATCCTGCTCCCCTACGCCGCCAGCCTGGTGGCTCTCGGGATCATCTTCGCGAACCTGTTCGGACCGAAGTACGGCCTGGTCAACGGCATGTTGCAGACCATCGGTCTTGATCCGGTCGACTGGCAGGCAGGCCGGTTCAGCAGCCACGTCGCGATCGCGATCATGGTGAACTGGCGCTGGACCGGATACAACGCGCTGATCGTGCTGGCGGCCATGCAGGCCGTCCCGAAGGAACTGCACGAGGCCGCCCTCATCGACGGCGCCGGCGCGGCGCGCCGTTTCTTCAGCATCACCCTGCCGTTGCTGAAGCCGACGCTGATCTTCGTCACGATCACCTCGACTATCGGTGGACTGCAGATCTTCACCGAGCCCAAACTGTTCGACGCCATGCCGGGATCGAACAACGGCGGTTCGTCCAACCAGTTCCAGACGGTGACGCTGTACCTGTACCAAACGGCCTTCGAGAACTACGAACTCGGCTACGCCTCGGCCATCGCGTGGGTGCTGTTCGTGATCATCGTGCTGATCGCGCTGGTGAACTTCTTCCTCACCGGCAGGCTCGCCCGGACCCCGGCGGTGAAGAAGAAATGACCCTACTCCACAGTGGACTCGAAACCAGTGGACCTGCGCACGGCAGGCTGAAGCGGAGCGTCTCCGCGCTGGGCAAACCACGCCGCTCGACCTACATCGTGCTCGCGATCTTCGTACTGGGCTCGCTCTTCCCGTTCTATTGGTCGTTCCTGGTCGCCAGCCGGGACAGCGGCATGCTCACCGAACGGGTCCCGCCCTTCCTGCCGGGTGGCAACTTCTTCGCCAACGCGGCCAGGGTGTTCGACACGGTACCGTTCTGGAAAGCGCTCGGGAACAGCCTGATCGTCTCCGGCACGGTCACCCTGACCACGGTGCTGTTCTCCTCGCTCGCCGGGTTCGCGTTCGCCAAACTGCGGTTCCGCGGCCGGAACGGGTTGTTCGTGTTCATCGTCATCACCCTCGCCGTCCCGACCCAGCTCGGCATCATCCCGTTGTTCATGGCGATGTCGGAGTTCGGCTGGGCCGGCGGGCTGCAGTCGGTGATCGTGCCCAACCTGGTGACCGCGTTCGGTGTGTTCTGGATGCGTCAGTACACTTTGGACGCCGTGCCGTACGAACTGATCGAGGCGGCACGGGTCGACGGATGCAGCATGATCCGCATCTTCTGGAACGTCTGCCTGCCCGCGGTCCGCCCGGCCGCGGCGATCCTGGCGATGTTCACGTTCATGACCTCGTGGAACGACTTCCTCTGGCCACTCGTCGTGCTGGACGCCGGCAATCCCACCGTCCAGCTGGCACTGGAGAAGCTGCAGAGCGGCTATTACGTCGACTACTCACTGGTGCTGGCCGGGACCACCCTGGCCACCATCCCGATCCTCATCGTCTTCCTCCTCCTCGGCCGCCAGATCGTGGCCGGGATCATGCAAGGTGCCGTGAAAGGGTGACCATGTCCACTCAACCCGACAGTGTTCGGGCGAAGACCGCGCTGCTGTTCCCGCCCGGATTCGTGTGGGGCGCCGCCACCGCCGCCTTCCAGGTCGAAGGCGCCACCGCCACCGACGGCCGGACCGACTCGATCTGGGACGTCTTCGCGCGCCGTCCCGGCGCCGTGGTCGGTGGCGACACCGGCGAACCGGGCGCCGATCACTACCGGCGCTACGCCGAAGACGTCGACCTCATGCGGCAGCTCGGCCTCGGCGCGTACCGGTTCTCCCTGTCCTGGCCGCGGATCCGGCCCGACGGCGGCGCGCCGAACCCGCAAGGGCTCGCCTTCTACGACCGGCTCGTCGACAAGCTCCTCGAAGCCGGGGTCGCGCCCTGGGCGACGCTCTATCACTGGGATCTCCCCCAGACGCTGGAGGACGAGGGTGGCTGGACTTCGCGCGAGACCGCCTTCCGCTTCGTGGAGTACGCCGAAACGATCGTCTCGCGGCTGGGCGACCGGGTCGCGAACTGGTCCACCCTGAACGAGCCGTGGTGCGCCGCGATGCTCGGCTACGCGGGCGGGATACATGCTCCCGGACGCCGGGAACCCGAAGCCGCGGTCGCCGCCACGCACCATCTCCTGCTGGGACACGGGCTCGCGATGGAGGTCCTGCGAGCGCACGCCCCGGCGGCGTCGTCAGGGATCACCCTGAACCTGTACCCCGTATCCGCCGCCGACCCTTCGTCCACAGTGGACGTCGAGGCCGCGCGCCGGATCGACGGCCTGCAGAACCGGCTCTTCCTCGACCCGGTGCTGAACGGCGGCTATCCCGACGACATGCTCGCCGATCTCGCTCCGCTCGGCATCGAAGCGCTCGTGCGGGAAGGCGATCTCGCGACCATCGCGGCCCCGATCGACTGGCTGGGCATCAACTACTACCGCGGCTATCAGGTCGCGGGTACTCCCCGGCCCGGGAGCGAGCCTGCCGGACCCGACTGGCTCGGCGTCCCCGACGTCCACTTCGTCCCCGACGAAGCGGCGCCGCGCACCGACTCCGGGTGGGAGGTCCAGCCGTCTCGGCTCACCGAATGCCTGCTGCAGGTGCACCGTGATTACCCGCAGATCCCGTTGTACATCACCGAAAACGGCGCCTCCTACCCGGACGCCCTGATCGGCGGGGACGTCGCGGACACCGACCGGATCGCCTTCCTCGACTCGCATCTGCGCGCCGCTTACGAGGCGATCGAAGCGGGTGTCGACCTGCGCGGCTACTTCTACTGGTCGCTGCTCGACAACTTCGAGTGGGCCGAGGGGTACGCCAAGCGGTTCGGGCTCGTGCACGTCGACTACGAGACGCAGCGGCGGACACCGAAGCAGAGCGCGCTCTGGTACGCCAGGGCGATCAGCCTCAACGGCTTGAGCTGAGCCACCGGCTGGGGTCGTGAAGGGTCGTTTCCGGCAGTGGGACCGGAAAACGACCCTTCACGACGATCTCAGGTCACTTGTTCCCGCGAGCCGCGAACGCGGCCCGTTCCGCGACGGCGATGGCGTCGGGCCCGCGGCGATCCGGGAAACCGGCGGCGCGGAAGGGGTTGACGCAGCCCGGTACGTCGGCCACGGGGTAGCAGTTGTCGGGCCGGTTACCGCTCACCACCGCCCCCTCGGTCAACGTGACCCGCGCGTCGAGCGTGTAGATGCCACCACCGGAGGCGGGCAGCGGGAAGGAGCCGGACCCCGGCTCGCCCGCCGCGTTGTCGCCGATCTTCCCGCCGACGAGCGTGAGCGTGTCGTGGAAGACGGCGAGGCCGCCACCGCTGCCGCCGTAGCCGGCATAACCGGAATACCCGCCCGGTCCGGCGACACCGGCGTCACCACCGCGGCCCGCCGAGTTTCCGGTGATCTCGGTGCCGGCGATGGCGGGCTCCAGCGGTGAACCCGCGTAGTTCGACACGAACACACCCGCGCCCGTCCCACCGCTACCGCCGTCTCCGGCTCCGCCGCGTTCGCCGCCACCCGTGCCGCCCTTGCCGCCGTCTCCGGTGCTGTTACCGGAGACGACGCTGCCGGTCAGTCGCAGGACGGTGCTGCTGGTGAGTTCGACGCCGCCGCCGAAACCACCCGGCCCGCCCCGGCCACCCGGCTTCGTGCCGATCCCGTCACCACCTCGGCCGCCTGCCCCGGCGGCGTTGCCGGTGATCGAACTCCCGGTGATCGTCATCGCGACCCGCGCGAAGCTGTAGGAGGCGATACCGCCGCCGAAACCTCCGCCACCGCCACTACCGGCACTGGTGGCGTCGGTCGCGTCGGCACCGGCCGCCCCCGAACCTGTGGCGTTGCCGGTGATGACACTGTCGGTGATGGTCAGCGGGCCCCAGTTCTGGATCCCGCCACCGGACTCCCCCGCGTTTCCCTCGCCATAGGCATTCGTACCGGCACCGTCCCGCGTATGCCCGCCGGTGATCGTGACCTTGTCCAGGCTCAGCTCGCCGCGATTGGCGATGATCCCGAACCGCGGCGCGTCCTTGGCGCGGGCAATGGTGGCGTCGTAGCCCTTGATCGCGAGCTTTCCCTTGATGGCGGGCAGTCCGGCGTTCCAGGTTGCATCCGCGGGTTCAGTGAGGGTGTAGACGCACTTCGCCGACAGGGACAACGTATCCGGCACCGTCGTCGCGTTGGCCTCGGCGACGGCGCGGACGAGCGCGGCGGAGTCGCAGGGAACGGCGATTTCGGCGGCGTACGCCGATGGGGCTGCCACGGCGAACGTTCCCAGCGCGGTTACCGCCACCGCGGTGGGGACGGCGATTCGTCTTCGGGAGTTGGACCTCAGCGTCATCGGTAAACCTCTCGACTCAAGGGATTCCGCGAAAACGATGTCGTGTTTCCAGCACCCCCTCAATCGATATGATCCACACCACAATCAATTTCGGGGACCGGTTCCGGAAGCGTGGCCATTCCCCGGAAATAAATCGGAATCCGCAGCGAGGAATCCTTGCGACAGCACACTCGGCCATTCGCCACACCCCGCTCGGCCCACCGGCGCCCCAGGCGCGCGTCGGCCGGGTTTGTTATCGTGGAGACGGACCTGATCAACGAACAGGAGACCAGACGTGGCAGGTGAAGACGACATCTCCGGGTGAGCCGGAGTTGGCAGGCCACCGGCGGTAGCGCCGACGTGGCCGTTTTGTCGTCCCCTCAACGCCACGTCCACCGCGGTGCTGCCTTGAGGCGCCCGCTTTCTCCGCGAGGTCTTTCTCCATGTCAGACGCCTTCGTCGTCGTGTCCGCCCTGTCCTTCGCCTGGCCGGACGACACGCCGGTCTTCGACGACCTGTCCTTCACCGTGCCCGGAGGCCGTACCGGGCTCGTCGCGCCCAACGGGGCAGGCAAGAGCACGCTTCTCAAACTCATCGCCGGCGAGCTGCGTCCCCTCACCGGAACCGTGTCCACGCAGGGCGTGCTCGGGTACCTGCCGCAGTCGTTGCCGCTCACCGGCGAACTGACCGTGTCCGAGGTGCTGGGCATCGCGCCGCAGCTCGCGGCGCTGAGCGCCATCGAGTCGGGCGACGCGAGCGAAGAACACTTCACCACCATCGGCAACGACTGGGACATCGAGGAACGCACTCGCGCCCAGCTCGACCGGCTCGGTCTCGACGGCATCGCGCTGGACCGGAGCCTGCGCACGTTGAGCGGTGGGCAGATCATCTCTCTCGGGCTGGCGGCACAGTTGCTGAAGCGGCCCGACATCCTGCTGCTGGACGAACCGACCAACAACCTCGACCTCGACGCCCGTCACAAGCTCTACGGCGTACTCGAAGACTGGTCCGGTTGCCTGTTACTGGTGAGCCACGACCGCGAACTGCTCGACCGGATGGACCGGATCGCCGAACTCGACCGCGGCGACCTGCGCTATCACGGCGGGAACTTCACCCAGTACGAAGCGGCGGTGAAGGCCGAGCAGGAGGTCGCCGAGCGCAACGTCCGCAGTGCCGAACAGGAGGTCAAACGCGAGAAACGGGAGATGCAACAAGCTCGCGAACGCGCCGCGCGACGAGCGGGCAACGCGGCCCGCAACCTCGGCAACGCAGGTCTGCCTAAGATCTTCGCCGGGACCATGAAGCGCAACGCCCAGGAGTCCGCGGGCAAGGCGAACGAGACGCACGCCGCCCGGGTGAGCGAAGCGAAGACCCGCCTCGACGAGGCCGAGCGCTCCCTTCGTGACGACCAGAAGATCGCGCTGATCCTGCCGGGCACCAATGTCCCGGCGGGACGCACGATGTTCCACGGCGAAGGCATCCAGGTCCGCTACGGCGACCGGAACGTGTTCGCGGGCGACGGCGTCGACCTGACGATCCGCGGCCCGGAGCGGATCGCGCTGACCGGCGGCAACGGCAGCGGAAAATCGACACTCCTGCGGGTGCTCAACGGCGACCTCGAACCGTCCGGTGGCGTGATCAAACGGTCCGAGGGCCGGATCGCGTACCTGTCGCAACGACTGGATCTGCTCGACCTGGACCGGACCATCGCCGAGAATTTCGCGACGTTCGCCCCCGGCCTGCCCGAATCGCAGCGGATGACGCTGCTCGCCCGATTCCTGTTCCGGGGCGCGCGCAGCCAGCTTCCCGTCGGCGTGCTCTCGGGCGGCGAACGGCTTCGGGTCACTTTGGCGTGCGTGCTGTTCGCCGAGCCCGCACCTCAGTTGCTCCTGCTGGACGAGCCGACGAACAATCTCGACCTCGTCAGTGTCGGGCAGCTGGAAAGCGCGCTGGGTGCTTACCAAGGGGCTTTCGTGGTCGTGAGCCACGATGAGCGGTTCCTGCGGGAGATCAAAGTGGATCGCCGGGTGCGGTTGGCCGATGGGGTGCTTCGCGAGGGGTAACAGGTTGTGCCTCGGTGACTTGCCGCAATTTGAGCGCTTTTGGGGAGCGTTTCCGTGAGTGGTCGTGCTCTGGCCATGGGTGCTTTCGGTACCTCGGGTGGGCGTGGTCTCGGTAGCGGCCGGTCCGTGAAGGGCTCCTTGAGGGACTCTGGGTCCCTCAAGGAGCCCTTCACGCGCTCCCCAAGTACATGAAGGACCCCGTCCTGTACCTAGGCGCAAGGAGGGGGGCCATCATGTACTCCGCCGCGGGCCACGAGCAGGCACCTAAGGAGGGTTCGCTCTAGCTCGAATCGCCACTCACGTCCGCCTGCCGCATTAAGTCGACTAAACGCGGCTTCGCGAGCAGTAGCTGCTTCATCTGGTGCTATCACCCTTCAGTGATCAATGCGCACAGTTCAATGTCGCTCAAAATTGCAGCGCCTACCAGAGGCTTTGGTGGTCGCGAGCCACAATGAACGGTCGCCACTCACGTCCGCCTGCCGCATTAAGTCGACTAAAC
Source organism: Amycolatopsis sp. NPDC033938 (assembly GCF_055575975.1). Classification (NCBI taxonomy): domain Bacteria; kingdom Bacillati; phylum Actinomycetota; class Actinomycetes; order Pseudonocardiales; family Pseudonocardiaceae; genus Amycolatopsis; species Amycolatopsis sp. NPDC033938. The sequence continues at coordinate 9,907 of NZ_JBVIRO010000040.1, forward strand.
GCGGCTTCGCGAGCAGTAGCTGCTTCATCTGGTGCTATCACCCTTCAGTGGTCAATGCGCCGATTCATTGTTACGTAAAATTACGAACACATGTTCGATCGTTGTTTGGTATTATTGAGGGGTGTCCGAGACTTTTCTTCCTGAACTCCCGCAGGAGTTGTGGCGTGCCGGCAGGCTGGAGCTTGCCCATGGCGTG
>NZ_JBVIRO010000041.1:0-9651 GCF_055575975.1 Amycolatopsis sp. NPDC033938
GGCCGCCGACGAGGTGCGGGAAGTCCGTGAAGGCCTCCTTGCCTACCTTGAAGGTAGGCAAGGAGGCCTTCACGGACTTAAGAATACAGTCAAACGGTAACTAAACGGACATTTCTACTTGACTTGTGTCCCTTGTGGACAATCGAGAACGGCGGGTGCCACCCCTTAAGTCCCTGGCATTGACCTTCAGGGTAGGCAAGGGGACCTTCACGGCAGCGAGCCGATCAGACCACGTTTGCCCTACTCCGCCGGCTAGTTGCCTGCGGCGGCGATACCCGGAGCCGGGGCCTGGGCGTTACCGGCGATGCCGTAACGTCCGGCGCCGCCTTCGAGCTGCTCGCGCAACGCCATGATCGTGGTGACCCGGCCCGCCGCGGTCTCCGCGTTGTCCACAGTGGACAGGATGGAGGTCGCCGAGGTGTCGGCGCGGACGACCCCGATCGCGCCGGTGCCGTCGGCGGAGCCGGCGTCGCCCGCGAGCACCGTGCCCGCACCGGACCGGTCGAGCTGCGCGGCGAACCGCGCGACGGTCGAGGCACGGTCTCCCGCGCCGTCACCGGTGTACTTGGAGCCGGTGAGCACGATCGCGAGCTGCGCGGGCTTCACGTCCTGGCCCGCCTTGAGGAAACCACCGTCGGTGAGCCCGCCGAGCGCGGCCGCCAGTTCCACCGGCGTGGACTGCGGCTGCGCGTTGTCCTTGTTCAGCAACGCCACCGAACCGAGCAGCGCGCCTGCCAGGGTGCCGGGGTCGCCCGCGGTCGGGAACTGGACACCGGCGGGCTGCAGGCGCGTCACGACGTCACGCAGCTGATCGGACCGCATCGGGTCGGAGAACGCCTCGGTCAGCTGGATCTCGCCGGTGACCGAGCCACCGGCCTGCCCGACGAGCTGCTTGAGCGCGTCGCGGTCCGCGGGCTTCGCGTCCTCGGTGGTCACCAGCACCACCGACCGCTTGTCCAGCTGCCCGGCGACGACCTTGGGTCCCATCGCCCCGGCGAACGCGTCCGCGTCGCTGAGCCGGGCGTTGAGGGAATTGCGCTGCGCTTCCAGATCCGCGACCTGGGACCCCAGGTCCTCCTTCTGCCCGGCGAGCCCGGACAGCAGCGAACCGTTCAGCGCCGTGGACCCGAGCACCACCCCGATGGCGAGCGCCAGGAAGCAGGCGGCGATGGAAACGATGTGGTACCGCAGAGAAATCACGTGAAAAGTCCCTTGCCCCAGGCGATGAACGAGTTCCAGGTGTCGCGGATCCAGTCGAGGTAGACCGAACCCACGTCGGACACCAGCAGCGCGGCCGCGACGGCCACCAAGGCCGCCAGCACCAGCAGGACGACGGCGCCGATCGAGACGCGGCTGCGGTGCAGGGTCGCGACCGCCTTGCCGTCGACCAGTTTCGTGCCGAGTTTGAGCCGGGTGAGGAACGTCGACGGATTCGACCCGGACCGGCCGTGGTCGAGGAATTCCCGCAGTGTCGCCTGGAAACCGACGGTGACCACCAGGCTCGCCTCATGCGCGTCGGCCAGCAGCAGGGCCAGGTCCTCGGCGTTGCCCGTGGCGGGGAAGGTGACCGCGCCGATCCCGAGGTCCTGGATGCGCTCGACACCCGGCGCGTGCCCGTCCGGCTGTGCCGGGACCACGACCTCGCCGCCGCTGCGCAGCGTTTCCGCACCGATCCCATGCGGGTCGCCGACGATGACGTCCGGCAGGTACCCCTGCGCCCGCAGGGTGTCGGCACCGGCGTCGACCCCGATCAGCACCGGACGGTGCTCGGAAATGTACTTCTTCAGCTTCTTCAGGTCCTCGGCGTGCCCGTTGCCGCCCGCGACCACCAGTGCGTGCCGGTCCCGCAAGGGAACCCGGATCTCCGGCACCCCGACGCCATCGAGAATGAGGCTGCGTTCCCGGCGGAGGAATTCGATCGTGTTCGCGGAGAACGCCTCCAGCTGGGTGGACATCCCGGCCTTGGCCTCGATCATCTGGTCCGCGACGCTTTCGCGCGTCTGCTGGATCCCGGAGCCGATCTGCCGCTCGCCGACGTAGACGACGCCCTCGTGCAGACGGAGTTTCGTGCCGTCCTTCACCTTGCGCAGCAGCTCGCCGCCGACCGAGTCGACCAGCAGGATCCCCGCCTCGAGCAGGACCTCCGGCCCCAGGTTGGGGAACCGGCCGGAGATCGACGGCGAGGCGTTCACCACCGCCGCCACTTCGGCCTCCACCAAGGCGTCGGCCGTCGAACGGTCGAGATCGAGCTGGTCGAGGACGACGATGTCGCCAGGGCTCAGCCGGCGGAGAAGCTCACGGGTACGCCTGTCGACCCTGGCGACGCCGGTGATCCCGGGGAGGGTCTCTTGGTTACGCGTGAGCAAGCCGGTGAGCTTCATGCGACCGATAGTGACAAATCGGCGCGGCCTTATGCGTCCGCCACGCCGAAGGGAACACGCCGATTAACCCACACCGGGTCGCGCGACTCCTATGCCGTCTCGTCCGTTACTTCGCCTTCTTGCGCTTTCCGCCGCGGCGGGATTTGGGCTTGTCCGGCGCGCTCTTGTCGGCCTCGGCGACGGCGAGCAATTCCTCGGCGTGCGCGCGGCCGGTCTCGGTGCTTTCCATTCCGGCGAGCATCCGCGCGAGTTCGACGACCCGCTCGGATTGTTCGAGTACGCGCACGCCACTGCGGGTCACCCCGCCGCTCGTGCCCTTGTCCACCACCAGATGCTGATCGGCGAACGCGGCCACCTGCGGCAGGTGCGTGACCACCAGGACCTGGTGGCTGCGCGCCAGCCGTGCCAGCCGCCTGCCGATCTCGACCGCGGCGCGGCCGCCGACCCCGGCGTCGACCTCGTCGAACACCAGGGTCTGCACGGTGTCGGCATGCGCGAGGACGACCTCGATCGCCAGCATCACGCGGGAAAGCTCACCGCCGGAAGCGGCCTTGTGCACCGGGAGCGGCGGTGCGCCGTTGTGCGCGCGCAGCAGCAGCTCGACGTCGTCGACGCCGTCGGGGCCGGCGTGCACCAGCCTGCCTTCGACCTTCACCGCGTGCGGGTCGCTCTCGTCCACGGTGCGCCGCTCGACGGTGATCTCGATTTCGGCCTGCCCCATGGCGAGCCCGGACATCTCGGCGGTGATCGCCTCGGCCAGTTCGGCGGCGGCCTCGACGCGGGCTTCCGACAACCGGAGGGCGTGTTCCGCCAGCGTGACGGCGAGTTCGTCGCGGCGCTTGGCCAGTTCGGCCAGCGCCTCCTCGGAAGTGTCCATCGTGGACATCCGGCGGCGGGCGTCGTCGGCCCAGGCGAGCACACCGTCCACATCGGCGGCGTACTTGCGCGTGAGCCGCTTCAAGTCGGCCTGGCGGGCGAGCACCTTTTCCAGCAGCGCGGGGTCGGCGTCGAGCGTTTCGAGGTAGCTCCCCAGCTCGGTGCCCACTTCGGACAGCAGTACCGAAGCCTCGTCGAGGCGGGGGCCCAGATCGCGGAGCACGGCGTCCTCGGAGCCCGTCAGCTGGCGCGTCGCCTCGCCGATCAGCCCCAGCGCGCCGGGCGCGTCCGGATCCCCGTCGGAGGAACCGGCGACGGCGGCGTGCGCCGCACTGGCCGCGGCCCGCAGCTCGTCGACCGCGGCGAGCCGCTTGATCTGCTCGGTGAGTTCGGTGTCCTCGCCGGGTTCCGGCGCGACCGCGTCGATCTCGGCGAGACCGTGCCTCAGCAGGTCTGCCTGCTGGGCCATCTCACGGGAACGGGTGGACCGCTCGGTCAGTTCGGCGACGACGGCGAGCCACTCGTCCCGTACCGCGCGGTACTGCTCCAAGGGTTCGGTGACGGCTTCACCGGCGAACCGGTCGATCACGGCGCGCTGCTCGGCGGGCCGCAGCAGCCGCAGCTGATCGTTCTGCCCGTGCACCGCGATCAGCTGCTCGGACAGATCGGCCAGCACACCGACCGGCACCGAACGGCCACCGAGGTGGGCGCGAGAGCGGCCGTCGACCGAGACCGCGCGCAGCGCGATGACGCTGCCGTCCTCGTCGACCTCCGCCCCGGCGTCGGTGACTATCCGGGTGGCGCCCTCGGCACCGCCCAGTTCGAATCGGCCTTCCACGAAGGCCTTCAGCATTCCCGTTCGCACCTTGGACACTTCGGCTCGGCCGCCGGAGAGCAGGTGCAACCCGCTGACGACCATGGTCTTGCCCGCACCCGTCTCACCGGTGACGACGGTGAAGCCCGCGTGCAGTTCCAGCAGGGCGTCCTCGATGACTCCGAGGCCCTGGATGCGCATCTCGGCCAGCACGACGCCCACCGTAGCGGCCTACCCCGACCATTCCCGCACCCGGCACGAGATGAACGGGACTTTCCTGGCGAATTTCGCGATGAAAGTCCCGTTCATGACCTCTCCTCAGCGGGCGTGCCGCTCCCGCCAGCCCTTGATCGGCAACGAGAACTTGTGCACCAGCCGGTCGGTGAAGGGGCCTTCCCACAACCGGATCAGCCGCACCGGCACCCGGCCGCAGGTGACCCGCACGGCCGCACCGGCGGGTAGATCGAAGGTCCGCGATCCGTCGCAGGTCAGGACGGCGGGCGAGCCGTCCGGATCGATGGCGACGGTGATCTCCGAGTCACGGGAGACGACCAACGGCCGGGAGAACATCGCGTGCGCGTTGCTCGGCACCACCAGCAGCGCCTGGACGTCCGGCCAGATGATCGGCCCGCCCGCGGAGAACGCGTACGCCGTCGAGCCGGTCGGGGTGGCGCACAGGACGCCGTCGCAGCCGAAGGAGGACACGGGCCTGCCGTCGACCTCGATGAGGGCGTCCAGCACTCGCTCACGTGAGCTCTTCTCGACACTGGCCTCGTTGAGCGCCCACGTGTGGACGGTCTCCTCGCCGTCGATACTGACCGTGACGTCGACGGTCATCCGCTCTTCGACCTGGTAGTCGCCGTCGACCGCGCGCTGGACGGTGTCGGCCAGCTTGTCCGAATCGGCCTCCGCGAGGAACCCGACCCGGCCGAGGTTCACCCCGAGCACCGGAACACCGTTCGGCCTCGCCAGTTCCGCGGCCCGCAGCAACGTGCCGTCGCCGCCGAGCACGAACACCAGCTCGGTCCCGGCCGCCGGGTCCTGTTCCGGCGCCATGACCGTGCAGGGCGCGCCGATCCCGCCGTCCGCCTCGAGCATCTCCCGGACGTCCTCGTCGAGGACCCGCAGCCGCACACCGGCCTTGGCGAAACGGGCCGATACCTCGCGTGCCGCGTCCCGGGTCGCGTCCCGGTCCGGGTGCACGACGAGCAGCACCTCGCGATCGCTCATTGGGGTCCCTCCAGGACTGCGGTACGGACGAGCCGTTCGGCGTCGGTGCCGACGGTCTCCCCCGTCCCGCGGGTAAGCCAGACGAAGTATTCGACGTTCCCGGACGGGCCGGGAAGCGGGCTCGCCACGACGCCGCGCAGGCGCAGGTCCAGTTTCTCGGCCTCGGCGAGCACACCCAGCACCGATTCGGCCCGCAGCTCCGGGTCGCGCACGACGCCGCCGCTGCCGAGCCGGTCCTTGCCGACCTCGAACTGCGGTTTCACCATCGGCACCAGATCGGCGCCGTCCCGTGCGCACGCGGCCAGCGCGGGCAGCACGAGTTTGAGCGAGATGAACGAGAGGTCACCGACCACGAGATCGACCTGCCCGCCGAGGTCTTCCGGGGTCAGGTTGCGGACGTTCGTCTTGTCGAGGACGACCACGCGGTCGTCGGTACGCAGCCGCCAGTCCAGCAGACCGCGGCCGACGTCGGCGGCGAGCACCGTGGCGGCGCCGTTGCGCAGCAGGACGTCGGTGAAGCCACCGGTCGAGGCGCCGGCGTCGAGGCAGCGCTTTCCGTCGACGGAAAGGCCGTGCGGGGTGAAGGCGGCGAGCGCGCCGAGCAGTTTGTGCGCGCCGCGCGAGGCCCAGCCGGGGTCGTCGCTGTCGCGCACCACGATCGGCGCGCCGGACTCGACCCCGGTCGCGGGTTTGGTGGCCACCATCCCGCGCACACTGACCTTGCCCTCGGCGATCAGCGCGGACGCCTGCTCGCGGGAGCGGGCCAGACCCCGCCGGACGAGTTCCGCGTCCAGGCGGGCGCGTTTGGGCACGCGGTCAGACCTTGTCGATGGTGGACAGCGCCACCGTCAGCTCGGTGTGCACGGCTTCGAAACGGTCGACGTGCTCCGAGAGCGGAAGCGAGGCGAGGTCGTCGAGGCCCGCCACGGCTTCGTCGACCCCGGCACGGGGATCCGTGTCCTGCTGCGCGTACAGCGCCGATGGTCCCTCGGCGGGAAAGCGTGCCTCGGGACGGTCGGTCTGGTCACCCGGGACCGGCGGCGGTCCGGGCACCGGGGGTCGCGGAACGGGGTGGAAGTGGTCTTGCACCCCACCAAGTTAGCAGCGCTGGTCAGGCGAGGCGCAGCTCGCCGAGCGCGGCGCGGGCGGTGTCGCCGACGCCACGGACCTCGGTGATCCCCGTCTCCCAGGCAACCGAGCACAACGCGCGCAACAGGTCCAAGGAGTCGCCCTCACCCTCGGCCTCGAGCACGTCACCCTGTGCGGTGACCCGCCAGCCGTCCTTCGGGCCGACCTCGAGCAGATCCGCGCGGGCGCCGAGTCCGGACAGGTCCCACGCGAGGTACCGCGGCCGTTCCTCGGGCCTCGCCTTGATCAGGGACGCCGCGTCGGCGACCCCGGTCAGCACGCAGAGCGCGTCGATCCCGGCCGCGACCGCGCCCTCGATGTCGGTGTCCAGCCTGTCGCCGACGACGAGGGACCGCTCCGCGCCCGCGTCCCGCGCCGCCGTGGTGAACAGCGACGGCGCCGGTTTACCCGCCACCAGCGGTTCGACGCCGGTGGCGGTGCGCAACGCGGCCACCATCGACCCGTTGCCCGGCAGCAGTCCGCGTTCGGACGGCAGGGTCGCGTCGACGTTGGTCGCCACCCACAGCGCGCCCGCGCGGATGGCGAGACACGCCTCCGCGAGGGCGGCCCAGGTGTTCTCCGGGGAATGCCCCTGCACGACGGCGGCCACGTCCGGCCCGGCTTCCCGGACCGTGCGCAGTCCCGCCGACTCGAGTTGGGCGGCGAGCGAGTCCGTACCCACGACGAGCACGACGGCGCCCTCCGGCAGCCGCTCACCCAGCAGGGCCGCGGCCGCCTGAGAGCTCGTGTGGACCTCGTCGGGGGTGGCGGGCAGGCCGAGTGCCTCCAGATGCGCGGCGACCTCCTCGGGTGCCTTGGAGGCGTTGTTCGTCACCCAGCGGACGGCCGTGCCGGCGTCCCGGAGCGCCCGGAGTGCTTCCGGGGCGCCCGGGACGACCGTGCTGCCGTGATAGACCGTGCCGTCGAGGTCGAACAGGACCGCGTCGTACCCGGCCGACAGGGCGTCAGCCATTCGTGAGCTCCGCGGCGCGCTCGGCGGCGTCGGTCTCGTCCTCCTCGTCGGCCTCTGCCGCGTTGAGGAACCAGCGGATCGCTTCTTCCTTGCGGTCGGCGGCCGCGAGGTTGTCGGCGTAGGCGTAGAACAGCCGGGCGCTCCACGGGTCGCGCTTCTCCGCCTTGAGGTCGTCGCCCTGCAGGGAGACGACGGCGGCGTCCAGCTGACCGAGGTCACGGCGCGCACCGGCGGCGACGATCGCGAGTTCGATCTGGGTCGCCTTGGACAGACGCTCCTTGTCGACCTCCTTCGCGAGGTCCAGCGCCCGCTCCGGACGCCCGATGGCACGCTCGGCGTCGGCGATGATCGCGATGTGGTCGTCGGCGCGGGTCATCCGGCGGACGGCTCGAAGCTCCGAAAGCGCTTCGGACCAGTTGCCGGCGTGGTAGGCCACCAGACCGAGCGCCTCACGGACGATCGGCACACGCGACGCCTTGGCCTTCGCGTACTTGGCGTGCTCCATCGCGGCTTCGGGGTCTTCGTCGACCAGTCCGCCCGCCGCGACGAGGTGCTTGCCGACGGTTTCCGCGAGTGCCTTGGGCAGGGTGCGGAGTTCGCGACGGACCTCTTCGTCGAGGTCGGAGAACTCGATACCCTCGGGCAGTTCCGGAGCCGACAGCAGCTCGCGCGCCAAGGTCTCGTCGTCGACCGGCTTGTCCTCAGTGCGCGGCGAGGAGCGGAAGTCCTTGCGACCCTCGGAACGGTCGCGCTGGGGACGGTCGTCGCGCTTGCGCTCGAACCGGCCTTCACCGCCGCGGGAATCGCCGCGCTTGTCGTCGTACCGCTTCTCCGGCCGATCGGACGGCTTGCGGTCGGGACGGTCGGACCGAACTGGACGGTCGGAACGCTCGGGGCGATCGCCGGAGGGGCGGTAGCCGCCACGGCGGTCGTCGTCGCGGCCGCGGTCACGGTCGCCGAAGCTCTTGCGCTCGTAGCCACCGCCCGTGGGACGGCGGTCCCCCGAGGAGGGGCCACGCCGGTCGTCACGGCGATCGTCACGCCGGTCGCCGCCGTAGCCGCCGGAACGCGCATCACCGCGGTCGTCGCGGTAGGACGGGCGCCGGTCGTCGCTGCCGCCACGCTTGTCACGGTCGCCGTAGGACTTGCCCTGCGGGCGGCCTTCGTAGCGGTTGCCGGACGGGCGGTCGTCGGAACGGCCGCGGTTGTCCGAGCTGTAACCGGAGCGAGCCGGACGGCTGTCGGTGCGCTTCTCGTACCGGCCTTCGGAACGGCTGTCCGAACGGCTGTCGGAGCGATTGTCCGAGCGGTTGTCGTAGCGACGCTCGGGACGGCCCTCGGAGGAGCGGTAGCCGCCACGGTCGCCACCGCGGTTCTCGCGGTTGTCGGACCGGTAGCCGCCGCGATCGCCGCCACGGCTGTCGCCGCCACGGCTGTCGCCGCCACGGTTGTCGGACCGGTAGCCGCCACGGTCACCGCCACGAGTGTCGCCACCGCGGTTGTCGGACCGGTAGCCGCCACGGCTGTCGCCACCGCGGTTGTCGCCACCGCGGTTGTCGGACCGGTAGCCACCGCGGTCATCGCCCCGGTAACCGCCACGGCGGTCGTTGTCACGGCCACCGGACCGGTCGTCGCGGCGGTCGCCTGCTCCGGTTCCGCCACGGCGGTCGTCGTTGTTGTAACGCGGACGGTTCTCGTCGCGGCCCTGACCGGCGAAACGACCGCCGGCACGCTGGTCGCGAGGACCATCGCCACTGCCGGCGCTTCGCGCGGGCTTGCCGGGATAGCTGCCGGTGCCGCGGGCACCGCGGTCGTCCCGGCGCGGGCGGCCCTGATAGCCACCGTCACGGCCGCCTCGGTCCTGCCTGCCACCGGCGGAACCGCGCCGGTCACCTCGTTGCGCGTCAGACCGGCCTCCGCGGGGACTCTCGTCCCGGCGACCCGACCGGCCGGACGCGCCATCATCTGAGTCACGTCGACCGAACTCGGACACCTGGCCTCCTGCCACTATTGAAAAAGTTTTCGATACCGGCGACACCCATCGGGCGCGCCAACGGACCACTGTAGTCCGTCCCTGGACATGAAAAGAGACAGGGCCCTGACCGGGGAGAACCTGTCAGAGGTTCTCGACCCTGGTCAGGACCCTGTCCTGAAGTTAGTCCGGCGGTGTCCTACTCTCCCACAACCCTTCGGTTGCAGTACCATCGGCGCTGTCAGGCTTAGCTTCCGGGTTCGGAATGGGACCGGGC
>NZ_JBVIRO010000042.1:0-8625 GCF_055575975.1 Amycolatopsis sp. NPDC033938
CGCAAAAACGGCCTCAACGTCCTCACCGCACTCCGCGACGCCATCACCGGGAACCCCTGGCTACCAACCAACCCCGCAACCGCCTGACTAGTAACGATTCGGGTTCTAACCCGAATCGCCACTCACGACCGTCAGGTCCGCTCCAAGAACGGCGTCAGCAGCTCCGGCACCGATTCCTCGGCGAAAAACAGGCCCTGCTCCTCCCCCGCGTCGTACACCGAGTACGCCCCGGCTCCGGCGGCCGTGGTCGCGACGACGGTCAGCAATCCCTTACGCCGCTGGAAGATCGACTGCTTGACCGTCCAGCCGATCACGCCGTCGCGCTCCAGTGCGAACGTGCTGCGCCGCACGGTCCCGTGCCGCCCGACGAGGTAGCGCCCGGTGATCCCGTGCCCGAGGTTGCGGTAGGCGTCCAGCGCCAGCAGCACCGACACCGGCAGCAGCACGACGCCGAGCGCCGCGCCGATCACCAGCAGGACGTCGGTCAGCAGGAAGCCGAGGATCGCGAAGATCGCCAGCAGCACCACCACCGAACCGACCCACCAGCGCATCAGTCGTCCCCTCGCGGCGCGCGGATGGCCGGTGAGCCGGACGGCTTCGGTCGGCGAGACCGGTTCCCGCAGCACGTCCGCGGCGATCCGGTTGGCCGTCGCGACCGGCGCGGCGGGCAGAAGCGTGTGGTAGTCGGTCTTGTCGTCGTCATCGCCGCGCCGCATGCCGGTGGCGATCGCGTCGACGCGCGCCGCGCCGGAGATCCGGTTCCCGAGCGGCTCGACGAGGTCGATGCCGCGCAGACGGCGTTCCTCGATCGAGATCGAGCGGGTGGTGAACAGCCCGCGACGTACCCGCAGCGTGCCGCCGGATTCGCGATCGAGCCGGTAGTTCCACCACATCTCGATCCACAGGCCCAGCGCCCCGACCAGGCCGACGACCATCGCGATCGCCAGCAGGAGCAGGATCGCCGCCACCAGCGGGATCTCGCGGAACAGCCCGAACACCCAGTCGATCAGCCCCTGCTGCAGCCCCGCCCACTCCGAGATCTGCATGAGGCCACCGCCCGCGGCGAGCCCCAGCGTCGGGGTCAGGAACGACATCGGCGCGTAGCGGATCCACCGCGGGTCCAGTGTGGCGAGCGGCGCGTTCTCGTCGGTGTCGGCGATTTCGTCGCGCCGCAGGAGTTCCGCGCGCAGCCGGTCGGCTTCGGCTCGGGAGACCGGGTTGAGTTTGAGCCTGCCCTGGCCGCCCGATTCGTGCGAGCCGGTGCCGATGGTCACCACCGCGACGCCGAACAGCCGGTGCAGCGGGTTGGCCGTCAGGTCGACGTTGCGGATCCGGTCGCGCTGCAGGGATTTCCTCGACCGGACCACCAACGTGAACGACGTCTCCAGCCGTTCCGGCGTGACCCGGTACCGCATCGCCCGCCAATAGCACAGGTCGATCAGCACGCTGCCGCCGACGAGCACGAGCCCACCTGCCACGACCCAGGCGAGCGCGACCCAGAACCGCACGCCGCCGCCGACGATCGCGGCCATGGTGGGGATCGCGGCTCCGACGGCCACCCCCGCCATCGTCAGCGCGGTGACCGGGAGCGTCCGCTTGTCGAGTGCGCTCCACCCCTCGGATTCGCCCGAGGTCATGTCGCGTCACCCGGCGTCGCCTGCGTCGTCTCGGTGAGCTGCTCGGACAGGCTCGCGGCCAGTTCGTGGTCGAGCCCCCGGATCTTCACCGCACCCCGCGCCGACGCCGTCGTGACCGTGACGGTCGCGAGCTTGAACACCTGCTGCAGCGGTCCGCGCAGGGTGTCCACGGTCTGGATCCGGGACATCGGCGCGACCCGCCACTCCTGCCAGAAGAACCCCGAACGCGTGTACACCGCTGTCTCGGTGATCTCCCAGCGGTGGATCTTGAACCACCACATCGGCATCGCGATCACCCAGGCCAGTCCCAGCACCGCGAGCACCGCCGCCGGGGTCAGCAGCCAGGTCCGCGCGGGTGCGATGAGCAGCCCGAGCAGCACCAGAACCAGCACCGGCGCACCGAAGATCACCGTCCCCTGCGACCGCCACCAGCCGAGTACGCGCCGGTCCAGCGCGTTCCGCGGCGGCCTCAGCCGCACCTTCCCCCGATCGGCTTCCACCGATGTTCACCCCCGACAGTTGTTTACAATGCGATCGCATCGCAATAATGTGGGACAGTAGTGGCAATGCGATCGCATTGCAAACGGCCTCGGCGGAACGGGACGGTGAAGGTGCCCAAGCAGGTGGATCACGCCGCGAGGCGGGCGGAGATCGCCGAGGCGCTGACGCGACTGACGGCCACACGCGGCCTCGAAGGCGTCAGCCTCCGGCATGTCGCGGCGGAGGCGGGCATGTCGATGGGCCTGGTGCAGCACTACTTCAAGACCAAGGACGAGATGCTGCTGTTCGCCGTCGAGCGGCGCTCCGAGGTGTACGAAGAGCGCCTCAAAGCCCGGCTGGCGGCCGGCGAACTGCCGTCGACCCCCAAAGCCATCCTTCGCGCCATCATGACCGAGATCCTTCCCCTCGACGAGCGCAGCCGGGGCGACTGGCTGATGGGCGTCGCGTTCTTCATCCGCACGATCTCCGACCCGTCGTTCGCGGCCGCGTATTCCGAAGGCGTGCCACAGTTGTTCGCACTGTTCGCCGTGCTGATCCGGCAGGGGCAGGACGCGGGCGATGTCGACAAATCGGCCGACCCGGAGCACGAGGCGGCGATCCTCTGGGCACTCGCCGATTCGCAGGGCACCAACATCGTGATGAAGCACCGCACCCCCGACGAGGCTGTGTCCACTGTGGACTACTACCTCGACCGGCTGTTCGGTGCCGGTTCAGCTCCCGCCGGATGAGGCCGCTGCCGAGGCCCGTACCGCACGCAGCTCCCGGAACAGCTTCCGCAGCGCGGGAACCGCGTCCCCGCCCCGCTCCGCCAGCTCCTCGATCCGCTCCTTGTACCGGCGCCTGTCCCCGCCCGAAACGACGCCGCGGAGTTCGACCGCGGCCGCCAGCGCGGTGAGCGCGGCGTCCACATCGGACACCGGCCCGGAACCCCGCAGCGCCTGATCGACCATGGCCCGCAAGCGTTCGACGACGGCGGGATCCCGCACGATCGGCCGCCGCGACGGGAACAGGCCCAGTAGCCGCCCCGTCCGCAGTTCGATCACGCCCGCCGCGTCGAGCTGGGATTCCAGCGCCTCCAAAGTGCCGCGGGCGTCCTCGCGCACCCACCACTTCCACTTGCGCGGGCTCTTCCCCGCGACCTCGGCGAGCAGCTCGTCGAGGACGAGATCCCCGGTCGGCCCAGCACCGGACACCGTGACCCGGCCGTCCGCGTCGGCGGCCCGGCCGCGCAGCACGAGGTCGGTCAACGCGGCACCGCGGATCAGCAGGCTCGCGCGGTGCCGGTCCCGCAGCCGGCCGTTGGTGACGTCGCAAGCGAGCAGGTACGCCTTGGCGGGTAAGGAAAGTTCGGTCATCAGTGCCTCTCCAGCTTCGGCCAGATCTCGTTCCATGAACCCCGCCTGCCGTCGTACCGCCACAACAGCCCTTCCACCACCGGGGTCACCTCGGCGAAGTACGGCTTGAGCAGTTCCGGATCGAATCCGGCGAACAGCACGCTGTCCGCGGACTCCGGCGGGCGGTCGAAATACCAGTAGCCGCGATGGCCGCTGTAGACACGTTCGATGCCGTACTGCCGTCCGTAGAACTCGGTCGCGGCGGCGAACGGATAGATCTCGGCGTAGACGGCGGTGTGCGCCTTCGTCTCCGGCGGCAGGGCGGCGTAGGTCTCCCCGATCGCCTTGACCAGCTCCTGTTGCGGCAGTTCACCGCCCGCGAAGGAGGTGCCGAGCGCGATCGGGCCGATGCTGGTCCTGGTCATGGTCGCCGGGAAGATCGGCAGGCCGGCGAGGGTGATCACCGCCGAAAGCACCATCACCGGCCAGGCCATCGGCCGCCACCGGGGAACGTGGTTCACGAAGCCGGTCGCCGCGGCGGCGAACGGCAGCGCGAAGACGCTCATCAGGTAGTAGGAACGGCCGTGCAGGACCAGGAACGCCACGATGAGCGCGGCTATCGCTACCCCCAAGAAGCGATAGCCGCGAAGTTCCCGTGAAGAAATCAACCGGACGAGACCGTAGACGAACGCGAGCACACCCGCGCCGACACCCGCCATCAGGAACCCGTCGCGCAGGAAGACCCAGGTGCCGGGGAATTCCGCGGCCACGACGTCGTTCATGAGCAGATACGGCCAGCCGTGCGACGCCTGCCAGACCAGCGTCGGCACAGTCGCGACGAGGGCGATTCCCGCGCCCAGCCACAATTTCGGCCGCCGCACGAGTTCCCGTGGGCCGAGCACGAGCGCGCTGACGAGGGCGAGCCCCCAGAAAGCGGGGACGAGGAACTTCGTCTGCAAGGAGATCGCGGTCACCACCCCCGCCCAGACCAGCAGCCCGTCGCGGCGGGTGCGCGTCCAGCGGACGACCAGCCAGACGATCACCGTCCACAGGAACGGATCGAAGACGTAGGTTCCGATCCAATGGCTGACGATGATCACCCCGGACGTCGCGTAGAGCCCGGCCGCGAGCACCTGCGCGCCGCGTCCACCACCCAGTTCCCTGGCGATCAGGGCGGTGACGACCACGCCCGCCGCCGCGGCCAGCGTCATCGGCAGGCGCAGCATCACCAGCGAACCGGGGAACACCGAGTCCATCGCCCCGGCCAGCGCCGGGATCAACGGCGGCTGGTCGAAATAGCCCCACGCCAGGTGTTCCCGGCCTGCCATCAGGAAGTACAACTCGTCGAAACCGTGCGCGTACCGGCCACTGGTGGCCAGCAGCGCGGCTCCGGCCAGCGCGGCGACGACGAACACCGGCAGGCGGGCGAAGGCCGTCTCCCGCTCCTGTCCTGTTCGGACTGTCAAGGTCGCGTCACTCATGATCTCCACTCCACCCGAGACAGCGCGGTCCCCGAAACCGGGGAAGGAGGATCGCCTGATAGACGAAAGTTGCGGTTCCCCCCGCCCTTGGTCGCCGATGCCGGGCGGCACCGCTTCGGGCTGGCTACCGTGATCCGGTGGAGAAAAGCAGGCCGTTCCGGCCCGGTCCGGCCGACACCTGGTGGCTCACACTGGCGGCACTCGCGTTCGCGGGCCTGGACATCGCGCTGTACGTCTTCGGCGAGCCGACGACGGGCTGGGCGGGGCCCGCCGCGGGGGTCACCCTGCAGGTACTGCTCGATCTGTCGTTGCTCCTGTTGTTCCGGTTCCCGCGACTGGTCGCGGGCCTGGTCTTGGCCGGCGCGTTGCTGATGCTCGCCTCCGACCTGCTTTCCCCCGGGCTGCTGGTGCCGGAGCGGCAGTTGACGTTGATGACCGTCCCGTCGATCACCCCGGTCGTGCTGAGCCAGCTGGCGCGTCTGATCGACCGGCGGACGCTGCTGTGGCTGACCGCGATCCTGGTCCTCTGCGCGTCCCGGCCGTGGGACGCGCACTGGAACACCACCCCGTTCGGCCTGCTGAGCACGGCGCTGCCCACCACGATCTCGCTGTACTTCGAGGCGCGGCGCCAGTTGCTGCGCTCGCTGCGGGACCGGGCCGAACGCGCCGAACGCGAGCAGCATCTGCTCGCCGAACGCGCCCGCGCCGAAGAGCGGCGGAAACTGGCCGAAGAGATGCACGACGTCGTCACCCACCGGCTGAGCCTGATGGTGCTGCACGCCGGGGCGCTCGGCGTCGTCTCGGCCGACGAGGCGGTGCGGGCCTCCGCCGAGGACATCCGGCGTGAAGGCGCGCTGGCGCTGGACGAATTGCGCGACCTCGTCGGGGTGCTGCGCGACGGCGCGAACGCCGGGCCGCGCACCCTCACCGACGGCACGGCAGGCGATCCGGCGACGCTGGTCGCGGAATCGAGCTCGGTGGGCATCCCCACCGAGCTGACCGTGCACGGTGATCCCGGGCGGATCTCCCCCACCGTCGCGCGGACGGCGTATCGCGTCGTGCAGGAGGCGCTGACGAATATCCGCAAGCACGCTCCGGGCTCGACGGCGACCGTCGGGCTCCGCTATCACGCGGACGGCCTGGACATCGCCGTGGAGAACACGCGGGCGGGAGCCCCGGCCGATCCCGCGCTGGCTGGCAGCGGATCCGGCGCCGGTCTGGCCGGGCTGCGTCAACGCGTGGAGCTGATCGGCGGCCGGTTCGGCGCGGGTCCGATCGCGGGCGGCGGCTACCGCGTCGATGCGATACTTCCCGCCTACGTTCCGACGGCGGAAGGAGATGCGTGATCCGGGTGGTCGTCGTCGATGACGAACCGATGGTCTGCGCGCATCTGCGGACGATCCTCGGTTCCGCGGCCGACATCGAGGTGGTGGCGCAGGCCCAGGACGGTGCCGAGGCGGTCGAAGCCGTCGTCCGGCACCGGCCGCGGGTGGTGCTGATGGACCTGCGGATGCCCGGCGTCGACGGGCTGACCGCCATCGAACGGATCGCGAAACTCCCGGAGCCGCCCGCGGTCGTCGCGCTGACGACGTTCGACGCGGACACCTACGTCATCCGCGCGCTGCGGGCGGGCGCGGCCGGGTTCCTGGTGAAGTCGACGCCGCCGGAGGATCTCATCGGGCTGGTCCGCGTCGCCGCCGACGGGCACACCGTGCTGTCTCCCGAGGCCGCGCGGCGGCTGGTGGCGATGTCCGCCGACGGACGGCGTCGCGGCGACGACGCGCGGCGCAAGACCGAGGGGCTGACCGAACGGGAGACGGATGTCCTCGCCTGCCTCGGCGAAGGACTGTCCAATGCGGACATCGCGGCGCGGCTGCATCTGGCGGAGGCGACGGTGAAGAGTTACGTGTCGCGGATGCTGGTCAAACTGGACTGCGCGAACCGGACCCAGGCGGGGTTGCTGGCGCACGAGGCCGGTCTGGTCAAGCGCTGAGCTGCCCGTCATAAGTCTTGCGGGCGTCGAGGACCTCGCCCATGTGCACGCGGGCCCATTTGTCGAGCATGTCAAGCGGCTCGGCCAGATTGCGGCCGAGGTCGGTCAGCTCGTACTCGACGTGCGGCGGGATCTCCGGATACGCGGTGCGGGTCAGGATGCCGTCGCGGACGAGGCTGCGCAGCGTCTGCGTGAGGACCTTCTGCGAGATGCCGCGCACGCGTTTGCCGATTTCGGTGAACCGGAGCGGGCCGTCGCCGAGCACGCCGACGATCAGCACGGTCCACTGGTCGCCGATGCGGTCGAGCAGCGCGCGGGTGGGGCAGTCGGGATCGTACGGGTTTCCGAGCACGTGACCTCCTCACTCTCCCGGGGAGAGTAACACGCCTAGCGAGAGGGGCTGGGCTGCATGAGCGCCTCGAACAACAGGATGAGGTGACGGCGGCCGCGGTCCCAGCGCGCCTCCAGTTCGTCCTGGTCACGGGTCGCCCAGCTGGCGATGAGGATGCCGCGGACGACGTCCATCGCCGTGTACACCGCGTGCAGGAACTCAGGATGCGCGGAATGCTCCGGGAGCAGCGCCTTGCCGAACTCGACCAGGCTGCTCGTCGCGATCGGCTCGACCACCGCCATCTGCGCGCGCAGCTCCGGGTCGGTGCGCGAGGCCACCCACAGCTCGACGGTCGCCGAGAAGACCGGCCCCTGGTGCATCTCCCACATCAGCTGCAGCGCGTCGCCGACCGGGTCGGCCGACGCCTTGAGCCGGTCGATCTCCGCCATCGCGACCTCGGTGCGCTTGGCCGCGAGATGCCGGATCGCGGAGGTCACGAGGTCGGCCTTGGTCGGGAAGTGGTGCACCTGCGCGCCGCGGGTCACCCCGGCGCGATCCGCGACGCGGGTCGTCGTGGTGCCCGCGTAGCCGTACTCGACGAGGCAGTCGATCGTGGCGTCGAGCAGCCTGACGCGCATCGCGGCGCTGCGTTCCTCCTGCGTGCGTCGTGGGGCTGCCATGCGCCTACTTTATGGGGCGCCTCGCGAGGCGCGCGCCACGAGGCCGTCGACCATGCGCCCGAAGAAGCGACCGAGGAACCGGCGATAGAACCAGCCGGTGCCGGGGATCTTGGCGGTGAACGACGCGTGCCAGTGGATGTCGGTGCCGCCGCGTCCACCGCGCACGGGCGTGAGATCGACATACGCCCGGTAGTCCCGCAGCGGCATCCCCTGGCGCAGCGTGTAGCCGAAGCGTTTGCCGGGTTGGAGCGCGATGACCTCTTCGCAGGCGTTGACGCCGTTGGTACTGAAGACGCCGACGGCGCCGAGACCGTTCTGGTCGCCCTTCTCGAGGAGACGGAACTTGCCCAGCGGGGACCAGTCGGGCCAGTGCTCACGGTCCAGGAGGAGGGCGTAGACGGCGTCAGGGCTCGCGCTCGTGTGGCCTTTCGCGGAAATGCGCTGGATCTTCGCCATGCGGGCCTCCTTCTTCCTCTTTTCCAGACCTACCACAGCCGATGGCTCTGCATTTAGTCCTGCAACGGCGCTTGGGTGGTGTGTGGTAGATCATCGTGGTGGTGGTCGATGTGGTGGTGGATCAGCTGGGTCGGGTGCATGATCGGATCGCGGGTCGGTTCACGCGGTCGGAGCCGCGGGTGAGGGCGCGGGAGTATGTGTCGGGCCTGGTC
>NZ_JBVIRO010000043.1:0-1875 GCF_055575975.1 Amycolatopsis sp. NPDC033938
CCCGGCACACACATACCGGCATTCGGAGTTTGGCTAAGGTCAGTAACCCGGTAGGGCCCATCGCCTATCCAGTGCTCTACCTCCGGCAAGAAACACACGACGCTGCACCTAAATGCATTTCGGGGAGAACCAGCTATCACGGAGTTTGATTGGCCTTTCACCCCTAACCACAGGTCATCCCCCAGGTTTTCAACCCTGGTGGGTTCGGTCCTCCACGAAGTCTTACCTCCGCTTCAACCTGCCCATGGCTAGATCACTCCGCTTCGGGTCTTGAGCGTGCTACTGAATCGCCCTGTTCGGACTCGCTTTCGCTACGGCTTCCCCACACGGGTTAACCTCGCAACACACCGCAAACTCGCAGGCTCATTCTTCAAAAGGCACGCAGTCACGAGACACAAGCAAGCTTGTGTCCGACGCTCCCACGGCTTGTAGGCACACGGTTTCAGGTACTATTTCACTCCGCTCCCGCGGTACTTTTCACCATTCCCTCACGGTACTATCCGCTATCGGTCACCAGGGAATATTTAGGCTTAGCGGGTGGTCCCGCCAGATTCACACGGGATTTCTCGGGCCCCGTGCTACTTGGGTGTCTCTTCAACGAGCCGCATGAATTTCAGCTACGGGGGTCTTACCCTCTACGCCGGACCTTTCGCATGTCCTTCGCCTATCCATACGGTTTCTGACTCGTCCTGTCGCCGGCAGACGACAGCAAAGAGATCCCACAACCCCGTAGGCGCAACCCCTGCCGGGTCTCACACGCCTACGGTTTGGCCTCATCCGGTTTCGCTCGCCACTACTCCCGGAATCACGGTTGTTTTCTCTTCCTGAGGGTACTGAGATGTTTCACTTCCCCTCGTTCCCTCCACATGCCCTATGTGTTCAGGCATGGGTGACAGCCCATGACGACTGCCGGGTTTCCCCATTCGGAAACCCCCGGATCAAAGCCTGGTTGACGGCTCCCCGGGGACTATCGTGGCCTCCCACGTCCTTCATCGGTTCCTGGTGCCAAGGCATCCACCGTGCGCCCTTAAAAACTTGGCCACAGATGCTCGCGTCCACTGTGTAGTTCTCAAACAACGACCAGCCACCCATCACCTCACCGCACGCGGTGAGTTCACTGGGGCCGGCATCCTTGAAGGACGACCTCACGGCCGTACCCTCAGACACCCAACAACGTGCCAGGCACGATCCCTCGGTTGTTCATCACGTTCCACGCCGAAGCAGTACTGGTGAAGACAGCCTTGTGATCGTGCCAACTAATCAACGTTCCACCCATGAGCTGACCGTGCGAGACGTTTGCTCGCAATCGGTGCTGTGCTCCTTAGAAAGGAGGTGATCCAGCCGCACCTTCCGGTACGGCTACCTTGTTACGACTTCGTCCCAATCGCCAGTCCCACCTTCGACAGCTCCCTCCCACAAGGGGTTGGGCCACCGGCTTCGGGTGTTACCGACTTTCGTGACGTGACGGGCGGTGTGTACAAGGCCCGGGAACGTATTCACCGCAGCAATGCTGATCTGCGATTACTAGCAACTCCGACTTCATGGGGTCGATGCAGACCCCAATCCGAACTGAGACCGGCTTTTTGAGATTCGCTCCGCCTCGCGGCATCGCAGCTCTTTGTACCGGCCATTGTAGCACGTGTGCAGCCCAAGACATAAGGGGCATGATGACTTGACGTCGTCCCCACCTTCCTCCGAGTTGACCCCGGCGGTCTCCTGTGAGTCCCCATCACCCCGAAGGGCATGCTGGCAACACAGGACAAGGGTTGCGCTCGTTGCGGGACTTAACCCAACATCTCACGACACGAGCTGACGACAGCCATGCACCACCTGTATACCGACCACAAGGGGGGCACCATCTCTGATGCTTTCCGG
>NZ_JBVIRO010000044.1:0-1707 GCF_055575975.1 Amycolatopsis sp. NPDC033938
AGTCGCCGTATCGGGCGTCGGAGGTCTTGCCGTCGAAGATGGCGAACTGGACGTTGGCGCGGTTCGCAAGCGAGGCCATCCAGGCGAGCATGAGCATGGTCTTGCCGTAGCCGGGGAGGCCCGCGACCTTGATGCCGCTCAACTGCCGCAGAGGGATGCCGACTTGGCGCATCCAGGGGTTATGACCCATCGGGAGAGTCCAGGCGTCCGCTTCGGGCCAGACGTACGGCTGGTGGTCAACGAGGGGGTCACCGACGATGCCCCGGACCTCCACCAGTCCGGCTTGCAGTCGGCGGACTTCCACGGTCTGGCAGTCCCAGGCGTCCGCGAGCCAACCGCCGGCCTTTTCGACTTCCTCAACGCCGACCTTCGGGATGGTCTTGATGACGGCCCGGATGCCCCACGGCTCCGGGAAGACTCGGATCTTCGGGACGACCGTGACGGGCTTGGCGGTCTTGCCCTGCCAGTCCTTGCGGCCCTTGGTGTTCTCGTCCACGCGGGCGAGGCCGACGTTTGGGGCCAGGCGACGCCAGCGACGGGAGACGGCCCAGGCGTGGCGCATCCGGCGGCGCTGGTGCGGGGTGGCCCGGATGTACCGGTAGGTGGCGATGAAGAGGCGAGCCGCCCCCCAGGCCGCCAGCACCACGAGGGTGATGACGGCGACCAGGGGAGCGAGGCTCAGGGTGTCAGTGGCGGACACGGTCAGCCTTCCTGCGAGGCGGTCTTGCGGGACTGGGGAACGGCGTTGATGGCGCGGATCTCGTCGGCCTGGTACCAGGCGGTTCCGCCGACGACCTTTTCGTTGCCGTTGCGGTCGGTCCGCTTCTCGGCCGGGGTGACGCCGACGCGGAAACCGACCAGCTCGACCGGCTGAGGCATCCCCTGGAGCGGGGCGGCGGGGTCCTGGTGCGAGAGGACACCGACCTTGAGGATCTCGTTCTCGGTCCGGCCGAACTGGGTGAACGAGGCGACGACCTGCACCTCCCACTTGGGGGTGCCGTCCTTGGCGGTGTCCTGCTGCTGCGTGCCGAACTGCATCTTCGGGGAGGAGCTGAGGAACATGACCATGGAGAAGGTGCGGGCCTGGTCAACGTGGAAGATGGCGGGCATGGATGTCTCCTGACGTTTCGTCATCTGCGGATGTGATGACTACGGGCTGTGCTGGGCTCTACGATGAGCCTGGCAGACAGGATCTGTCAACCGAGTATTCGCATAGTTCCATCCCGGAGGACGAATCATGACCCGACGCAAGGCCGACGTTTTCCGGTCTGACCTGCAACGACAGTTCCAGTCGATCTCAGAGCTAACCAGCTACCTCGGACATGCCGACGCGGCGATGTTCAGTGATCCGGCCGAGTGGCATCGGAACCTGATTCGGGCGCTGGCCGATCTGTCCGAGGCGGCGCAGAAGGCGGAGACGGCGTTGACGATCAACGCGGTGAAGACGAAGGCCCTGACGCCAACTGAGGTTTCCCGAGCCGCGAGGATCACCAGGAATGCCGTCTACAAGAGGGTTGCCGCCGAGGATAAGTGACGACGCGTTAAGGCCCCCGTCGAATTCGGCGGGGGCCTTTTCGTTGTTCCCGGCGGGGGCCGGAGCAGCCGCCGCAGGCGGTCGCGTTTTTTTGTGATTCCGGGCCGAGGAAGTCTTTACCTAAAGCTGATCAGCGGGGCCCCTCCGAGAGCAAGAAAAGGGGCCGAGTGCCC
>NZ_JBVIRO010000045.1:0-1660 GCF_055575975.1 Amycolatopsis sp. NPDC033938
AAGGGTTAACCGGTCCTCTTAACGTTCCAGCACCGGGCAGGCGTCAGTCCATATACATCGTCTTGCGACTTCGCATGGACCTGTGTTTTTAGTAAACAGTCGCTTTCCGCTGGTCTCTGCGGCCACCCACCCCTAGTCCGCACGGGACTTCAGAGTGTTTGGCCCCCCTTCTCCCGAAGTTACGGGGGCATTTTGCCGAGTTCCTTAACCACAGTTCACCCGATCGCCTTAGTATTCTCTACCTGACCACCTGTGTTGGTTTGGGGTACGGGCCGTGCACGCACTCGCTAGAGGCTTTTCTCGGCAGCATAGGATCACTCTACTTCACCTCAATCGGCTACGCATCACGTCTCAGCCTATGTGAAACACGGATTTACCTATGTTCCGGCCTACACGCTTACACCAGTACTACCACTCACTGGCGGAGCTACCTTCCTGCGTCACCCCATCACTCGACTACTACGGAATCAGATCCCACGCTCCACAACCAGCCTCCACCCCGAAGGGTCTCAGCTGGCGCTTTGGGTGGTTAGTATCAACCGCCTCATCCTGGGCGCACGTGCTCGGGTACGGGAATATCAACCCGTTATCCATCGACTACGCCTGTCGGCCTCGCCTTAGGTCCCGACTTACCCTGGGCGGATTAGCCTGGCCCAGGAACCCTTGGTCATCCGGCGGCAGAGTTTCTCACTCTGCATTCGCTACTCATGCCTGCATTCTCACTCCCACACCCTCCACGACTGGCTTCCGCCGCCGCTTCCCTGGATGCAGGACGCTCCCCTACCCATCCGTGCGACTGGACACTCCTTCACGAGAAGAGTCGATCTATATGCACGAATGACACAGCTTCGGCGGTGTGCTTAAGCCCCGCTACATTGTCGGCGCAGGACCACTTGACCAGTGAGCTATTACGCACTCTTTCAAGGGTGGCTGCTTCTAAGCCAACCTCCTGGTTGTCTGGGCAATCCCACATCCTTTCCCACTGAGCACACACTTAGGGGCCTTAGCTGGTGTTCTGGGCTGTTTCCCTCTCGACGACGAAGCTTATCCCCCGCCGTCTCACTGCCACACTCTCACACCACGGTATTCGGAGTTTGGTTGATTTCGGTAACCCGGTAAGGCCCCTAGACCATCCAGTAGCTCTACCCCCGTGGTGAAACATGTGACGCTGCACCTAAATGCATTTCGGGGAGAACCAGCTATCACGGAGTTTGATTGGCCTTTCACCCCTACCCACAGCTCATCCCCTCAGTTTTCAACCTAAGTGGGTTCGGCCCTCCACGTCGTCTTACCGACGCTTCAGCCTGGCCATGGGTAGATCACTCCGCTTCGGGTCTAGACCACGCGACTCAATCGCCCTATTCAGACTCGCTTTCGCTACGGCTACCCCACACGGGTTAACCTCGCCACGCAGCACTAACTCGCAGGCTCATTCTTCAAAAGGCACGCCATCACCGTAAACATCAAAGATGTTGCTCGGGCTCTGACGGCTTGTAGGCACACGGTTTCAGGTACTCTTTCACTCCCCTCCCGGGGTACTTTTCATCTTTCCCTCACGGTACTAGTCCGCTATCGGTCTTCAGGAAGTATTTAGGCTTACCGGGTGGTCCCGGCAGATTCACAGCAAATTCCACGAGCTCGCTGCTACTCGGGAACACCA
>NZ_JBVIRO010000046.1:0-1364 GCF_055575975.1 Amycolatopsis sp. NPDC033938
TGGGTGCGCCATCCGCCGGAGATCTTGAGTTGGGTTTTGGTCATGCGGATGTCGCGTTCGGCCTGGTTGTTGGTGAAAGGAACAGTCAGGTCGAACGCGAACCGCAGGACGTCGCCGCGGTATTTCTCGAGTCGTTCGAGCAGACGGCGGGCTTGGGATTGGGTGGGTCTGCCGCCTTTGGGGTGGCCTTGATGGTTGCGCGGGTGCAGGTCCAGGCCCGCTTGGACGTGCGTGTCGTAGCGGCTGGTCAGCGGGGTGAGGACCTCGTCCGGGATGGTGTCCAGGTCCAGCTCGCGGGCGGTGTGGGCGGCGGCGTTGAGTTCATCGAGCAGGTCGCTGAGTCCGGCCGGCCAGGTTTGGTCGCGATAGGTTTCGGCCGCGGCCTGGAGTTCGCGCTGGTGGTGGGCGTTGCAGAGCGCGTGGGTGAGGTCGTAGGTGCGGTAGGAGTGGTAGCCGTCGTGGACCGCGACACCGGTGAACCCGTCCAGGATCCCGAACGCGTCGATCGCCTCGCGGCCGCGTTTGTCGTGCAGGTAGTAGACGGTCAGCCACGTGGTGCTGGCCGAGTGCAGCCACCGGTTCTTGCTGAGCACCCGGATGCCGGTCTCGTCGAAATGTGCCACCGGCGCCGCCCGCACCGCGGCCCGGGTCGTTTCGACGAACGGCTCCAACTCGGGTGCGACCCGGCCCAGCACGGAGCTGACCCAGCCGGTGGACACCGCCATACCGGTCACCTCGGCCAGCAACTCAGCGGCACGAGAGATCGGGATGTGTTGATAGGTCAGCAGATACGCGGCCAGCGCGGTCAGGTTCGGGCCATAGCAGGCCGGGGCGGTCGCCTCGACGGGTGCGGGCGCGGTGGTGAGCACCCCGCACCGGCAGCGCCGCTGATGCATCCGGTGCTCGGTCACCACGGGTGTGATCTCAGGCAGGTCGTGAACCTGACGCCGCACCACACCCACGTCCGGACGATGCCGCAACCCGTTTCCGCAGCCGCCGCATGCCGCCGGGACATGGTCGACCACCGTGTCCGGATCAGCGACCAGCGTCAGGCTCATACCCGCCGCTCCGGGCTGTTTCCCCTGCCCACGACCGGTTTTCCGCCGCAGCGACTTCGGCGCAGGTTTGACATACACGTCCTGCGACGGCGGTTTCGACGAGTTCCGCGACGTGGTCTTCAGCTGCCGCTCCAGCTCCCCCACCCGCGCGGTCAACCGCTCCACCTCGGCCTGCAACACCCGGATCGTCTCCGCCTGCGCGACCACCAGCGCGGCAAGCTCGTCATACGACGGACGCTCACTCCCGGACACCCGGCAATCATCGCAGAACAACGATCACCGGATGACCAGGACCTGACTAGTTAC
>NZ_JBVIRO010000048.1:0-1075 GCF_055575975.1 Amycolatopsis sp. NPDC033938
GGGGTGAAGCTGAGAATTTAAGCGCCAGTAAACGGCGGTGGTAACTATAACCATCCTAAGGTAGCGAAATTCCTTGTCGGGTAAGTTCCGACCTGCACGAATGGCGTAACGACTTTCCGGCTGTCTCAACCACAGGCCCGGCGAAATTGCACTACGAGTAAAGATGCTCGTTACGCGCGGCAGGACGGAAAGACCCCGGGACCTTTACTATAGTTTGGTATTGGTTTTCGGTTCGGCTTGTGTAGGATAGGTGGGAGACTGTGAAGCTGGCACGCTAGTGTTGGTGGAGTCGTTGTTGAAATACCACTCTGGTCGGATTGGGAATCTGAACCTCGGACCATGATCTGGTTCAGGGACAGTGCCTGATGGGTAGTTTAACTGGGGCGGTTGCCTCCTAAAGAGTAACGGAGGCGCCCAAAGGTTCCCTCAGCCTGGTTGGCAATCAGGTGTTGAGTGCAAGTGCACAAGGGAGCTTGACTGTGAGACAGACATGTCGAGCAGGGACGAAAGTCGGGACTAGTGATCCGGCACCACCTGGTGGAAGGGGTGTCGCTCAACGGATAAAAGGTACCCCGGGGATAAC
The DNA here is from genome assembly GCF_055575975.1 of Amycolatopsis sp. NPDC033938. Lineage (NCBI taxonomy): Bacteria > Bacillati > Actinomycetota > Actinomycetes > Pseudonocardiales > Pseudonocardiaceae > Amycolatopsis > Amycolatopsis sp. NPDC033938. The sequence continues at coordinate 584 of NZ_JBVIRO010000048.1, forward strand.
AGGCTGATCTTGCCCAAGAGTCCATATCGACGGCATGGTTTGGCACCTCGATGTCGGCTCGTCGCATCCTGGGGCCGGAGTAGGTCCCAAGGGTTGGGCTGTTCGCCCATTAAAGCGGCACGCGAGCTGGGTTTAGAACGTCGTGAGACAGTTCGGTCCCTATCCGCCGCGCGCGTAGGATACTTGAGGAAGGCTGTCCCTAGTACGAGAGGACCGGGACGGACGAACCTCTGGTATGCCAGTTGTCACGCCAGTGGCATGGCTGGTTGGCCACGTTCGGAAGGGATAACCGCTGAAGGCATCTAAGCGGGAAGCCTGTTCCAAGATGAGGTATCCCACCCCTTTGTGGGTTAAGGCCCCCAACAGACCATTGGGTTGATAGGCCAGAAATGGAAGCACAGTAATGTGTTGTCGAGTTGACTGGTACTAATAGGCCGAGGACTTGCCCACAAAGATGTTACGCATCCACTCTACAGCTCTGAAACACCACAC
>NZ_JBVIRO010000049.1:0-1002 GCF_055575975.1 Amycolatopsis sp. NPDC033938
AGAGCCTGTTCCTAAACCTGTTAGTCGTCGCGCCATTGGTTGGTGTTAGTGGGGTCGTGGCGGGTGAGTTTGCGGGTCATGGTGGTGAGCATGGCCCATTTGATGATGGCTTCGTGGGTGTCGGGGTGTCGTTCGTAGTCGCGGACGGTGCGGCGATGGCGGGTGATCCAGGCGAAGGTGCGTTCGACGATCCAGCGTTTGGGCAGGATGTGGAATCCGGGCTGGTCGGTGCGGCTGATGATGCGCATGGTCAAGTTCAGGGTGTTGCGTGCCCAGGGCAAGACGGTGCCGCGGTAGCCGCCGTCGGCCCAGATCAGGGTGATGTGGTCGAACAGGTTCCGGATTTGGCGAAGCAGGGGGCGTGCGGCGACTCGGTCCTGGACTCCGGCGTCAGTGACGCTGATCGCGAGGAGCATGCCGAGCACGTCGACGATGATGTGCCGTTTGCGGCCGTTGATCTTCTTGCCGCCGTCGTAGCCCCGGGACGATCTCCCGACGGTTTCGGCGGCCTTGACCGACTGGGAATCGATGATGCCGGCCGTTGGCCACGGCGGGCGTCCGTCGGTCATCCGCACCCGGTCACGGATCCAGTCGTGCACGGTGTCCAGGACCATGGTGTCCTGCCACTGCTGGAAGTACTTGTATATCGTCGACCACGGCGGGAAGTCCGCGGGCAGGGCCCGCCAGGTGACACCTTCTTTGACCAGGTAACGAATACCGTCGATCATCGCTCGCCGGCAATGTTTCGCCGGCCGCCCGCCCTTGCCTTCCAGCCAGGCTGGAGGCGGCAGCAACGCCTCCAGCAGCGCCCACTCCGCATCAGTGGTATCAGAGGGATAACGACGAGTGCGTGTCATCGGGACCGACGACACGCACACCCGATCAGCAAGGCACACTAGAACCCGGGCTCCTGGTTTGAGGGTTTGGCTTCAGCACCTCCCTCGCTACCAGGAGCCCACCCTTATGCCAACACGACACACCACAGGTTTAGGAACAGGCTCT